>CAZBAX010000159.1:0-1024 GCA_964489725.1 uncultured Anaerolinea sp. | reverse complement strand
GAGTTCACCAGTTTTTGGGTTCGGTTTCATGTTGTTATATATTGGCAGCTAACGGCTCGCGTTAGCGGCTTGGTGGGGGGACCAGCCGACGAAACGGAAAAAAGCTCCTCGCCGAGACGGCGGTTCTAGCGCGGCGCGTACCACCAAGTCCGCCTGCACGCATTGTTGGGCGGTATGTATTGGAAGTGTCTCGATCTATTCGTAGCTATCATCTCTGTAGTAGGCTTCCATTTCTTGCTTGTACTCTAAGTATTCTAAAACAGCCATTGCTCCCGCATCGAAGAAAGCACTTAGTCTTCCCATTATGTCTGCGAGATTTCGAACATTTATATGTTGCAGGTTTGATGGCAATGATTTCTTGCCTTTCCTGTTAATTGGATACCGAAATGCTTCTGAACTAGGATCAAGTTCACAGAATTGGTGAATACTTTCACTTACCGCTTCCAAATCTTGTGCTGAAAGTTTAGGTTCCAACTTCGTAAGCAGAGGTTTACATTCTATCCATAGCCTTTTTAGGTCATGTACCTTTGGAAACTCTGATCTATCATCATATAGCTGTCTACAATCAATAATGAGTTTCTTTAACCGCAACTCTAAATACTGGCGATAAACAAAAACGATAGGGAATACAAGATAATCTTGTTCTATTCTATCGTTTTTTATGTGTTCAACTAATGCATCGCCTGCCTTTTTATAACCGCCAATATACATCTCCCAATTATCTGAGTGGAAATCAAGGCAGGAATTGTGCCACCAATCGGATGCTGAGGCAAAGAGGACATCACCCTTTTGAGGCCATGGTTGTTCAGGAACGGAGGCAAAGTCTGAATCCATCATAACTTCCTTGTATTTGTTACTTCTAGCGCCCAACGGCTCGCGTTACCCGCTTGGGGTGGGAGCGTGGACCAGCCATCGAAACGGGAGTCCGCGCAAGCCAGAAACATGCTGAAAAACGCGGGGCCCACCCCAAGTCGGGTGTTAGCATGAAGTAGCAGCCGACGGGTTGCAGTCGGGCACGTTTTTG
>CAZBAX010000158.1:0-1071 GCA_964489725.1 uncultured Anaerolinea sp. | reverse complement strand
ATGAAGCGCAAGCCGATTTGAAAGAGGCTCAAGTCACGACGATCTTTGCGATCCACCAAATGACGGAGACCGGCCCGAATGGTGCGACTGCCAATGGAGAGGAGCCAAACGTACAGGAACGCCACAGCCAAGGTCAAACGAGATAAGCGTGGTGCGTTGCGCAGCATAGTGCTCTCCAAATCAAAGCCGTGTTTTTTGAAATCGCCAAACATTTCTTCGATCCACATCCGTCTGCGGTAGTAACGCAAGGTCAAGGAAGCATCGGGCAGGTTGGTCGCTAAGCACCAGGGTTCTTTCTCGCCCTTCTGCCAGTGGATCAAGACGGAGATTGGAACGATGTCCGTCTGGGTCAAGTAGCCATTCGGACGCCAGGCAGATTGTCCAGCTTTTTGCACAAGGCTGTCCAATCGCTGCCAGCCCGTTCGTTCCTCGAGCCACAGTCCAGTATTGCCTTTTTGACGCAGCACAAAGAACCACTGCCACTGTTTGAGCTGCTGCAAGACTGCCATGGAGCCAAATTCGCTGTCGCCGACCAAAAAAACGGGCAGGTTTTGTGGGATCAAGCTTCTCACATACTTCAGCAGACAGATCTGCTTGGCAGCTGTGCTGTGCCCACGAACCTGGCGAACCCAAGACCAGGCAATCGGAACGGCTCTGCGGCGGTAGGCAAGGCTGACCATCAGCAACTGATATCCGCACCCAATCTTGGTGCCATCCACAAGCAACCGGATCTCACCGACCTGTTGGGCCTGTGACCTCAACCAAACTTTCGCGGTCGAGCGATACCAGCTGCGCACATCCACCGCTGAACTTGCTAGAAAACGGCTCAAGCGTCTGACCGTACTCACGTTCTTGGCTTGACTGATCACCTTGCCTGCGATCCTGCTCAGGCTCACCGAGTGACTATGAAAGATACCCACCAACAACCACACAAAGTTTTGAACCTGTGTCTTGCGTTGTTTCGGTCGCAGTTCACAAATTCGGCGAATCCAAGTACGATAGGTCTCGTTGATCGGCATCAGAACCTCCGGGTGAAATCGTTTGTAGCTAAACAACTTTACCCGATTTCCT
>CAZBAX010000157.1:0-1080 GCA_964489725.1 uncultured Anaerolinea sp. | reverse complement strand
GCTTTTTTCCGTTTCGTGAGTTGGTCCCCCCACCAAGCCGCTAACGCGAACCGTTAGGCGGCAGAACTAAATAACGTATGCCAGATTTGTCACATCTAGCAGCATTGTCCAAAACCACTGAGTCCATCCTTCATGCACCATTTGAATGGTGTTATGTGCAAGGTGGTAATGTCTTCTTGGAAGATGCCACACAACAAGGTGGTACACGAGGTGGGATTTCCCAGGTGAGCGAATTCGCAATTGCTAAGTATCCTATTACGAACGCTCAATATGAACGCTTCATCAAGCATTCAAATGGCTTTTCGAATCATCGATGGTGGGAATTCTCTCCTGAAGCAATTCAATGGCGTAAAGATCATAAGAATCCAAGACCGACGGCTTTTCAAGGCGCTTATTTACCTCGCACGCGGGTCAGTTGGTTTGACAGTGTGGCTTTTTGTCTTTGGCTTTCTGCCGAGTTACAAGATAAATTGCCGGGAGATAATCCCCTAAATATCCACGATGTGTCAACGTGGCTGATTCGTCTTCCCACAGAACAAGAATGGCAACGGGCAGCACTGGGCGATACCAGGTGGCATTATCCTTGGGGCAATATTTTGGATGGGACGCGGGGAAACTATGGAAAGAAGTTGGGATCGCCAAGTGAGGTTTATGAGTATCCGGAAGGTAAAAGTATTTATGGTGTCATGGATATGACGGGAAATGTGTGGGAAAGGTGTATTACAGGTTGGAATCAAGAAATGATTGATGTACGAGGCTACACATATCGAGTTTTCAAAGGCGGCGCCTGGAATGTGAGCAATCCTGAGTATTTACGTTCCAATGATCGCGGATGTCACCCTCCACGTGGACAGCTCAATGATTGTGGATTTCGAGTGCTTCTTGATTTAGGTTTACAATCACAAAAAGCCGCCTAACAATGCGTGCAGGCGGACTTGGTGGTACGCGCCGCGTTAGAGCCGCCGTCGCGGCGAGGAGCTTTTTTCCGTTTCGTTGGCTGGTCCTCTCACCAAGCCGCTAACGCGAGCCGTTGGGCGCACAGCTTTTTTTGTAAAATTTTGGGGTCTTCTTTTTAGAAGT
>CAZBAX010000156.1:0-1081 GCA_964489725.1 uncultured Anaerolinea sp. | reverse complement strand
GGGAGTCTGCGCGTTTTCAGGCACTTTGCATGGCTTGAAGTTGGTTCCGTCAAAACAGCGTTGTCTCGTCCCGCCCAGCCGCCGGTAACGCAAACCGTTGGGCGCACAGGTAGCTCTAAAGGCTTGGGGTTCTCTTTTTAGAAATAATAGCGTTTCCATTTTGCTTCGTGCACTCTTCATTTGCAGACAATTTGATATCAAGTCCTTCTGTTCTTCATTTGGTTACATACTCTTCGTCGTCGATGTTTCAGGTTGGTCATGATCAGTTACTGAAATTGGCTTGCGTTTCCAAGTTTATGTTTTCCGTCAGCGAAGATTATTTGAATCATCAAGTCAATTTCCTTTAGCTGTGTCGAGTTTCGGTTGGGTAAGATTTTCAGATTGAGTTGATTTTCACTCGCAGTGGTTTCGCAACATTTTATACAGATTCTTCGGCTTAATTTCTATTCCTTCACAAGGTTGATTTTTTACTTGGCTGCTGCTTCTGCTTCGTAAAGGTACTGGTTGGTTATCATCATTTTTGGTGATTGCGAAAAGCTTTATTGTGGGTAAAATGTTGCAAGATGAGTCTGCTGCTCCTTATCAATGAAATCAGTTGGCGTTCCGTGCGCCCAACAAAGCGTGCAGCCGACTTGGGGTACGCGCCGCGTTATTTTGGCTTTTTGCGTGGCTTTAGGCTTTTTTCCGTTTCGACAGCGGCTCCACACTCCCACCCCAAGTCGGCTGACGCAAGCCGTTAGGCCGCAGGTCTTTTTCGGTCTTTGAAATTGCGGGCAAAATCGTTGCGCTTGAAAAATGATGTCCGTTTGCATTGCCTGCCGTGTGCATTGCTCGCATCTACTTTTACCGGAGAGTTTCTTTCAAGAGTTCACCTCTCGTCTTGCCTCGCTCGCTTCTTTTCTTCCTGCCAGAGTCGTGAGCACGTCAGCGAATTGAGTTTGTAACCAATTGGCGTTGTCGTTCTGCTCGCTCTCGTGTCATAATGTGGAAGGCGATTGGCCATGTCTGTTTGCCCGCAATGCTCCACGCTCCTCAGCTTTTTTCTTGTCGAGGAGTTGGCTCCGTTATCACCTGCTGCCTA
>CAZBAX010000155.1:0-1084 GCA_964489725.1 uncultured Anaerolinea sp. | reverse complement strand
GCGAGCAGGATTCCACAGCCAATTGGTTACAACCTCAATTCGCTGACGTGCTCACATCTTTGCCAAAAGGTTGAACCGCGAGCGAAGCAACATGAGACGTGAATTCTTGAAAGAAACTCTCCGGCAAAAGTAGATGCGAGCAATTCCAAAGCAGGCAATTCAGCGGCCACAACTTTGCATTCAAAAAATATTGCCCGTCCCCCAAAGTCAGAAAAAACCCTGGGGCCTAACGGTTCGCGTTACCGGCGGCTGGGCGGGCTGAGATAACGCGTTTTTGGCGGAAAAAACTCCAAGCTAAGAAAAATGCTTGAAAACGCGCAGACTCCCAGACGTCGGGTGCACGCATTGTTAGGCGCTGTTTTTGTTTTTCTGAAACCAATTTTTCAACAATTGAAACCATGAGCGATTCTTCTTTAATTGTGGTGGATGCCACGGCTCACCAATCTGTTTTAACACTTCAACAGTAGAGACTATGTTGCCAGCATTAGGCGCATTGGGCGGATGAGGAATAAATTTATCATGATCTGCCGAGTCGATTTTCCAACCATGATTTGGTAAATCCTTAAAGGCACACCCTTCAGATAAAAATTTCTTGACGATAATCCATGCTTCATCAGAGGTTACCACAATGCCACGCATAAATTCTGAGTTTGTATCGACATTGTTAGGTCGTCTAATTATTTGGTTTGGCTTGAATTCGGATACTTCAACAGTTGCCCCTTCCTTGTAGGTTTCGATATCAAAATAAAAATGGACCCTTCTTAATTCTGACCAGAAAGTAATTGTTGGCTCCCATCCAAATCCATATTGTATTTCCACCGGTCCTTGGATGCTTAACTTGCTGTCATTTACAAGTTTCAGTATTTTGCTGGCAAGGACATCCAAATCATCTATTTGCATTTCGAATATTTTACCTTTACCCTGTTTCCAACTTTGCCGTGAAGCGCCTAACGGCTTGCGTTACCGGCGGCTGGGCGGGAGGAGGCAACGCCAGTTTGACGGAACCAACCTCAAGCCAAGAAAAGTGCTTGAAAACGCGCAGACTCCCAGACGTCGGGTGTTAGCATGAAGTAGCAGCCGACGG
>CAZBAX010000154.1:0-1125 GCA_964489725.1 uncultured Anaerolinea sp. | reverse complement strand
CCAGGTAATGTTTGCAATTAGAATATTGCCCATTTCTTTATCCTTATAAAGTGGCGGCTAACGGCTTGCGTTACCGGCGGCTGGGCGGGCTGAGAGAACGCTGCTTTGCTGGAACCAACTTGAAGCCACGTAAGCGGCCTGAAAACGCGCAGACTCCCAGACGTCGGGTGCACGCTTTGTTGGGCAGGCTTTTGCCAACGAGCCTCTTCTTGTTTTGAAGAAAGCTAGCTCCATGAAACATAAATATCTACTTTGTTCAAACTATGATCGATTGTAACCTCAGCTAGATTTGCGCCGCCTCCGGGACTGATACTGTATCGAACGGTGTTATCCGATACTTCTTCGGCGGTTGTCCCCTGGAGTCCAGGTGAACTGCTTAGCCAAATCTGAATATCATCTTTTGGTGCGATAGAGCTTGCGTGAAAACTACGAGTAAAAGAGCTGCCTTCGGTTTTAATGGAAATGTTAGTAGCGCTAGCAGGGAAGGGCGCGAGTCGTCCCCATTCTAAAACAATCCTCATCATTTCATCTTGCTTAACTGAGTTTTGATTATCCAGTGCATTCGAAGAAAAGAAATATAGTATAGCAACAGCAACCAGACTGAAGAAGAGTATTGCACAGACTACTATAACCGTAGTTCTTACTGAGCTACGCTTTTCATGATTGCTAAAATCAATCATTATTTTGCCAATTGTTCAATCGCGCCGGACCGAAGCATGAAGAACAAGAACGTGCCACCGATACTCGACCAGACTCCGAAGAAGATAAAAGCGGACAATAAACTGCGTATACCTTTCCCATTGGACTGGCGACCGAACAAAGTTGCTGGTTCAAAGTCGAAAACATCCTTGTACCGATTAAAGATCACAATTCCGCCGACCATGCAGGGAACGCCGAGCGCCAGCATAGCAATAGCGAATACCCAAGCCCAAACGATATTGGACTTCGCCAGATTGATCGCAAGAAGCAAAAGCCCTGCAATGAAGAATAGGAAAAACCAATGTGAGAGCCAGTTTCTCTGACGGTCGGATTCATTCATTTTTATGACCTCTTAAAATGTTCAATGAACTGCCCAACGGCTCGCGTTACCGGCGGCTGGGCGGGGTGAGAAAATGCCAGTTTACC
>CAZBAX010000153.1:0-1139 GCA_964489725.1 uncultured Anaerolinea sp. | reverse complement strand
TTTCCGGCTTCCAGCCGAATCCACGCCCGCCCACTTGCGGCTAACGCAAACCGTTAGCCATCTCAATAAGAATGTCAATGATAGGAGGTAATTGCTATGACCCAGCAAGGATTTCGACCTTTTGAATTATTGAAACTTATTAGGGACAAGAAGATTTCAAACGTCAAAGAATTTGTGAAATCTGCCTATCACTCTCACGATGTCATCGACTTGCCTCGAAGTGTTTTACAATGGCAGGAAGAACTTGAGAGGTTAGGATTAATTGAGGTGAGTGATCGCAATGAAATCAGTTCTACTGAACCTCTTTCAAGGTTCTTCAATATTCTTGACATAAGTTTGACGCGCTTAGCAAACTATACTGCGAACTCAGTGATCAGCTCTCCAATATTCGGGAAACCATCGAAGCCGGCTGTGAAATCAGAAGTTTTTGTCATTATGCCATTTTTGCAAGACCTAAAACCAGTCTACGATGATCATATACGGAACGCAGTTCACAAGATGAATCTCAGCGTTTCACGTGGTGATGACTTTTTTACGGCAAAATCAGTCGTGTCGGACATTTGGAACGCGATGAATGCTTGTCGAATTGTCATAGCAGATTGCACGGGTAGAAATCCAAATGTTTTTTATGAGATAGGAATGGCACATACGTTGGGGAAACCAGTGATATTAATTTCTCAAAATAAGGATGACATTCCATTTGACATCCAACACATACGGTATCTCATTTATGAGTATACGCCGAGAGGGATGGGTGAGTTCGAAAAGAGTTTGACAAGCACTATTGAAAGTGAACTTAATGAGGAACTTTCTTATGAAATGTTCTGGACAGCCCTCAAATCACGGAACAAACGATGATGATGGCTAACAATGCGTGCAGTGGACAGGTGGGTACGCACCGCGTTTTTTGAGCTTTTTTCTGGCTTTGAGCTTTTTCCGTTTCGACGGCGAGCCTCAGCCCTCCCACCTGCCACTAACGCAAGCCGTTAGGCCGCAGGGCTTTTTCCGACTTTGGGGGGCGGGCAAAATGATCTGAATGAAAAAGTTTGGCCGTTTGAATTGCCTGCCTTGTGCATTGCTCGCCTCTACTTTTACCGGAGAGTTTCTTTCAAGAGTTTATGGCTTGTGTTGCCTCGCTC
>CAZBAX010000152.1:0-1186 GCA_964489725.1 uncultured Anaerolinea sp. | reverse complement strand
GGTGGCTGCTTCTAAGCCAACCTCCTGGTTGTTCAAGTAACCTCACCTCGTTTCCCACTTAGTGTAGATTTAAGGACCTTAGCTGATGGTCTGGGCTGTTTCCCTTTCGACCACGAAACTCATCTCCCGTAGTCCGACTGCCATGCTATGGAGTATTGGCATTCCGAGTTTGATTGGGTTCAGTAAGCGGTAAGCCCCTTAGCCCATTCAGTGCTGTACCTCCAGTATTAAACGCATGACGCTAGCCCTAAAGCTATTTCGGGGAGAACCAGCTATCTCCGAGTTCGTTTGGCATATCACCTCTACCCACAGGTCATCTCCTAATTTTGCAACATTAGTAAGTTCGGGCCTCCACGAGTGGTTAGACTCGCTTCACCCTGCCCATGGGTAGCTCACTCGGTTTCGGGCCTAATCCCAGCGACTATACGCCCTATTCAGACTCGCTTTCGCTACGGCTTCGGGTGTAACTCCCTTAACCTCGCCACTGAGATTAACTCGCAGGCTCATTCTCCAAGAGGCACGCTGTCAGGCATAGTGAGGAACGTCTGTATTTCTACAGGGCTCAACTCACTGTTAGCCCTCCAACTGTTTGTAGGCTTTCGGTTTCAGGTTCTATTTCACTCCCCTAACAGGGGGACTTTTCACCTTTCCCTCACGGTACTTGTTCACTATCGGTCGCCAAATGTATTTAGCCTTGGAGAGTGGACTCCCCAGATTCCTACCGGATTAGCGTGCCCGGTAGTACTCAGGTATCTAGCGGAAGACAATCAGTTTTCGCATACGGGGCTGTTACCCTCTTTGGCAGGCTTTCCCACACCTTTCCGCTAACTGACTGTTTTGTGACTTCCATATGCCAGACCCTACAACCCCATCCCAGCAAGCTGGTATGGTTTAGGCTCTTCCCCGTTCGCTCGCCACTACTAGGAGAATATTTTCTTTTCCTCCAGGTACTTAGATGTTTCAGTTCCCTGGGTGCCCTTCCTCCAACCTATGTGTTCAGTAGGAGGATACTTGAGGTTCGCTCAAGTGAGTTTCCTCATTCGGAAATCTCCGGATCGAAGCCTATACACGGCTCCCCGAAGCTTATCGCAGTGTCTCACGTCCTTCATCGGCATTTGGCGCCAAGGCATTCACCGAAAGCCCTTAGTAGCTTCTCCACGTGATGCGGAGAATTTATTACTCTTCT
>CAZBAX010000151.1:0-1212 GCA_964489725.1 uncultured Anaerolinea sp. | reverse complement strand
TAGGGCAATCGCATTTGGGATGTGAGAGAATCGGTATGAGAAAAGAGGAGGCTCAGAGCGATGGAAACGCAACCGACAGCCAGCCTGGTCAGGCATTTTGAAGAATTGTCCGATCCCCGTACTGGGAATGCGAAAACGCATATTTTTTTGGAAATTCTCATCATTGCGATCTTGGCGGTAATCTGTGGAGCAGATGGCTGGAGCGATGTGGAGTTGTTTGGCAAAACCAAGAAAGCCTGGCTAAAAACCTTCTTGGAACTGCCCAAGGGTATTCCATCGCATGACACCTTTGGCCGCGTCTTTGCGAAGATCAAGCCGGAAGAATTTCAAAAACGCTTCATGGAGTGGGTACGGGCTGTGGAAACACTCACAGCAGGACAAGTCATTGCCGTGGATGGCAAGAAACTACGGCGTTCTCACGACCAACAGGCTGGGAAAGCAGCCATATACATGGTTAGCGCTTGGGCAACTGAAAATCAACTGGTGTTGGGGCAAACCAAGGTGGCTGACAAATCGAATGAGATTACGGCCATTCCCGAACTACTGCGCTTGCTGGACATTTCAGGCTGTATTGTGACAATTGATGCCATCGGAACACAAACCGAGATCACCGAAACCATTGTGGAAGGTGGTGGCGACTATCTCCTCGCTGTGAAAGAGAACCAAGGACATCTGTTTGAAGATATTCAGTGCTTGTTCGAGGTGGATATTGCCCAAGGAATGAAATACGCTCAGTACAGTCGTGCCAAAAGCGTCAATAAAGGACACGGACGCATTGAAACGCGAGAATGTTGGGCAACGGACCGGGAAGAACACCTTTCCTTGCTCCGCAAACGCCAACACTGGAAAGGTCTGAAAAGCGTGGTTCGGATCGTGTCAGAGCGTAAAATTGATGAAACCACCGAGGTGCAGACGCGATATTTCATCTCCAGTCTGCCTGCCGATGCGAAAACGATCCTGAAGGCGAAGCGCAGTCATTGGAAAATCGAAAATCAGGTTCATTGGGTTCTGGACATTGCCTTTCGAGAAGATGAGAGCCGAGTTCGTAAGGATCATGCCGCTGAAAATCTGGCTGTTCTACGCCACATGGCTCTGAACCTGCTCAAGCACGATAAGATGGCTACGGGTGGAATTCGTGCTAAACGCTTGCAGGCCGGTTGGGATAACGATTACCTACTTACGATCCTTAGAAGTTGAAATGCGATTGCCCTA
>CAZBAX010000150.1:0-1243 GCA_964489725.1 uncultured Anaerolinea sp. | reverse complement strand
GTGATGAAGAAGCATTCGGTGAGGAACCACCAGATGACGAAAGATCATCCCGCTTCCCTTAGGTCGCTGGATCGGAGGAGTTCAAGTCATCCAGAACCGAGTCTGCCGCAGTTGTTTCCTGTGGCTGGGTTGATCCTGGTGGAGGAATAATCCGCACACCAAGTCCCCCCCGAGTATTGGTTGTCCCGCCACCCTGTCTTTGCTGTGTCCCCGATTGATCGGTTCTGGAACCTGACGACTGGCTATCACGATTTGAACCAAAGACATCCGTGTATCCACTGCCACTGGTTCGACCTGACGATGATGGATTATAAGGATCCGATGATCCAGGTGCAGAAGTTCCTGAGTAGGTTCCAGATTGATCAGGTTGTGACCCGGCCTGATCCCGGCGTTGCCGTAAGATTGACCCTTTTGAAGAAAGTTGATCATCCGACAGAGGGCCAGCCTGGGAATCTGAATTTGGCCCTTTGGCAATCAACATGGCCAGTTGTGGACGCAGCGGCTGTAAATTGATGTTCCCACTCGTGCTACGAATGACAATCGCCGAACCACCTTTCCCCAGTTTTCCTTCCACAAGGGTCGGGGTTGATGAATCACACACTGTCATTTGAACACCACAGGTGACCGAGCCAGCGGTTGAGCGCATGATGACTTCAGCATCCTGTGAGCTTGGGGATTCAATCAGCACATTTCCGGTCTGCGTTTCAATACTGGCACTCGCGACTGGCCCCAGAACCTCAACATCCCCTTGATTGGAGATCAATCGGAGGTGAGTTCGGCGTGGAATATAGATTTTTAAGTTGATTGGGCCAGCGTCCAGTTTGGCCGGACAAACGACGGTGAGTTGATTGGTCCCTTTCCAGAACGAGACCTCTGATTGTAGAACTCTTTGGCTTCCACCACCTTTTCGGGCCGCCACAACATGAACCAGATCTTCTCCCCAAACCTCCACCGCAATCGTGCCAGCCGGATTATCAACTTTGATGTTGGCATTGGCGCCAACTTCAAAGCTTTGTTCGAAGACATCATCTGAATCAGCCGCTACCTGCCCCCAGGAACAAGCTAAAAATAAAAGTACACCGACTATTGCCCACTTGCTCTTCCCCTTGATCAATCGTGTGGTCACGATACTTCTTTGAACACGAAAGAACTGTTTCACAGTGTAGTCCTCCTCAGACGGGGCAGAAATTGGGGTTCCGGGTTCCGGGTTCCGGGTTCCGGGTTCCGGGTTCCGGGTTCCGGG
>CAZBAX010000149.1:0-1244 GCA_964489725.1 uncultured Anaerolinea sp. | reverse complement strand
CCTTTTCCTGCGGGTCTGGTGTTGGGAGCGGGTGTACCGGATTGCAACAAAAAGGTCATTGCGGAACGCTGCACCTGGGAAGGGGTCAAGGGTTTGTCTTGGCCATTTTTCTTGTGCGGATGCCAGGCGGGGCGATCTGGCTTGACTGTATCCCGCATGAGCAACAACTGCCAATACGCCAAGGACACAATCCACATCCAGCGTTGCAGGCTATCCAGGTTGGCGGAGCGATGGCTGTTGAGACCCATGTGTTGCTTCAGGAAGCGAAACAGATGCTCAATGGCGAAGCGCCACAGGTACATGCGGCACAGGTCTTGTGGAGCAACGTTTTCAGGACCGGTCCAGAAGAGCCAGAGCGGACGTTTGTAGCGTGGGGTGCCATCTTGCTTCAAGAACTCGACACAGACGACGGAACCCACGACTTTGGCAAGCCGCTTGAAATGCAGCTTGTGCCAGACGCGCACCCGCACGTTCTGCTTGCCAAGATAAAACTCTTCGCTCCCATCCGGATCACGCTCGATGGCGTTCAGTTGAAAGTCTGCCCCATGTTTGCGTGGCGCACCTCGGCTGCCTGCTGGTTTGGGCACTGGTTCCTGGCTGAGTTTCTGGTTGTTTTGCAGCCGCACCAGTCCGTAGGTGTTCTCCAGATCAGCGAAAGTGCCCAAAAAGTGCTGGTCACGATAGCGGCTGTCGGCGCTGATCACTTTCGGACGTGGGTTGCGGACCGCCAAATCCTGGACCTGTTGGGCCGCGACTTTTGTATCGGTTGTGGCGGTGCCGATGCGCTCAAGGTCTTCCGGCGCCACCCAGGAGGTGCCTCTCTGTACCAGTCGCACCAGCCAGGAGTATTTGTGTCCATACCGCACTGGCTCTTTCTGCTGAGCTTTCAGCACACCCCGGTCTGCCAGCGTCTCTGCCGCCATCCGCTCCTGGGGCGTAGCATCGATGGCATGGACTTCGTACCCCGCGATCGTTTCCCAGTCTGCATCCTGGCTGTCACTGAACAAGGTCTTCACTTCATCCCCCAAATCACCATGCACCAGGGCATCATACACGCTGCTGAATTTTCGCCGAAACACTGGCGATTCGCTCAAGCAAACCGGCGAACTCACATGCCCGGCAATCGTCAGCGCATCGACCAAATCCAGGATCGCCGCGGGTCGCCAGATCACCTTTTGGTATACTGCTTCTCGGAACTCGCTGATAGTTGTTTTGGTCACGCATTACTTTTATCAGCAAGTTCC
>CAZBAX010000148.1:0-1250 GCA_964489725.1 uncultured Anaerolinea sp. | reverse complement strand
GGGTACGACTGCACTTAAACGTGGTCAGGCAGCCCATTGCTGAGCGAGTTTCAGCATAGCAGTGGATGGTCTACCGCGTTGAGAAGGCATGGTCCAAGGCGGAGGCGGCACTTTGAAATTGAGCAGTTCGGCCGGCGTCCATTGATGATCGGTCAGTTTGGCTGCGATGGCTGGGGTTCGTTGTACCCAGCGATAGCCAAAAGAGCCCACGGACAACTTCAAACGCAAACTATGGTGATAGTCACAAAAGTTATAGAAGCAACCGACGAGATACATGCCAGCCACCAAGGTATCAGCCTGTTGGGCTAAATTGCGAGTGCGGCGCGTCAAGGGAGAAATCCGTTGACGAAAAGTTGCGTTGAGACGTTCGATGAACGCCGTGTTGATAACGCCTTGTCCTTGTGTCTTTTGGATGAGGCTTTCAACTACATCCTTTGTGCCTTGCACGATGCGTCGCTCGACATTGAGTACGCCTTCCACACGTTGCTTGACCACTTGCACGATGTAAAGGTCAGGCCACGAAACCATTTTACAACGTCCCGTTTCCCCTGCCTGCCGAGGAAACTTGCTCCGAAAAGCATCGTGAAAGGCACTCACGTAACTGGCTAAACCGTCTACCGCCAGTAAGAGCGGACGACAAAGCGCCATCCATCTGGCGCACCTTGTCTGCCAAAGATTGGATCAAAGCCAGATCACGTTTGGGACTCACTACCCCGCTCAGCCATAAACGGGTCGGTACCCAAATGGCGAAGGCCATCCACAGCGTTCCTTGTTGGGTCTTGGCTTTGATTTCATCGGCTTGGACTTGTTCCAAATTATGTTGACTATTTTCCACCACATGTTCATGGACTTGCTGACAATGTTGACCGGCTCGCTGTTGCCAATCGCGCACAGTGCGCTCGTCCAACAGAAAGGCTTTGACAATCGCCACAATCGGACAGCCGTATGCTAACAGTACAAGCACACACATCACGATTTGCGGGTCAGTGCGTAGCCGATAAAAAATCGTGCCTTTGGTGGTCGTAAAGGTTTGTCCGCAAACATCACAAAGACAACGCCGATCTTTCAAACTATGAATATGGATATTTCCTTTTCCGGTTTGCCCTCTTGCGGGGCAAGCCATCCTCGGGCAAAATAGCTCGTGTGGGTTCATTGGATTTCTCTCGTGATTTGGAAGTCGCAAGAGTTTGCCAGTGAACCCCTTTTCTTGCAAGGTTTATGCCCCACCACGGTTTACTGGGGTGATACCA
>CAZBAX010000147.1:0-1271 GCA_964489725.1 uncultured Anaerolinea sp. | reverse complement strand
GCGCGTTTTCAAGCCTCTTTCGTGACTTGAAGTTGGTTCCGGTAAAATAGCGTTATCCCAGCCCGCCCAGCCGCCGGTAACGCGAGCCGTTAGCTTGTTCTTTGCGTAATAAGAGCAACAAAAGGCTCAGGATGCATATTGTTGGCTGTGCTATACTTTAACCAAAATAAAGGAGAAGTATATGCCCGTGATCGCCAGATTTTATGGCATCGTCATCAAAATGTATTTCAGCCAAAGTGAACATGGCGTTCCACATTTTCACGCGGTCTACGGTGAATTCAATGGCGTGTTTGCGATCGAAACCCTGGAAATGATCGAGGGCGATTTGCCTGCCAGGTCACGAAAATTGGTCAAGGAATGGGCAGAGCTTTACAAGAGTGAACTATCACGGATGTGGGAGAATAACGAGTTTAAGCAACTGCCAGGATTGGAGTAAAGAATGGACACTCCCAAGATTTCATCGGTGCAAGCCTTAGAAGATAAAAAATTGTTGGTCAAGTTTGTGAATGATGTTGAGAAGATTTACGACTGTAATCCGTTACTCAGCCGGGAAATGTTTGAAGTGCTCAAGAATGACGCATTTTTCAAGTCGGTACAGGTTGATTCAGGCGGGTATGGTATTTCGTGGAATGACGATGCTGATCTAAGTGAATATGAGCTTTGGACAAACGGCGTCGAAGTTGCACTTTCTGAGAATAAGTAACCCGCAACATCAAAACAAGCTAACAATGCGTGCACCCGACGTCTGGGAGTCTGCGCGTTTTCAAGCATTTTTCTTGGCTTGGAGTTGGTTCCGTCAAAATAGCGTTATCTCAGCCCGCCCAGCCGCCGGTAACGCGAGCCGTTGGGCGCCGGGTAAAATACCGTTACTTCGCTTGAGGGTCGTGTAGAATTGCTCCAGTGAGCGCGCACACCCCGTGCCACATGAATATGCAAATGATAGCCAAGTTATTGTTAGCACGGCGTGTGCTTCGTGGCGCAACGAGTCCTTTCGTTGCTCGTCCGCAATTGCTGCGCATGGTCTCTCGGGTGGCTCGAAACCATGCTGGCGCAAATGCTTCACGCAATCATGTTCATAGGAGTCAAGCTCGTCGCGTTATCGTCGCCCAACAATACGTGCAGTGGACTTGGTGGTAGGCCGGGCAAAATTGGCGGAGTCCAAGCGAAAGCATTTTTCCGTTTCGACAGTTGGTCCTCCCACCAAGCCACTAACGCGAGCCGTTGGGCGCACAAGTAGGTTTAAAGGCTTGGGGTTCTCTTTTTAGAAATAG
>CAZBAX010000146.1:1103-1277 GCA_964489725.1 uncultured Anaerolinea sp. | reverse complement strand
CAGTAGTCAGTAGTCAGTAGTCAGTAGTCAGTAGTCAGTAGTCGAGTGTTGGGATCTGAGAATTTGTGTCAAGTGTATTTTGTTCTATTTAAGTCATTTAGAAACAATTTTTTCAAGAATTCGACGGATTCAATTATCCGGGTTTTATCTACTGACTACTAACTACTAACTACT
>CAZBAX010000146.1:0-1003 GCA_964489725.1 uncultured Anaerolinea sp. | reverse complement strand
GACGACTGACTTATCAACTACTGACGACTGACTTATCAACTACTGACGACTGACTTATCAACTACTGACGACTGACTGCAATTACTTCAATTTTTCGCGCAATTTGGTTGCGTAGCGGCGGCTGACTTCGGCGGGTTCGGAAATGCCCTGCAAATAGACCCGAAATGAATAGTTGAACCACTCTTCGACATTGGTGATGTATTCAAAATTGACGATGCTGGAGCGGTGAATGCGCTGGAAATACTTTTCTGGCAGGCGGTCTTCCCACTCTTTGAGTGACATATTGGTTTGAGCGTCAGCTTCCTGCGTCGTCCAGATTCGGGAATAATCCCGGTCGGCAAAAATACACTTGATGGTATCAATTCGGACAAATTTCGACTGGTTGTTGACTCTGAGTAACAGTCGGTCGTCATATTCGAGTTTGCGGTCTTTTTCCGGTTTCGGTGGCAGCGGCTGTGATAAGCGTTCGATAGCCTGCCGAAGTCGTTTCATATCTACAGGTTTGAGTACATAATCAAGCGCGCTTACATCAAATGCCCGGGCGGCATACCGATCAAAGGCCGTGACAAAGATGACCCGAACCCCACTGCCGACGGCATCAAGGACTTCAAAGCCTGACTCATGGTGCAGTTCGACATCCAGGAAAACCACATCGGGGTTTACTCGTTGAATCAATTCAACTGCTTCTGCGACGCTACCGGCTTCACCAACAACCTGAATTGAGTCAATTCCTGAAAGCATCAGGCTCAGCAGGCGGCGGGCGGGGAGTTCATCATCAACAACAATAACTCTTTGCACATTCATGGATAGTGAAATTCAAAAGGAAATAATTTTCCGGTGATGATAAGGAAAGGGCGATGTGACAGCAAGCAATTGCCAAACACTCCTGAAAAACCAGGACTGAAGACATCGGGCTTGGAATTAAACGGGTAATTTCTTCGAACCCGGAACTTCGAAAACCCTGAACCCTGAACCCTGAACCCTGAACCCTGAACCCTGAACC
>CAZBAX010000145.1:0-1335 GCA_964489725.1 uncultured Anaerolinea sp. | reverse complement strand
AGACAATGGAAAATCCGACGTGGGAGTGTGGGAAGCGGTGTTCGAGCGAAAGAACATGCAGACTGCACTGAAGCGAGTAGAGAGCAATAAAGGAGCAGCAGGGATCGATGGAATGGAAGTGAGAGAACTGCGTAGCTATCTGAAGGAGCACTGGTTGGAAGTGCGCGAGGCTCTCGAAAGTGGGACGTATCGGCCGAGCCCGGTCCGGCGGGTAGAAATACCTAAACCGGATGGCGGGGTGAGGCAATTAGGGATACCCCCGGTGTTAGACCGGCTCATCCAACAAGCCATTGCGCAAGTGTTGACACCGATGTTTGAAGCGGTGTTCTCTGAGCACAGCTACGGGTTTCGACCTGGACGCAGTGCCCACCAAGCCGTACAGCAAGCCCAGGCCTACATCGCAGAAGGCAATGAATGGGTCGTGGACATCGACATTGAGAAATTCTTCGATCGGGTGAACCACGATATGCTAATGGCGAGGGTTGCGCGAGTGGTGAAAGACAAACGAGTGCTGAAACTCATCCGAGCCTATCTGAACAGCGGCGTGATGGTGAACGGGGTAGTGAGGGAGACAGAAGAAGGGACACCACAGGGTGGACCGCTGTCGCCGTTACTGTCCAACATCATGCTGGACGATCTGGATAAGGAACTGGAGAAGCGTGGACACAAGTTTGTGCGCTATGCGGATGACTGCAATATTTATGTCAGGACGCAACGAGCCGGAGAGCGGGTATTAGAAGGCGTGAAGGAGTTTCTGGAAAAGAAGCTGAAGTTGAAGGTGAACCCGAAGAAGAGCAAAGTGGAGAAAGCCACCAAAGCGAAATTTCTGGGGTTCAGTTTCTGGAAGCGGAAAAGGGAAGTCTATGTCCGTATTGCGAACCGCACGAAGGAACGCTTTATGGAGAAGATGAGAAACCTGACAAGGCGTACTCGCTCCGGCAAATTGGAAGACATCCTGCGGGATGTGAACCAGTACACCCGAGGCTGGATGGCGTACTTTCGGCTGGCTACCACGCCGAGTGTCTACCAGGAACTGGACGAATGGACCCGACGAAGGCTGAGACAGTTACTGTGGAAACGCTGGAAACGTGGGACAACTCGTTACCGGGAACTGGTCCGGCTGGGAGTGCCTAACGAACGAGCGGCACTCGGCGCTACTGGAACCAGTCCGTGGCGGATGGCTCACAGCCCCGTGGTACACGAAGCCCTGAGCAACGCTTTCTGGCGCTCCTCAGGGCTGGAAGGTTTGACCGCACGATACAACCAACTCCGTTATTCTCGTTGAACCGCCGGATGCGGTCCCGCATGTCCGGTGGTGTGAGAGGAGGCGGTTAG
>CAZBAX010000144.1:0-1356 GCA_964489725.1 uncultured Anaerolinea sp. | reverse complement strand
CATCGCTCACAAGTTAAGCACTTTAACAACCTGTCAAGATGGAAAAATCCAGTCTTTCGGGTAAACTTCGCCGCATGAGCGAAGAAAAGCAACCCCGCAAAGCCAGTAGCGTGCGGCATACGCGTGCCATTCAGCGAGATCGTAGCAAGCATTCTATCACTACGCCCTCGGACGAACAGATTCAAGAGCGTCTCATGGAAATCGTTCATCCAGCGACCTTGGCACAAGTAGACTACTTTCGCAAGTTGGGCTTGCGAGAACGGACGTTAGGGCTGATCGTGATGGTTGGTTTTGTGTTGGACATGATCTGGCGGCAGATCAACGGCGTGCGTGAGATGGTACGGCTTATCCAAAGCGAGAGTGTGTTATGGGTCTCGCCCCGAAAGGTCAGCCAGCAGGCGTTCTCACAACGCTTGACCAGTCTGCCGGCGCAGTTGTTTCTGAACATCCTGTTGTCCGTTCTACCACGCCTGCAACAACGCTGGGCGGAACGCCAGCGACCTGTGGCGCCTGAAATTGCCTGGGCGCAGGAGCACTACAGCCAGGTGCAGGTTGTGGATGGTTCAACGCTGGATGTGCTCATTCGCAAAATCGGGCTGCTCAAAGACTTACCGCAAAACCCGTTGGCAGGCAAAATCACAGCCTTGTTGAACCTGGGCTCTCGACTTCCGTCTCAAATTTGGTACGAATCCGACCCGCAAGCCCACGATCAACGTTTCTGGCCACAGATTTTGGCGGCTGTGCAGGCCAATGCCCTGCTGATTTTCGACCTGGGCTACACCAACTTTGAGATTTTCGGCCAATTGACCTTGGCGCACGTCAAGTTCATCACACGAGCCAAGAGCAATCTCGTCCACACCTTTGAACGCACCATTCTCAACACGGCACGCGTCCGTGATTCGCTGGTTTGGATTGGTCCAGAGGACAAGCAGCAGTTAGTCCGTCTGGTCGAAGTGCTCTATGGCGGCAAATGGTATCGCTACCTGAGCAATGAATTGGACAGCGAACGTTTACCCACCGCCTATCTGGTAGCTTTGTATTGGCAACGCTGGCGCATCGAAGATGCTTACTCAATCGTCAAACGCTTATTGGGTCTGGCTTATTTTTGGTGTGGCGCACAGAATGCAGTCGAGATGCAAGTCTGGGCTACCTGGTTGCTCTATGTGGTTTTGGTGGATCTCACCGACGCGGTGGCAGAGGCGCTCAATCAACCGTTCGCTGCCATTTCCATCGAGATGGTCTATCGCAGTTTGTATTTCTTCACCCAGGCTCATGCGCGTGGCCAAGCCGATGATGTAGTTGCCTATCTGGCGGCCAATACTAAATTGCTAGGCATCCTCAAGCGCAAACGCAAAG
>CAZBAX010000143.1:0-1414 GCA_964489725.1 uncultured Anaerolinea sp. | reverse complement strand
TGTTAGCGCAAAGTTAGAATGTCACCTATTAGACAAAGTAGGAATGTCCCCGCCGCGCGCGGCGGGGACATTCCTACTTTGTTTGGAGAGCGGGGTGGTGAAGCCGTTGCGCCAGGGATGATCGGGCGCTGGCTTGGTGGGAGTGGGTTGTGTGAGGGAGTGGTGGAGGTCTTTGGCCAGGACGATGGGGGATTGTTTGGATTGGGGTTGAAAGAGGGTGTAGGGCAAGGCTTTGCCGTTGTACCAGATGGAGATTTCATCGAGGGCATTAACACAGACGGTGACCTTTGCGTTACGGAGAGCATAAGTGGGGCGGTTAGTTTGGATCTGGTAGACGGTATGTTGGAATTGCAGGGTCAGGTTCTTGGAGAGTGAACGGGTTTCCTGCCAGGTCAGGATGTGCGCCAGATCGTCTTTGGGGGTGAGGGGGCGATGGGCATCCACGCTGCTGCGGGGTTGTTGACCAAAGCGCACATTGAAGTCTTGCATGAACGCAGGCAAAAAGGCATTGCCGGCTTCCCGACTGGCAATACCTCGTAAACGCATTTCTTTGGGCAGACGGTCTTGCAGGGTTTGAATGACGCGTTCGACGCGTCCCTTGGCTTGGGGGGTGTTGGCACAAATGATCTGGATGTCCAATTCCTGCATGGCGCGTCCAAACTGGGTCATCGCCTGCCCGCTTCCGGCACTGGGCTGATTGACCCGAAAAATGCCGTGTTTGTCGCTATAGAAGGCCACCGGCTTGCCAGACTGCCGGAAATAGCCTTCAGCAGCCTGGGCATAGGTCTGGAAACTTTCGCAGTCGACGAACTGCAATTGGAGCAGTTGCCCGGTGGCGTCGTCGATGAACACCAACAAGACACACGCCTCGGCTCGCCCTTCAAACCAATCATGCGGGGAACCGTCAATTTGTACCAACTCCCCAAAGCAGGCGCGTCGTTCACGTAGTTGATGGACCACAACCTTCCTGGCTTTGCGGGCTTTCCACAAGTTCTCTGCGATCATGAGTTTCCGCACACTCTCCTTCGAGAGCTTGAGCTTGTCCTTCTCCACTAACTTCTCGTGCGCCAGGGTCGGTCCAAACCCCTGATATTTGGTTTTCAACAAATCCAACGCTCGTCGCTGGATCTCCTCCGCTAAACGATTGTGGCTCTCGCAGCCGCGTTGTTTCGAGACCAACCCCTTGGCTCCTTCCCGTCGATACGCCTTCAGCAGTCGTTTGATCTGCCGGGTACTCAACCGGAGGATCCTGCCTGCCTCGCTTTGGCTCAGCTGTTTCTTCGATAACCGTCGCATCACTTCTAACCTGCTGATTTCTTTGGCACTCATTTCCAGTAATGTCTCCACGTTTCTTGTCCTCCGAAGGGGACATTCTAACTTTGCTCAAAGGGGACATTTCTACTTTGCCCTAACA
>CAZBAX010000142.1:0-1440 GCA_964489725.1 uncultured Anaerolinea sp. | reverse complement strand
CGATTTCCGCAATTCCTACCTTCCAATCACCGCAATCTGTGATTTACTGAAATTGATTCTCCTACGAGCGTACAAATGCTTGATCTGAATGCGGTGAATTTGCCAGGAAACGCTGAAGCCGAATTCCAAGACAAATTATCCGATGCTTGGTTAGAGAATTATTGTCGGATGAATGCTGTTCCAATCGCGCACCTAAAGACTCTTGAGGAGATCCTTGTCAATATTGTCCCGAAGCACAGGTTTGTATCGATCAAATCGAACAAAAGAATGGTTGCGTGCGGTTTAGGAGTGCTACAATCTGGCTATGTTGGTCTATTTGATATTGTTATCGATAAAGACTTTCGCAGCCGTGGGTATGGGCAACAAGTCGTGAACAGCATTCTCGATTGGGGTAAACAGAACCAGGCTCATACCAGTTATTTACAAGTGATGCTGAACAATATGCCTGCCCTCCATCTATATACAAAGATTGGTTTTAGGGAGCAATATCAATATTGGTATCGTATAAAATCGTAACGGCGGCTAACAATGCGTGCAGTGGACAGGTGGGTACGCGGCGCGTTTTTTAGCCTTTTTCTCGGCTTTGAGTTTTTCCCGTTTCGACGGCGAGTCTCGTCCCACCCACCTGCCACTAACGCGAGCCGTTAGCCCGCCTCAGTCAAAGGTGGTAAACTATACATAGAAATTGCATGTCGTGAAAGGAGACCCACAAGATGAATCAAAATCATGTGCTGGACATCAGCGCCGAAGTTCTTATCGGACGTATTTTCCTGCAAGGTGAAGCAAAGTTTACCGCGGAAGATATGGAAGTTGCTGGTATCCTACTCAAGTCTGGTGGTCTCCCCCAAAATGTCCAGGATTTTCTTGAAATTGTTGTCGGCTCAAGAGAAGGCGCTGATATGTATCAAGAGTGCGTCGCTGCACTAACATTCTCTCAAAAAGAAACCAAATAGAGGGTGTTTTATGGAGAGTGTAATCACTCGGAGCGAAAATCCGTTCACGAAGCCCCTGATCGTCATCGTCATGATGGCGATTGTGCTTTTAGGCGCCATGACTCTGGCCCATGCAGTCAAGCGACATGGGCAGGTCGTTCATGAAGTTGTAAAAACGTGTGGTCCAGGTACAGGCGGCTCTCAGATTTCCATGCACAATCCTGGCAATCAGCGCAATGCTGGCGCTTGTTTCGTGCAAGGTCAATGGTGGATTGTAATTGACGGCGAGCCCATTGATGGGGATAACATTATCAGTGTCTTTCCCCGCAAGACCGCGCAGAGCATTGACGACATTATTGTGTACTTGAAGAAGGCAGGGTATCAATAAGTCTCCATGAAATTCACGCAAAGATTTCTGGTCATCCCTTTGAATTCTTCCAAGACAGAGTGGCGGGCTAACAATGCGTGCACAGATGAAGTGGGAAGTCAAGGGTGGCACAAAAAGAAA
>CAZBAX010000141.1:0-1463 GCA_964489725.1 uncultured Anaerolinea sp. | reverse complement strand
TTCTTAGCTAGACTTTATCCATTTGAACATTAACAAGAAGCAGAGTAAGCTAGAGCAAAAACTCGACCAAGAGGTTGCTCATGCCTACTCTGCAAGCGGAATATATCAGGATGTTGGGAGCCTTTGCGAGGCTGTTCTCGAAGCGCATTTGGGAACATGCGAAGATCCTGTTCATCGGTGCCATCCTGTGTCCTGCCGAACGAACGGTCACCGCGGCGTTGCGGGTGATGGGCTTGAGTGGAGAGAAACATTTTCAGAATTATCATCGGGTTCTCAATCGTGCGGTCTGGTCGAGTCTGGAAGCGAGTCGGATCTTGTTAGGATTATTGATCCAAGCCTTTGCCAGAAGCGGTCCCGTGATCTTGGGTTTGGACGATACGATCGAACGGCGGCGCGGAGCGCAGATCAAAGCGAGAGGGATCTATCGGGATCCGGTACGTTCCAGTCACAGCCATTTTGTGAAAGCCAGTGGCTTACGCTGGTTGAGTCTGATGTTGCTGACGCCCATCCCGTGGGCCAAGCGGGTCTGGGCGTTGCCGTTTCTCAGGGTGTTGGCACCGTCCGAGCGCTACTACCAAGGGAAAGCTCGTAAGCATAAGAAGCTGACCGAGTGGGCCCAGCAGATGGTCATGCAAGTCCGGCGCTGGCTACCCAAACGGTTCTTGGTCGTCGTGGCCGACAGCAGTTTTGCTGTGATTGACTTGCTGTGGCAGCTCCGCCAACTGAAAAACCCGATCTGTATGATCACTCGTTTTCGCCTGGATGCGGCCCTCTACGAACCAGTCAAACCTACGCCAGGGGCGATGGGGCGCCCACGCAAGAAAGGTCTGCGCCTACCCACCTTGGAAACCGTTGCCGAAGACAAACAGACTCATTGGAAGCGGATCACGGTTCAGCAATGGTATGGCGAGAAAAACCGAATGATTGAGATCACCTCCAACACCGCCGTCTGGTACCACAGCGGCCAACCAGCTTTGCCGATCCGCTGGGTTATCGTCCGCGATCCAAAACAGATCTTCAAGACACAGGCTTTATTATGCACTGACCTCAGTGTTTCGGCAGAGCAGATCATTCAGTGGTTTGTGCGACGCTGGCAAGTCGAAGTCACCTTTCACGAAGTCCGTACTCATTTGGGCGTGGAGACCCAACGTCAATGGGCAGACCTTTCCATCCTGCGCATTACACCTGCCTTGCTGGGATTGTTTTCGATAATCACGCTCCTGGCCAACCTCCATGCCCGAACCCGGAAACTGCCCGTTCAACAAACCGCTTGGTATCCCAAAAAACTACCGACCTTTTCCGATGCCCTGAGCCTCGTGAAGGAGACCCTTTTCATGCAACACTATTTTCCAACATCACGATTTCACATCAACATCCGAAAACCTCAGTCAACTCGATCCGCTTATCCACTGCCTCGCTTCATTCACGCCTTTTCAGGCAGATCATTTGGATAATGTCTAGCT
>CAZBAX010000140.1:0-1476 GCA_964489725.1 uncultured Anaerolinea sp. | reverse complement strand
TAGGTCCGAACCGACAGCACATGCCTGACCCAAAAAAGTTCGGAAGCACCGACAGGTAAGTACTGACAAAAAAGTGTGTGGAAACCGACACGAATGGGGGATGAATGTCGGTTACTTCTTCAAGAAGGGATACGCCCAGCGTTTAAAGATGCGGCCTTTGACATAGACAGTGAGCTGTGCCCGCTGTGTATCCAAAACAACCTTAACATACTGACCTTTCAAACGTTTGCCAATTCGGTAGGTCTGGCTGAGCAAATGCACGTTACCATGTCTGGTCACTTGCCGAATAAAGGTCACGCGACCAGCGGCGATGGGCAACAGCTCGGTGGGCACGACGAAGCGGGGTGGCAATTTTTGCAGTTTCTTGCGCCGTCGATATTGCTCGGGCGTCAAGCCGCCCAATCTGCGCTGCACATGCTGCGTGTTCACCGTCTCCTGCAAACGTTGCAGTTCGTGTTGGAGCGCACTGACGCGAGTAAAATGACGCTGGAACAAACGTGGTTGGAACCAGCCGTTAAAGTTCTCCACGCTTCCGTTGTATTGAGGTCGAGCTGGTGGAATGAAGATCGGCTCGACCTCAAAGCGCAAGCACAGACGGATCAGCCGCGACAGATACCGTGCGGCAGGTCCCCAACCGAGATATTCGCGGGCGTTATCCAATTGGACTTGTTTCGGACGACCGAGTGTCTTCCAGCAATCGCCCAGAAAGTCCAAAACTGCCTCCATTTTGCGCGACCGACCCAATTTCAGGCAGACCGCACCATCAAAAACGTCTTTGCAGACAAAAATATAGTAACGTTGCTTCTGCCCTTTCAGGTAAATCGGACCGACCAAATCCACCTGATGCAATTGATTGGAGTCTTGTGCCTGCGGTGTCGGATACATATGCGTAGGCAGAAAACGCGCCAAGCGCACTCTGGGCAAGGTCACGCCGTTTCTTTGCAACACGCGCTCGATGGTTCTGGCACATGGAACCGAACGGATCTGCAAGGCTTTCAATTCAGCTTGGATGGCACTGGCGCCAATCAAGGCGTACCGCGTCTGTGGATGATAGGACGACTCAAGTCGCTTGCGGATTGCCAGAATGGTGCGTTCCAGATCCGCTGAGATCAACGCCGTGCGCTGGCGGGCGCGGGTCACATCATACAAACCCGCTGTGCCTATCGCTTGATACCGCCGCCACCAGGTATGAAACCAATCCCGTGACCGTTCCAGCGTTTGGCAGATGACTTCCACAGACTGACCTGCCAAACGTAATTTGATCGCTTGATGGCGATCGGAGAATTCGTCTTTCATCGTAACCTCCGTAGAAAACTATTGACGGTTTCCACACGGAGTTACTCTACAACAGAATTCTCTGTACGAGCTTTGTCGTTCCAACCGACATGAATGTCAGGACTTACGTGTCGGCACTTTTCTGACTTTTGTCAGGATTTAACTGTCGGTAAAGTGTCAGCCATGTACTGTCGGTTCAAA
>CAZBAX010000139.1:0-1603 GCA_964489725.1 uncultured Anaerolinea sp. | reverse complement strand
GCGTTAGCGGCTTGGTGGGAGGACCAACCAACGAAACGGAAAAAGGCTTTCGCTTGGACACCTCAATTTTGCACGGCCCACCACCAAGTCCGCCTGCACGCTGTGTTGGGCTGCATTTATCATAACTTAAGCGTGCCTAGCTTTCAGCAATTTATACCTTTCACTTCGCTGAAGTAAATTACGAATCTTCTCATCTTCAAAACCTAGTTCTTTTAGAAGACGGATCTCGAGCAACAATTGAAATCTCGTGAGCAATACCAGCCGCTCTTCGGGTGTCTGTGCTGCTTTGCTTGCTAAATCTGGCGTGTAATGCGTCCAGTAATTACGTGTATCCACAGCTTTTGACACAAAGTATTCGCGCTCTTTCTTTGATTTAACAAATTCGAAGTCTAGTGCGCCGTCAACGCTTTTTATGATTTCATTCAACCGTTTTCTAAGTGAGAATTCATTTCCATAGAACAATCGGCTCTTAAGACTATTCTTGAAATCACTGTCCAATGTAGCTGGTATTGCTGAAACAAGCCGTTCATATGCCTCAGCCTGATAAATTTCATCAGCTTGATATTTACCCCCAAACATTCTATGATGATATGTCTCAAGAGCCTGAGCAAGACTAAGATATTTTAGTTCTGCGTAGCTGTTGGGGTTATACAAAACTGAAAAATATAGGTTAATGGCTGGTTCAATCAAATCGAATTTGTCCATCCAGTTTTGTAAATATAAAGAAAATTTCTCTTCAATTGCAGCTAAGGTAAAAAGCATTTGGAATCCACGATATTCTTTCATCTCCTCTGGCCACCAAGGCACAAGATAATATATATCAATCGGTGGCAGAAACTCTCCGCCATTGTCAGTTAATTGTTTGTTGGCATTCGATGTTCCTCTTAATGAAATGGGAAATGTTGGCGTTCCCATCGCCAGACTGAAGAAATTCTGCAAACGGCGGATTATCGTCAAATAGTCTTCGAAGGCTACCTCTTGTTGTGATACGATTTCGACTCTTGTCTCATATGAGACAGTGAAACTATTATTACCTGATACGGACCTGTTAGGCCCATAAAAAACGATCTTTATCTCAAACCCATTTACAAACGCACAGATTGGATTAGGATGTTCGTATTTAATTACAAAGTTGTCTCGCTCGTCGTTTGCGTGCCCAGTACTAATGGGTTGTTTATTTGCCCACTCTTCTAAATTTGAATAACGCACAGAAACCGATCTAAATTTCACCTCACTCTCATCCTTGAAGTAAACTCCTTTAAATGCCGCCATTGCCATAAAAGAGGTCGTTTGCAATCCATTAAGCGTTACCGAATGGCCAATTTGACGACACTTATATAGAGTTAAATCATTGCCCTTTGATGAATCCGAGCCTTGTATAATGGCGGGTTCGATGCGTTCTGGCGGTCGAGTGAATGCGTTTCCTGGTGGAGAATTTAATGCTCCATGCAGCTTAAGATCTAACTTATCACCTGGAATAAAATGAAGTTGCCCAAATATTTCATTGTCTTCTCTATCGGGCAACCACCAATAGCCATCTAATTGGAGTTCTTCTTTCATTTCTCATTGCCTTTATGCTTCCAAGTCTTGCAGCCCAACGGCT
>CAZBAX010000138.1:0-1624 GCA_964489725.1 uncultured Anaerolinea sp. | reverse complement strand
CGGGAGCCTAGAGTCCCCGGAGCCTCAAAGGGATGTGGGTTAGTCGGTGTAATATCTGACTATTCATTTCTCAACTCTAAGCTTTATTTGAAAGAGTTGTTGCCAGAGAGTGGAACTGTCGACGAAGCGGGGTTAAATCCTGTATCGGAAAAGTCCGGTTTGCAAGCAGGATCGTTACTGTCATTGATTCAGGGTCAATCCACAGACTTGTTCCTGTAAATCCAACGTGGCCAAAAGCATGGGGGGAACAGGTGTCTCCCGCACTACAGTGAGGTGTTTGAGCGAGTATCCACCCAGGTGACCGGGCTTCGCTCTGTCCTGGAGTCGAGTTGTGACAAAATTCCTTCAACGTTGACGGCTTAAGTAACTGGCTCCCTGGTAGAAATTGATGACTTAAAGCGGCGACATCCTGGATTGAACCAAACAGTCCCGCATGACCCGCACCTCCCTTGAAAAAGAAAGCATTTCCATCGTGAACCTCACCCTGGATCAAGGTGGTTCGCCACTGATAGGCTGTCGGCCAATCCAGGCCGATAGTCCGAACCGCTAAGCCCTGTTCATATTGATTTCCGACTTCAGTGGGAGCAATGCGGGATTTCCAGGATTTTGGAGGACAATACCTCAAATTTTTCAGGTGCAGAGGAGCCGTGACCAAAAATTGAAAGAGTTTCTCCATGGGGGTGACAGTAATTTTTTCAAGCATCTTTCCAAGCACAATATACCCAAGATCACTATAAACCACTTTGGAACCAGCTTCATATTCCAGAGGGATCTGGTTGATAGCCGAAATAATTTCATCTGGATGGTGAGTAAGGAGATAAAACGGGCGCCAGGCAGCAAAACCAGCGGTATGTGTCAATGCCTGGCGTACGGTGATGCTTTTTTTTTCCAGTGAACCCAGCCCACTCAGATATGAGGATACAGGAGTATCCAGGTCTAATTTTCCTTGATCTTGTAATATAAGGCAGGCAAGGGCCGTTGCCAGAGGTTTGGTAAGTGACGCCAGGTCATAGATCTCATATGCCTGTCCCGCTTGACCCGCCCCCTGGACAATCCCATTTTTGAGTGCCATCCATTGAGCCCCCTGAATGATACCCTGGTGATAGGCCTTTTCCAGAAGCGATGTGATTTGGGAGAGGGGTGAGTTAGATAAGTTGGTCATAAACTGTGTCGCTAATGTGGAAAAGAGAATACCAGAAAAAATCAAAAGCCTTGATTCCATTAAGATCAATTGGAAATCAATACTGCCTTGGTTTGGTAACAAAGTTCCCAGTTCTTTTTCAAGGAAAATGATGGTTTTCTGTTCTTAAAGTTCTTGTATTTGTTCAAAATGAAAAAAATAAGAGTTGGTAAAGTTTAGTAATAGAAGCAATACTGCTTTATTTGACTGTATTTTACTGACACTAACTTAAGGTTTTGGTTGAAACTTTTAGACGTTTGGCACGCCATATGCTTAGTGAGAAGTGCCTTCACTTTTCTGTGATATAAAATCTTTCAATTAATCAAAACTTAAAATATAGAGAGCGAATTAAGGTTGAAGGGGATTCAACCTGAAAAGTTAAGGGACCAAGGGGCTTTCAAAAAGAGCGAGAGCTTTTGACTGAAAGCGAGAGCGAGCGAGCGA
>CAZBAX010000137.1:0-1624 GCA_964489725.1 uncultured Anaerolinea sp. | reverse complement strand
GGCTTTTTGCCGGACGTTAAACGAATCATCAAGGCCGTACCCGTCAAACGGCAGACCATGTTGTTCTCGGCCACCTTCCCATCCGAGGTGGAATTACTTGCCCAGCAGGCGCTCATAGAACCGCAAAAGATCGCCATGGGCATCAGCAAACCGGCGAATACGGTTGCGCACGCGCTGTATCCCGTCCCATCGCATTTGAAATCCGGGTTACTGATCAGACTTCTCAAGCAGATCGACAGCGATTCTGTGCTGGTCTTCACCCGCACGAAGCATCGCGCCGATAAGGTCGCGCGCCAGATCGCCCACGCAGGCTTCCACGTCACGAGTTTGCATGGCAACCGTACCCAGGGACAACGCGAGCGCGCCCTGCACGGCTTCAAGACGGGCCACTTCCCCATCATGGTTGCCACCGATATCGCGGCCCGCGGACTCGATATCGATAGCATCACGCACGTCATCAACTTCGACATGCCCGATACCGCCGACGCCTACATTCATCGCATCGGCCGCACGGGACGCGCCCAACGCACAGGCGACGCGTTCACGCTGGTCACCGATGAAGACCGCGATATGATCCGGCAGCTTGAACGCATTATGGGGCAACCCCTCAAACGCGAGACTTTACCCGACTTCGACTACTCGCCTCCCGCGCCGCCGAGGCATGGTCACGCTATGCATGAGCAGCGACGTCCCCCGCGCCCCGCTCCCACCCCGACGAGCTTTGCCAAGAACAGACTGGCGCCTCGCCGCCGCAGGTAAGACGGACTTTCGCAGATCCCGCTACGACCGGAAACGTTTCAGATAACGGAATCAACTACCCGCTTCGCGAGAGGCGGGTTTTCGATCTGGTCAGCAATTTTCCTATTGGTTCTGACATGATAACGATGTATATTTCTAGAGATGAAACGATTTTCAGATCGCCGCGCCGCGGGCAGGGATTTGGCACAAAAGCTGTTAAGGCATAAGGCTGAGTCAGATACGATTGTGCTGGGATTGCCGCGCGGCGGCGTGCCGGTTGCGTACGAAGCGGCTCTGGCACTAAATGTACGCCTGGATATCTGGATCGTCCGCAAGCTGGGGCTGCCAGGACAGGAAGAGCTTGCAATCGGCGCGGTCGCATCTGGCGGGGTACGCATATTGAACCACGACATTATTCAAACCGTGGGACTGAGCAAATCAACGATCGACAAGGTCACAGAACAGGAACTGGCGGAGTTAAAGCGCCGTGAACAGCAATATC
Source organism: uncultured Anaerolinea sp. (assembly GCA_964489725.1). Taxonomy (GTDB): domain Bacteria; phylum Chloroflexota; class Anaerolineae; order Anaerolineales; family Villigracilaceae; genus Defluviilinea. The sequence goes on along the minus strand of CAZBAX010000137.1, from coordinate 384 downwards.
GCGGAAACCGCCCCCTTCTGGATGTTCACAATCATACGGTTATTCTGATCGACGATGGACTGGCAACTGGAGCCAGCATGCTTGCCGCCGTACATGGATTACGAACGCAGACACCTGTCCGCATCATTGTCGCTGTGCCAGCTGCTTCGCCACAAGCCCTCGAAATCCTGCGACCAGAAGTAGACGAGGCGATCTTCGTCATTGCTCCTTACGAATTCAAGGGCGTAGGAAATTGGTATGATGATTTTTCCCAAATAACAGATGAAGAGGTCCAACAACTGCTGAACGAAGCCAATAGTCATTTGCAGCCTTGATCGCGAATCAAAAAGAGAGGCTGTCTAAAAAGTAGAGAAAGACAGCCTAGAGGAGAAGGAAAAGGGGGAG
>CAZBAX010000136.1:0-1653 GCA_964489725.1 uncultured Anaerolinea sp. | reverse complement strand
CATTACAACGACGTTTCACATTACAACGACATTTCGAATATTACAACGACGTTTTGCGGCGGGAGCGTTTTGTGGACGAAGTGCGGTGCTTATGCTGATTACGTTTGCGATGGGAGCGGTAGGCCGCATAGTTGCGGCGTTGATGGTAGTTGATGGCAGGCAGGCGGTCACCGGAAAGCTGTGTTTCTTCTGTAATGGTCGGCGCCACCAGTTGGCGAGCCTGAGCCGTGGTGAGGGCAGGCAGTTTTTTTTGAAGAGCACGCGCAAACGCATCAGGAAGAGATGAGCCATAAAGGTTTGGAACATATGATGGTGCCATCCCAACCATGTCCGAGTTTCATAATGATCCATGCCGACTTCGCCTTTTGCTTCTTCGAGTGCGGTTTCGATCGGCCAGCGCAAACCACTGACGCGGATCAATTCTGGGATGGGACAACGCGAGGGAGCATTGCTCAAATAGAATTTCAATTCGGGTTGTGGTCCCAAACTGCGGCGACAAATGAGCCACTGGCGAATGGCTGGCAAGCGGTCGTGGATGGGCGTCACACGCAAGATGGCAAAATCTGCCCGCAGCGGGCCTTTGCTGCCTTCATGGATCAGGCGACGATGCCAGGCAGTTCTCGGCAAGCTCACGACCAGTGCTCGAAGTTCTTCTGGCGCAGAGGCACTGCGTCGGACGCGCCGATGCAAGCGGGGACGACCCATGAGACCCTGACCCGGCTCTTCCACCAATGGAGTGCGCAACCAAACGCGCGTGTCGCTGGGCACCTCGGCCATGTACCACTTGTGCAGCGCCGCGATTTCTTGCGAAAACGCCGGATTTTTCCCGTAACTTTCGTCATAAGCCACCCACTGGAAAGGAACCACGCCACGCTCATGCAGTTCTCGCAACATGCTCAACGCCAACTCGCCTTCCGTTTGAAAATGAATACTTTCCGGCAGAGCGCAAGCTTCACACAAGGGACGATGATCCATCGCGAACCATTCCTGCGGCAGGTACAACCGTTCATCCAGGAAACTATACCCTTGCCGACTGGCATACCCCAGAAACACACCTTCCTGGCAGTTCGCGATCTTTCCCAGATGACCGCAATACTGATAAGCCACGCCAATCGAGTGTTTCCCTTGTTTGGGAAAGCCACTCCCATCCACGATCACCACCCCATCGCGCTTTCCCAGCCACTTCGCCACCAGAGATTGCAGATAGATCATCGGCGGTCGAACATCCCAAGAACTTTGACTGATAAACCGCTGCAAGTCCCGGATCGCATGCGGGATCGCACCCAGCAACGACAGGACCATTGGCTCAATCGTCTTCCGGTCCAGGTTGGACAACTGCCCGCCCAAGTAAAACCATGACCAATCCGATTGTTCATGACGTTGAAAGTATCGTTCAAACTGCTGATGATAGTCGATCAACTCTGCGACCGCAGATCTCACGTTTTGACGCGTGACCAGTTTGGGTCGCTGTCCACTGGCCGGTGGTTGATGAATCGAACGCGATTTAGATCGAGTATGTTGCGTAATCTTTTTCATGGCGCTCTCCTTCCTGGAGTATTCACCATGGAGTCTAACTCGGAAATTTCAGAGCTTCTCGCGAAATGTCGTAGTAAAAGTCAAAACGTCGTAGTAATACGAAACGTCGTTGTAGTG
>CAZBAX010000135.1:0-1686 GCA_964489725.1 uncultured Anaerolinea sp. | reverse complement strand
GCATTTGGAAATCCCCGCCGATCAGCATGATCTGTTCTTGAAAGTGGCGCGCCAGGCAAAGGGGATTCAAAACCTGGATCCAATGCCACCTCCCGCTTCCCGGCCCAGTCTGCCTCTTCCCCTCACGCCCCTTATCGGACGAGAACACGAACTCCATGCCATCCTTCAGCAACTACAAAACCCCGCCTGCCGCCTGCTGACCCTGACGGGTCCCGGTGGTGTGGGCAAGACACGCCTCGCGCTGGAGGCGGCGCAGCACTTGCGCACCGCGTTCGATCACGGCGCGTGTTTTGTTCCGCTGGCTGGCACAAGCGACTCCGAATTTATTGTCCCTGCGATTGCCGATACCCTGGGATTCATGTTCTCGGGTACGGTTGAATTGAAAATGCAGCTCTTTAACTTTCTCAACGAGAAGCACATTTTGCTTGTTCTGGATAATCTCGAGCATTTGTTGAACGGCATCGAAGTGCTCGACGAACTTCTCAAACGTGCACCGAGCGTCAAACTGCTGACGACTTCCCGCGAGCAGCTCAACCTGCGCGCGGAGTGGGGATTGGAAGTGCAAGGGTTGCCAGTTCCTGCAACCATCGAACCAGGCAATCTGGAATCGAACAGCGCGGTTGCCTTGTTTCTTCAGCGCGCCAGGCAAACCAGGCTGGACTTCGCTCTCACACCCGCAGACCTGGAAGCGGTCACGGACATTTGCAGACTCGTGCATGGTCTGCCGCTGGGGCTCGAACTTGCCTCGACCTGGGTCAATACACTTTCATGCCGTGAGATTGCAATAGAGATCGAACGCAACCTGGATTTTCTTGCGACCAGAAAGCGCGATATTCCGGAGCGGCATCGTTCCATCCATGCCGTTTTTGAACATTCCTGGAATCTGCTTGTCGAAGAGGAACAAAACGTCCTGGGAAAACTCTCTGTATTTCGGGGCGGCTTTCAACGCGCCGCGGCGGAACAGGTGGCCGGCGCGACATTACCATTGCTGTCATCACTTTTGAACAAGTCGCTTGTCCGCCGCACAGACCATGGGCGCTATGATCTGCACGAACTGGTGCGGCAGTATGCTGCGATTAAATTACAAGCCCAGCCGGATGCTGATTCGCGAACCCAAAGCAAACATGCGCACTATTATGCGGCATTGCTGCAACAATGGAAGGACGACCTGCGTTCCCTGAAACAGCGCGAGAGTCTTGCAGTGATGAGCGCCGAAATTGACAACGTACGGCTTGCCTGGAACTGGATGACCAGCAACCAACAAGCTCCCCTGATTGGGCAAGCCATAGCCGGCATATCGTTGTTCCATGACATCCAGGCCTTATTTCAAGAGGGCGCGGCAATGTTCGGGCAAGCGGTTCAAATGTTCATGGCAACGCCTGAAAGCGCTCATTCGGTGATCCTGGGACAATCCCTGACCTGGCAGGCGTACTTTTATTTGCGTCTTGGTAAGCATGTGGATGCAAACGCCTTATTAAGGGAAGCCCTTGCCCTTCTCCGCAATGGCGATGATACATCTGCGTTGGCGGATGCGCTCCTCTATCTCGGGAACACAGCGATTTTGTCGGGCAACCTCGCAGAAGCGCGGGAATTTGCACAGGAAAGCAATGCGATGAATCGGGAGCACAAGCGAAATTCAGTAAATCACAGATTGCGGTGATTGGAAGGTAGGAATTGCGGAAATCG
>CAZBAX010000134.1:0-1711 GCA_964489725.1 uncultured Anaerolinea sp. | reverse complement strand
ACAACTTTACTCGATTAGCCCTATTTCATTTACCTATTTTTGGCGAAGGTATTGCCCTTGTCAACGCTTTTAATCAACTTCTTAAAAGTGGTAGTGGAGGATTGCTGTTTCTTCGCTTCCTTGACCTCTGATTTACTTTCTTTTTGTGCCACCCTTGACTTCCCACTTCATCTGTGCACGCTGTGTTGGGCGGCACGGGTTAATAGGCTCCACCGATTGGAACCTCACCTTTGTCATTCGGATACTTGGCTTGCAACAAATAATGTTCTGGCTTATCAATATCTGTCAACGGAAAAACATAAATTTCGGAATTCGGGTGACTATGTTCTCGAATTTCACCTTCCAAATCCTCAAAACATTCAATATCGCCATCATGAATGGCAACGGTTCTGGTGTCCCATGAGATATAGAGGTTGATAATCTCATTGTTCTCTACGCTCAAATATTGCCTAACATGCTGTAAATCCTCTACAGAAATCAACAAAGATTCAGACTGTGTATCGGATGAACTTCGCCCATGCGCCAAAAGCAAGTTTTTCTCTTCTAAATCCTTGACTGACCAAGCAATATATAAATCGCCCGGACGAGATTGAGATACATATTCTTTGAACAGTTTGCTATCCAAGAAAGCCCACTTATCGAGACTACACCCACCATAATAATGGCAATGATGACCAAACACTACACCTTGCTCTAATGCAGCCTCGATCTTCACAAGACTCTCAGCAGATAGGATATTGGGCTTGTCCTTAACCCAATGGTCGCCTGTTACCACCCGTATGATAGTCTCGTAGAGTTCAGGTGGAATTTTAGGATTATTTTCTTTTGAATGAGTCATATTACCTCTCTGCCGCCCAACGGCTCGCGTTAGCGGCTTGGTGGGAGAGCCAGCCAGCGAAACGGGCAAATGCTTTCGCTTGGACTCCTCAATTTGGCACGGCCCACCACCAAGTCCGCCTGCACGCATTGTTGGCTTGCTTTTCTGTCTTGAAGACTCTATTTGTTTGCTCGCTCTAGCGCCTTTTCTAAGAAACTCCGGATAATCATTTTCCAGCGCGGCAAACTTTTACGCTCATCATGCATTGCTTGAAGCCGGACGTGATATTGATCGGGTGTCTCAACAAGAAACGAATTCATACCGCGCGCACTTTTGAGAATATCCGTTACTTCTTTGAGATGCTTAGAAATATCCTCCAAGTTTTCCTCGGTGGTTTTACCTGGCAATGTCGATTGTTTCAAGTAATCAAGATCGAAATCAGTGACCTCATCGAAAAGATGCCCGGAAACGGAGCTGTAAACAATTCTTATACGATACTTTGTTGGTTTGCCTTCAGCAAGGAATTTGAAACTTGAGTCAATAATTTGCCGATAAGTTTTTTGTTGAGGCATGAAACTAATCGGTTTCTGAAACAAGGAAATCTCGCTTAGTTTTTTGCCAGCATGATTGACAGGCTCAGGTTCAAACTTGAATGTAACATCCACTGCCGGCGAATTTCCAGCGTTTTGAATTTCTAAATATAACCCACCTCTATTTGTTGCTTCGAAGAATGCTGTTATATAAGGTCGTTCTTGGTTCTCCCGTTGTCTTTGTACTTCCGTTGCCTGCATTAATCCTGCAATAGAGCTTATTGCCGCAAACAATGCTGAAATAGCGGCAATTCCGATGGCAACTGTGGTTTGGGATTGTGAGAAACCCGCCGCCAGAAACCAA
>CAZBAX010000133.1:0-1726 GCA_964489725.1 uncultured Anaerolinea sp. | reverse complement strand
AACGGCTCGCGTTAGCGGCTTGGTGGGAGAACCAACCAGCGAAACGGGAAAATGCTTTCGCTTGGACTCTGCTTTTTTGCACGGCCCACCACCAAGTCCGCCTGCACGCATTGTTAGGCGCATTTTCTGAACGCCGATTTTCACGTCTTAAAACGAATACTAAGCCATCTTGATAAAAGCTTACTTCCAAAAAGAACTTCAGCAATAATCGAAAAGTTACAATTTATTGAAATCCGAAAGCATTAGATTCGCCATCAACGGAAAACTCAACCTTCCCAAGGGACAAAATCGGGCCAAATAATCTTGATGAAAGCTGACAAAGCCTTTACCAATAAGATTGTGCTTGTTCGGCCAGACTGATGAAATTGAAACTCGACATTGTAAAGCTAGATCAACGCAATCAACGTCACTGGGTTTCGGGCTCTGTTATCTTTACTCTGCGAAGGACATTGTCTTGTGCGACGAGGTAAGATTCGGAATGCTTTTTTATGGTAACAGACATTCCTGGTTGAACATAAAGGAAGACATTATCGGAATCTGGCGATATAGCGACATTCATTTCGTCATCTGCCTCAACTATATCCTCGATGTTCTCACCATCTGGAAACAGCGCTTTTGGAAGTGCAATAATAACCATGTCAATTGCAGTGATTGTTCCACCTTTGGGCCACCGAAAGACTTTCCCGGGAGTCATAAGTGTTTCGTGACTCTTTCGATTGATTCCGATGTTTTTGTTGCGATTGAAAAACCTTGAAAGCATTTCTTTATCCTTTTTGTGCGCCTAACGGCAAGCGTTAGCGGCTTGGTGGGAGGACCAGCCAACGAAACGGAACCAAACTCCTCGCCAAGATTCGCTTTTTTTCGCACGGCCCACCACCAAGTCCGCCTGCACGCATTGTTGGGCAACATTTACCCATTGTTTCGTCTTTATAGATTATCACACACTAAAAACTAGTAGAACTACCACCACCATCACCGCCACCTCCGCCTCCACCACTCCCGCCAAAATCACCACCGCTGCCGAAATCGCCACCAACCCAACCACCACCTGTGCCACCTTTTTTGAAAACCCGATTCAACAGAACCAGAAGAATGATGAGCCCGATCACCAACCATGCGGGATTGATTTCCAGGGGAGAAGATGGCGAGGCGGCAGGCGGTTGGTTGCTGCGGATCATATTATTGAAGACTGTGACCATACTTACTAACCCGACGCCAGGATGATTTTCTTGGAATGCAGGAACGAACTCCTCTTCGACTGTTGATGCAGTCATATTGTCGGGAATGATTTGTTGCATGTTTTCATCTGTCTTGATTTCAACACTTCGCCGCGCAGTGTCGCCACCATACCAGCAAACCAAAATCAATAGACCACCATCACTTTTTCGAGAACCAATACCCCAAGAATTGAAAACATCACGACGGTATTGCGTTTTGTTGTTTCCACAATCGTTCAACGTGGCGACATAGATTTCGGCTTTATCTTCGCCAGCCAACTGACGGACGATCGTGTTGATTTCCTGTTCCTGTGCATCATCTAGCCAATTCAATGAATCCAACACGTAATTATTTGCTGAAGGTGCAATAGGAATTGGCGGATCGCCGCCTTGTGCATAGGCTGGCGTTGCGAGAAGTAATATACCTAATCCAAGGATGGTAAATAATCTGCGATTCATGAAGCATCCATGTATTACCACATTCCAATTGAAGGAGTTGCCCAACGGCT
>CAZBAX010000132.1:0-1743 GCA_964489725.1 uncultured Anaerolinea sp. | reverse complement strand
AGAGGCTGTCTAAAAAGTAGAGAAAGACAGCCTAGAGGAGAAGGAAAAGGGGGAGAAATGAGAACAGGCAAAAAAAACTGGCGGGTCACACCGCCAGTTTTCGCATATTGTGGGCAATGCAGACGAGCAACCACTCGGTATTGACTTTCTCGTGGCCACGCAGATGGAATCGGCGGAAGCCCATATTGTGTTTTATGTCGCCAAAGGGTGTTTCGACATCCACAGAGCGTTGAGCCCTTAGTTGCTTGCCCCGCTCGGAGGTGAGATTTTCGCGAGCTTGTCTGCGATACTCTCGCAGCTGGAAACTGACCTGGATCTGGCGGTTGCCCTTGGCCTGGGTGCACTGGCTCTTGAGGGGACAATCCTGGCAGCTCTCGCACTCATAATGACGTCGGGTGCTCAGGTAGCCATTGGTCGTCTTGTACGGGCTGGTATAGAGATAGGACAGTCTGCGTTTTTGCGGGCAGAGGAACTGGTCGTTTGCTTCATCGTATTCAAAGTGATCCGAGCGGAACTGGTGCTTGCGCAGGATCTCTGGGTTGCGGTAGTGGTGGGTATCCTGGTAAAACGTGTTGTACTTGAGATAATTACCCAAGCTGTGTTTTTCCAGATAGTCATAATTCTCTTCACTGCCATAGGCAGCATCCGCCACCGCATTTTGGGGGAGACGCTTCAGCCCGAGGCGCATACTCTCCATGAGCGGGATGAAGCAGGGCGTATCACTGCTCTGGTTGTGGACTGTGGCACTCACAATGAATTGTCCTTCTGTTCCCAATTGAACATTGTAGGCAGGTTTCGTCCAGGGTTGTTTGGCCCCCCGGTCTTCCTTCATCCGCATACAGGTGGCGTCCGGATCGGTCTTGGAGTAACTATTGCGCCCCGCCAGCACCTGCGTCTGTTCTTCGTACTTCTCCAAACGTGGCAGACAGTCGTTTTCCAACTCCTTCAACGCGTGGCGGGTCTGCTTTTCTTGTTCGGGCGGACGAGGCTTCTCCCGCAATCGCTGGTTCAATTCCTCGATCTTTTTCTTCAGTCGTTCGCCATGGATGTCGGGCCTGCCATTCCCACCCATTTCTTCCAGGTCCCGCTCCCCATATTCTGCCTGCTCTTCTGCATTGGCCTGCTCGATCTGCTCCAGTAATCCCTGGATCTGTTCCTTGACCCGCTTTTCATACCGCTCTTTGCGCTTCGCCCACACCACCTTGTGCTTGTTCGCATCCGCTTCGATCTTGCTCCCATCCACAAACACATCTTCCAGCTTCACATAGCCTTCCGCCACCAGGTATTCCACCACCCCACTAAATACTTCTCCAATCACCCCTTTCATCCGTTCCCCGCGAAACCCGTTGATCGTCCGAAAGTCCGGTCGGTTCCCTCCACTGATCCACATGAAATAAATGTTCTCTCGCAGCGCTGCAGCGATCTTCCTTGACGTGTAGACCTTCTGGCAATATGCATACACCAGCACCTTCAACATCATCTTCGGATGATAGCTCGACGTCCCACCGCCCGCATACTCCCCCACCAGGCTCTCCACATCAATCGCCTCCACCGCCCGGTTCACCACCCGCACCAGATGACCCTCCGGTATGATTTCTTCATAGCTCTGTGGCATCAGCTGCATTTGCCCCATGTTGTATGGCTTGAACACCGGTTTCATTGCTTTGCGCTTTTTCATGCCCCCATTGAATCACGCCCACTTAAAAAAGTAAAGGGCTGCCCTCTTACTTTTTGGACAGCCCC
>CAZBAX010000131.1:0-1785 GCA_964489725.1 uncultured Anaerolinea sp. | reverse complement strand
CTGTCGGTGCTTCCGAACTTTTTTGGGTCAGGCATGTGCTGTCGGTTCGGACCTAACCAAAACCAAAATTGCATATCGTGAGGGTTGGATTCAGCGAACAAAATTTTACCCACTCCAGTATGCGGAGCAATATCAATTCTTCCATTCTTAGTTTCGTATCCCTCGTCCCACTTCAATAGTTTTTTCTCAGCAGGAGTTGGATCAGGAACCAAATCATTGTTACTTGCATAACCTTTGTATTTACTATCCATCGTCCTCAAGGCACAATTTATTTTGTAGCTTCCTGTGTTTGTGACAAGTAAACCGAGCTTTAGAAAGTTTTGAAAATCTCCAACACCCAAATTTCTTTGAACATTAGTCCAAGGATATTCGTAATATTCAACAGTTATATCTTCATAGTCAGAGTTTTTATTGCCTTTCAAAATACGCCGTATAAGTCGTATAAAACCATATATGATAAACCCAACTCCAATCGAGAACACAGTCCACAAAAGTACGGAATAAATCGCGCTCATGTTAGCTAACGCCTTTGCGAATTCCCCGAAAGAAGCAAAACCGCTTTGCCCCCAAGTCCATATCGCGGTGCCAATAAGCCCTGCCAAAATCCCTTCCCAATTTCGAGCCAGATAACCTTTGATTTTTTCGACCATGAAGCCCGACCTTTCGTTTCCCCAATTTTACGCCGATTTCAATTTGGTGTATATTTTCAGCCACCTAACGGCCAGCGTTACCGGCGGCTGGGCGGGCTGAGACTCGCCGTCGAAACGGGAAGAACTCCAAGCCAAGAAAAACACTTGAAAACGCGCAGACTCCCAGACGTCGGGGTGCACGCATTGTTGGGCGCACGGAACGCCGATTTTCTTGACAAATAACGAATACGAAACCCATCTTGCAACATTTTACCTACAACTAAGACTTTCGCGATGACCAAAAAGACTACAACCAAACAGAACCTTTATGAAGCAAAACCAGACCAAAATGAAAAATTAACTTTGTGATGGAACACGACTGAACCTAAAATGCTGGATGAAATTTTGATGAACCAATGCCAGTGAAAATAAACTTAATCTGCCAACCTTACACAACCAGAAATTGACCTGGCTAAAGAAGATTGACACCACCATTCAAAACCTTCGCTGACCGAAAACTCTGACTTGCAAAAATGACACAATTTTTGAAACCCTACACAACCAACTTGAAACATGGACAACGAAGTAAATTTAACCAAATAAAAAACAAAAGAACTTGAAAGCCTATTCGCTAAAAAATGGAACTCAAAAAACAACATTAAAATGCACCGCTTCTAAAAAGAAAACCCAAAGTTATACAAAAAAGCTGTGCGCCCAACGGCTCGCGTTAGTGGCTTGGTGGGGGAACCAGCCGTCGAAGCGGAAAAAGGCTTTCGCTTGGACTCCGCCAATTTTGCCGAGCGTACCACCAAGTCCACTGCACGTATTGTTGGGCGACGATAACGCGACGAGCTTGACTCCTATGAACATGATTGCGTGAAGCATTTGCGCCAGCATGGTTTCGAGCCACCCGAGAGACCATGCGCAGCAATTGCGGACGAGCAACGAAAGGACTCGTTGCGCCACGAAGCACACGCCGTGCTAACAATAACTTGGCTATCATTTGCATATTCATGTGGCACGGGGTGTGCGCGCTCACTGGAGCAATTCTACTTGGCCTTCAAGCGAAGTAACGGTATTTCTCTCGGCGCCCAACGGCTCGCGTTAGCGGCTTGGTGGGAGGACCAACCAACGAAACGGAAAAAGGCTTTCGCTT
>CAZBAX010000130.1:0-2198 GCA_964489725.1 uncultured Anaerolinea sp. | reverse complement strand
GCTTGCGCTTCATCGACCGTCGCCTACTTCACTCCCTTCCTTTTTCCCTACCTCTATGCCCTCTATGAGCAAACTGTCAGGTGACTAGTTCAATTTGAGAAATAAGTATTGAAATTCGCGATTAAAAGTTGTAAAGTATTTGTAATCGTTTTTCGCTAGAGTTCTCCAAAAAAGAGAGGCAAGCCGTCCGAAATCTGAAGACCCCAAATTTTTCAGGCAGAATAGGAAAGCTGGTTCGATGTGGCCCGATCGATGTCTGTCCACATTGCAACACAAGAAGGTAGTAAAGCGCCTTATGGTTGGGATTGAATATTGCAACATGGCAAAACAAGAGAAACTAGGGAAATTCCTAGTATTACAACGCAAGGTTGGTAACGAAAAACGAAATAGTCTGTGAAAAGAAGGCATGGTATCTTTCTCCAATCACGGCCAAGTGAAAAGGAGCGGAAGACGACCATGCCGAAAGAAATTGTAACCGAAAGCAATCCGGTTGAGTTGTTGGAGCGAGCTCAGGGTATAGCGCAAAAGTCTCGGTGACTTCTATCAAGACTGCGGCAGCATGGCTAAAGGCATTTGAAGACTGTCCGTTTTGCGCCTTTTAAGAGCATTTACGCCATGTCCATACCACAGTTTAACCTTTTGGAGCTTTTTTCTCCGGTAGTTTTGCGCTATACCCGCGAGCTCAAGAGCTGAGTGGCAAAGCGAAGAGCCGACCTGGTGAAATTGAAACCTGTCTGGTGCCGGAATGGAACCTGAGCCAGAAAGATGTCAAACTGTTTTTGAACGAATTGAAGGAGTATATGGAATTGTTCAAAGGAGCCTTTCAGCGAATGGAGCAGATCCAGAAAAGCCTGACGTACATGAATGGCTTGTTGGGCAATATTGCACGTAAGAATGTGGAACAGATGGCGCTTGGCATGAAAGAAAAAGTGCGCAGCCTGCAATACTTTGTGGGGCAGAGCCAGTGGCAGACGGAACCTGTGATCGTGATCCATCAAGGATTGATCGGCGAGACGTTGGGGGAGGCAGACGGGGTCCTGTTGATCGATGAATCGAGTTCGGTCAAACAAGGGACGAAATCGGTAGGGGTGGCAGCTCAATATTGTGGCTCGGTGGGCAAGACGGCCAACGGACAAGTGGGTGTCTATCTGGGATATGCCAGTCGCAAAGGATACAGCCTGATCGAAGGACGATTGTTCATGCCTGAAAAATGGTTTGAAGAAGAACAGGCTGAACAACGAGAAGAGTGTGGGGTGCCGGAAGATCTGGTTTTCAAAACCAAGCCGGAAATCGGGCTGGAATTGTTGGAAAATGTGGTCAAACGAGGCAAATTGCCCTTTTTCTGGGTAGCGGCAGATGCCTTGTATGGAGACAGTCCTGCGTTTCGAGATGGCGTGGCGGCGACCGGAAAGTACTATTTCACCGCCATCAAGGAGAACAGCCTGATCTGGTGTACGGCGCCGAAAGTTCATATTCCGAAATGGAGTGGTCACGGACGTCCTCCCACTCGCTTGCGTGTGAGCGATACCCGCAAGCATCCCGTTCCGGTCAAAGATTTGGTGAAGAAAATTCAAAAGCAAGATTGGGTTCGAGCGGTTCTCAAAGAAGGCAGCAAAGGTCCCATCGTTTGTGATTTCGCATTTCTGCGCGTGACCGAAGCGCGTGGCGGCTTGCCTGCGGGTGAACTCTGGTTGATCCTTCGCCGCAATCTGGACGATCCTTCGCAGGTCAAATACTTTTTCAGTAATGCGCCGGTCAGCATTCCCCCGGCTGAGTTGGTTCGGGTGTGTGGCATGCGATGGCCCATTGAAACCATTTTCGAAGAAGCCAAAGGGGAAGTCGGCATGGATCAGTACGAGATGCGCAGTTGGATCGGATGGCATCATCATATGCTCCTGGTTTCTCTCGCTCATCATTTCCTGGTTCGTTTGCGGATTCAACTTCAAGACCTGGCTCCTGCCCTCACTATCTATCAAGTCCGTCTGTTGCTCTGTAGCGTTTTACCCTCATTCGTTCATGATATCCAATCCGCTTTGGAGCGAGTACGCTATTACCAACAACGTAACTTCGCCGCTTATCGTTCACACCGCAAGAGAAAGCTGGCTCAATTAGCGGCTTTCTCCCCTAACCTTGCGTTGTAATACTAGGTCCGAACCGACAGCACATGCCTGACCCAAAAAAGTTCGGAAGCACCGACA
>CAZBAX010000129.1:0-2370 GCA_964489725.1 uncultured Anaerolinea sp. | reverse complement strand
CGATTTCCGCAATTCCTACCTTCCAATCACCGCAATCTGTGATTTACTGAAATTGTATTCTTGTGGCTTGAGGGGGATAACCTTGTCACTCAATCTGACTTCGCGCCGAGCATCGTCAATCACCAACCTATCGAAAACAAACTTTGCATTCCCACCTGGCGCTTCGGTAGCCTTGCCAAGTTCTTCACGCAGGATTCGATTGCGGCGAAGTTGTGCTTTTACTCTGGCGAGGAGTTCCCGCATGGAGAAGGGCTTGGTTAAATAATCATCGGCACCCACTTCCAATCCGACAATACGATCGGATTCATCATCCTGGGCAGTCAGCATCAGCACGGGAGTGGTCATTTCCTTTCGCAGTATTCGACAGACCTCAAAACCATCCATTCCGGGGAGCAGGATATCCAGGAGGATTAGGTCAGGTTTTAGCTTGCGGGCAGTTTCCACGGCGCTCCGACCATCTCCCACGGCTTCCACTTTATACCCGTCCTTCTTTAAATTGTAAGAAACGGTCTCACGCAACCCGACTTCATCTTCTACAACAAGTATCGTATCTGGCATAGCTTATTTGTATCCATCTGCATGGAAATATTGATACTGTTGGCGAATTCCAAAACAGGGGATAATTGGCGAAATGTTGAGATTGGCAAGGAGTAGAAGATGAGCCTCGATCCACAAAGCAACTATGCGATACCAGAAGATACGCGCCGCGTAGCACGAGCAGCTTTTCCCAAAGGCAATTTGTATATGAGGATGCGAGATGAGCTAGGGGAAGTCTATGGGGATGCGAGCTTTGCCGAACTGTTTCCGGGTCGAGGGCAGAGGGCGGAGTCGCCGGGGCGCTTAGCTTGGGTAACGGTCATGCAGTTCTCGGGAGGTCTGTCGGACCGACAGGCGGCGGAAGCGGTGCGGGCTCGGATCGACTGGAAATATGTGTTGGGCTTGGAACTGGAGGATCCGGGCTTTAATTATTCGGTGTTGAGTGAGTTCCGGGAGCGTTTGGTGGTTGGGCAAAGGGAACAGGGGCTGCTCGATGACCTGCTGACACGTCTGCAAGAGCTCAAGTTGCTGAAAGGGAGTGGTCAGCAGCGGACGGATTCGACCCATATCCTCGGGGCGGTGCGGCAACTGAACCGGATTGAAATTGTGGGCGAGACGCTGCGTCAGGCTTTGAACGAGTTATCAGAATTGGCTCCCGAATGGGTACAGGCAATTTCTAGGCCAGAATGGTTTGCCCGCTATGGCAGGCGCTTTGAACAAATGCGTTTGCCGAAAGAGCCGGCTGAACGCCAAGCGTTGTTGGTGACAATTGGCGAGGATGGAGCCTTTCTGCTGGAGGCGGTGCAAACGGCTGCACAGGCAAAGCAGCTGCGGGAACTGCCGGGCGTAGAGTTCTTGCGACGAATGTGGATCCAGCAATACTGGACAGAAGTGAAAGAAGATGGCAGTGCCCGTTTGCAAGTGCGGAATGATGATAACCAACCGCCGGGAGCCCTGCGTTTGCACTCCCCCTACGATGAAGACGTACGTTATAGCGCCAAACGGGAAAGAGGCTGGGTGGGCTACAAGATCCACCTCAGCGAGACCAGTGGTAAAAACGAGGTGCATCTGATTACGCAAGTCAGTACAACTCTGGCAACGGAGAGCGATATGCGTGCTCTGGAAAAGATCCATCGCACCTTGGAGCAGAAGAAATTATTGCCTGCTGAACATCTGGTGGATGCCGGATACGTGGATGCAGAGACACTGGTTTCCTCCGGACGCGACTTTGGCGTGAGCCTGTGCAGCCCAGTGCGCGAGAAGGTTAGCTGGCAAGCCAAAGCCGGGGAGGGCTTCGACCTAGCCAGCTTTCAGATTGATTGGGAAAAGCAGGTCGCAACCTGTCCCAATGGACAGACCTCGGCGGAATGGCGCAGCCGACAGCAGGGAGATCGGAAACCAGTGATCCAAGTGCGATTCGCACTCGCAGTTTGCCGCACCTGTACCGTCCGCAGCCAATGTACCAAGGCGACAACCGCGGGGCGGGCCATTGCCTTCTTACCTCGGGAACAACATGAAGCCTTGCAACGAGTCCGCCAGGAACAGAACTCCCAAGCATTCTGGCATAAGTATGCCCAACGCTGCGGAATTGAAGGAACCATCTCCCAGGCCGTCCGCAGGTATGAACTTCGATTTGCTCGCTATATCGGATTAGCAAAAACCAATCTACAGATGACCGCCACTGCCGCAGCCATCAATCTCCACCGCCTCTTCGACTGGTGGCAGCATCGACCTCGAGCCCTAACCAGAATTTCGGCATTTGCAAAACTGGCCCCTTCCCCATCCCTCCTAACGCCTGCTTGGGGCTCGGTTTGAATTCGCCAACAGTATCAA
>CAZBAX010000128.1:0-2383 GCA_964489725.1 uncultured Anaerolinea sp. | reverse complement strand
ACCTTGTACCAAAGTTGCCCCTTTTGTCAATCAAACCTGTGATTTACTGAATTTTCCTGCAAGACTATATAAACCACGAAGACACGGAGCCACGGAGTTTCTTGTTTCTTCCCAGTGTCTCCGTGTTTCAGGGGTTCACGGAAATCCGCGTGAATTGGCAGATCCATTTGATCGTTCGCCTATACTATTGCTTCACCCTCGCACGGCGTGGGTCTCTGACCCCGCCGAGATTTGACCACAGGTCTCCCTATTGTTTCATCCTCTCCACTACCAACTCCGCCACATCCTTGACTTGTATCGCGCCGCCATCTGCCTTGGACGCATCGCTTAGCATTGTCATGCAGAATGGGCATCCGACTGCGACGGTGTTCGCGCCGGTCGCTTTGGCTTCCCCGTAACGCGCCTGGTTCACACGCATCTTGCCTGGTTCCTCTTCCTTCCACATCTGTGCGCCGCCCGCGCCACAGCAGAAGGATTTGGATGAATTGCGCGGCATCTCGATGGTCAATGCACCGGCGGTTTTCAGCGCATCCCGCGGCGCTTCGAAAATCTTGTTATGCCGTCCCAAATAACACGGGTCATGGAAGGTCACTTTGAACTCGTCTGGCGTCACTTCCAACTGGATCTTCCCCGTACCAACGAGTTCGTTGATAAATTGTGTATGATGCACAATCTGGTAGCTCCCACCGAAGGCGGGATACTCGTTCTTAATCGTATGCAAACAATGCGGGCACGTCGTCACGATTCGTTTGGGATTCACTTCATTGAGAATTTCTACGTTTGCAGAAGCCAGCCCGAAGAAAATATCCTCACGTCCCGCGCGGCGAGCCGAGTCACCGGTGCATTGCTCGTTCTGCCCGAGCACGGCAAAGTTGACCCCCGCAGCATTCAGAATCTTTGCAAATGCCTGGGCTGTCTTTTGGGCACGTGAATCAGTTGCCGGTGCGCAGCCTACCCACCATAAAATATCTGGCTCGGGATTCTTTTCGATCGTGGGCACATTCAATCCGTCTGCCCACTTCATGCGATCGGCCTGCGAAACGTTCCACGGGTTGGCGTTGCGTTCCATTCCCTTGAAGGCGTTTTCCAATTGGCGCGGAAAATTATTTTCCATCAAGGTGAGATTGCGGCGGATCTCCAGAATATCGCGCATTGGTTCGTTGCCTACGGGGCAAATGTCCACGCACGCGCCGCAGGCCGTACACGCCCAGACTGCCTCGGCGGGGATCAAGTCCAGCATGGGTACATCCATCGAGCCGCCCTGATTCAGGTGATAGCGTTTATTGATCTCCAGCGCGGCAGGCGAGAGCAGCTTGCCCGTGCCATACGCCGGGCATACTTCCTGACAGCGGAAGCACATCACGCAGGCATACGCATCCATCACCTGTTCCCACGGCAAATCTTTCATCGTCGCCGCGCCGAACTGTTCGACCGATTGATCGTCGAGATTGATATAGTTCAACTGCCCGATGGATTGGCGCTCGGGCTTGAGCGCGTAATTGATCGGAGCGAAGAAGATATGAATATGTTTCGAAATCGGAAAATAGGGAAGAAAGGCCACGACCGCACCGATGGACAGCCAGAACATCAGCCGTTCGCCGATCAACAGACTGTTCGCATCCAAACCCACGTTGCGCCATACGCCTGCCACCGTTGAAATGAACGGCTGCCAGCTGTCGCGTCCATGCTCTGCTACGTAGAACGACTCGCCCAACAAACGTCCTGAGTTGTGCAGGAAGATAAACGTCGCGACGATTGCCGAATCGCGTTGGATGCCGTGGCGCGCGACCGGGAGCAGATGAGTCGACTGAAACGGGTCCAGATTCTTCGGTCGCAGGATGAAGCGGCGGAACGCCATCGCCGCGATCCCGATCAGGATCGCGACTCCCGCCATGTCCGCGATGAGTCGATAGATGTCCCCAAACCATCCGGTGCTTTCAAGAAGTTTGAATCCGCTATAGGCATAGATCAGGTCGGCAAGATTGATGAGCAGGAACGTAATGAACCCCCAACCGATAAGCCCATGTAATATGCTCGGACCCAGGCGAAAACGAAAGACCGGTTGGAAGAGGCCGATCTTGACGATCAGCGCGCCGAGCCGCTTCCAGATCAGACTCCAATCGGGCTTGCCCTGTCCACTCGAGATGTGCGCTACGATGCGCACCACGCCGCGATATGTGAAATACAACGACACCAGAACAGCCATCGCGAACAGAATCTTTTCAACCAGACTCAGCATATCATCTCCATCGCAAACCCTCTCCCGGTCGCGCTGAGCGAAGCATTGCGCAGACGAAGCGGGGAGAGGGGCAGGGGTGAGGGGTATGATATTAGTTTAGCACAGAAAGGAAAAGCGGAGAATTATCTCCGCTTAATCTCAGTA
>CAZBAX010000127.1:0-2532 GCA_964489725.1 uncultured Anaerolinea sp. | reverse complement strand
GCCAGAAGAACGTTGGCTCCTCAGAATGACAAACCTGTGATTTACTGAATTTAGATCATTATGAGGTAACCTGTAATACAGAATTGACAACAATCAACTATGCTAGAATAAGATTAACTTTATCGGTTTCATCGTCACGTCTTTATGATTTGGTTTGAGGTCATGAATGAAATGTCGTAGCTGCCAGACGAGCAATCCAGACGCCGCGAAGTTTTGCATGAATTGCGGGCACTCTCTTGCAGCGAATATGGATGCCGCAGATCGGGGGATCGATCATGTTGAAGTCAAAGACCACGCACTCGATAGATTCATTCCACAGGAATTGCTGACCAAAATGGAAGCTGCCCGCGCGGTCGATGCGATGGTGGGGGAACGGCGTGTCATCACCATGTTATTTTGTGATGTAAAGGGCTCCACCGCCGCCGCAGAAAAAGTGGACCCTGAGACGTGGACGGATATTATGAACGGTATTTTTGAATTCATGATCCGTCCCATCTATACGTATGAAGGCACAGTTCCGCGCTTGATGGGTGATGCGATTTTGGCT
Source organism: uncultured Anaerolinea sp. (assembly GCA_964489725.1). Lineage (GTDB taxonomy): Bacteria > Chloroflexota > Anaerolineae > Anaerolineales > Villigracilaceae > Defluviilinea. The sequence goes on along the minus strand of CAZBAX010000127.1, from coordinate 1,985 downwards.
TTCTTCGGTGCGCCCATCGCACATGAAGACGATCCGCAGCGTGCAGTGCTGGCGGGGCTGGAAATCCAGGAAGGGATCAAAGATTATGCAGATCAGATCCGCCGCCAACATGGATTGGAATTTGGTCTGCGCGTGGGAATTAATACCGGCCTGGTTGTCGTCGGCGCCATCGGCTCCGATCTGCGCATGGAATATACCGCGATCGGCGATGCCATCAATCTTGCGGCCCGCATGGAGCAGACTGCTCTCCCTGGAACCGTTCAGGTTTCAGAGGCAACCTATAAACTGATTGCACCATTTTTTGAGTGTGAGGCGCTGGGGGATGTGGAAGTAAAAGGCAAAGCGGCGCCGATCAAAACGTATCGTCCACTCCGATCAAAAAGGAGCCCAGGCAATTTGCGTGGGCTGGAAGGTTTGAGCTCTCCGTTGGTGGGTCGCGAGGCGCAGCTAACTCTGCTCAACCGCCAGCTGGAACAGCTGAAACTCGGAGCAGGGGCATTTGTCAGTATTATGGGTGAGGCGGGGCTTGGAAAATCCACGTTGATCGCTGAAGTGAAAAAGCGAAATGAAGGAACAGGCATCGTCTGGCTGAGAGGCGATGCACTCTCGTATGCGCGCTCGGTCAGTTATTTTCCGTGGCGACAGATCATCCGCCAATCGATTGATGCGCAGGAAGACGAGTCTCCGAGTGAGGTACGTCATAAACTAACCTATGTCTGTAATGGGTTCACATTGCCGGGCGGCGATATCCTATTTCTGGAAGCCATGCTTGCCGTGGAAAGTGAAGAAAGCCTGCAGGTTGTAACGGGCTTTCAAGGCGAAGCTTTGGTCCAAAGAATAGTCGAGGCTGTACGAGGATACGTGGGCGGGCTTGCAAAGGATGGTCCGCTGGTGATCGTGTTTGATGATCTGCATTGGGCCGATGAAGCTTCTCTTAGTCTATTGTTCAACATCGCAGACGTGCCAGAGAGGCAACCCGTGTTATTCATTTGCATGCTGCGACCCGATGAAAGCGCCGCCAGTTGGGATACGATTCAGAAGATTCAACAAAAAACGGAGTCCCACTATCAATCGATTTCACTTGCACCCTTACATGAGGAGCAAACAGAAGCATTGCTGACGAACTTGCTGGGTGTAAGCAGTCTGCCAAAAAATGTGCGAGATATGATCGTCGCCAGGGCGGATGGCAATCCTTTTTTCATTGAAGAATTAATTCGTTCGCTGATCGAAACAAATCAGATCGTCCGCGAGAATAGTCATTGGCGGGCGGTGAATGAAGACGCAAAGGTCTCTCTCCCAAATACATTGCGGGGCGTGCTGGGAGCCCGCATCGACCGCCTGCCCGACCTGACAAAGCACGTTTTGCAAAACGCGGCGGTTATCGGACGTTCCTTTGACTTGCAGATTCTGAAACGATTGACCAGCCTGAACGGTGGTTTTGAACCGCAAATTCGGTATCTACAGGAAGCGAGTTTTGTGGAATCCTTCCGTGAAGAATACATGTTCCGGCATGTGTTGATCCAGGAAGCAGCCTACGACTCCATCCTCCTTAGAAAGCGTGTGGAGCTTCATAAGCGTATCGGGGAAACGTTCGAGGAACTTCACAGAGATCGTCTCGAAGAGTTCGCGCCTTTGCTTGCCTATCACTTTTACAATGCACAGGATGAGCGATCTTTGAAATACGATCTGATTGCCGGTGAGAAAGCTGCCCGCTTGTACGCCAATGCCGAAGCCGCTACTCATTTTGCACGGGCGCTCGAAATTGCCAGGCGGAATAATCGTGATGCCAGCCATATTCGACATCTTTTTTCAGAACTGGGCAGGGTGCTGGAACTGGGGGGACGCTACGATCAGGCTGTGGAAAACTACAGCGCATGGCAGGAATATGGCCGCCAGCGAGGAGACCGTTCCATCGAACTGGCTGCGCTGATGGCAAAGGCCCCGTTATATTCGATCTTTACTCCGCTGCACGATTCGTCAATGAG
>CAZBAX010000126.1:0-3026 GCA_964489725.1 uncultured Anaerolinea sp. | reverse complement strand
TGTCAGTGTCTCCGTGTCTCAGTGGTTCAAAAGGGAGTTAATGGGCATTTTCATAAACTTATGCAAGAGGTCTATTAAAGGCGTTGCTGGTAACCCGCCAGACACTATGAGTTTGTCAAAACATCAAGGCGGTCGATGTAATCTTCCAGCACTGTAAATGCATCTTCAATGGGCTGGGTGGAGGTCATATCGACTCCGGCGATCTTAAAGACTTCGATGGGTGACTTCGAGGAACCGGCTTTGAGAAAATTGATGTGATCCTGGGCGGCATTCGGGACGCCATCCAGAACTCGTTTGGCGATCGCGTTCGCGGCCGAGATACCGACGGCATACTGGAACGAATAGAAGTCGATATAGAGATGGGTGGTAAAGGTTCCCCAGGTGATGCCCACGCGTTCGCGGTCCAGGTCCATTTCGCCGCCGTAGCCCTCGCTGAACAGGTCCGCCATCAGGTCGATCATGGAGTCGGCTGTGAGCGGCTGTCCCTTTTCTACGCGCTGGTGCGTTTCCAATTCGAAGCGCGCCAGCGTAGGCATGATGAAGAAGTAACGATGGAAGTTGCCCATCGCTTCCTCCAGCAATGCAATCTGGAAGGATTTGCTCGTATTCGTGTTGAGCAACTGTGCGCGCGTCATTGCCTGATTGAAATTCGAGGCGGTTTCCGCGATGATGGATGGATAGGTGTAGTAGACCATGGGCTGGGCGCGGCTGGCATAGTAGGCGTGCATGGAGTGGCCAAGTTCATGCGAGAGGGTGCTCATACTGCCAACATCATCGGTGTAGCTCATCATAATAAAAGGATGCGTATCGCTGGGGACGCGCGTTGAGAAGGCGCCTTCGCGTTTGCCCGCGTTCGGGGACCAATCGACCCAGCGGTCTTCGAGACATCCCTTGCGCATCACGCTGACATATTCATCACCCATCGGCGCGAGACCTTCACAGATCCAGTCCACAGCGGTTTCGAACGAGACTACATGCTTCTTCGTATTCAACGGAGCCCAGACGTCATATGGATGGAGCGTTTTAACGCCTAATGCCTTGCGGCGGATGCGCCAGTATTTGTGCCAGAGCGGAAGCTTCTGTTGAAAGATATTCAACAGATTGTGGAACATCTCGACCGGTACATCGCCGTTGAAAAGCGTGGCTTCGAGAGATGAGCTGAAGTTGCGAGCCTTCATGTTGAACACGTTCTGCTTGATCGATGCAGCCAGATTGCCCGCCAGTGTGTTCTTGTATTCGAGATACTTGTCCGTGTAATTCTTCCACGCTGATTTGCGTGCCTTACGGTCCGCGGAATGCATCATGGCGTTCTTCGTGCTTTGGGTCAATTCCAGCTTCCTGCCTTTTTTGTTGCGCGCAGGTTTGAACCTGAAATCGGCGTTGGCCAGCATCCCGGCTGTTGTGCGCACGGCGCCAAATGGATCGCGCAGCATGCCCATCAATTCCTCCACTTCTGCACTACGGACGTGGGATTGCCTGCGGAACAGGTCATTGAGAAAGTGTCCGTAGACTTCCATGCGTGGGTCGCTTTTGAGCCACTTACGGATTTTGGTTTTTCCCATCGACAACAATTCCGGTTCCACGAACGCTGTGGCCGCGCCCACCTGAGCGAGTGCAGACATGGCTTTGCCGTTCATCGCAGCGCCCTGCTCGTCGCCTGCATCGACCGCGCTGGACATGGTCGCATAGACGCGCACTTTCATGGAACGTTGTTCAAGTGCATCCAGGGCGTTGATCGCTTCCAAAAATGAATCAACGCTGTCGCCGAGATGTCCCTGGTGCTTCCTGATCTCAGGCAGATACGCGAGAATGCTTTGTACTTCTGAATCGAATTCTGCGGGTGAAGCAAAAACGCTTTCTGCATTCCATGTTTGCTGCTGGCTTACTTTCGAGCGTGGAAGGGGAGTGGGCATACTGGATTTCCTTTTGTGCGGGGAAATGTAGGGCGACCTTAATCCCACAAGGGGACGACGTGTCGCCTTACGTTATTGGACATCAATTCCAAACGGACTGTTATTTCTTGAATCCAAGTCGTTTTGCAATGATATTATCCACTGTGCGCTTGGGCAATATCATCTGAATGATGCGTTGAAACGAACTGCCGGGGATTACAGCATAACGGACGCGCGGCCTGGGTGTGGTCAGTGTATGCAAAACAACTTCGCCGACCTTTTCAGGCGGATACCCATTCCGACCATCCTGGATCATATATCTTTGTACGCGTAAGGCTGCTTCCACGAAGTCGGTTTTCTCGTAGGGCGATGTATCGAGCTGTTCGGCTTTGTCCCAGATGGGTGTTGCAATGGAACCCGGCGCGACGATGATGACGTCGATGCCGTACAACATCAATTCACGGCGCAGGCTTTCCGAAAAGCCCTCCAGCCCATGTTTGGATGCCGAGTACGCTCCTAAAAACGGACCTCCATTTTTGCCGCCGACCGAACTGATATTGATGATACGACCCGGTCGGCCGCGCACGTCCCGGTCTGCACCGAGCAGTGGAACGAATGCCTTGGTGACGATCAACACGCTGACCAGATTGACTTCTAATTGATGACGGAATTCATCCGTAGCCAGGTGGATCAACGGTCCCGGCACGGCGATGCCGGCGTTGTTCACCAGCCCGAACAGGGTTTCGCCGTTCAACTGAGCGCGGACCTGTTCCGCTGCGGCTTGTACCGCGGACTCGTCAGTTACATCAAAGGTCAATGGAAGGAAGTTCGGGCCGAATTCCCGCGCGAGCCGTTCTGCATCCTGCTGTTTGCGGACGCTGCCAAATACGCGATATCCATTTTGGAGGAGGACTTTCGTGATGCCCCATCCAATGCCTGTTGAAACACCTGTCACGACAACACTTTTCATGTAAGACTCTCATTGGAGCGGAATTTCAGTTCCATCAAATTATATGCCTTTGTATCCTTTATGGGCATGATATAAAGAAAAATGCCCCGAGTGTATCGGGGCATTCGTTGTGTGCGCCCAGCATGGGCGTTGGCTAAGGAGTGAAAGACTCTGATGAGGGTTGG
>CAZBAX010000125.1:0-5271 GCA_964489725.1 uncultured Anaerolinea sp. | reverse complement strand
TGCCAACCTTCAGCACGCCAGAAAGCTGAGCCAGAAGCAGAATTTGAACGAACAAACCTTGCAACTCAGGTAAAAACGTCTTGCGAAAATTCGCGATGGTGTCGTGATCTGGATGTAGCACGCCCGCCACAAACCGAAACCCTAGATCTTCGTATGTCGCTTTTTCTATCTTTCGCGAACTAGACTTGCCAGTCGAATAACCGTAAAAAATCAATGCCAATAAGGCTTCGGGCGCTATCGCCTCTCCGCCACGAACTGCATATCGTTTATAAATTGCGCTCAGGTCTAGTTGAGCAATGATATCAACAACAAATCGTGCCAGATGATTCGCCGGAATCGCTTCTCCAAGACGGATCGGTGTATTGGGTGTCGCCGTGTAATCGGGTTTCGTAAATTTTCGCATCATTGCTCAAGTCTACCAATTCTTCAGATCTTCCTTTACTCCGACAACCTGCTAGAAGACTTCAACTTTACCCGAAAAGTCCTACTTTTTTACTTCAGTTTTGGCGAAGGTATTGCCGGAAACAAGGAATTCTCATTGCATCGTTTCTGAGAACGAAGGTCCGTTTTCGGGTCGAGCTTTGTGCGCGCATCCATCTTCCTCGTCAGATAACCCATCCTTGCCCAGCTCGCTGCTTGCGCCCCGTGGCGTGGTCAGCGGTCGATGGAGTCCATGTTCCCTTCGTTGTGGCGTTCGCCGGCAGCCGGAGTGAGGTTGTTCAGCCGTTCGACTTGCTCGGCGCTGAGCTCGATGCTGTCGGCAGCAGTGTTCTCCTCGACGCGGACGACTCGCCTGGTGCCAGGAATCGGGGCGATGTCGTCTCCCTGGACGAGCAGCCAGGCCAAAGCGATCTGTGCCGGTGTGGCACCAACCTCGGTCGCGACGGCTCCGACCTCATCGACAATGCGCAGATTGGGCTGGAAATTCTCTCCGGTGAAGCGTGGGTTCTTCTTGCGCCAGTCGTCGTCGGCAAAGTCTTCGACGGAGCGGATCTGGCCGGTGAGGAAGCCGTGTCAGAGCGGGGAGTACGGAACAAAGCCGATGCCCAGCTCGCGCAGCAGCGGAAGCAGCTCGGTCTCTGGGTCGCGGGTCCACAGGGAGTACTCCGTTTGCAGCGTTGCGACCTGGTGCACGGCGTGCGCGCGGCGGATCGAGGAGGGGCCGGCCTCGGACAGGCCGATGTAGCGGACCTTGCCACCGGCGATAACAAGCCCTGCCATGGCTGCCAGGCCTGCAAGAGCAAGGGCAATCATGACGAGCACCTGTCCGCGTCTGGAGTGAATTTTTTTCGTTGAGTACTTTCTTTGGCCTACAAAAAATCTAGGGAGTGTCTTGCTGATTATGCATGAAGACACTCCCTAATCTATTACCAGTATTATAGTGATTATTGTTTGAACTCGAGCTTAGGCTGCGTTAGGCTGTCAAAATTCAACTCATCGTCGTAGTGGATGATGCTGGCTTCGTTGCCACCCAGATCTATGGTGTAGCCGATAATCTGCCCGTTGATGCCGCTGTCGCCAGTCCCATTTACCTGGATGTGGGAGCATGGCGCTAGAATGGTTCCGGTAATGGTTGTATTAGAATTTCCGTTGATGGTGATGGTGCTGCAATTGGGACTCGGCATGTAGATCAAGAGTCCTTCAAACGATCCTTCTGTGGGGGCAGACAGGTGCAGTTCGTCACCGCCATTCCAGCTAATTCCACCATCATCCATTCGCAGGACCACGCCATGTCCTGTCAGCGATCCACTGCTCATTTTGAATTCGCCATCAATGCAATAGATGCCGGGCAAGAGAGTGTCCACGTGCTTGGGAGGGAATTGCCCTATATACCAACCTGGACTCATGACGTTACCCGACCATGTAGCCTCTTCCGTACACTGCGGATTGGGTTCCACGATGGGAGGAGGCGGATTGCAACCACTTTCAATAGACGGAACATTGATTCCCGATGGATTGTACTCAACGCCACCCACAGCACAAATAGAGGGAGCTGTTAAGTCAGCGGAACTACTTTTATTGAAAAAGGCTGCGTCAGCACAATCCGACATAACAAAGATGCCGCCCCCGGTAATTGTGGTATTCGCGTTTCCCTGATATTTGACGGCCGCGCAGTCATGAGGAGAAAGCCCCACTACAGCGTTTCCACTAAACATTTCATCATATTCGGATGGGACGGCGTGCGCAACTGCATTAACGTAGTTTGTCGCCGTTTGCCGTCCGATTACGCGTGCAAAAAACAGCTCGACATCTGAGCGGATCTTAACCTGGATATATTCATCCGGGTCCGCGCCCACAGGTAGGGCGGTACAGGTGGCATCTGCAGAACTGCACAGATGAATGTACACATCGTTGGATGTGCCGTTGTCGTCATAGCCGTTCGAGTCGGCGCGGTCCAGACCCTGGGCGACCCAATCTTGTCCACGTGTTTTTGCGAGGGCAGCATCGAGCGCAGAAGTATCGGCGGCATTTTGGGCATGACGGCGGTCCGAAAAGATCATGCTGCCATCGATGGCGAGCGCCGCAAACCCAAACAGGCCGGCCGCGGCAAGCGCGATTAGGATAAGTACCTGCCCACTTTCCTTGCAAAATGTTTGTTTCTTCATAGCTGTCTCCTTGTACATTACGGGCATGCGGGTGTCAGGATGGTACCTGTCACTGTGGCATCCAGAGGTACGGTGGGCCCAATAATCCGTGACATGAAAGGCATAAAGACAGGGTGATCATAAGAGACGACGACTTGGATCCCATTTCCTTCACAATCAGCACCATCCGGATAGCTGATAGTCACAGTGACACCTGTGGCTACATCGTCGTTCGAAAGATCTATGGGAGATGATGATGCGCCGCGAATGCGCGACTCGATTCCGGCTGTATCAGTGGGATTTATCGAACCATATATGGCGCCTTCCTGCGCGGCATCGCGTAGCTGCACATACTGAAAGAAGGCCAAGGCAAATTGGGCCGCGCCCGATAACAGGTACAGTAAGATCAACAGGCTGAAGGCCAATTCCACAAGGCTCTGTCCACGTTCACGGTTGAGTTTCATAATGTCATCCTTTTTCTGATTACGGCGGAGTTGGTGTACTGGGCACCCACGTGGATGCCGGTGCTGTTACAACAATGGAAACACTGACGAGAATCGTGCGTGCACTATCTCCTTCGATCGGGTTGCCATTGGCAACGGAACGTTCAATAAATGGGACGATCCTCGGCACGATCGGCAGGAAATCGCCATCGATCTTTACCACCAGGCGCGTTCCATTTGTCGGGCCATAATCTGTCCAGTGAAGCGCGCCGCCTGTACAGATTTCCTGTTCGGTTGTGCCGGGGCCAGAATCATAAAAGATGCGAATATCAGTATCCTCAAAGGCGTTTAGGTAATCGGCTCTCTGCGCGGCCCGGCGGATACCGTAGCAGTCGCGGTAGCGATCGTAGGTACGGTTATCCGGACCACTATCCGCAGTATAGTCAAGTCCCAGGCCTGTGGTAGATCCATAACGGACAGCCTGGCGGCTTGCGGTTACGATCGAGGAATAAATAAATACCAAACGCCCGGCTTCGAGAATTCCATAGAGCAGCAGAAGCAGCATGGGCAGGGCTATGGCAAATTCCACCATGGCCTGTGCCCCATTCTGATTAGTCATAATTCTGTGTCTTTTCATGATATCCAATCCTGACTCCTAGTGGAGTCTGCAAGCGGATGTTTCCTAATGTATGCAGCTGCGACCTATCTGACGAACGGTTTCGTGATTCGTAACAGTTATTTGTTTGCAAAATCGTAAGAGACTGTTTAAAAAGTTTTTGTTTGCAAAATCGTAAGAGCCTGTTTAAAAAGTTAGCGAGGAGCCAAACGGCGAAGCAAAAGTCGTGTTACGGAATGTTGTACAAGCAAATTGCGGAGATCATCGGAATTAGCGAAAACACCCTGCGGGATTATTTTGCCTTGTACGAGCAAGGCGGTCTCGAGAAATTGAAGGAGACCCACTACTATCAGCTAGGGAGCGAATTGAAAGAACATATTGTCTCGCTGGAAGCCTACTTTCGAGAACATCCCCCGCCACGATCAAACAAGCCCAACATGCGGTGGAAGTGCTTACCGGCGTTCGCAGAAGTGAGACGCAAATCCGGGAATCCCTGAAAAAAAACGGCTCTCCCGTATCTGGCGGGAAATAGCTCTACCACAAAGGGCACCAAGGAACACAAAGGGGGAACAAGGGTTGATTTTTAGGCTTTTTTCCTTTGTGACCCTTCACCTGCACTTGCGTGCGGTGCAAGTGTGTGTACGTAGTAGGTAGAAGGGTCTTCCCGTTAAAAACGGTAGACCCAAAAAAACTCAATCTCCGTTGCTGCAAAGTAGGGATGATCCCTGCCAAAGCCGACCCCCAAAAAATGCCCATATTACCGCTGAGAGTATCTGTGCGCGATTAGAGGAGATTGCCAAGCTTTATGTCGGCATACCCATCTCCATTTTTCTGGATAACGCAGCTATCACCGATGTGCGTTGGTCATGGAAAAAGCTAAAAGTCTGAAGATTGAATTGCGCTTTCTACCCTCCTACTCGCCGAATCGCAATTTGATCGAGAGAGTCTGAAAGTTCGTGAAAAGGAAATGTCTGTATTCCAAGTACTACGAAAAGTTCCCGGCTTTCAAAGCAGCCATTGCAAACTGCTTGGACGAAACCATGACGACTCACAAAGCTGATCTTGTTTCTTTGCTAACCTTGCGTATTCAACTCTTTCAAAAAGCGCAATGTGTGACCGTGTAAGCTATAGATGACAGCTGCACACTTGACTCAGTCCATCCTTAGGAGTCCTTGCTCAGGCGGCGGTTGGCGTCGCACCAAGCAAAGGTGCTTTCGACTACCCAGCGTCTGGCCAAAACTTGAAATCCCTTTTGCCCTTTGGGCGACACGACGGGTCCAATGCGGAAACGAAAGTGAGCCGCGACCCAAGCCAACAACGTTCCGCGACACGTGCCATCGGCCCAGATCTTGCGTACATTCTCGCACAAGCCACTTAGACGGCTGCGCAGTTGTCTGGCTCCGGCTGGATCAGACACCGAGCAGCAATCCGAGGATATCCGCTAATAAGGGAACATATCTTTGATAAGATTCCATTGACTGTCGCTCAAATCCGTCGGGTATTGTTGTTTGGTCTACATAACCGCCAACGATCCCACCAGATTGCTCGACAGTCAAACCCTTTTTAAACAGTTTCTTAGCTAGACTTTATCCATTTGAACATTAACAAGAAGCAGAGTAAGCTAGAG
>CAZBAX010000124.1:0-5330 GCA_964489725.1 uncultured Anaerolinea sp. | reverse complement strand
GTGGTTCAAAAGGGAGTTAATGGGCATTTTCATATACTTATGCAAGAGGTCTAGTACACAGGTAACAAGTTCGGCGAAGGTCATATAGAGCTTGCGAAGGTCTCGGACCGAGCCGAAACGTTGACCGCAGGTCTCAAACGTTTCCGATACCAAAGGAGATCATTGACACGCGAAAGCTTTGGAAACCTTCGGTCGATTTCTAGCCAGGGTCAGAGACCCATGACCAGCTTGCAAGCTTTGACCCGCCTAAATAGATATTTTATGTATCCTGGCTACACAGTAATCAAGAGCGAATCAGGTATAATTTCTTTGTAAGAGCTGGTCCTCAATTCCAATTTGGAGGTGTCTGGTGGATCTCTCGAAGCACGCTTTTTTTGAGGGAAAAATTGTTCCGCTTGCGGACGCAAACATAAATATCGCAACTCATGGATTCTTATACGGTACGGCTGTCTTCGGTGGAATGCGAGCATATTGGAACGAAGAGAAGAAATGTCTCTTCGTTTTTCGTCCCTATGACCATTTTCGACGGCTGCTTCACTCGGCGCGCATGATGGCTATGCAGACTGATTACGATGTAGAGAGCCTGATCCAGCTCACACTCGATCTGCTGCGTACCGATAACTGGCAGCAGGACGTGTACATGCGTCCCACCTTCTACAAATCTGACCTGGGTATCGGTGTGCGCCTGCATAACCTGAAGGACGAGTTCTGCATGTTCGTGATCGCCTATGAACCGTACGTGAAGAACGATACGGATGCACACGTTACCGTCTCCTCCTGGAGGCGCATCGACGATAACGTGATCCCTGCGCGTGGCAAGGTGGCAGGCGCCTACGCCAACTCTGCCCTCATCAAAACCGATGCAGCCCGCGCTGGCTTTGACGAAGCGCTGGTGCTCGATAATAACGGTCATATCTCGGAAGGCTCGGCAATGAATATCTTTATGCTGCGCGACGGCGTCCTGGTCACACCGCCGGTGACCGATAACATCCTGGAGGGCATTACGCGCAGGTCGATCATTGAATTGGCCCGTAAGGAATTGGGACTCGAGGTGGTGGAACGCTCCATCGACCGCACCGAGACATTCGTGTGCGAGGAAATGTTCATGACCGGAACCGCCGCCCAGATGGTTGCCGTGACCAAGATCGACCATCGCCCCGTCGGCGCGGGTACGATGGGCCCGGTTACAACGAAATTACGAAATTTGTTTGAAGATATTCTGCGGGGAAAAGACAAGCGCTATGAACACTGGAATGTTGCGGTTTAACATATAAAATCATGTAGGGTCGGGCAGCTGCCCGACCCTACATGATTATTGCGTTATCGATTCTTCTTGAACCGCACCAACACCAGGTTCTTTGTACAATCACTCGATGTGTTGACAAAGATCTTATCCGACATCGGAATATTCTGCAGGTCCACAAGCTGCACGTATAGCGTGCCGCGGGTTTCCACGGGGGCATTACCGATCACGAACTCAAACCCTGACTGGCCATATTCCTTGTTGATACCGGTCACTGTCTGTTGTTCTACAGTATTTCCATTCAATGTACCGCGCAATACCACTACATTCCCCACGATATGGCTGCCGTTCAAATCGACGACCGTACCGCCGATGCCTGCCCAGTTGCAGGCCAGGTCAGGGTGAATGATGGTACTCTCCACCAGCTGAGTCGTGGCGCCGAATGGCGCCCGCGGTGTATTCGTAGGACGTGGAGTTCGTGTTGGAGGCACGAGTGAAAACGGAGTGCTCGTAAAGAATGGCGTGAAGGTAGGCCGCGGTGTATCGCTGGGGGTCAGTACCAGGGTGGGGCTGGCTGTCCATGTTGCCTGCAGTTGAATCGGTGTGGCAGTACTGGTGGCGATCTCGAGGCCGCGTCCACCGGGAGGCAGGATGTTGAATGATGTTGTAGGATCCATAAAGATGTACAGGAAGTAGGCGACGAGGCAGGTCGTCAGCACCAGCATCACGATCGAAAGGATGTCCCATAGTTGCATGGGACCTCTGCCTGTACGTGCCTGTGTTCCGTCAAAGTTAAAATCATCTTTCATCTATGCTGCTCCGTTAGCCAGGCGCTTAAGCCCCTGGCTGTGATGTTTTATGTTGGCGCCAGGATAATATTTGCCTGTTGTCGCTGCTCGTCGATCCATTTCTTCAACGCCAGTTCCTGTAAAGCCAGATACGCATCGGGTGAAAGCAGACGTTCCGGCTCATGCTCCAGGACGCGTACGATGTGAAACCCTACGTCTGTGGCGATCACATTACTATACCCATCCACAGGAAGCGCAAACGCCTCTGCTTCAATGCCGGGTTCGAGCAGATATCCACGCGGCACCCAACCGAGATCACCGCGCGTCACTGGGTCTGCCCGGAATGCCAGTTCATCGAAATCGGCTCCGCCATTCAGCTGCGTGAGAAAACTCTGAGCTGTTTCTTGATTATAGAGCAGAATTTGCTGGACGTGCACCTGCTCGGCAGTACTGGGGATCTCGGCAATGATTTTGTCACGCATCCAGGCGGCTTCTGCGCCCCGCCTCAACGCGGACCGAAAGGCCTGCTCGCTGTACCCATGATCCGTTTGCCACTGGGATAGATTCGCCGCGCCGCCAACCTGCGCCGCAAGTCCATCGATGCGGGACTGCAGAGCGACATCGTCCAGAGTAAAACCATTTGCACGCGCGCCCTGTGCAAGCAGCAACTGCACGGTGAGTTCTTCGATCACCGCACTGGCCGCGTCTGCAGAAGAAACGGTCTTACCAAGCGCTTCCTGTGTGGCCATATAACGCTGCACTTCCGAATCAAATTCGACGACCGTGATTCCCTCTCCGTTCACGGTCAACGCCATGGGTTCAGGGGTGGCGGTGGGAGGCTCGGGCGTAAATGTCGCGGTTGGGGTAAGAGTCGGTTCCGGCTTAATAAGAGAAGCGCACGCGGAGAGTCCGAGTGCGGTCAAAAGAGTGAGTGATATCCGAAGGAAGGTACGTTGGGAAAACATCGCCCCGAATTATATATTAAAACATGTAGGGACGGGCAGCCGCCCGTCCCTACATGTTTATTATGGTTATTTAGATTAGTAATCCATTCCACCCATGCCGCCAGGAGGCATGGCAGGAGCCTTATCCTTCTCGGGCATATCGGTGATCAACACATCAGTGGTGAGGATCATCGAAGCGATGGAGGCCGCGTTTTCGAGCGCGCCGCGTACCACCTTAACCGGGTCGATGACACCGGCTTCGATCATGTCGACATACTTGCCGGTGAGCACGTTGTAACCGATGTTCTTGTTCTTCTTATCGGTCGCGGTGCGGCGGACGGTGTCGATAATGACGGAGCCATCCTGACCGGCGTTGGAGGCGAGCTTGCGGATCGGGGCTTCGAGAGCCTTCTTGACGATGTTGATTCCAACGCGGAGCTCTTCATTATCGTCGTCGGCATACTCTTTGGCCAGTTTATCGAGCTTGAAGGCAGCATTGATGAGCGAGATCTCACCGCCGGGGACGATGCCTTCTTCCACAGCCGCGCGGGCAGCAGAGAGAGCGTCTTCGACGCGGTGTTTCTTTTCCTTCATCTCGGTCTCGGTGGCAGCGCCAACACGGATGATGGCCACGCCGCCGCTCAACTTGGCGAGACGTTCCTGAAGTTTTTCCTTGTCGTAATCGCTGGTGCTGCGGTCGATCTCGGCGCGGATTTCCTTGATGCGGCCTTCGATGTCACCCTTCTTGCCCTTGCCGCCGACGATGGTGGTGTTCTCCTTATCGGAGACAACCTTCTCAGCGCGACCCAGATCCTGAAGCGTAGCGGTCTCGAGCTTGCGGCCGGTCTCTTCGGCGATGACGGTACCGCCGGTGAGCTTGGCAATATCTTCGAGCATAGCCTTGCGGCGATCGCCAAAGCCAGGGGCCTTGACGGCCAGAACGTTCAACATGCCGCGCAGTTTGTTGAGAACGAGGGTAGCGAGAGCTTCCCCATCGATGTCTTCGGCGATGATGACGAGTTCGCGCTTGCCGATCTGGACGAGTTTCTCGAGGATCGGCACGATATCCTGCGCCGCGGAGATCTTCTTCTCATTGATGAGAATGTACGGCTCGTTGATCACAGCTTCCATCTTGTCGGTGGTGGTGATGAAGTAGGCGGAGAGGTACCCGCGGTCGAACTGCATACCTTCGACGAATTCAGTCTCGAACTGCAAGGACTTGGATTCTTCGACGGTGATGACGCCGTCTTTGCCGACCTTGTCCATCACATCGGCGATCAGTCCGCCGATCTCTTCATCGGCAGCGGAGTTGGTGGCGACCGAGGCGATCTCTTCCTTGGTGTCGATCTTGACCGACATCTTGCGAAGCTCTTCCACAATGGTCTCGGTGGCGAGGGAGATACCGTTCTTGAGCAGCATCGGGTTGTAACCGGCCTCAAGCGCCTTGAGACCTTCGTTCACGATGGCGTGAGCCAAAACGGTGGAGGTGGTTGTACCATCACCGGCGATGTCATTGGTCTTCTGGGCGGCTTCCTTGAGCAGCTGGGCGCCCATGTTTTCAAACGGATCTTCGAGCTCGATTTCCTTGGCAACCGAGACGCCGTCATGGGTGACGGTTGGGGAACCAAATTTACGATCTACCGCGACGTTGCGGCCTTTCGGACCGAGGGTGGCGCCGACCGCATTGGCGACAGTGTTCATACCGTTCTTGAGTTTGCGGCGGGCGTCTTCTGAAAAGACAAGTTGTTTAGCAGCCATTTTTTAAAATCCTCCAATTAGCCTTCAACGATGGCTAAAATATCGCTTTCGCGCAGGATGAGCAGCTTCTTGCCATCCAGTTTAACTTCGGTACCGGAATATTTCGCGTACAGCACCTTGTCCCCAACTTTCACTTCCATTTCGATGCGCTCGCCGTCTTCATTGCGATCGCCGGGTCCAGCAGCCAGGATTTTGCCTTCCTGGGGTTTTTCCTTTGCGGTTTCGGGAAGGATGATTCCACCGGCAGTCATTTCTTCCTGCTCGGTAGGCTCAACGATCACACGTCCGCCAAGGGGTTTCAGCTTCAATTTACTTGCCATTGTCCGACCTCCTGATAGGATTTAGTTTTGTGAGTTTTTGCATAAGCATAATCACGAAATTAGCACTCTCTGCTTAAGAGTGCTAATCTTATGATACTGAAATTAAAGGCCTTCGTCAAGAGGCGCGTTGGATTTCTTACATTTCTCTGATACAGATAAAAAAACTTCTACCACAAAGGACACAAAGGCCACGAAGGAAAAACCTCCAAAAGGTTTTTTTACTTTTCTCTACCGTACATCACGCCATTTTTACCGCTAAGAGCGCGAAGAACGCAAA
>CAZBAX010000123.1:0-5422 GCA_964489725.1 uncultured Anaerolinea sp. | reverse complement strand
GCGTTGTAACTCCTTGATTTTGTCAAGCGACTTTGCCACAGCCATATGTAGGGTTGGGCAGCTGCCCAACCCTACAGTTTTATCGCACGCGCCGCCGCCACTCTTCCTTCATTTGCAGCTCGCGTGGGCTTACCCCGGAATCGAGCGCCAGAAAGTCAGTGAGCAGGCGGTTGAACTTGATCGTCTCGTCGATCATCGGGAAATGACCCGAGTTTTCGAGCCCAACCTGGTGGGTCATCGTGGATAGCGAGAATTCTTCATCGGGTGTCACAATTCCCGGGTCTTTGTCACCATATACCAACAGGCAGGGAGTATTGAGAACACGAAAGTTGGCGAAAATACTGTTCGATTGAAGACCAACCATCGACGCGCTAATGGCTTGCGGATCGGCTTTAACGGCGTCCACCAGGGCGGTGGCCGCCTCCGGGGTACGGCTTGACAGCCAGTCGGTCAGCTCCTGAAGCGAGGCGGTCCGCATCCGGGTGTTGACGGCTGCGTAATCCAGTGGGCAGCTGACTGCCATCATACGATCCACACTTTGCGGGAAGCGCGTGGCAAACGCCATGCCCACCAGCGCGCCCAATCCGTGCCCCACCAGGGCGATCTTGCCGATCCCCATTTCCATCAGGAAGCGATCGATCAGAGAGGTTTGCTGCTCGAGCGAGTAATTCAGCACATTGTGCGCCGTATCTCCGAAGCCCCACAAATCCAACGCGTAGGCGCGATAGGATGTTGAGGTGACTTGCATGGAAGAGATCCAATACCTCCAGGAGCCAACCCAACCGTGCAGAAAGATGACGGGACGACCGCGTCCCAACACCTCATAATGCACGATGGAGCTATCGAGAAGGATTGCGCTCAAGGTTTACTTTCCAAATTTCGCCAAAATGGCCTTCACATGCGAAGTGAGCTGGTCTGGCGCAAAGGGCTTCAACAGATATTCCTCGGCCCCTGCTTCGAGACCCTGCTGGATTTCAGCTTCCTGCCCTTTTGCGGAAAGGAATACGACCGGAATATCTTTCAGGTCGGGGTTCTGCTTCATCAGCTTACAGGCTTCATAACCGGTCATGCGCGGCATGCGGACGTCCATGAGGATAATATCGGGATTCACTTTCGGCGCCATATCCACTGCTTCCTCCCCGTTGGAGGCTGTGAATACTTCGTGCCCCGCAAACCGCAGGGTGAAGGCAACCAGATCTCGAATATCTCGTTCATCTTCCGCGATCAAAATTTTTGCCATTCAGTCCTCATTGATTCTCGTAAACTGGCAGGGTGAAGGAGAATGTGCTTCCTTCCCCGGGGACACCCGAGCTCTTCATCCAGATGCGGCCCTTATGCATGTCTACGATCTGCTTAACGATGGAGAGTCCCAATCCGGTTCCGGGCGTCGCCAGCACCAGCGGGTGCTCACCACGATAAAAACGTTCGAAGACGCGTTCCTGATCTTCCAGTGAAATTCCAACACCGTTATCTTTGACAGCCACCTGCACCTCGTGCCCGCCATTCAATGGCTGGATCTCTACAATGATGGTGCCGTTCTCGGGTGTGTAATGATAGGCATTATCGACCAGGTTACCAAGAACCTGACGGACACGTTCCGCATCACCGTAGACGCGTGGCAGCTTCTTCGGCGCCTCGAGTGACATCGCCATCGGCTTGTTTTCCTCCTGCGAACGGCGCAGGATATCTCCGATGACATCCTCAGCCACCTCCCGCAGATCGAGCGCCTGTGGCGACAGGGTCACGTGTCCCGATTCGATCCGGGAGACATCCAACAGATCGTTAACCAGGATGTTCAGTCTTTCGGTGTTGTTCTTGACGATGGACAGGAAGTGGATTTGATTCTCGTTCAGCGCGCCCGCAGCGCCCATCAAAAGTACATCCACATAGCCGCGGATGGACGTCATGGGCGTACGGAGCTCGTGGCTGACTGTGGCGACGAATTCAGACTTGAGGCGGTCCACTTCCACTTCGTGCGTAATATCGCGGAAGATCGACACGGTGCCGAGGAAGTCATTTTGCAGGATGACCGGCGCAAGATGTACCAGAATAATGCGACCATTTTCGAGGTCGATTTGTTCCGCGTAGGTGTCGCCCAGTTGATAGGCGCCAGGCGACTCCGACCAATCTCGGATCGTCTGCATCCAGGTTCCAGCCGATTTTCCAAAAAGTCCGCCAAAGACATCCAGCGATTGCCCGAGCACGCGACCGGAATCGAGGCTTAGGATATTCTCGGCAGACTGATTAACAAACGAGATGCGGTTATTCGAACCAGTCACCAGTACACCATCTGCCACGGCTTCCAGGATAGCCTGTGACCGGCTGGCATCTTCCTGTTCACGGCGCAACATGCTGCCAAGCCGTTCCGCCTGGTCGCGGATCAGTTCATACAGATGAGCGTTATTGATCGCAACCGCTACCTGCCCGGCAATGGCTTTGACAAGGTTCAGCAATTCAGGGCTGAAGAAGTTCGGACGGCGATGGAAGACCATCAGCGCGCCGATCACATCCTCTGCCACCAGCAATGGCATCGCAATCGCACTGCGGTGTTCACGCGAAGACGCCGATGCGCGCACCCAGCGAGGATCGTCGGTCAGGTCATCGATGAGAGCCGGCTCGCGCTGTGCCACGACCCATCCCGCAAGTCCCTCTCCGATTTTGAGCCTGAAGCTGCGCCCTTCGCCGGTGACCTTGTCTGTTAGGTAGCCGTAACCGGCGCGATAGTGCAGCAGGTTATCTTCTGCATTGAGCAGCATGATCGTTCCCTGTTCTGCACCGATGGCATCGTTAAGCAATGCCAGGGTTCTGTTGAGAGCACGGTCGAGATCGAGACTCGAAGAGACTTCTGTAAGAATGCGCAGCAGGGTTTCGGTGTTCTGCTGCTCACGCTGTAATTGGGCTGTTCGTTCGACAACGCGTCGCTCCAACTCCTGGGCCAGGCGTTCGGTCTCATTGAAGAGACGCCCATTTTGGATGGCAACGGCGGCCTGGTTGGCAAGCGTGCCGAGGATTTGCAGGTCATCCTCCGAATAAACATTCAGTTGATAACTCTGCGCCGAAAGCATACCGATCGTTCTTCCACTCAGGGTCATCGGTACCGCGAGGATCGACTGAGGTGTATCTGCCTTGCCGTACACCACGGTATCCATGTTGTCGACCACATCGGCGCTCTGGAGCAACAGTGGTTCGCCCGTACTGATGACTCGTCCGCTGAGGCCTTGATCGCTCGGGATGCGTATGATCGGCGACCGCTTATCGTCATCCACGAGGTACACGCCTTCGATCTCATCGTTCTCTTCATCCAGCAGGCTGATGACGAACGACTCGACCGGCATCAGGCGCTGCGCTGCCCTGTGTACCGCCACATACACCTGTTCCGGGTCGAGATTGGCGCCCACCTGGTAACTGGCCTGGTTGAGAATCGAAAAGCGTTCTGCCGTGGAAAGAGTGGACTGGTACAGGCGTGCGTTTTCCATGGCGATGGAAGCCTGGTTCGTAAGGGTACGGGCCAATTCGATCTCGGTCAGGCTAAAACGAACCGCTTCGCTTTGATGGATAAAGAGCAGGGCGCGTAGATTCGCGCTGCTGACCAACGGCAGGATCAGTAGAGACCGGGTACCAGCACCCAGGAATTTGCCGAGAGGCACGAGATCGGGTTCCACACCCACCGCGTCGGTCGCAAACACGCCCAGCGATTCCCGTAGACGATGGAAGATCGGTGCATCGGGCAGCCGCTGGGGCAATTTAACGTTGGTCCTCGGGAGTGCGTATTTCCAGATTGCGTCATTGCGCTCGAACATCACTACCGAAACCTGCGGAGCATTCAACGCATCCATCAATTCCTGGGCGGTCAGTTGCAGGATTTTGCCTTCATCGAGCAGCCCGCTCAAGGCCGATGAAAAGCGGTTCAGCAAGGCCAAACGCTGTGACCGTTCATCCAGTTCGGTGGCACGACCGAGGCTGTCTTCAAACAGGCGTGCATTTTCCAGGGCAACAGCCGCCTGGCTTGCGAACGTGGTCCCCACCTGTAAATGCTCCCGGTTGTAGAAATACGATTGCCACTTCTCGAGCGCCACAACGCCGATCACTTGATTTTTGGAGATCAGAGGCATCCCCAGCCACGAGAGACGTGGTGCTTCCAAATGTGGAAAGCGTGGATCCTGTCGCACATCGCCAACCAGGATTCCCTGCCCGGTGCGGATCATTTCCTTGAACAAAGCGCTATCTTCCATGGCGATCGTCAGGCCGAGGCGCTTTTCAGTATCCGGAAAACCGCGGGCAGCCGCGACGGCGAGCCGGTCCTTTTCACGCAGCCAAAGTGTGGCCGTATCGTAAGCAACGATCGGTTCCAATTGATCGAGCAGGGCTGCCACCAGTTCTTCGCTTTGCAGGTTCGATGCCAGCGATGTGGAGGCATTGGTAAGCGCTTCCAATTGCTGTGCACGCTCGCGTGTCGTCTGCACGAGACGCACATTTTGAAGCGATAGCCCAACCTGCTGTGAAAGCGACAACAGCAACGTCTCATCTTCGAGCGTAAAGGCGGCCGGCGTATTGAAGTTATCGAGCACCAGCACGCCCACCGACAGATCACCAACCTGGATGGGGACCAGCAGACTGGAAACCGGCAAACGTCCGCCGGTGGCCTGGCGATAGAGCAGCAATCCTTCGGTCGAGAAGGCGTAGTCGCGTGTGAATTGCACCTCGTCCACGCGTAACGGTTTCTTCAAGTCGAAGACCTGTCCGGGAAGTGACTCACCAGAACGGTACTCGATGCGTTTCATCGTCTCATTGTCCGCGTAGCCAGAGACAGCTCGCGGGACCAGGTGGCTGGCATGTTCGTCCCAGACCAACACCGCGCCGGCGTGTGCCGCGGGTAACGCGCGCCGGGCGCTCTCCAGCAGGGCGCGTACGATCTGGTCTGAGTCGAGACCGCGCAGTTGGCGGCTGAAATCGAGCAGCAGGTTCACTTCCTGCAGGCGGCGGCGTGTTTCATTAAGCAGGGAAATGTTTTGCAGGATCACCGACGTCTGGCGTGCGATCTGGTGATAGACCTGCAGATCTTCCTCGGTAAAGGCAGGCATCGGCTCCGGGCTGACCGCCAGCATGGCCGCGACCGCCTTTTTATCGATCTTGATCGGCAGACAGATCAGCGATTTGGCGCGCAGCGCGCTCAAAAGCGGAGTTTCGCGCCACTCGAGATCTTCATCCAGATTTGCGATCAGGATGGCCTGCCCGCTCAACAACGCAGCCCGTAGTGGATTCCGCTGCCCGAACAGCGCATCCGGGCTGGTGGCGCGCGGCACATTGCCGAGCACGTACATCAAGCGTGGACCCTCGTTCGTGGTCTCGGCGACCATTGCTACAGACATGCCCAGCTGCGTTAGTGTCTCACGCCCCAGCGCCTGCAATGCCGACGAGGCAT
>CAZBAX010000122.1:0-6368 GCA_964489725.1 uncultured Anaerolinea sp. | reverse complement strand
ACTTTACCGACCCCGACTCCCGCATTATGAAGAACAGTACCGATAACGGGTATGAGGTGGATAAGACTCTTTAGAGTTGAAAAAGGGTCAGTTTAAGGTGGTACGATTTGTTAAGGTTGATGGCAAGTGTACCCCAAGTGTTCGGGGCATGCACGCCCCGAACACTTGGGCGGGCGTCAGGTAATCCAGCGCCTGATGCGGACGTTCAAAGTTGTAAAAGCGAATGTAAGCGGCTAACTGACGATACGCATCCTTTGGGCTGGCATATTCATACAAATAAACTTCCTCGTATTTGATGGTTCGCCACAATCGTTCGGTGAAGATGTTGTCCCGAGCGCGGCCGCGACCATCCATGCTGATCTTGATCGCTTCTCGTTGGAGACGTTCCAGATATTTGGGGCTGGTAAAGTGACTACCCTGATCGCTGTTCCAGATTTCCGGCTTGGCTTGCAACAAAGCATTGTCCACCGCCGTGAGCACGAAATCCATCTCCAGGGTTTGGCTGAGCGCCCAGCTGATGACATAGCGGGAGTACCAGTCCAAAACCGCGGTCAGGTACAGCCAGCCATGCGCCAGACGGATGTAGGTAATATCAATGCCCCAAACATGATTAGGGTGCGCCGCAGTCATGTTTCGCAATAGATACGGGTAAATCGGGTGCGCAGGAGCCAATTTACTCGAATTTGGCCCTGGAACGATGGCAGAAATGCCCATTTCACGCATGTAGGCTTGCACCGTCGGGCGCGAAACGCCGAACTCAGGACGCAGCAGGCAGGCAATTTTCCGCGAGCCATAGAACGGGCAGGCGGTGTAGATCTCATCAATTCGTCGCTTGATCGCCACCTCCCACGGCGAAGGTGGGACCGGCTGGTAGAACAGGCTCGCATAGCTGATCCCCAGCAGTTCCACTTGGATTTTCAACGATAGTTCAGGATGATCTTTTTCCAGCATGGCCAAGCGCTCAGCTCTACTCAGGTTTGATGCCAGATTTTTTTTTCAGCCAGGACAACTGGGCACTCAAGCGTCCAATCTCGGCATACAATTCATTGAGTTCCCTTTCATGTTCTGCCTCTCTGACTCGTATGCCTTGTCGATCTTCTTCAAACAATTGGCTGAAACTCTCCAGGGCCTGCTTCTTCCATTTGTGGATCTGGTTCGGATGAGTGCTGCCTCGACTTGTTGGGTTGTGCCGTAGACAATGCGTGTGGAAACGTCCACTACGCGTCCTCGCTCCCGCTTTTTCACAACTACGGCGTAACACAAATCTGACGGTGGCACACGGTATGGTTTCGGAAAACGTCCTCGTTCCTTTGCGTTGTGGTTGTACTTGTTCGCCATACACATCCAAGAGCGCCTCGGCATAATGAGGCAGTTCATCACTGGTAAAGAACGGAATCTGCCCGTCGGAAGCCGATTTTAGCCAAAAAACGAGCCTGCGTGCATGCGGTAAAGTGCGTTTCCCGATCACCCAGGCAGGCACTAATTTGCAGACCGGACTGAAGGCGATCCAAATCCAGGCATCACCGTACACCTCAGCTAATTTCTCCAGAGCCGTCAGTTGTTTTTCCTTTTTGTAGATAAACGTCCATAATTCATCCAACTGACATTCTTCCAAATGTAAGTTGCGAAAAAAGTAATTCATCACATCTTGACTCTGGCGTCCTAAAATCGGCAGCCACTGATTGACAGTATCTTTGTCGACCTCCACCAAACGTCCTATGGCGCGAATGCTTAACCCTTCCGCTAGCGCTTTGGCGCCTCGCCGATAGATTTCCAAATCGGTACGAATCCCTGCATAGGCGGTTCCTGTGCTGGCAGAAACAATCTCATCGCATACCTGGCATCGAAAGCGTGGCCCGCCGCGTTGCCAATCATGTAGTTTCAACTGCGCCGATGATCCTGTTTTCCCAAACAGCGAGCATCGCCGCAACCGACAGTAGCACGTCGTATAATCCATTCCGTTGCTCCTCGAAACAGCGAACTGGGTCGAGAGTAACGGCTGGCGAACAGGCCGCAAACATCATTTTTTGCCATCACACGTTACAGGGACACCACCGAATTCCATATTATCCAATTAATCAGCAAAATAGAAATCATGAACTGCTGCTGATTAGTAATTTCCGACAGCAAACTTAATCCCCCCCTAATTTTTTTTTATGATCTCGGCTGGCAGAAACTTCTGCCAGCCGATTTTCATTTCAAAAAGGAGATACCATGTTCACTTTATTCAAACGCTTCATTCGTGAAGAGGATGGTCAGGACTTTGCCGAATACGCCCTGATCCTGGGCGCCATCGGTGTGGTCGCAATCGCCGTGATCGCCCGCTATCGCAATGAACTGATCGCCGCCTTCGAAGCCGGCATCGAAGCCCTGCGCATGGCGCGAGGCGGATAGATGGTCCGTCCGAAGGAAAAGGGGCAGGCAATGACGGAGTTCGCCCTGATCATGCCGGTCCTGATCGTGTTGTTGTTCGGCATGACCTTTGCCGCATTCTATGCCTTTCGTTCCGCCTCCACGGATTGGGGCGTGTTCATCACGGGTGTCGCCTCGGGTTCATACAACACACCCGCTACTGAATACGCCAGAAACAATGTCCTCTGGCCGGATCTTGCGGATCGTATCAACGCCGGACAGACCGGTCCCCGTCAGGTGCGTTCGTTGATCAGTGTGGAGGACTCGCGCAATTGGATCTTTGGCATCCGCCTGATCGAAGCACAACGCGCCGAGACTAACTTTCGCCTGTGGCGCTTTTATCCCGGTCCGCCTCCTGCAGGAGGATTCGAATGAAGGTCAACCATCGAAAAGGTGAACGCGGTCAGGCATTGGCTGAGACTGCCTTGTTCGCAATGCTGGCGGTCCTGATGGCATTCGGCTTGCTCGCCTGGATTCCAACGCATCGTACCCGCACTGCTGCAACTGCCGCAGCCTATGCCTGTTCACAATTCCTGTCGCAATCACCTGACCCGGCGCGCGCCCAACGCAATGCAGTGAATGTTGCCTGGCAAACACTGGATGCGGATTGGTCAGCCACGGCAGGCGTGCAATATCGAGTGCAGGTCTCGCCGCCCAGTGGCCCGGGTCTGCCAGGTCGCTGTCTGGTCTCGTTTCAAGCGCCGACCTTGTTCGATGGCCTGCTGGGATTGAGCCAATCCGGATGGAACAGCGAGTGGTTCATCTCGCGTTCGGAAACCTGGAAGGCGAAATGGCGATGAAAGCCTGCCCTGAGCGAAGAGAAGGGTCTCGCAATGAACGCGGGCAATCTATTTTGTTGTTCGCCATCCTGATGCCGCTCATGTCCCTATTTCTGCTGGGCATCCTCGACTACATGGTCACAAACGCACGTGTGATGGAGACCGTGGCAGCCGCAGACCTTGCCGCCCATGCTGGCGCGCAGGAGATCACTGTTCTACCGGATGGGACGATCACTGCAACCACAGCAGGGAATGGAATTGCCGCAGCCTACTTCAATTCGCAGCGACCGGGTTCCGCGCACCTCACCTCGGTTTCGTGTGGACGACATCAAGGGCGTCCCGCCTGCTATGTCACTGCACAAGTTCAATCGGCCGGGTATTTGTTACCCGCCCGCTGGGTGACCGTGCGCGCCATTGGCTATCTGGCGCATGGGGTAACCCGCGAAGATCAATGATTTTTTGGAGAAGAATGAAATCCCTTTGGAAAACAATCCTGGATGGATTGACCTATAAAGACTTGGCTGGAAAACGACAGCCTCGCATCTACACCGTTGTCACCGGATTGATTCTGCTTTTGCTGTTCGTGGCTGGAGGCATGGCGGGCTTGAATCGGTATTTGTTGATGAGTCGTGTACAAGCCACACCTGAAGCGGTCTCCATCCCAACACAAACAATTGAACCCTTGGAAACGGAACCGCTTGCAACCAACCCACCGGAAGGAGCTGAATCTTTTGGCTGTCCAACGGATTCATCGGAGTGGTCTTTCACACCGACTGTGATCAGCGATAACTACCAGGTCATCCAACCGGCCTGTGTGTATCAAGGCTTGGAGAAAACCATTGCCTGGGCGCTGACGGTGCGCGAAGGATACAGCCGCGCCGAAGCCACCGAGCTACTTGGTTTCAACGAAATGCCAATGAGACAGATGGAAACCGTCACCATTCCCAAGGATGCGAACGACCTCGTGGATGTGCCGGTCAGTTTCATCCCGCCCAATCCTGATTTCAAGGAATGGCGACTGAATGCGAATGGTGATGCAGCAGTCGCCTATGCCCTGCGCGGTTGTTTCAAAACATCCTCGGTCAAAGGCAATCGCGTCGAGATCTGGGGCGGCGATTATTCCGTGATCTGTCTGGTGGTCGAGGATGCCGAGAACTCACATATCCTCTATTCATTGAATGGGCACATATATACTTCTCCTGCGACGCCCGTGCGTTCGTTCCTGCTCTTTGGATATCTGGGTGATGGGCGGTGGGTTTGGCTGGGAACACAGACGGAACCCAAATTGGAAATCACCGATCCTGCCAAGAATGCCAGTGACAGGTTGACCGTTGCAACCATATATGACTCTCAGCCTTGGGATGCACCGTGGTTGAGCAATACGTATCATCTTGCCATGCAACCCCTGCCCGAGAACTGGCAGACGTCGACAGATGAAAACGAGAAACAGTATATCCTCTCGGTGTTGTCGGGAGCAGTGCCATGAAACGCGCCAGCCTGTTTCTCCTGTTGATCATCCTGATCTCCACTCAGTCGTCATCGGCTCTGGCTCAGTCTGCCCCTTCCTGTGCCTTTCAACCGGATGGAAGCATCATCTGCACCACTGGCGGAGGAAATGAAGGAGGCAACGAGGAAAGTGGTGGAGGAAACAACAATAACAATGGCAGCACCTGCACGCCCGGCGAACATCTGGGATATCTGATCCTTTCATATGATGCTTCGACCAGTAGTTGCGAGGCCTTCGCTGTATGGCTGGATAATTGCACCGGTCAAATGCTGGAACCAGCCACCGATGATACACAAGAAATGACCTGCGAACTCCCGTCTTCGACGCCGCCTCAACATCCCTGCACCAGCCTTTCCGTGGGTCCGGGCGGTATCACCTGCACCAACAGCGGCTGGAATGTAAGGGCGCGTGTCACCTTTCCCGAAATCTATCTGGATGTGCGTCCCTATCCTGCAACCCTGGTGCGCTGGCCGACCGTTGTTCGAAATGGCGGTATGCCCGAGTCTTCCGGGTCAGGCGGTGTGAATTACATTTCCAACGGCGGAGGCTCACAAAACAACCCGCAGGTCGGTGATTGGCAGAATTTGCGCTTGATCCTTACCCTGCGACCGGCAGGACCCATCTTCGTGACGCTGCCTTACATCGGAGATTTGGTGTTGTCCAACAGCGCAACCCAATCCATTCAATGGGAAGTGCCTTCACATCCTGCTGTGGGCGCGGGTCCACTTGCGGGAAGTATCGGCGGTCTCGATGAACTGCCTGGCGACATGCCACTATTCGTCGGCAACGGACGCGCTCCATACAAATTATTCTGGGAATTGCGCTATCAGGAATATGAAGCCATCGAGGGTTGTCTTGCCGGTCCGAACGGCAACGGCAATTACAACTGCGGCGGTGGAACTGGACATCGCGGCATCACAGGCTATGAATGGAAAAACCATACCAGCGGCGGCGAGATCCCACCGTCTGCCGTGGCGAACCTGCCTGCGGCATTGATGGCGGACGTGAATAACGATGGTACACCTGACGCCTATTGGGACAATAACCTGACCCTGCGGCGCATGGACGAATCCGGCAGTGTGAGCAATCCCCATTACCAGCGTTCCTGGAATTGGGGCGGGATCATTTATTGGGCGGTACGTGAGGGACAGGGACAGATCGGCTGGCCGGGGCAGTAGTTCAATTCCATTTGATACTCGATCAGTTTTCGATATATTAACCCGCAGCACTCGAGTTTTGTGGTTCCTGCCAAATGGAAGGGACCACAAACTTTTTTTGTGCCCTAGAGACATTGATTAGGTTGGACTTATGTGGATGAGAGCGAGGTGGTTTGAATTCCAAAACTTCGGTCTTCGGTGTATACTTTTTATTATACCCAAAGGCTTTGGATACATTGTTGCGTAGGCACTTTCCATGACTGACTCCGAACCGACAGGTCATAGTTGGCATTTTACCGCCATCTAACCCTGGGCAAAAACGGGAAAAGTACCGCCACCTAAGTCTTGGCATTTGTGTCGGTTGAAACGACAGAGAGAGAACAGCGCAATTCTGATTTACAGTAACCCCGTGTGAAAACCGTCAATCGTTTTCTACGGAGGTTGCTATGAACGATGAATTCTTAGCTAGACTTTATCCATTTGAACATTAACAAGAAGCAGAGTAAGCTAGAG
>CAZBAX010000121.1:0-6466 GCA_964489725.1 uncultured Anaerolinea sp. | reverse complement strand
ATCACGCCCACTTAAAAAAGTAAAGGGCTGCCCTCTTACTTTTTGGACAGCCCCCCGTTTTACAACTACAATCAGTTTTATTCCATCATTGCCCGTTTCAGTGCATCTTCCCATTTTGGCAACGGGATGTCAAAAGTAGATTGGAACAGGCCGCAATCCAACGCGGAAAACAGGGGACGCTGGGCCGGGGTGGGGAACTCAGACGTGAACGCGGGTATGACCTCACGCACAGTTTGTTCATGCTTGTTCGGGTCAAGGGCAAGGATCTGGCTGGCCCAATCCAGACGGCTCCCATAGCCATTTCCGGTCACATGATAGAGTCCCTGCCGTTCGACGAGATAATCGAATCTATTGCCCAGCAACTGTGCAGTCACTTCTGCGAGGGTACGAGCCCAGGTAGGGTTGCTGACCTGGTCACTCACGACCTTCAACACTTCCTGTTTGCGCGCCCACTCCAATACCTTGGTGACAAAACTGCTGCGATTACGGCTGTACACCCAGGCGGTCCGCAGAATAAGATAGTGTGCTTTTCCGCCTTTAATCGCTTCCTCACCGGCAAGTTTGCTGCTTCCATATACACTCAGCGGATTTGTCCCATCACGTTCGAGATAGGGACTGCCCTTGGCGCCGTCAAACACATAATCGGTGGAATAGTGGATCAGGAAGGAATTGATCTTCGCCGCTTCCTCAGCCAATAAAGCCGGGATATCGCCATTGACGTGGAATGCCTTCTCCTTTTCACTCTCCGCAAGATCTACAGCGGTATAGGCGGAGGCATTCACGATCGCATGTGGCTGCACCGCATGGATCGTTTCGCGGACGAGATCGGTGCGTTCCAGGTTGAGGTTGTGAATATCATAGGCCGCAATCTCCCCCAAAGGCGAAAGCGCATTTTGGAGCTCGGTGCCGAGTTGTCCGAGCGCGCCGAATAACAGGATCTTCATGAGATGGGGTCGCTTTCGAAGACGTCCGCGTCTGCCAGATAGGGTGCCTTCATGTCCTTTCCCGAGAGGCTGGGTTTCTGCCCGTCGATCAATGGCCACTGGATACAAATTTGAGGATCATTCCAGGCAATCGATCGTTCCCATTGCGGCGCATAATAATCATTGGTCTTATACGTTACTTCGGCCCAATCGCTTAGGACATAAAAACCGTGCGCAAAACCGGGTGGTACCCACATCTCGCGCTTATTTTCCGCTGAAAGGTAGGCGCCTGTCCATTTACCAAAACAGGGGGAATTCCGGCGGATATCTACGGCCACGTCGAACACCTCCCCCAGAATCACACGCACCAGCTTGCCCTGTGCCTGCTGGATCTGATAGTGCAGCCCACGCAGTACTCCCTGCTGCGAGCGTGAATGGTTATCCTGGACAAAGCGGGTGGGTATCCCGGCTTCTTCAAATTTGTCCATGCGGTAGGTTTCCATAAAGAATCCGCGTTCGTCACCAAATACGTCTGGCTGAACGAGAACCACGCCGGGCAGTTCCGTGGCAATGAACTTCATTTTCTCTCCTCTTTAAGATGTTCGGCAGGTAGCGCTTGCCGCACGTATGTGTCATATGCCTAACTACATGTTAACGATACATCCGCAGGCAAAAATCCAAACATAAAGTTTATGAAATTACGCGGCACTCTGCAATATCAACAAAATACGAGCCTGTGGTATGAGCACAGGCACGCGCAGCAGCCCTCATGTTGTCAGGGTTACTCTTCTTCTTTTGGTGGTTTCCTTAAACTATCCACCAGATTGCGCGGACGCGTCTTGATCGCAGTCACTGCTCTCTCAACGGTATTCGCCATTTCCGGGGGTACCTCACCGTGTTCAAAGAAATCCAGAAGTCTTCTCGCACGTCCGTTATCTGTGGGCACATCCCTGGGCGTTTCTGAAATGTAATCGCTGTAGTACTCGGGCGAGTACAGGGAAAGGTATTGATAATCGCCCTGACTCGTTGCAGTTTGCATGGTGATCTTATTGAAGACCACACCGATCACTTTTGCACCCGCACGATCCAACTGTTCCTTCATCACCTTGGCTTGCTCTTCGCGCGTCTGCCCGGGCACGAGCACCAGCACTACTCCATCGACTTTTGAAGCCAGGTTATAGGCATCCGAGATGACCAAGGGAGGCGAATCTACGACCACGACTTCAAACGTCTCTTTCAATTCATTTAGGATTCCGCTGAGCCTTCTCGAGCCGACGATCTCGGTCATGTTGGGGAGTCGTGTTCCCGATGTAATGACTTCAAGCTTGTCCTTTTTCCACAGGCGCACAACGCTTTGCGCAGTCTTATCACCGCGTATAACATCGGAAAGCCCCGGCTTGGAGGACATTTTCAGCGTAGCATGGATGGCAGGCCGGCGCAGATCGGCGTCGACGAGGACAACTTTTTGATCGCCCAGCGACATAGACAGAGCCAGGTTGATCGCTATGGTGGTCTTCCCGTTTCCCTGGCTCGGGCTGGTGATCATGATCGTCTTGGAAGGGCCGTCGAGCCCGAAGAAATCCAAATTCGATTTTAACAGGCGGAAACTCTCTGCCAGACCCGTGTTGGGATTGTCCAACACATACGTTGCACGACTACTTATCTGTTCACTGTTGGTGTTCTCCCCTTCTTCTGAGTCCGCATGCCCATGGATCTTGATCTCAGACAGGTAACCGATCACCGGATAATTCAGCACACGCTCAACATCCGATGTGGTCTTGATGGTCCGGTCGATATATTCGATCAGGTATGCCGCGCCTGCAGCAAGACTTAACCCTACTGTGCCGGCCAGAAGAATGATGAGGAGTTTGTTGGTGCCAACAGGACGATTTGGCAGGTTGGCAGGTTCCACGACCGAAAGAATATTCAATGCCCCTTCCTGTGAGTTGGCCAGGAAGTTGGCATAGTTTTCGCGCAGCGTGGTCAATTTCTGAGTCTGTTCGTTGATTTCCTGTTCGGTACTGGCCACCTGACTGGCGCTCGTCAACCCAGGCAAACTCTTCTGGAGTTCCTCGATGCGAAGCTCGGTTTCCCTGATTTGCGCTTGCAGGCTGGAAAGCTGCTCTTTAATAAATTCCTGTCGTTGTCCGGTCTCGGTAGAGCCGGAAGCGGGTCCCTGGAGTCGCAGCTGGTTGGCCAGCTCATTGGCAATGATCTGGGCGCGCTGCGGATTTGTGTCGGTGACAACAATTTCGATCAACTGCGTCTCCGGAACAACACGGGCTTCATAGACCGGCAGCCAGCTGATCTGTAACGCCTGCATGGTGGCAAGCTGCACAGGTTCGCGACTTGCCATTTCTGCATAGATGCCGGCTAATTGCGTTGCAAGGTAGAGCTGTCCCGGATCAGGGTTGAGGTTGTTGATCGTTTGGCCGATCATCAACGTTGTGCGCGAAACGTACACTTCCGACTGAAGGAATACGGAAGCCGAACTCGCCACAATTGCCAGGGCGGTGACCACAAATAATAGTCGCCACCATTTGATCAAGGGCTTGAAATAAGCATTAATATCCATAGTTGCAAAACTTCATACCAGTCCGAAAAGCATACATTGTTTAAATCATTACGTCCAGTGAGAATACGGATTCCCGAAGAGCGTCCCGGGCAATCCAATGCATGACGCCCGGTTTTGGCAAAGGTTACTTACAAAACGGTCCAGGGACCTTACCCAGGCGTGGAAAGAAGCAAACTTTCGTAGATTTCCGCCATTTTCCGGGCACTTTCCCTCCAGGTGTGATGCCGCCGTACATAGTCAAGTGCCGCTTTTCCAACATTTTTTTGCAAAATGGGATCTTCGATCAATTTCAGGGCAGACTGTGCAAATTCATCGGCGCTGTCTGCCACCAAGAGTTCGTTGCCCGGCGTCACTGACAGTGAAGCCAGCACTTTGGAATTGGTAATGACGGGCGTTCCCGTCGCCATCGCTTCCAGGATTTTGTTTTGAACGCCAGCTCCATACACCAGCGGCGCCAGCGCGCCCACTGCACTCCACAGATATGGACGGATATCCTCTACAGTTCCGGTGACAATGACACGGGATGCGTCGGCCAATTTACGGATGGACGCGGGCGGGTCCTTTCCCACGACCACCAGTCGGACGCTGGGCCGCTTCGCCCACAGCCGCGGCATGATCTCGTTTAACAGGTACATCACCATCGATACGTTGGCGTGGTAACTCATCTTGCCAGAAAAAACCAGTGTATCGGGGTCACGCTCGATCTCCGGGTTGAGACGGAAGTACTCCTGATCCACGCCGTTCGACAGGACCATGACAGGCGCCGGCTTGACTCCCGGCGGGACGATATCCAGGAGGGCCTTCTTATCTGTGGCTGAAGTCACCAGGACGTGATCGAACGCGCCAAGGAGCCGTCCCTCGGCATTGCGCGTGCGACCTAACTCGAAGCGCGTCATTAATTTCCCGAACAGACTTCCACTGTGCCTCGACGCCTGCTTGAACAGGTAACTGATGCAATCCACGCTATCCCACACGACCGGCATGGATGGAAATTGCGACTTGATGAATGTACCATAGGCCGCGCCGCGCAAGTGCTCCACCTGTAAAACATCATAACTGGACAGCAACGTTTTTAGCTGCACTGCGAGTTTC
The DNA here is from genome assembly GCA_964489725.1 of uncultured Anaerolinea sp. GTDB lineage: Bacteria > Chloroflexota > Anaerolineae > Anaerolineales > Villigracilaceae > Defluviilinea. The sequence continues at coordinate 1,876 of CAZBAX010000121.1, read as the reverse complement.
GGATTCCAGCTATACACCGATTGAAGGGGCCGGTTGGAGGGAACGGCCAGCGCCGAATGGAAGAGTGACCGCCACAGCGGCTGATGTTCATAATAAACACATCGCACTTTCAGCAACTCGGCATCACGACGATCAGCATCGCTCGAGCCAACGGTAAAGAGATCCACCTTGTTTCCCAGCTCGGTAAGGCTCGAAATCAGATTATAGGAACGCGTCCGAATCTGATTTGGAACATAAGGGACGACATACGCGATTTTCATACGGACCGCGCTGCCAACTGCTCATAGGTTTTATCAAGCTCACGAAGGACCACCTGCCAGTCATACTTACTTTCCACTAGCTGGCGGCTATTGGAAGCCAAACTGGACTGAAGAGCTTTGTCGTGCATCAAACGCAGAACCGCCTCCGCAAAATCGGACGGTGAATCGGCAACCAGCACGTCTTTGCCTGGCTGTGCCTGTATTCCCTCCAGTCCAATAGTGGTCGTGACGACCGGCATGGCGCGTGCGAACGCCTCCAAAATACGGACCCGCATCCCGCCGCCGGCCCGTACCGGGATCACCATCAATGCAGATTTGGCAAAGTATGGGTCGAGATCCTCGATAAAGCCCGTCACGATCACACCGTTCTCAGAATCCTCCGCCAGGCGTAAAAAATCTCTGGGTGGATTCTTGCCCACAATGGTCAGCGTGACGTTGGGCAACTTCTTGCGCACAAGTGGAAGTACTTCCTGCAGGAACCAACGGATGCCATCTGCATTCGGCGGATAATACAATGTGCCCATGGTCAGCATGTTGAGTAAATCCACATCCCGCTCCACCGGCTGGATCTGGCGGGTATCGACGGCAATGGGGATCACCGAGATCGGCACAGCCTGACCGTCGTGGTGGGGCGCATAAGCATGGACAGCCTCCAGCAACGCGATACGGTCTGGTTCGGTGACCGCCAGCGTGGAGTCAAACGCAGAGACGATCATCCCCTCGTATTGCTTGATGCGTTTCGTCTCCAGCCACAGCGGCGGCTTTAGATAGAACGGAGCATTTTCTTTCATCCGTTCCGTAATCGTCCAGACGGCATTGTGAGCGTCGAACACCAAAACCGGCTTCCTGCCTGCCTTGTGATCGAGAGGAAAACCAAATTGTGTCATGGTCAACTGGTCGGCGTGGATGACATCCACGTGTTCAGCCGTGATCACCTGCTGGACAATAGCCCGCATTTCCACGAGATCATCACGCTCCACCAGGAACGGACGACGGCTGAAAAGCGATCGCAGGAAGTATCCCATGTCCCTCACACGTGAACGACGCATCGGAATCGTATGTACTGTGGAACAAATTTCCCTCACGGCGTCAACGTAAGGCAGTTCCTCAGAGCGAACGAACGAAGCCAGCGTGATCTTATGACCACGCTCCGACAAATAGCGCAGGACGTGCCATGTTTTGACCTTGGGGCCTGAGCTGGGAGGATAAGGCAGAATTTGAGTTAGAAAGAGAATATGCATCAATGCCACCGCTAAGAAAATAGGATTACGGCGTTGTGTTGTATATATAGAGAACGGCGTCTCCCGTAAATGGCGCCGTAAACGTTTGAGGGCTTCCACCGGTAACAGGTTCTCCCGGCACGGTTTCGCCGCTCGCAGGGTTGAACCATTCCACGGCCATTTCACCAGAGGCCGCCGAAAGATCCACAAGGACCTGCCCGTCGGCGGGCAAATAAATGGGCGGTTGCTTATCGATTCCCAACCGCGCAAGGAGTTCGGCGATCTCAGCACCCGCAGGCAGGTAGACCAGATACTCTGCATTGGCAGCGACAGCATTTGCCAGGCAGTAGCCTGTCGAACAGAGGCTGGGCTGCGGGGTCATGGCGGTCAGGTTCA
>CAZBAX010000120.1:0-6586 GCA_964489725.1 uncultured Anaerolinea sp. | reverse complement strand
CTCATATCTTTGGCAGAATAACCGCGCGGCAGGTTTGGTTTGCGGCTCATCAGGTAAATCGAGTAATGTTGTGCCAGGCGCTTCAGGCCAATCAGGAATCCCTGTTGGGCGGTCCAGGTCGGCGGCTGATGTTCCAGTTCGGAACCTGTGAAGATGACCAGCGCGGGACCATTGTCGCTCAGGCGGGCATACGGAACTCCGTTCGGTGAAAATCCTGTGAATATCGGCATGGTTTTTCCTTTCCCGTATTTGTGCAAAACAAGATCCTTGTGTGGAATGTAGTTCTACAAAGCGTGTATCCGCTTCGCAGTGCAGCGGCTCACGAATTTTGGAGGCGGGACGTTATTTCACTGGAATGTGAGAGTTTGCGCACGTACCTTTGACAGTGACCCGATAAGAGTTTTCTGAAAGATTCACGCTGTTCAGAGAATGCATCCAGCTTGATTTCGACATCATGTTCTGCTTTTTTCAGTTTGAACGTTTCGGACGGTTTTGTTTCTAAAGAACAACAAGTACACGGCGACGTTACAGACGAGCATTCCAATCGCGGCAGGGATTAACACCGCCCAACCTGATTCACCGCCCTCGCCAACGCTCCACCCGATCTTGCCCAACGCGGCCAGATTGATGACTGCAGCGCCCCACCACCACGAGCGCTTCCAGAATGCGACCGCAAGGAAGTAAAAAAAGGCAGGAACAGTAAGGGATGCCAAGACTTTGGATGCCGTCCAATCACCGAGAAGATAATCCTTTTCGGCTTGCAGGAACCCTTCCACAGCAGGGTCAACAACTGCTGGCGCAGGAAACCAGAACATGCTGGTGAACAAGGCAATTATGGTGAGGGCAAGCCCCTGCCAATTGCGTCTGTAGGCGAAAAAGATGAAGGGCACGATGAACATCGGGCGGATATACCAACTCAAAACGTTGTGATGACGCGCCCAGACCCACGAGAGAAAGTCGGACAAAAATTCCATTGTTAGAGTCTCCTGTGTGATGAAAATCCGGAAGAAACAGCCACTGCCTGGTCTCTGGGTTGAATGTTGTGATTGAGATGGAAAAAATTTGTCGGGTCGTAGCGGGCTTTGATGCTGGCGAGTCGTTTCCAGGTTTCCTCTGGATACGCGGCATGGATTCGCGCTTCGCCTTCATCGCCGAGGAAGTTGACGTACACGCCGCCATCCTCTTGCTGCAATGCCGCCGCGAAGTCCGCGACCCAGGCTTCATGAACCGACTTCATTCCGGGGCTTCGGAACAATGCCATCAGGTTTACCATGATGCGTGAGCTGCGATGAGCGAAGGCAGTGGCCCCGGCAGGAATACGAGCCATCGCTCCGCCCAACACTCGGAGCTGAGCAAAGGCCATCGAGGCGGTCGAAGCATTGAGATGAGCCAGGATTTTTTCGGCAGCCGAACGATCAACGGAATCAACGAACATCGCTCGTGAAGCGATGATGGCTGAACTTCCATGATCCTCCTGTGGATAGATCTCTGGATAGCGCATTGGCTTGATCAGGTCCGCCAGCGGTGTGGCAAGTTTTCTGAATGGAGCAATGACGCGTTGGCCAGCGTTGGCATCTCCAGCATGGACCAATGTTGCCATCAGCACCAGTTTGCCGTGAGCCTCTTCTGGCAGGAACGGTATCGGCGGTGCAGGCATGATGTTAACGATGGTCAACAGTTCATCGGGCGCGGCTTCTGCCTCGGCGATAAAACCCGCGATGACATCTGCCGTGGCAGGCAGGATCAACATGCCTCCCAGGATCGAGTTGACAGCATGCAGGCGAAACTTAAAACGTGTGGCAACACCAAAGTTGCCTCCGCCGCCGCGGATCGCCCAGAAGAGGTCAGGATGCGATTCGTGATCCACAACTCGCAATTTACCATCTGCGGTTACGATTTCAGCGGCGAGCAGGTGATCAATTGTCATCCCATATTTGCGGACCAGAAAGCCGACGCCGCCACCAAGTGTGAGGCCGCCGATCCCAACAGAGGCGGTATCGCCGAAGCCGGTGGCAAGCCCGTGTGCGCCGGCTGCGATCGTGTATTCGCCGGCAGTCAGACCCGTTTCGGCCCAGGCAGTCATTTCGTTGACATCAATTTGCAAGCCCTTCATGCCGGAAAGGTCAAGCAATACACCGCCGTTGGTCACACCATGTCCTGCAAGGCTATGACCTCCACTGCGGACTGCAAGCTCAACACTCGTTTCGCGCGCCAGCGAAACAAGCTGAGACACATCGCTTGCATTTGCAACACGGACGATGGCAGCAGGCCGGCGGTCGACCGCACCCGCGTGGACAGTACGTGCTCGTTCATACTCTGCATCATCAGGTGTGATGACACGGTTGTTGAAAAGTGCGATCAGCTCTGGCGTCAGGGATGATGCAGGGTTCTCCATGATCAAAGCAGGTTGAATATTCGTAGACATAAGATTTCTCCTTTTAATCTATGATCGTCCCGCGTGCAAAATTCGTGTACCGACTCCTTCTCTGATTGCTCGCCGCCTGCGGGGAAATTCTCTCCCGCATACGCGCTTTCAAAACAGCGCTGCAAAGTTTATGGGCCAGAAACCCACCTAAACAGCCAGGCAGGGATTTGCATCGGATAAATTTCTTCGGTAACCTGCCCGTCCTTCCAATTCATCCTGCAACTTCCTTTTCATCTGGATTCGCGCCCGCGCCAGGCGGCTTTTCACTGTACCGAGGGGCACGTTCAGCACCAGCGCAGCTTCTGTGTAATCGAGTTCGTTTATATCGATCAGCGTGATTACACTTCGATAGACATCTGGCAACTCGTCCAGCAGTTTGTAGATGTTTTTCGAGAGTTCATTCTGCTCCACCGCATCCTGTACTGAGGCGGTTGGGTCGGCGAGCCACGCCGGGGATTCGATTTCCTCGCCGTTCTCATCTCCGGGCAGCAATGGCTGTGTGGGATGCCGCTGGAAACGGCGGATTATGTCGTAGGCAGAATTGGTCACGATCTTCAAGAGCCAGCCGCGGAACGAACCGCCGCGAAAGCCGTGCATACCTTGAAACGCCTTAATGAAGCCTTCCTGCACGGCATCGGCTGCCAAATCCGGGTCGCGGAGCAGGGCACGGGCATGGTTGTAAGCCGTGTCTTGATAAACCAGGACAAGTTGGTTGAAGGCGTCCAGGTCACCCTTCGCCGCAGCGTCAACCAGCGTCTCTTCTTCATACCGATGGGAATGGTTTTTGGAATTCATGACATGCACCTCAACATCGCTTCTAAATCTGTGATCTGACCAACTGCTTCATTAAATTCGATGGCTATAATTTATTCTTTTTTCCATTGGATGGGTGCGATTTCTCTGTACAAACTACTGGACAAAAAATAGTACAATTGCGCCATCATTACTGGGTTTTAGCCGTTCAATACGATGTCAGACATGGAATCTTCATTTGGGAACTGGGTGAGGCGCAGGCGTAAAGCGCTCGATTTGACACAGCAGGAACTCGCAGCGCGCGTGGGTTGTTCCGTTTCGCTGATCTTCAAACTCGAATCGGACGAACGCCGTCCCTCACGCCAGATCGCGGAATTACTTGCCGAGCATTTGGAAATCCCCGTCGAACAACGCAACTTGTTCCTGAAAGTGGCGCGGCGCGAAAAAGCAGTGGATGGATTAGATTCGCTCTCGCCTCTTCCCGGGCCCAGGCCCTTCGACATTGCTCAGGTCAAGCGTGAGTCTGCCCCTCAGACCCTGCCAACCTCTCTCCCAATCCCTCTTACCTCCCTGCTCGGACGTGAAAACGAACTGCGCGCTATCCTCCAACAATTACAAGACCCCTCCTGTCGCCTCTTGACTCTCACTGGCCCTGGCGGCGTGGGAAAAACGCGCCTGGCACTGGAGGTCGCACAGCAACTGCGCGACTCATTCGATCAGGGCGTGTGTTTTGCCTCACTTGTTGGCACAAGCGCGTCCGATTTCATTGTGCCTGCGATTGCCGACGCGTTGGGTTTCTCTTTCTCAGGCGCGCTTGCGTTGAAAACACAGCTGTTCAACTTCCTCAAAGACAAACGCATTTTACTAATCCTCGACAATCTGGAACATTTGCTGGACGGTATCGAATTGCTCGATGAACTTCTCGAGGCCGCACCCCAGATTAAATTGCTGGCAACTTCCCGCGAACAGCTCAACCTGCGCGCGGAATGGGCGTTCGAGATACAGGGACTGCCCATCCCCTTAAACACTGCCAGGGAGTCCCTGGAGTCAAACAGCGCGGCCTCTTTATTCATTGAGCGTGTACGGCATGTCAAGATCAACTATGCGCCCAGCGCCGAAGACCTGCCCGCCATCGCACGCATCTGCTCTCTTGTAGAAGGTTTGCCTCTCGGATTGGAACTTGCCGCCACCTGGGTGCGGGTGATGTCCGCCGCTGAAATTGCGCGCGAGATCGAACGCAGTATCGACTTCCTCTCCACGACTGCCCGCGACATCCCGCAAAGGCATCGTTCCCTCCGCGCTGTCTTCGATTATTCCTGGAATCTGCTCTCCGCTGAGGAACGTCGGGCAATGCGCTGCCTCTCTGTCTTTCATGGCGGTTTTACCCGCGAGGCTGCCGAAAAAGTTGGGGGTCCGACGCTGTCGGTCATTTCAGCGCTGGTCGATAAGTCTCTCGTGCGGCGGAATGACTCGAACGCGGGACGCTATGACCTGCACGAACTCCTCAGGCAGTATGCTGGCATGCAACTCCAACTGGATGCACCGGAAAGTTATGAGGCACACAAACAGCACGCAGAGTTTTACCTGTCCCTGCTGGAAGCCTACAAAGCAAGGCTTCAAAGCCATTACCAGCGTGAGGCGCTTGCCAGAGTCATCCCGGAAACAGATAACATCCGCGCCGCCTGGGAGGCGGCGATCCTACATCGCCGCCTCGACTTGATACGAGCGGCGGCCTGGTCCCTTTGGTATGTGTACGAACTCCGTACGTATTTTCAAGAGGGAGAGACACTTATGAAGCGTGGTGTCGACCTGGGTCGCGGCTGGCTTGCCAAACCTGACTCGGACACGTCCAGTGAAGAAATTAAAGAGGCCCAGGGTACGCTGGGCGCTTTGCTGGCGCACCAGGCCTTTTACTGTTTTCGATTGGGGCGAAATCATGAATCGCAGAATCTGTTTGAAGAGAGCATACCTCTCTTACGAAGCCTGGGTGCCACATCGAGTCTGGCATACGCTCTCGGACATTACGGCGTACTCTGGTCATTACAGGGCGCGTATGCGCAAGCTGTGCGCAACACAGGCGAGGCAATCCAATTGAGCCGCGCCCTCGAGGATCGCTGGCAGGAGGGGTTGTATACAACCTTTCTCGGCATGGCAACCGATGATCATGGGGACTATGAAGAGGCATATCGGCTCTTTGCCGAGGCTCTGCAGATTTGTCGCTCGCTGGGTGACCCCAGGTTGATTTCCCTGGCGGCAGGGTATCTGGGACAAACCGCCCTTACCCTGGGACGATCCAATGAAGTGCCGGATCTTTTGCGGGAGGGCTTACAGGCTGCCGCGGAAACCAATGACCGTTTTGGGATCGCGCTGGCAGGTGTGCGAATGGCAATGCTTGCGCAAACGCGTGGAGATGGGCCGGAAGCACGACGCATGTTGACTGAGAGCATCGAACACTTCCGCGAAGCAGGCGATACCTGGTTCCTTTTACATGCGCTCAACCTTGAAGGCAAGTTCGCTTTCGACGCAGGCGAATACGCGCAAGCGCAGGAAAGTTTCAAAGAGGCTGGACGAGTCGCCTTCACCACGCAGGCAATCCCCATGCTGCTCGATGCTCTGGGAGGTTTGGCCATGATGGACGCGCAAATGGGTCAGACCGAACGGGCATTGGAATGGGCGATCTATATTCTGGGGCATCCATCCAGCACGCAGAACACGAAAAACCGGGCTGAAAAACTGCGCGATGAGCTGGAAATGCAGATTCTTCCCCAGCAAATCGAAGCCTCGCGTTCGCGGGCGCAATCCATCACCCTGGATATATTGGTTCAGGAATTGGGAAAGCAGTAGCATCACATTGATCTTAGAACCTATCCTGACATCAATGATGTCGTTGCGAGGAAGGTGCTTTCCCCGACGAAGCAATCTCCTGTTTAACAGGCAAAACTGACCTTTAGTAGATTGCTTCGTCGGCGCTAACAGCGCCACTCGCAACGACAAGTGTGCAGATGTGGTTGATTTTTCGGATTCTCTACCGTACATCACGCCATTTTTACCGCTAAGAGCGCGAAGAACGCAAAGATTTAAAGGTTTTCTTAGCGCACTCTGCGGGCTTCGCGGTGAAGATGTACGGTAGCAAATTTTCGGATAGATTCTTAATCGCTCCGAAAGTATTCATCGGCTGAAAACATGACACGTTCTGAATATAGTTTTGGAGCTTGGATTAAGAGCCGCCGCAGAACCTTCGGCCTCACACAGCACGAACTTGCGCATCGCGTGGGCTGTTCGATATCGCTGATCTTCAAGATCGAATCAGACGAACGCCGCCCCTCGCGCCAGATCGCGGAATTGCTCGCCGAGCATTTGGAAATCCCCGCCGATCAGCATGATCTGTTCTTGAAAGTGGCGCGCCAG
>CAZBAX010000119.1:0-6840 GCA_964489725.1 uncultured Anaerolinea sp. | reverse complement strand
ACGTCGTTGTAATATTCGAAATGTCGTTGTAATGTGAAACGTCGTTGTAATGCTAACCACATTCCGTTTGCTCCGCACCCCGCGAGCAGCCTGTGAAGACCCTGCTGTAACAGCCCGCATCGATGGAGAGATGGTGAGCTGGATCGAGGAGCTGCTGGGTGCCAACAAAGAAATGAGCGACCAGGATAAGGAGACGCTCGAAAAGTGGAAGCTGGAAAATCCCCACCCTGTGCTTGAGGCCCGGTCCAGCAAGAAGCTGAGCGGTAAACGAGCCATGCTCATGAATCTGGATTGCTGGCTTTTGGACCGTGGAGATAATCCACCGGCAGAGGAGTTTATGGCTCTGCGAACGGAGCTGGCCACCCAGCTAGATGAAGACGAAACGGTCTTTTGGTTCTCCTATCTACGCCAGGGCCTGTCCAACTGGATTGCTGCGGAAATGCTCTCCACCCGTCTCATGCGGAGAATCGCTCGCGGCCAGGCAGGGGGAACGCGGCCCGGCGTGATCGATTCGCAATATGTGGAGACCTGGGATAGGATCCGCCTCCTTACGCGCATGCTGCTCGTGCTGGATCTGCTGGACCCGATCGTGCTGCCCGATGAAACCCTTACTGCTGGCACCGGCCGGCCGGTGTGGGACCGCCTGCACCGCCGGAGTGCGATTGTTCCTCCCAGTTACCGATCCTTGGCCAGCCCCAGGGGGATCGAGATGGTGCGCAAGGCCAAAGTCACCGACCGGTTCGTAGTCCGTAGTGAGTGGAGCTGTTACCTGCCGGGCGAGATCGCCAGCATCATGAACGTATTGGCCGGTGAGACCTTCGAGCACGAGGTCAAGCACACCGACGAGCAGGAGACCACAACCACCGAGGACAGCGAGCGGATCGAGGTTCACGAGCAACTGGAGGAGGACCGTACTCAGACGGAGATCTCACGTGAAATAGACCGGGCCATCTCGCTGGAGATCAGCGCCGAGGGAAGCGCCGATGTTTCCGGGCAGTATGGTTTGACCACTTTTGGCGCTTCGGCTTCTACGGGCCTGAGCGCCTCGCTGGCCGAGAACACCCGCCAGGCCGCCAGTATTGCCCACGATCTGGTCTCACGCGCCTCCGCGCGGGTCGAGTCGCGCGTCCGTGAGCAACGCGTGGAACGCCGCCTGACCCGCCTCGAAGATCGCACGAAGCACGTCATCACCAATGGAAACCCCGAACATACCATCGGCATCTACCGCTGGGTGGACCGGGTCGACCGCTACCAGGTCTTCCGTTACTCGGACCGCATGGTTTTGGAATTCCAGATCCCCGAACCGGCGGAGTACGTCCGATACCGGTTGGCAAATCCGGCGCAGCCGAATGAGCTGGCAGTGCCGAAGCCGCCCGCTTTCGATACGCTGCTCACAGATATCAAAGAAGAGAGTTATGGCTGCCTGTTGTTGAAATACCATGCCTCCAACGTGCCGCCGCCTCCTGAACCTGTGGTCGGCGTGACCGAAGTTCTCTCCGCCAATACCGAGCAGACGCCTCTCGATAACCGCGCCGAAACCTGGATGGCGCCGAGGATCGAAAAGTCCAAAGAGGTGATGATTCCCAAGGGATATAGCGCCGACAAACTGCTGATCGCCGGGTCCGCCAGTCCCTTCCATGCCAACTGGCGGACAGAGATGTATCACAAAGATCCGGACGGAGACCTTCATGATCAGACCTTTGTAGAAGGGTTTCACCAGATCACGCTTGTGGCAACCGCAGGTGGAAAAAAGATCACCGAGAAAAAAGGGGGGACCAAAGCAGAAAATTTTTCGGTCCAGCTCGAAGGAACAAAATTGGGCTATGAGAACCGGACCGCCAAGCGATATGGGTCTACCTACCTGATTTTCCAGGATAGAAGCATCGATATTAAACCAGGAGCACAGGACAAGCTTTCCCTGGGGTTCCAATGTGCGGGAGCAGGTTCGGCAACCGTATCCTTCCTGATCACCTGCAATCGTACGCCGCAGGCGCTGGCCGAATGGCAGAACACCGTCTACGATATCCTCTTCGACGCCTGGCGGGCCTGGGAGCAGGAATGGCGGACGTCACAGCTGCAGCAGGTCGGACCCGTATTGAACGGGGCGAATGCCACTTCTCCCACCCGCAACAAGGAGATCGTGGCCGAGGAGCTCAAGCGCCAGGCAATCACCTGGCTGCTGGATGATCCCGATTTCGCCGGGCTGAGCGCCATGATCGCAGCCGGAAACGGGCAAACATGGGACCGCTACGATGCAGTCCTTGCCTTGCAGGATGCTCCCACCATCCAGTTCCTCGAGCAGGCCTTCGAATGGGGGAAGATGTCCTACATCTTCTATCCCTACTTCTGGGCCAGGGGAACGAACTGGGACCTGCTGGCCGATTATTCCAGCAATGACCCCGAGTTTGCAAAGTTCCTGCGCTCCGGATCGGCCCGCTTGGAGGTCTCCGTCCGGCCTGGGTTCGAGGAGGCGGTGGAATACTGGCTGACTTACCAGCTTCCATTCTTTGGCGATAAACTGCCGCTACCTGGTGACCCAATGTTCGTATCTGTCGCCCAGGAGATTCAGGATCTGAGTGGTTATCCAGATGATGGCACTCCCAACGAGAGAGCTTGGGAACAGAAGATCGCCACGCCTTTGATCTGGCTAGACCCAGCTCCGGATCTTCCTAACAACCCGGCCCTCCGCCTGGGACAGCCTCCCTACGAGCCGCAGTACCCTCTCTGTTCATAGCCATCGTTCCTCCGCCTCTGACTTCAATGTATCCGACCGCATAATACCTGGGAGCGGCGCCTATCCAGTGGTCTGTTGGATAAATCATGCAACGACTTGAAAATCATGCACTCTCACGGCGTTGAAACAGAGGTTGAGATCACGCCTACGGACCACTGGCATGTTTCGAATTTATTGCAAAACTTAGCCAACAAACCACTAGAATCAGTGAAATGGCAGTGAGCGTCTAATAAAACCTTGACCGGACGGTACTGAGCTATGGTAGTTTCCTGTTTGCGATTGCTCTTTCTCGGTGGACAACAATTGGGCGTGGGAGGACGTGGCAGAAAAACAAGTAAAAGCAAGGAAACAGGTGGCAAGCTGCAGAGGGCGTGGGAGGAAGCTAGCTTATAAACGTGGGAGGAAATTTGCTGGTTTGAATCCTTGTTCTAGGCGTGGGAGGATTCGTATTGAGTGTGGATACTTGACTCCCATCCCACTACCGTGGCGTTTATCAGTCAAATCCTCAGGTGCTATCACAGGTGCTATCAGGATAGCATTAGTGATAGCACCTGTTCGCTTTTTGCTTCGATGTAACCTGGGCAGATAAATTCAGAGCCTATCTGGGGTCACCATAATGTTGCTCACCAGAACATTTCCTTGAGTTTTATTTCCCTTTCTGGTTTACACCGTAAATTCGCTAGAGGAACACGCCACCATTCCTAGCCTGTGAACTACTGCTTTCGTGAACGCTGCCCTGCGATAGGAGCCTTCTTGATCGTCTGGCGACTTTTTCCTTATGCCTTTCATACAACCCATAAGAATGCGATGAATATCTACTTTCTCTTTGCTTATTGCTTACTTATCCAGGCACCTATTGATTTATCGGCAAATAGAATCGTGCTCGTCAAAGCGAACAAGAATCAGAACAATGGCTCTAGGATCTCGAAGATCGGCAGTGAACCAGGCGAATAGAAAAGCGCGGTTCTAAAACACGGTGGGAAATAAAAAGTCAAATTTGGCATCCCACAGCGTAGATCCATCGGCTTGCGTCGGCACAACATCACGATCGCTTACCGCCTATGAAACGTATGCCGGCCAAAACCTAACGCAGGTGTAAAGTGCTATAAAGTCTCTTTCTACTTGACAAGCTAAAGCGAATCACTATAATCAGGACAATTCTTTTTTCTGAACGACCTCTTCTAGTTTATCTTTCTTCACAAAACGCCTGACGCAAGTCGGGTGTTATTGTTTGTTGCTGCGCCAGGGGATTTCTTAAACGGCTCCAAACAACTTCACTATCATCCATTAGTAAACAATCCGAAAACTACAATATCAGCCAGGAATGAACGCATTTTCTACATCGGTGGATGTCACTCGTTGACCTTCCATAAGTCGGCTAATTCCTCCCACGCATACATGCGGCATCCGTGGAAATATTCTTGACCAAATAATCAAGCGTAATACGGCGCGACCGGGCTGAAGCCTGGCTGTGCCGTATTTGCGTTCCCCAACCAAACTGATAGTGGATTTCCCTTAAGCTGCAAAGCCGACAGGAAGATCAAGAAATTAATAAGCGCGTTGCTAACAGAGTACGCACTCTGTACATCGCTTGATCTGATTAAGGTTCTGATGCAGTAATAGCCTGGGGTTGTTCTCGGGCTCTTACGGTCTAATCCGCTACCGCACTAACAGGGAGAAATAATAAGCGCGTCACTCTTCGCACGATGGAAGCAGCTACATAGCCAAAACAGCCAGACGCAGCTTATTGCCATGTCATCACTAAACAGGTGTTGTGTTAGCCTTCAAGTGACACATCAGGAGATCCACCCCAGATACAAATACATTCAACTTTTTCCATAACAGCAGCTTTTCGGGTGAAAGTCCCGAATCAACGCCCGGCGAATTCGTTCGCCGGGCGTTTTGCATTCCCATCAACTTGAACGAAGGAAAACACTATGAACGTCGCAGATATATCCCTAGCCATCGGCATGGGGCTCGCCGCAGGCGTTGTGATCACCGGGATTCTCATCATCACCTGGTTCCTATGCGTCAGCTATCCCCGCCGCACCAAACGCTAGCCCAGTGCATGAATGATCCCATCAAAACCAATCTATCCAGGAGAAATTGAACGATGAACACGACAACCAACCAAATTACGGCTATCTCTTCCACCCCTAGGCGCGTCATTCTCGCCAGCGCTTACCGCCACGAACGACATTCCACCCGTCGCCAGAAACGAGCTCTCAAAACCATTCGCAAGATGGGACGCTTCGATGATTACGAGATGCTGGACCGTCGCTATATCCGTCGGATTTCGTCAGCCGAAGAAACCCTTGATGACTAGTTCAACGGCAAGCTCATATCAGATCCAAAATTTTACTCACTCTGAGGAAAACATGAACTCTCTAATTCTGCCGATGGCATACCGTCGCTATCGCCACGCTGTCCGCCGATCTTCGCGCGCTGAAAGGACATTACCCAAGATGAGAAATAGTGATCCATTAAATGCGAAACCCGGTGAGGTCGCAACTCACCGGGCTTCTAAGACTCTCGTCTCAACGAACATTAGTTCTATTTTACTCTCTTCCAGGAATTTGTCAAATAGCACGGTCTAGGGACCACCCCCATGCTTTCCACACTACACTTCTCTGCAGGCAGGGTTCACTACTTGCCTCCAGAGAAACCGGAAAGGGTGTGAACCACCATAACCGGGCTGAGTGGATGTGTGATCATGGCACCCAAGGGGGAATTGTCGTAATCGCAAACTTAATAAAAAGGTGACCCATGAGAACAGAAGCGTTGATCATCATCCTGGTGGTCATTGCAGGTAGCGAGCCCGCTCGCCTTCTGCGTGCCGCCGTGGAGTTTACTACAAGGCTGGTGCATATCATCGGCTGGTAAAAGAAAGGTTTGCCTATGGAGCAAACAAGAGATCAGATCCTGGAAGAAGCCAGGAAGATTCTCAAGACCAATGAGATTCGCATCAATAAAAAAGGGTGGGCTGAGTTCTGGTGTCCAGCCCACCCGGACGAGCAAAGAGGCGGTACTACCGGTGAGCCGAACTTTGCAATTGACCTGAACACTGGTCGGTATAACTGTTTTCGCTGCGGTTTCAAAGGCGGATCGCTTTACAGCCTGGCAAAAAAGCTTGGCGCCGACTATCAGCCCAAACAGGCTGAGTTCATTGTGAAGAGACCAAAACGAGAAACCAACGGAGGCATCACTGTCGCTGACCTTTCGGAAGCACTGGCTGATGCTCAAAGCAGGATCCTTAGTTCATCGGCGATGTCCTATCTAGGGCACAGGGGCGTTACCCCATACACTGCAATGATGTACGGCCTGGGATATGGAATTGGCAATCCGGCTGTTTCCTATCCCACAACAGACGCTGGCTACAAACTCGGCATGGTATACCGCCGGGAGTGGCTCTGGGCTGAGAGTGTTATATACGCCGACCCGGTCACAGATCCTGCAGTCTTGAATGTTCGGTACCTCCCATCGGAATACATGAGACAGGGGCGCGGCTTCAAGCTAGGCAAGCACCCGCATCGAACATGGGGAGATCGCCTGACACCCCTGGGCGCCTGGCGCATCACCGAACGAACAAGGGCAGTCATGGTAGTCGAAGGGCTCTTTGATATGCTCGTTGGCGCCCAGTTTCTGGACCAGCGCGGGCTGTATCCTGATATTGCCTGCGTTTACACCAATGGTGCCTCACCATCTGCTGAGATCGTGGAATGGTTTGGTGAACATGACTACGATTACTTCCTCATCCAGGATATGGATAAGGGAGGAGACGATTGGACGGCAACACTCACCAGGATCATGAACGAAAAAGGGTTCAAATACACATTGATCTACCCGCCTGCTGGAATGGATCCTGATCAAGCTTTCCTGTCCGGGTGGTGGCCGCCCTGCATATAGATGGGGGATCAAAACGATCAACCAAATAAACACGGAAATAACGCTCTGCTCTTCCGGCAGGGCGTCCTTGTTTCTGCAAAACAGATTTGGGCTCGCAGATACCTGGATCCGTGAAGTCATAAAAAGGAGAATTACCATATGAAGATTAGCACTACAACGACGTTTCGTATTACTACGACGTTTTGACTTTTACTACGACA
>CAZBAX010000118.1:0-6852 GCA_964489725.1 uncultured Anaerolinea sp. | reverse complement strand
CCTTCCTTTTTCCCTGCCTCTTTGCCCTCTATGAGCAAACTGTCAGGTGCCTAGTTTACGTATTACTTTTTTCTTTTATTCTATTCTTCCCCTCCTCGGGTGCCTTCGTCAGCCTCTCGCAAGCCAACCTTATGGACTCAGATCCCTCACGCCACGAATCCAACATGGCGCGCTGGACCTTTGCCGGGTCGATGGGAGTCCTTGCGGGACCACTGCTGCTCGGATTGTTTGTCTATTTTGGTCCGGGATGGCGCGGGACGTACGCCGCGCTCGCTTCGCTCTCAAGCCTGTGCCTGCTGGCGGCGTTAAGATATTTGCCTCCCGATCGCGCTACCACTCCGGCCTTCCCGTCTATGAGCGTTGTCTTTGACGGATTCCGCG
This sequence comes from uncultured Anaerolinea sp., assembly GCA_964489725.1. Lineage (GTDB taxonomy): Bacteria > Chloroflexota > Anaerolineae > Anaerolineales > Villigracilaceae > Defluviilinea. Next base: position 6,471 of record CAZBAX010000118.1, on the reverse strand, counting down.
CTGCATTCAACTCCCTCAAGCGCGCCGACGTGTGGCGCTGGCTTCTGCTGCTCGAATTTGCAGATCTGATGGGTGATGTGCTATTCAGCTATCTTGCCCTCTACTTCGTGGATGTCGGACGCGTAACCGAAACGCAGGCAGGCGTTGCTGTGACGGCCTGGCTCGCTCTAGGTCTCGTTACCGACTTTCTCTTTATCCCGTTTATTGATCGTCAACAGGACTCGATGAGATTTCTGCGCATCACCGCCTTCATGGAGGTATTTGCGTTTGCCATCTTCCTGCTTACGCCCGGCTTCATTCCCAAGCTGGTTGTTGTTGTGTTTGTGAATCTGCTCAATACCGGTTGGTACGCCATCCTGCAGGGACGGTTATACTCAAGCCTGCCCGGGCAGAGCGCCAGCCTCATGGCCATCGGATCGGTCACCGCGCCGATTACAAAATTCTTTCCCTTCATCATCGGTTTCCTCGCCGACCGATTTGGACTGCAGACGGCGATGTGGATTCTCCTCCTCGGACCAATTGCTCTACTCATCGGTCTTCCTCGCACCAGTGGACGATCTCCAGTCACCAATATCTAACCTCTACTTACCACTTACCAATTACCAGATCTGCATGCCTCATAACCCACCTCACTACTCCCTGTATTTTCATATCCCGTTTTGCACGCATCGCTGCGCCTACTGTGACTTCAACACGTATTCCGGGCAGGAAGGCCTGATCCCTGCTTATGTAGACGCATTGTGCAAAGAAGTTGAATTTGTCGGCAGCTCCCTCTCCCAGCGGGAGAGGGCGGGGGGTGAGGGAGAGATTCACACCATCTTCTTCGGCGGCGGCACACCCTCTCTTCTGTCACCAACACAATTTGCCTCCATCTTCCGATCCATCCGCGACAACTTTACGCTCACCGATGACGCCGAGATCACCACCGAAGCAAATCCTGGCACAGTCTCCTTTGCTGATTTGCTCGCTTTGCGTTCCCTCGGCATCAACCGTATCAGCTACGGAGTTCAATCCGCGAACACAGAAGAACTGCGCATGCTCGAACGCAACCACAGCTTCTTTGATGTGATCGAAGCAGTGACGAATTCTCGTAAAGCTGGCTTTCACAATCTAAATCTTGACCTCATCTACGGCTTGCCCGAGCAAACACTTTCCACCTGGCAAACGACAGGAAAGCGAATCCTCGACCTGCATCCTGAACATATCTCCGCTTATGCGTTGACCCTCGAACACGGTACTCCGTTTGGACGCTGGTCTGCAAGGGGAATATTGCCTCTGCCCGACCCTGACCTTGCTGCAGAAATGTATGAATGGCTGAGCGAAACTCTCGAAGCAAGCGGTTATTTCCAATATGAGATCAGCAATTGGGCAAAAGACCTCGCGTCGAGCGGAGCGGAGCGTAGACGAGACGCAGGTGACCATCCAAAATATGCATGCAAACATAATCTTCAATATTGGCGCGGACTCCCGTACCTAGCCTTCGGAGCCGGCGCGCATGGATATGCCAATGGCTACCGCTACTCCAACGTTCTAAGAATCAAAACCTACATCGACCGGTTAAACCAATTACCAATTACGAATTACAAATTTCCTCTTACACCCGCCACCGTCAACCATCACAAACAATCCCCCGCCGATGATATGTCCGAGTTCATGATGACCGGATTACGCTTGACGCAAGAAGGTGTCAGTGAAAGTGAATTCCAGACGCGCTTTGGTCAACCCATGCGTGACGTTTTTAGAAAAGAGATCGATGAATTGTTGAAGTTGGGATTAATAGAGTCCCCCTCTCCCAGCGGGAGAGGGGTTAGGGGTGAGGGGGAAATTTTACGATTGTCAAAACACGGCCGCTTACTGGGAAACCAGGTATTTATGCGTTTTGTGTAGGGCGGGATGGCATCCCTCCTTACTGGATTACAGTTTTCCAAATAGCTGGAGCAATATCAGTGAGAGCCTTCATCTCGTGCGTAAATTCTTCCCTCGCAGTTTTGCCCCCGATCACCAGGGCCGGCACGAGAGCATCGGTATGCCTGCGCGTGGAAAGGTCTTCCATATTGCCGTGATCAGATGTGACCAGGATCAATCCATCATCCCACTCTTCTACCAAACCGGCTAACACGCCATCGAATGTCTCCATCAATCGCACGGCGGTGTCCATTTCCTGTCCGTGACCGGCATAATCGCTGGCCCAGTATTCGAATAATGAGAAATCATAGTCCTTCGCGACCGCCGCCAGTTTTCGACCGGCTTCGTCTGCCTGCATGACGGGCGCGTCGATGAAGCCAAGCATGGTGCGCCAGCCTTCGCCTGTGAAGTCGGCGGAGAGGGCGTTGCCGGCGAATAAATCTTCATGCCTGAAAAGCGGAAGTCCTGCGTTCGTCACTGCCAGCGGAATGGACGAATACAGGCGCTTGCCTGAATCGATGCCGTCAAAATAGCGGGGCGGATAAGCATTGAGCAATGCGGTTTTCTTTCCGGCGTTTGCCAAATTCGAAAAGAGTGTGTCGCCTTTGAGATATGCCGCTACTGCAGGGTTGGGCTTGGGTCCGTAGTGATAGCCTAACTCTGCAGGGATGTTTTTGCCGGTGAGCAAAATAGCCTGCCCCGTTGCGGATTGTGGAAGGCCACTGACACCCACTGCAGCGTCGATCGCCAGGAGCGATGCATGATCTCCATGGTATGGGGCCGACTCTTTTAATAGAGACCGTCCATCCAGGAGTCGATTTAGATTGGGCATCTTTGCCCGTGCAAATGGATTTGTGTCAGGATTGTTTTCTCCCAACCCAATTCCATCCAAAAAGATAAATAGAACTCGCATAACGGCGGATTATACAACTGTTATCCCGCCCTGAGCGGAGGAACAGCGCTCGCGTGTGCCGTAGTCGAAGGGTGGCAGCGATGACATTTCTGTGTGGATGGAATAAAATTGATTTCATGCCCCAACTGGATTTGAAAAAATACAAGTCATATCGTGCAAAGACATTTCGCCTGCCTCCATCGCCGCGGGTTGCCTCGCCGAAGGCAGCTCTCGATTTCGTGAACGCCCGAGGCTTCGTCTATTTCTGGCCCATCAAAGGCATCGACCTGCCCAGCCTCTGGACAGCAGTAGCCGGGAATCGCGCCGTCGCCGACAAACATGACGACCCGGGTCATGTCACATGGCGTTGGAAGGATAACGCGCTCGGTAAACGGATGTGGTATTACGCCAAAGTCCTGCGCAAAAAAGCGACGATGATCTCCCTGGACGCCGCTCCGTATTTCTATGCGCTTTCTGAAAATTATGGCTCCCCGGAAGAAGATTATCTGCTTGCTTATGAGGAGGGACGGTTATCGCAGGCGGCAAAACAAGTCTACGAGGTGTTGCTCAAGGAAGGCGCGATGCATACGATTGATCTGCGAAGCGCCGCGAAACTGGTCAATGCAAAAGAATCAGAGTTCAACAAGGCGCTTGAGTTGTTGCAGACAGATTTCAAGATATTGCCCATTGGCGTAGCAGAAGCAGGCGCGTGGAAATATTCGTTTATTTACGAGATTGTGCCCCGTCATTATCCCGAATTGCCCGAAAAGGCGCGTTTTATCAGCGAGGGAGATGCGCGTAGGAAACTAATGGAACTGTATTTCGCATCGGTCGGCGCATCCACCGAAAAGGACGCCGCCAAACTCTTCGGGTGGAAGAAAGAATTAGTCACGAGAACAATTACGGGCTTGGTCGAGAAGAGTAAGCTCGTCCGAGTCGAGCATCCAGATCACAAGGGGGAATGGCTTGCTCTGCCCGAGTTACGGAGCGACGCATAATTGCGTTGGCTTGAAATTTGATTTTCAATATCTAATTTCACCCGAAACGCCCATTATTACTGCGAGAGGCGGCCAGCAGTTGGGAACAAGGATCCAGTCCCTGCACAAGGGCCTTGCGAAGGTTATGGCAACCTTCGCAAGGCTTTTTTAAGCGATTCGGAACGAAATTAATGTGACAGCCGTCTACTTGAATTAAAGCTCGATTTCATCCATAATAATTAAATGCTGGTCCAGGAGGCAATACAGTGAGTCTATCGGGGGCACGTTCGGGAAGACGTTGGCGGGTCATAGTTGCGGCAATCCTGCTGGTATGTTTATTTGTGTTAAGTTCCTGTATCCCTGTTACCGGCGAGAGGCCTAAACCGACGCCTACACCAACTCTCGTTCCCGATGATGTTGGTGAAATTCTAGTGTACGTCTATGATGGCGCCAACCAGGCGTCTGTAAATGGGGCGGTGGCGCGCGTGACCAATTCAGCGATTGTGGATGGAAGCGATCACAGAGAGCTGCGACTCGCATCGTGCGACCAGGGTCAATTTCTTGTGGTCTCGGCCCCAGGATATGAAACTCACTTTACGCCTTGCAACGGTTCCAGCGCGTATTACATTGCACTGATGAAAATAAGCGCTGTGGACAATATCAACTATTCATGGTCATCTGCCTATAGTAGTTGTGGAACCTGCCATGCGGGCCAACTGGGTGATGGCTACAACGAAGTGGCAGAATGGGAGCAGAGCGGCCATGCCAGGGTGTTTGCGGACCCATTTTTTTCATCCTTGTATCGCGGAACAAATGTCAATGGCCAGGTTACGACATCGACAGTGAATTACGGCCCGGGTTTCAAACTGACCTACCCCGATCAGGCGGGGGATTGTGCCTTCTGCCATGCCCCGGCGGCCATCCTGCCTTCGATGGAACCCACGGACCTGACAAGCTATTATCCCCGTCCTGCGGGAGTGAACGGCGAGGGCGTGACCTGCGATGTGTGTCACAAGGTCTCGAACGTATTGTTGGATGATGAGTATCCGCCTGCTGATAAACCTGGCGTACAGTCTCTCCAATTCCTGCGCGTATCAAATTCGTTCGTCTTTGGTCCCTTCACGAATATTCTCTTGCCAGCCAACGATGAGAGTCAAAAACATTCTGGTTCCAGCTGCTCTCCAGTTTTGAGCCGCAGCGAGTTGTGCGCGGCCTGCCATTATCGTTCATTCAATGACATCCCGATCTACAATTCGTATGGCGAATGGAAGGCAAGCAAATATGGACGAAACCCCGGGAATTCCGCTTACAAAACCTGCCAGGATTGTCATATGTCGCACATGGATGTCACGAATGTCAGTACTCCACTGTCCTTGCGCAGCGCGTGCTCCGAGACAATGGACCAGTATCAATCCTTTGACCATAATCTGATGGATGTCGGTCCGACCGATTCGGGACAAGTCGTTCCCCGCATGATACGAAATGCCGCGAGTCTAAAAGTCAAGTTGACCTATGAACCAGAGCAGGGTAATTCCCTGAATGTCCGCGTCGAAGTGGAAAATAAAAGAGCCGGGCATAAATTCCCAACGGACTCCCCTTTACGTCATCTGATTCTGGTAGTGTCTGCAAACGATCAGTTCGAATTTCCGCTGGCGCTGGTGGACGGTGAAGAACTTCCGGATTGGGCAGGCGCGGGAAGTCAAAACGGTGTCGAAGGATATGCCGGTCGCCCCGGCGTCATTTTTGCAAACCTCCTTGTGGAAGAAGCGACCAATCTATCGCCCACAGCCGCGTATTGGAATCAGACCAGGTATGCATTTACAACCGAGGATGGAAAGAATTCGGATACCCGCCTGGTGCCGGGAGAGCCGCAGGTGAGCGACTATTCCTTTACAGTTCCCGATTTCGGTGAGATGCATATCACAGTGAAATTGATCTACCGCTATGCTTTCTTTGATCTGATGGACCAGAAGGATTGGGTGCGACCCGATGTCGTGGTTGCCGTGGCAGATTGTCGCATGTCTCTGGAGCAGGGACATAAGATGGACTGCCCCGAAATTGAGCCATGATCTGAGTGAAACGACGCTGCGATTTTTCCGTATAATGATATTGAACCAGTCGATACCCTTCACGGTCACACACCGCAGGCGCCGGTGTGTGACCGGGGCATGATATATCATTTCTCAAAGGAGAATTTGTATGCAACAAAACCGTTCCACCCTTTTCATTGGCGTATTCCTCATCCTGATCGGCGCGTGGCTGGTCGTCAGCCGCCAGGTGCCGGCGGTGCAGGAGTGGCTCAGTGGCAATTTTGCCTGGCCCATGTATACGATCGGCGCCGGTTTACTGCTTTTCGTGCTTGGTCTGATCACGGGCGCACCGGGAATGTCTGTCCCGGCGGCCATGATCGCAGGGATTGGCGGGATCCTCTACTACCAATATCTCAACGACGATTACGCGTCCTGGTCCTATATGTGGACGTTGATCCCGGGCTTTGTCGGCATAGGGACGATCCTGGCCGGGCTGCTTGGCGAACATCCGCGCCATAACCTGGCCCGCGGACTGAATCTTGTGGTGGTGAGCGCGGTCATGTTCCTGATCTTCGGCGCGTTCTTCGGAGGGCTTGGAATTCTGGGCCCGAACGGTCCCGCTATCCTGTTGATCGCGCTGGGATTGTACGTCCTCGTTCGCGGCATG
>CAZBAX010000117.1:0-6866 GCA_964489725.1 uncultured Anaerolinea sp. | reverse complement strand
ACACCTTTCTTCGCGAGAGCGTCCATTTCTATGCTCTCTCCGACAACCTGCTAGGATATGGAACAGCCTGGCGCCAATAATCCCCCCAGGATGATGTAAATGGAGACTTCATAGACATCATCTTTCTTCATGCCTTTGCGCTCTGCTTCCCCGGCGGCCAGCCAGACACCAATCCCGATGGCAGTCATCAAGATCAGGCTACACCAGCGCAAAACAAACAAAGGGACCAACATATCCGATGACCGGATCAAATGTGATGGTAAACATCGTTATCAGCCCTCTGTCAGGAGCCACGTTCAAACATTCAGTATTCTATGTATTCCCCGTCCAAACCCCAAGCGCCGTTTTTCGCATTTCCGCGTAAGCTTATTTCGCTTATACAGAATCAACAGGCTCTGACTATGGTCAGAGCCTGTTGCTGCGAGATAACCTCTACTCGGCTTCAAGCGGATATTCGAGCTTTCCCGCCCCAAAAATCATGGGGGTCTTGCTCAAAGACACGCAGGCAGGACTGCGTACAAAAGTAGATTCGCTCACTGCCATACAGGGCACTCGGATAGCCATCCGTTCTTTGAGCGTTCCACCACATGCGGTTTTTGGCAGACTGGGCAGTGCCATCGGACCGATTCGATTGCATAAGCATGTTTTCCTTTCGTTACCGGAAAAAGCTGCTTCCAGAGGATGGAAGGCTTACACGCTCGCGGTATCGGACTCTCCTTCAGTAATCCCCAAAGCCTGTCGGATCTGTTCATCCAAATCGGGGTTCGACTTGACAGAAGCTGTAAAGGAGAGCCAGGTTGTTCCATCATTTCCGTGCAGGATCACGGTCGCAGGTTGCTCCGTTTCGCCGTACACAAGCAGCACAACCATCTGGCAGTCGCATTCATCTGTACCATGGTGCGGGCATTGGCAATCATGCAGCGCTGCACGCGCTGTATGCAGGTCGAAGGTTTGCACACTGCGCAGACCTGCTTGATGTAATTGCTGACTCACCCAAGGCAGGGTCTGGTCGCAGGTACTGCTAACGGTAAGAGAAGGGGACATATTCATAAGTGCCTCTAATTTGATAACCACATTGTACGGACTATTGCAGCATGTTATCAGGGCAACTTCACTTATTTCCGTACAGGCAATATTGCCTATCTCTAGACTGCCAGTTCATAGGCTGGCGCGCCGCAGCAATTGAGCATTAATGGCGACCACGATCGTGCTGACCGACATCAGCAACGCTCCGAGAGCTGGTGAGAGCAATATGCCCCAATTCGCCAACACACCCGCCGCAAGCGGGATGGCCACGATATTGTAGCCCGCTGCCCACCACAGATTTTGGATCATCTTGTTGTAACTGGCACGGCTGAGTCTGAAGATCTTGACCACATCCAGCGGGTTGCTGTTGACCAGGATCAGGCCTGCCGACTCGATTGCCACATCTGTGCCGCCACCAATGGCAATGCCAACATCGGCGCGGGTGAGCGCAGGTGCATCGTTCACACCGTCGCCGACCATGGCAACACGCTTGCCTTGCTTTTGCAGTTCCATCACTTTTTGATCTTTGTGCTCGGGCAATACTTCGGCAAAGACACGCTGGATACCCAATTGAGTTGCGACTGCTTTTGCCACTGGCTGACTGTCGCCGGTCAACATGGCAACCTCAATTCCCATCCTGCTCAATTCTTCCACGGCCCGTTTGCTCTCCGGGCGAATGACGTCGGCAATGGAAATGGCAGCAATGATCTTTTCCTTGTTGGTGAGATACACAACAGACTGCGCTTTGCTATTGGCTGCGTCGGTAAAGACCTTGATAGTACCTTTGGGCGTGAGATCCAGCATCTCAAGGAGACGTGGACCACCAACGAAATAGGTCTCGTTTTCAAAGTCTGCCTGGACACCGCGCCCTTTCAACGCCGAGAAGTTACCGATCGATGGCAGGGTTAACTTACGATCCCGCGCATGGCGGCGAACCGCCTGGGCGATCAAGTGTTCCGAGTCTCCCTCCAGTGCCGCTGCCAGGGAAAGCGCTCGATCTGCGTCCCAGCCTTCTGTGGTGGTCATTTCCACCACACCGAATTGACCTTTTGTCAGTGTCCCTGTCTTGTCGAAGATGACCACATCGATCTCGCGTGCGGCTTCGAGTGCCAGCCGGTTGCGGACCAGGATGCCGTTCCTCGCGCCCATGGCTGTGGTGATGGCCACGACAAGCGGAACAGCAAGACCCAGCGCATGTGGACAGGCAATCACCAATACCGTGACCACTCGGTTCAAAACTTCGATGTTGAACGTGTCGGCAATCGTCCATGCGATAGCCGTCACGATCGCCGAAGCAAGCGCGATGTAAAAAAGCCAGCCTGCCGCTTTATCGGCAAGTACCTGCGTTTTCGATTTGGACTGCTGGGCCTGTTCGACGAGTCTCATAATGCCGGCCAGGGCGGTCTCGCTTCCGGTGGCAGTGACGCGCACACGCAGACTTCCGTCACCATTGATCGTGCCAGCGATCACCTTCATACCCGCCATCTTGTGGACCGGCTGGGATTCTCCGGTGATCATGGATTCATTGACATTCGAATGACCATCGGTCACCTCCCCATCGGCGGGAACACTTGCTCCCGGCCGGACCAGCACGAGATCGTTTTTCTTCAGTGCCGATGCTGGGACCAGTTCGGTCTCGTCACCGTGATGGATGCGCTCGGCAGTATCGGGCATGAGCTTGGCAAGTTCATTGAGTGCACCGGATGCCTGTCGCACAGAACGCATCTCGAGCCAGTGACCAAGTAACATGATGTCAATGAGCGTGACCAGTTCCCAGAAGAATCCTTCACCCAAATTAATAAACTGCGCTGCCACGCTATAAATGAACGCAACCGAGATCGCCAGTGAGATGAGCGTCATCATACCGGGCTTGCGGTCGCGTACTTCAGGCACAGCCATCTGCAGGAAGGGGACGCCGCCGTATACAAAGACGACCATCGAAAAGACAAAGGGGATCCATTCGCCAAACGGGACCATAGGCGGCATGAAGCCCAGCCACATCTGGATCATTTCGCTGTAGAGCAAAACGGGAATGCTTAGTAACAGGCTCCACCAGAACCGGGTACGGAACATCTGCTCGTGCCCAGAATGGTCTGTGCTGTGACCGGCATGGGCTGCATGGTCCTCCTTCGACATCACCGGCATGTCATGGCCCTGAGGACCGCCGTGCATCGTATGATCTCCCATTTGATGCATGGAGTGATCCTTCATTTCATGCTGGGAATGATCATGAGTTGTATGCTGTTTATGTTCGTCCATAAATACCTCTCAACGGCAGACAAAGTGTCTGCACGTGGTTTCAACAAGATTACTTACCGGTGCTGTTGTGACAAGACAGCTGGGGCCCTTTCTTACCGTTCCCAGTATAGGCATTGTTGCCTATTTTTTGTGTTCAGCAATAAACTTGCTGCTGCCTGGGTTTCACTTACTCAATTCGATGCAAAGCCTCGTCTGACAAACTTTGGCACTCTCCCCCCTGTGCTTGCCGCCGCGCAATCCCTTCCCAATATAGACATCATGTGGACTTCGGCAAGGTTACTGAAACACAAATAGATCCATTACCTTCTTCAGTCGAGGAGGCCCGCCATTGTCAGTTTCGAATAGTGCCTGCTTATGTTCATCAAACACAAGACTGTGTTGCCATCCGTGAATCGTGTTAGATCCTTTCCCCGTAGATTGATCGCGCTGCAGCAAAGCCAAGCACGACAGTCTGACCACTTACACTCAATGTCAAGGTTTGGTTGAAAGGGAGTGCTTCCATGATCATGACCTTGCTGCCAGGCATGAGCCTATTTTCAAACAGGAATTTTACTAGAGCCTGATTATCCTCGGCAAATTCATGAATGCGCCGAATCACCACTTTGTCGCCAACTGAAAAGTCAATGAGAGTCGGCCAGTTTTTCGTAACTGATTCAAAGCCGGGAATTGGGTTGCCGTGGGGACAGGTCTGGGGAGATCCCAATACGTCCACCAACCGCTCCTCGATCGTATCTGAAATCGCGTGTTCAATATGGTGAGCTTCCGTATGGATCTGCAGGAACGGGACCTTCAGGATTTTGAGAAGCAGCCATTCGGTTAGCATGTGCCGCCGCACGACCGCATGTGCTGCCTGGCGGCCTGCCTCTGTAAGGTGAATTCCCCCTTGGCGGCTTTTGCCGGTGATCCAATGATCCCGCTGCATCCGCTTCAGCGTCATTGTAACCGTGGGTGCGGTAACACCCAGTTGCTCTGCCAGCCTGGCAGCCACAATTTCGCCGTGGTCCCTTTCCAGGACATGCATGGTCATCAGGTAATCCTGGATGGTCTGCGTAATCGGTGCTTCATCGATTTTTTTGGAGGAATGTGACATACATCATCCTGTTTGGTGATGAAAAGCCTCACCTGTTAAAAAATATTAGCATATACTAACATTGTTTGTAAGTATACACAACTCGTTCCAGCTTTCAAGCATGAGTTGTCAAGTGACATTCAAATCAATATCCTACGCTTTTTGGAGGCTACTATGTTGGCAAGTTTTCTTCTGGCTTTACGCGAGGGGTTGGAAGCCGCACTCATTGTTGGGATCGTCCTGGCTGCCCTGCGCAAGCTGAACCGTACTCACTTGAGCTCAGCTGTCTGGAATGGTGTGGTTGCGGCTGTTGGCTTCAGCACCCTGGCTGGGCTGGGGTTGAACTGGCTCGGTGCAGAATTTGAGGGACGTGCAGAAGAGATTTTTGAGGGCATCACCATGGTACTAGCGGCCGGCCTTCTGACCTGGATGATCGTCTGGATGCGCCGTCAGTCCGTTGGAATGCAGAAGGAGTTGGAACAGGGCGTCGCCAACGCGACAGCCGGTCAGGAAAATCGATGGGCGCTTTTCTGGCTTGCATTTCTCGCAGTGGGACGTGAAGGGCTAGAACTGGTGCTCTTCCTGGCAGCTGTACAAATGACGAGCGATGCTTTCCAGACCGTAACAGGAGCACTGTTCGGCCTCACCGCATCCTTTGCATTGGGTACGGTGCTCTTTGTCTCCAGCAAACGTATGAGCCTCCGGACTTTTTTCAATGTAACCAACGTTTTGCTCGTGCTGTTTGCAGCAGGGCTCCTGGCGCATGGTGTGCATGAATTCAATGAGGCTGGCATCATTCCGCCCGTGATCGAGCACGTCTGGGATGTTAACCCGATTCTGAATGAGAAGGGAACGATTGGACAGCTTCTCACGGCTATCTTTGGCTACAACGGCAACCCCGCCTTGACAGAGATCCTCGCATATGTTGCCTATTTCGTCGGAGCATCGGCGTTGTGGAAAAAGCTGACACCGGCTCCTTTCCGAAGAGTTGTCGCCTAGGTCCATCTACTTGTTTGAAAAGCCACCGCCTCCGAGTGCGGTGGTTTTGTTTTACTATCAGCGAGCTCCAGTGTTGCAAATCGTTAACACCGCATGAGCAACGATCAACAACAGCTAAAGGGTTTGTGCGATTTTCTGTCCATTCTCCATGCCGGATTACCATCCTCGACCTGGAACTTTTCCGCGTAGGAGACCGTCATTGCCAAGTTCAAAAGCCATGAAAGGTGATTGGTGTTCTGTACCTTGAATCTCTACGTAAATTGCCATGCAATACCAGGCAATGAACTCTCCTACGCAACAAAAGAACTCCGGGATTTCAAAAACCCAGAGTTGATCTCAGTATTCGTAACATGAATCATTCAGACTTCTCGCTCCATCATGCCTCGAGTCATGGCTGGCACTTGCTAGGGGAACTCGAATTGACCATAGACCCTGACAGCGATCGTACGGTCGCAAAGTGGCTGGCGGCGATCCTCAGCCCGCTCCACTTGGACGCGGACCTGCTAAACAGGGTGTTGAAGTCTGCGCAGGATGCGACAGCGCGGGCAACACAGACCGAGACCGTGATGAGGTTTGAACATACGCACCTGCTCGTCTTTGTCCCATCAGTTCAGGCTTTAACAGGCCAGACGTGGAGTTTCTTTCGCATTGAGAAGGTGGAAACAGCCACAGAGAATGAAGATCCTCCCGATCACTCGATTGAGCTTTACCTGTATGCCGAGGAGGGGATATCATCCACTGGCGAATTCGCGCAGCCATGATTCCAGAGTCATGGAATGGGCGCCCGACCGGGCGGCTTCGATCTGCTGTGATGTGAGTTGCGCTTCCAATTCAATGCGCAGTTGCTCGGCGCGTTCCCGGACCCCTTGTGGACATGCCGAATCTCTCAATACATAGAGCGTCATCTCCAGAGCCGACTCGGGATTATGAGACTGCGCGGCAATGGCAGCCAGGTCCAACAGCGCTTCCAGGGCGAACGGAACACCTTGAATTTGGATCGCTGTCTGAAGGGCCTCCAGGAAAACCTGTCTGGCCTCTTCACGGGCGCCAAGGGTAAACGCTGCCTCTCCCAATGCGAGAAGCGCCTGTGACATTGCCCAACGATCACCCATTTCTCTGAAGAGGGAAACGCTTTCACGAAACATGGTTTCGGCTTGAACGGCATGATTGTCCGCCAGGAGCATCAAGCCCAAATTTCGAAGCGTACTTCCGATCCCCCACTTGTCATTAAGTGTTCGGCTCAGCTGCAGACTCTCGCTTAGAAATTTCTGCGCTTCATCCGGTTTCCCCAACATGTTTGCGGCCGCGCCGTACGCCAGCAAAGCATAGGCGGTGTGGCGCGGGTCTCCAACGCTGCGGAATAAATCGACGCCTTGGCCGCTCATCGCATACGCCTCAGCTGATTGTCCCTGCCACATATAAACATACCCCATCAGAGTCAAGCCGTACGCGAGTTCCCAAATTCAGTAAATCACAGGTTTGATTGACAAAAGGGGCAACTTTGGTACAAGGT
>CAZBAX010000116.1:0-6887 GCA_964489725.1 uncultured Anaerolinea sp. | reverse complement strand
GATCAATAAATAAATTGCGATGTTGATGAGCGCCAGGGCAGCCACCTGCCCAAGAGTCAACCGGCTGATCGCGGCCCAAATCTCCGCAAGTGGTGCGTTGCGAAAGGCAAAGTACAGCAACGCGATCAGCACGAGATAGACCGCGAGGGTACGCAGATAGTTCGTCTTTTTCCTGGTGGCCAATGCCTGTGTGTGGGATGATATGCTCAAAGCACAGACTCACCCTCTGCCGTACTGCGTTGTTCGATCAGGCAGCGCATCCGCTCCATTAACTTTCTGTGGATATCTTCCATGTCGGCCGAGCCGGCTTCCTGGGCGGTGATGGGATTGCCGATCTGCACGTGGACGGTCGTGGGGCGCGCTTCACCTACGATCATCGCTAACAGCTGCAAGGCGGCGGCCAGTCGTTCACGATCCTCGCGGGTCTGTTTGAGACGCGTCAGCCAATGGCGGGCGGTTTTCTCCCAGATGACTCCGCTCACTAAAACGGGGACGATCTTTGTCTCGGGCGCGAAGCGAAGAAAGATCGCTCCGGAGTCGGTCCATTCGCAAAGGGATTCTAAAGCGTTGGGGTGTACGGCGGGATCTGGTTCGATCTTTCCAGCCGGGAAGGTGAGCGCTGCGCCACCAGCCCGCAAATGCGCGGAGACCTGGCGTACGGCGCGCATCCGTTCGCCGGGGTCGTCACTGATGTAGGAAAGCTGCTTCGAGATGTTGACCAGGGCCGACAGGAACGGACGGTGCATCGCAATAATGCGCAAATCCGGGCGGTTGATGGCCGCGAAGAGACTCACTGTATCAGCCATTCCTGGATGATTCGACAGGATCAGGATCGGGCCGCTGGCAGGGACGTTTTCACGTCCGTGCACGCGCAACTCATGGATGTAACGGTTTTGCAGAAAGCGCCAGGAGGCCTCGTGAAGCCCCATCTGCCCAACGAGATCGTCATAGTCCACCATTTGTTGTGCAAACTTGCGCGCCGGCCCCAGGAACAGCCCGCGCAAAATCGCCGCCAGTAGAGGCTGCCGCTGCCAGCCAAATGATGTGACCAGGTCCTCGAGGTTGATTTTAGTAAGGATTTGGAGCGGGGATGACAAGGGGAGCGATAAAGTACGAATCATAGCAATAAATACAATCCTTTTGATGAGCTTGCGAAGATTTACTCTGGCTCCATCGAAAACTGGAGCGGATACCCTGCCCAATTGGCTTCGGCATGTGCTTTTCCAATTCGCTTTTCTGCCTCCGACTTGTGCAGCGTCTGCACGTGGGCGATACCGGTAATATGAGCCGTCATCATGATTTCGAGCGCCCTGTCGTTGGCAAGGTAAAAAATGGTCTTCAGGATCTGGATGACAAAATCCATCGGCGTGACATGGTCGTTGTGGATTAGAACACGATAAAGTGGCTCGAGTTCTGTCTCCTGGTCTTGTTCCTCCAGGATCTGAATGTCAGGTACAAGCTCGAATTTCATGGATATATACGTGATACCAGGAGCTTATGGATGTATACCCTTCACGGTCACACACTTGCCCTGGGGCAGCGCCAGGGAATTGCGCTTTTTTACTCACCAGGCCCTGTTGAGGGCATCGAATTCTTCTTTTGTGAGCTCGATCTCGGCGGCCTGAAAGTTCTCCTTGATGTGCTGGGGATTATAAGACATGGGGATCGTAATGACGCGCGGCTGCATCACGAGCCAGGCCAGGGCGATCTGGAACGGTGTTGCCGAATGCGCACTGGCAACCTCGGCAATGATTTTATTGGCGCCTATGGCGCGGAATTTGATCGGCGAATAGGCGGTGACCAAAATATCGTTCTGCTGGCAATATTTCAGGACACCGTTTTCCGCGTAGGTTCTATCAGGCAGGCGGTACGGGACCTGATTCGTGAGGATCGGTGTTTCTGAGTATTTCTGCACTTCTTTCAATAACTTCAACTTGAAATTACTGACACCCAGTTGCCTGACCTTCCCATCACTGACCAGTTTGTTCAACGCGCGGAACGTCTCTTCATAGTTTGTTCCAACGCCCCCAGGCCAGTGGATGAGATACAGGTCGATGTATTCCATGTTCAGGTGACGCAGGCTGTTCTCGCAGGATTGCAGCACATTGTCATAGCGCAGATGCTCCGGCGATACTTTGGTTGTAATAAACACATCTTCGCGCCTGGTATTCGTTTCACGGATGGCACGCCCGATCAGGTCTTCGGAATGCCCCGACGCATAGGCTTCGGCCGTGTCGAAGTGAGTGTAGCCGGTTTCCAGCGCGGCGCGCAGGGCGGTCATCGAAGCGGGGTCACGGCTTGGGTCCGCATAGGATCCGCCGCCGATGCTCCAGGCGCCGAATCCGATCTTGGGCAGGGTCACGCCATGCACAGTTTCATATTTCATAAAGGGCTGTTTCCTTAATTCCTAATTGCGTTGTGACGACTTCGGTCGTCCGTTAATAGACGACTGAAGTCGTCACTACCTTTCAAAAGGGATTTTGACTTGTAAATGCCTCCCAGTTCAATTCAGTGCGGTATTGATACTCACGCCAGTTTTTGATCAGGCCAGCTGCGACCTGCACGACCACGATACCATGATAACGTCCGTGCATCTCAAATGTGTATTCGCCAAAACCGACCTGCTCCTGTTCGTTGAATGCCAGATGGTGCCATGACATTTTCATCGGGAGGTCGGTGCCCGAGTCACCGCCGAAGAATTCGTAAAGCTCAGCGCGTCCGTGATACAGCTGTTTATCTGGTGGTTCGACGTAGACCGCGTCCTCGCTAAAACAATCAGCTGCCCTACGCGGGTCCCCTTCGTTCCAGCCATCGGCGACGGTTTGCATAAGCTGCCTGAATTCTTCAAACGTCAGTTTCATGATCGCTTCACGACCCAGACCATCTCTGAACTGTTTTCTGTCAACGGGTTCTTGAAGAAATCGCCGTACACAATTCGATGTTCAAAACCTGTTCGAGCCAGCAGGTGTTCCATCTCAAAACGAAAGACACAATGCAGCGCGATCGGAACGCGTTCCCACGTTTGCAGCAGCGAGCCATCTGTATCGAGCTCCTCCCAACGTGTGGTTACCCTTGCTGTTTGCGTCGACCGTTCATACGTCCACGCGTTTGCCTTTCGGATCGTGTGATCTGTGCCAGGAAGCGTTACCTCACCGCCGGGTTCGAACGTCCCGCCCAGGTCGCGCAGCAGGTCGCCAAGCCAATCCACGCTCTGATGATCGAGATGGATGATGAGCGTGCCGTCTGGTGTGAGATGACGTTTGAACGCTTCCAGGGCACGCACCTGGTCTTCAGGTGTACACATGAACTGGAAGGAATGACCAGGCACGAGGATCAGCCCAAAGTGTTGACGGAGATCGAGATCGCGCATATCGCCTCTTTCCCAGCCGACGTTGGGCACGCCTTCACTTTTGCTGCGCGCCACCTTCAGCATCTCCTCATCAAGGTCCGCGCCGACGATGTTCACACCTTCCTGTGCGAGTCGAAGTGTGACGCGTCCCGTTCCACAGGCGACCTCCAGCACCGACTGTCCGCGTGCTTTAGCTTGATGAGCAAACTCACGATAAAAATCGATCTCCCCGTCCCAATCTGGCACGGAGAGATCGTACAGTTCGGCTGCGAGTTGTTCGGGGGTTTGTGTCATGTGATCCTTTGCTGAATTAGAAGGGATAGGAACGCCTTGTTTTTGGTTCCAGATCCATCCTGCTGTTTTTCGATACCAGCAGAAGCTTTTCAACCTTCTCAATTTCTTCATTATCTCCGATCAAGCCGATCCTGTCACCTGTTTGGAAGACCGTCATCGATTTTGGGTTGGCGATCAGCTCACCCTGGCGCAGCAACGCCACCACCGATGCTCCCGTCCGTGCCCGCAGGTTTGCATCACCGATCGTTTGTCCGATCAGCGGATGCTCATCGGGGATATGCAGCCATCTGATTGCGATGTGGCCTGTTGCCTCGATCAACTCGTGAAGGAGGCGATGCTCCTCCGCCGTGTTCAGCCGCGTGTCGTAATGATCGCGGCGCACGGCATCGGTGTAACGATAGATTTCCTGCAGCGGAAAGCCAAGTTGTAAAAGGGTATGCCGCACGATTTCCAGCCCGCCTTCCAGTTCGGGATGGATGACATCCTGTGCGCCCAGCTCCATCAAACGTTTGGTTCCATCCTCGCTTGTGGCGCGGGCGATGACAGGAAGTTCCGGCGCGATATCGCGTGCCGCGGTGACTACGAGGGTGCTTGCATCTTCATCAGGACCCGCGACAACGAGCGCCCGGGCGCGCTGTAAACCAGTATGGGTCAGCACTTCGGAGTTGGCCGCGTCGCCGAATAACGTGGGAACACCTTGTTTGGTGAGTTCCTCCACGCGCTGTGAGTCGGCATCCACGACCAGATGGGGAATCTGGAGCTCCCCAAGCAGGTTAACAATGTGGTGACCGACGCGTCCATACCCGACGATGACGACGTGGTCCTTCATTGACTCTTCGAGCAGCGGTGGGGGAGGAATATGCCTGTCGAGCAAATGCCAGACTCTCGGGATTTTCTGAAGCCGTTTTTCCAGCCACGAGAACAAGCGGAACATCGGTGTATTGAGCACGATGGATACCAGCGCGCAAGCCAGGATCAGTGAATACTGGCTTTGGTCGAGCATTGCGTGGTTCAGTCCCTCCTGTCCAACGATGAACGAAAACTCGCCGATCTGACTCAACGTTCCGGCCAGGATCAGGGTTGTGCTGGCGGGCCACGGGAACACAAAACCAAACAACACTGTGATCAACGCCTTGCCAAGCACGATCAATCCCGTCAAAGCCAGGATGGGTCCAACGTTCTCGAAGATATAGCCAGGGTTGACCAGCATCCCGATCGAGACGAAGAACAACACGGCAAACGATTCGCGAAACGGGAGGATGTCTGCCCCCACTTGATGACTCAACGGCGATTCGTTGACGACAACACCCGCCACAAAAGCGCCCAACGCCAGTGACACACCGAACAACTCTGCTGCACCCAGTGCAACGCCCAGCGCGATCACAAGGACTGCCAGGATGAACAACTCCCGCGAACGAGTATGGGCGATTCGCATGAGAAGCCAGGGGATCAATCGTGTCCCCGCGAACAGCAGCAGCACGACAAATCCGGCAGCCTTCAGGAGCGTCAGCCCCAGCCCTCCCCAATCGAATCCATTCGATGTGTCTGCGAGAGTCGGCATCAGCACCAGGATCAGAACAGTCGCCAGATCTTCCACCACCACCCAGCCTACCGCTGCCTGGCCCTGCTGCGTGTTGAGCAATCCATTATCCATCAGAACCCGCAGCAGGACGACCGTGCTCGCAATCGAGATCGATAAGCCGATCACGATACTGGAGGTGATCGACCAGCCCCACGAGCGGCTCAACCAGAACGCGAGCAGAATGGTGATGAGCATGCGTCCCAGCGCGCCCGGGATGGCGATCGAGCGCACCTTCCAAAAATCGTTGAGTGAGAAATGCAGGCCCACGCCGAACATCAGGAAGATGACCCCCAACTCGGCAAGCTGGCTGATCATTTCCGTATCCCCGACAAAACCTGGTGTGAAGGGACCAATGATGATCCCGGCGATCAAATACCCCACGATGGTTGGCAGTCCGATGCGACGTGCGAGGACTCCGCCGATAAATGCGACCACCAGTGTGACCGCAATGTTGATCAGTAAAGTTACTTCATGCATCATCCCTCCGATCTTAAAGTGATCTCCCGGTTCAACAATACCTACCGCTTGTCTTACAAATGACTTCACCTCTTACATGTACTTCCAGGCTAACGTTTATAAGTCAAGTAAAATCCCGCAGAGCGGCCCCGCCGCGAACACGCGGGATCTGCGAGATGGCGCCAAAGGCGCTCATAAATTATGCGGCACACTGCAATTGTACACAAGAAAAAAACCCCATTTCGTATGAGACGGGATGTAGGGAGTGGCTAAACGAGTGGGCTAACTAAAACGTAGCCACGGAGAACACTGAGTTCATAGCGAAAAAAACGCAGAGATCTCTGGGGGTTGTGTAACTATGCCCACGGAATCAGCCACTCCCGGGATTCATCCGAACGCGTAGGAAATGTTACTTTGCCAGCGATTTGATATATTCCAGATCGAGTTGGCCTTTTGCGCCCCAGCCTTTCGTCCCCTCTGGAATTTCCGGGCGGAATTTTTCATATAAGCTGTATGCTTTGCTCTCCAGTTGTTTAGGTGTATATGCCGCGGCCAGTTTTTCCATTGCGGCTCGTGCAGCATCGTAATCATCTTTGAATTTCTGCTTCAGATATGTTTCCACAGAGTCAGGGTCGATCTCATCACCGTTGATCGCGGCGCGGAATCCATGTTTCGTCTTGATGACCGGAACACCTCGACCCAAAATTTCTATGAATGTCGTCTCAACAGACTTCTCCCTTTTTCCTTTTTCCTTTTCACCCTCTTCACTCTTGTCTTCATAAATTCCCAGCTTGCGTCCTTTAGATTGCGCGTTCAGTCCTGCCACGGCTTTTCCGAGCGTCAGCGCTGTATCTTTGCCATAGCCAAGTCGCTCTGCCACCACCGTCGCCCAGAGGGTCATCACGGGTGCACGGTTGATTTTGATCTTTTCGTTTGGCATTTGATCTTCTCCTTACTGAAAAAAATTCCGGTTCTTCCGTTTCTGACGGGAAAACCTCAACCACGAAGGGTCACGAAGGTACACAAAGGGTGTTTGTAGGCTTTTTTCCTTTGTGACCCTTCACCTGCACTTGTACGGCTTAAGCCGCATGGTGCAAGTGTTTCTCCTTTGTGGTCAAGAAAAGATCCCGTTTAAAACGGTATAGCCAAAATTCAGTACCTAATTTTCGCCCAAAATAAGCGACAAATCATAGCAGGCGAGCTGAG
>CAZBAX010000115.1:0-7919 GCA_964489725.1 uncultured Anaerolinea sp. | reverse complement strand
GTAAAGACCACCCCTTTGCCCTCCACGTATCCCGCGCCGATCAGTGTGGCAGTCCCTGCTGCCATGGGGGCCGCCGCAATACTTACCAGCGCGACCACTAACGAAAACACTGTCAGGAAGATCGAAATGCGCTTCATTCAGTTCCTCTCTTGCTGGGTTGTGATGTCCAGAGTTGCTATGTTTTTCGAGCACAAAACCGACGTGATTCTTCGGCGTATTAACCGCCACTAACTAGACGGATAGAGTCAAAATTCGTTACTGTTGCAGGAGCATTGCGAAGTTTGCGATTTGGAAAACCTGGGCGCGCACCGCAGCATCAATAAGTACTTCGCTCCCGGCCGAAGCGTTGTAACTCAGTTCCTTTTTTTCTCGTTCATGATCTCGCGGCCGTTTTCAGTGGCTTCCGCCCTGGCACGCACGATTTGTGTTTGCCAAAGAAGAAGTTCATGCCTGTATTTCTTCGCGCCGATACAACGCCATCTCCCACACAAACAACTTGCCTGTCGAAATCTTCTTCAACCCCAGGCTGTTCAACAGTGCTTCCATTTCGGCAACAGGGTGGACAAATACACGAAAAGGATCCTTCATCAGCCGTTGATAAAGGTTCATCAAGGCCAGCGCTGCACGCGTCCACCACACTTCACGGGGATAGGTCAGCGCGATCGCGGTACGGCTCCTGGATGCCGCAGAGGTCAACAACTCACGGAAGTTGGGATAACAGCACACTACGCGATCGAGAGTGACGACGTCGGCTTGTGGGAGCTGTGCTGCCACTTCTGTAAAATCGGCATGGATGAATTTAACCTGTTCAACATGTCCGCGTCGTGCTGCCTCCTCTTTCGCAACTTTCAAATAGGAAGATGAGGCATCAACGTGGATGGCTTCGCCGGCCATGTCTTTCAACAACTCATGATAGATCACGCCAATGCCGCCGCCAATATCCAGTAGGGAGACATTTTTTAAACCCAGGGAGCGGACTGCTTCAAGGATCAACCTGGTCTGGTTCGCAGGCCCGCGGCGGCGGTAGTCTTTGAGGTTGGCTTTCGCTTCCTGTTCGCTGAACGCATTATCGGTGATCTCACAACAATTACAGGGCATATTTTCATTCCTGGTAGTAACGACTTTGTATAGCATCCTGACGAGGGTCAGTCGTCCTTGCAGAGGCAACTCAGGTCGCCCCTACGCTAATGCTGGCAGGATTTGTTCATAGTATTCCAACGAACCCGGATTGATAAGCGCATCCTTATTACTTACTACGCGTCCGTTAAGAATATTCGTCACGGCACTTTCCACTTTCTTCATGTTTAGCGTATACGGAATATCCGGCGCTTCCAGGATCACTGCCGGCACGTGGCGCGGCGACGCATTTTCGCGCAGCGTCTTTTTGATTTTATCCTTCAATGCATCTGTTAACGTGAAATCGGGCGTGAGTTTGACGAATAAGATCACGCGCTGATCGTCTTCATAGTTTTGCCCAACTGCCAGGCTGTCCGCGATCTCAGGCAGTTTTTCCATTTGAGCATAGATCTCTGCTGTGCCGATCCGCACGCCGGAGGGTTTCAGCACCGCATCCGAACGACCGTAGAAGGTGACGCCGCCCGTGTCACTGTGGATCAGGACGTAATCACCGTGCCGCCACACGCCGGGGAACACATCGAAGTAAGCCGCATGATATTTCTTCCCGTCGGGGTCATTCCAGAAAGATAAAGGCATCGAAGGAGCGGGCGCTTCGCATACCAATTCCCCTTGCTCATCGTATACAGGCCTGCCGCTGGGGTCATAAGATTTGATCTTCATTCCCAGTGCGGCGCTCTGCAGCTCGCCTGCATACACCGGCAGGATCGGGCTCCCTGCGGCAAAGCATCCATTGATGTCGGTCCCGCCGGATATGGAATTGAAGTGCAGATCAGATTTGATCTCACGATAGACATACTCGAATCCCTCCCCCGATAGCGGTGAGCCGGTCTGAGAGATCTCCCGCAATGAAGTAAGGTTGAATTCTTTACCAGGGAAAACACCTTCCTTTTTCAGAAAGTGGAGGTAACTGGCGCTGCATCCGAAGATCGTGACGGCTTCCTCCTGGATCAAATTCCACATCGCGCCGGTACCGGGGTAATTGGGATTTCCGTCGTAGAGCACGATCGTCGCACCGACCGCCAGCGAACTGATCAGCCAGTTCCACATCATCCAGCTGCAGGACGTAATGTAGAAGATGCGGTCGCTGCGTTTGAGATCGGTATGCAATAGTAATTCCTTGAGATGATTGATCAACACTCCGCCCGCGCCCTGCACCATACACTTGGGCTTGCCGGTTGTGCCAGATGAAAACATGATGTAAAGGGGATGATCGAACGGTAACTGCTCGAACTGAATTTCAAGATGATCTTGTTGCGCAAGAAAATCGTTGTAATGGACCGAATTGGGGATTTGAGAAATATCCGCTCCCTGGCGCGTATAGGAGACAACGATCACTTTTTTTAGCGACGGGATGCCGCTCGCTACTTCAGCAGCATGGACCAGCGTATCGAAGCCTTTACCTTTGTAAAAGTATCCATCGGCTGTGATCATCACCTTGGGCTCCACCTGCCCCAGGCGCTCGATCGCCGCAGCAGGACCGATATCGGTGGCACACGAGGACCACATGGCGCCGAGGCTTGTGGCTGCGAGCATGCACACAACGGTCTCGATCCTATTCGGCATGTACCCAACGACACGATCCCCCACTCCAACGCCTTGCTGCTTTAGTGACTGCGCCAGCCGCGCAACCGAGTCATATAACTCTGCATACGTCATGCGCTGCGACGATTGCGTTTCGCCTCTGAAAATAAATGCCAGTTGATCGTCGCGATGCCGCAACAGATTTTCGGCAACGTTCAGACGCGCACCTGGGAACCAGTTTGTGCCGGGGAATTGACTTGGGTCTTCCACGACTTGATCGTACCGTTTCGACGCTTTGATTTCAGCGAAGTCCCAGACTGCCGCCCAAAATTCGGGAATGTTTTCCACCGACCATTGATATAGTTCCGCGTAGGAATTCAAGTGGAGCTTATGCTGCGCGTTGACTTTTTTGATAAAGAGCGTGATGTTGGCCTGATTCTTTCTTTCCTCCGACGGCACCCACAGGGGACTTCTCATCTCATACTCCTTTATCCATGTGACGATCACTGCTGATTATCAGTAGATCACGAAGTAGCCCGGAAAAGCCCGAAAATAGGGTGCGGGCGTACGCCCGCACCCTATTTTCGGGGATCGTTTGGGCATTTGTACACCTTTCGTGAAGTACTGATTATATCGGCAAAGGAAATCAATTTTGCAGGCAGGCGATCAAATCTTTCACGATGCCCTGCGGTTCGGTAATCGTCAACGCCAGCACAGGCACTGTTCCCGCTGAAAAGACTTCGCGCGAATCGCCGGCCTTCCAATGCCGCGGCAGGATGCCAACCGTGTTGGCTTCATTCACCAAGGTGTCCGACATCTGCTGTGGATGGGCCGCCACCCGCGCAGACGGATAAACGATCCGTCCTTCCATCACGAGCTGGTCAAACGCTTCCTGCACATCTGCATCGGAGGCATATACCCAGACCTGCATTGATGGGTCACCCAACCCGGAGAACAAAGCACGCGTCGCTTCGAGATTCAGCTTCTGGATTGGGCTTTGTCGATGGGCGACGATCAGGATCTCTTCGGTGTCGATCTGATAAGCAAAGGATGCCAGGACGGGCGGTTCGCCCACGCGCAGGGCAATTTGCGCTACAGCCGGGTCATCTGTGCGGCTCAGTATGGATGAGGTCCCGGCGCATTCGTATAACGGGGGCAGCCAGGGCTCGGCAGCAAATGTCGAATAAACGGTGAGGACTTCCGGCGTAGCAAGAGGCGTGTCCGTCGAGCAGGAGGAGATCGAAAGCAGGCAAAAGGCCAGAAACACACGAGTGCTTTTTCGCATGGAACTTCATCCTATATTCAGCAGCATGGACGTCTGGTGACCAGGAAACAGCAGGAACGGTATTGCTGCGCTGGTTCTCCAAATTATACGTTTCAATTTTGAAAGTTATGGAATTGTTGTGAAGGAAGGCGATGAATGAAATACAATCAGCCTGATGCATTCACCTATTCCTTACACGTCGCCGCTTCTCTCCGAACGGGAATTACAGGTCCAGATTCTACAAGCCTTGAGCAACAATTTCACGGGGCAAATTCAGGTTACCTTCCTGTTTGGAAAGGCAGAAACAATCCTCGCAATCCAGGGCCAGGTTCGCCAGGTCTACATCCGCAATCATCGGGCGCCAGACCAGGCTTGGGAAAAACCCATTGAACAATACGGAGCTGGAACGCTGATGGTCGAAGCGATTCCCGCCCGCGCCCTGATGTTCAGGAAGATCCTTCTGGAGGAAATCGTTCCTCCCAAGCCATTGGGTGCGAGCAATCGGCAGTTGTTAACCATGTTCGACGTGGGGAGAACGAACCCGGGTCCGACGCTTTTCCATATTGAATGGGCACATGCTGAGGCATTCGTGCATGTACCAGGCGGGCACATTGGCGGACAGCGGGCAGTGCTGATCCGTCCGTTCGAGACGGAAGAATGGAACACGATCGTCGATCATATCTCGGGCTGGCACGAGCAACAGTGCAGCGTTACGATCCTACGCGGCGACATCAAAAATCAAGCCTGGCTTGAGCTTCATATGAATACATTGCTCGAATGGTATTGTCTGAATATGCTGAAATACTACCAACAGCTGACCGGTGCTGTGATGGTGCGTTCCATTTTGCAGGGTCTCTCGGTGCTGACGGAGAGCTATGGCTGGGGAATTTCCACACACAATCAACAACTCAGGTTCACTTCGATCTTTTCCAGCGCATCCGAAACGGCACGTACGTATAGGGAAATACTGTCTGCGATCACAGCACGCATCGAACCCATTATCGGGAGTTCGCTCACACGGTACATCATAAAACAATCCAGCGAGCCAGCCACTGGTGTGTACAAGACCATCCAGGAGACCTTTGGGCTGATGGAGGATAGGCCGTGAAACACTTCAACATGACTTACTTGAGACTTCCGACATTGATCGTTCTGTTCCTGATGGTCGTGTGCTTTGTGTGGACATTTGCATTCGCTCCCTTTCCTGAAACGATCAATTCACTCATCCTGAACGGCGGTA
The DNA here is from genome assembly GCA_964489725.1 of uncultured Anaerolinea sp. Lineage (GTDB taxonomy): Bacteria > Chloroflexota > Anaerolineae > Anaerolineales > Villigracilaceae > Defluviilinea. The sequence continues at coordinate 2,757 of CAZBAX010000115.1, read as the reverse complement.
CGACCCTGGCAGCATTGATCGCGGCGCTCATCTTCACACGTATCCCATACTTTTTCAGCCGGGCAGAACCGCCACGCGTCATCTGGACCTATTTTGCGGTCTGCATGTGGCTGTGGACCGTCGCGGAAGCGATATGGGGATATCTCTATATGCGGGATGGCGAGGTGCCTGTTTTCAGCGTGGCAGATACGTTCTGGCTGCTGGGTTACTTTGCTTTGACCGTGTCTCTCGGGCGCCAATTCCGACTGATCTTCTTTTCAAAGACAAATATGGTCATATGGGCAACGATCGGCATTTGGCTGGGCGTACTGGGAGGTATTGCAGTCATCCTGTTGATCATACAGAGCCAAACGCCGCTGGCAGACTTCTTCGCCTACTTTTACCTGCTGGCAGACGCTGTGGTTGGATTACTGGCGGTCTACATCGTATACGCGTTTCGAGGGCGTGCGCTGGCGATCCCCTGGCTAATGATCTCATCATTTGTGTTATCAGATTTCATGTACATCCGCCTCACCGAATCGGGAATGTATGACTATGTGATGAGCGGCGTATCAGTCGCATTGCTGGCGGACACTTTGTATGTGATCGCTTACCTGCTGGTGGCATGGGGTGGATTGGAGCAATACCTGCTGCTGTGGTCCAGCGCGGATCATTCTCAAGCCGAACGCTGATCCCGTTTCGATAAAAAGATGCCGTTGCGAGGATGGTGATCGCCCGCCCCAAGCAATCTCCGATTAAATGGAACTGCTTACTTACGCGGAGATTACTTCGTCGTGGCGCCCAGGCGCCACTCCTCGCAACGACATGGCTATATGTACGTGATCTGCACAACCGGCAGCTAATCCATCACACCCGCGGCTTTGAGATCCTTCAGATTCAACTGCAGAGTCCTGCGTCCGTTATATTCATTGGCTTCGATGTGATACATCACGTCAACGCGGTGAGGCAGGCTGGATTGCAGATGCCCCATACGAAAGCCGATGGAATCGAATGGCTGTCGGTTTTCATCTTCGAAGGTGATCTTCAAGTGTTTGCCTTCCGAGCCAACCGCTCGAAAAGACTTTACCTTTACATCGCGCGAGACAAAGACGGCATCGGGGTTTCCATAACCGGTGGGTTCGAGATATTCAAGATGGCTCAATACTTCAAAACTCAGCTGCGAAAGCGACACTTCCATATCTGCCGCGAGGAGATGGCGCAGGTCTTTTCCCTCCAGTTGGGCGCGGGCGATCTCTTTCAAGCGCGAGAGGAACTCGGGCAAATTCTCATTGCGAACCGTGAAGCCGGCTGCGGCGGCATGCCCGCCATGACGGACGAGCAGGTCCTTGCACAGGTCGAGCGCGTCGGTGATGTGGAATTCAGGGATGGAACGACACGACCCACGCGTCTCCTCAGGGCCCTTCGCTGCGACGATGGACGGACGATAGAATAGTTCTGTCAGGCGCGAGGCAGCCAGCCCGACCACACCGGGGTTGAAGTTCTCGTGTGCAGCAAACAATAGAAACGCATCAGGGTCTTCGCTCATGGCGATCTGCTGGGCCTGCTCCTGCGTGGAACGCGTTAACGACTGGCGCTGATGGTTCTGCACATCGAGCTGCTGGGCAAGCTGACCGGCCCGCATCACGTCGGTTGTGGTCAACAATTCAAAGGACGCCATCGCCGACTCGAGCCTGCCAGAGGCGTTGAGGCGCGGTCCGAGCATGAAACCGATGTTGCCGGATGTGATCTTGCCGATCTGCGTCCTGGCAACGTTGCACAGCGAATAGAGTCCCTGGCGCTTCGTCTCGCGGATCTGTTTCAGTCCTTTGCGCACGAGGAAACGATTCTCTCCGATCAGTGGCGCAAGATCGGCCACGGTGCCGAGCGCGACCAGGTCGAGCAGGTCGGCAAGCTTGAGGTTCGCTGCCTCTCCGTTCATCTTGCGGGTCAACGCTTCGGCGAGTTTATAGGCGATCCCAACCCCTGCCAGATCTTTATCAGGATAGACGTCGCCATGCTGCTTGGGGTTGATGACCGCGAAGGCGGGCGGCAGGTTTTGGCCGTCAGGGTGGTGATGGTCGCTGATAATGAGATCCAGCCCAATCGTGCGGGCGTGAAGCGCCTCGTTGGGAGAACGGATGCCGCAGTCGACGGTTATGACCAGCTTAACGCCGTCCGCTTTCAGGGTATCCAGCGCATCCTTATTGAGGCCGTAGCCCTCTTCAAATCGGTTGGGGATGTAATGGCGGGCGTTCGCGCCGAGCGCCTGGAGCGCGTCGACCAGCAGCGCGGTGGCCGTCACCCCATCCACATCGTAGTCGCCATAGACTGCGATCGGTTCATCGTGCCTGATCGCGAACAGGATGCGTTCCACAGCTGTTTCCATGCAGGTCAGTTGAAATGGATCGGTGTTGAAACCCGGCAGGGCGCGCAGGAAAGCACTGGCGTCATCGTAATTGCCCAGACCGCGGTTGAATAATATTTGTTTGAGGATCGGCGGGAAGCGAACCAACGCTTCAGAGGCCGCAGGGGTAATGGGTGAATTGATCACCCAGCGTTTGTTATGCATTCGAGATCTTCTTCCAGAACAGGTAAAGTTTCACAGAGTGCCGCATGATTTATGAGCGCTTTTGGCGCCATCTCGCAGATCCCGCGTGTCCGTGGCGGGGCCGCTCTGCGGGACTTTACTTATACTATGAATTTCAGCTTACCAGCACAAAAAAGAAGTAAAGTGAATGAGGAAACAAGCGGTAAACTTGAGCATCACCTGCACAGTAT
>CAZBAX010000114.1:0-7964 GCA_964489725.1 uncultured Anaerolinea sp. | reverse complement strand
CCTTCACGCCGCAAGAGCCCAACCTTGAACTCTTCGATAGACTTGCTACAGTGTCCAAAAAACCCTAGAATATTTATGGACACCAGTGTGGTCTTTGCCGCTGTGCTTTCTCCCACCGGTGGCGCGCGCAAATTGTTCCTGTTGGGCGAAGCACGGCTGATGCAGTTGGTGGTCGGTCCCACCGTTCTGAGCGAATGTCAGGAGGTTGTCCGGCGCAAGGCTCCCGCCTCCCTGCCGACCCTGGCACAACTGCTTGCTAGCTCCTCGCTCGAAACATCCCATCCGCCAACCAAAAAACAAATCCGCGCCGCCGAGGAATATGTCCAGTATGCGCCGGATGCGCATGTTCTGGCGGAAGCCATGCTTGCAAAACCCGACTGGTTTGTCACCCATGACAAGGAGCATTTCCTGAAACACCGCAGCCGGATCAATCTGTCCTTCGAGATCGGCACACCGGGAGACGTGCTTCAGCGTTTCAAGGATGAGTTCACCAGGCCATAACCAATAACAATCCACTTTCAATGAACTGCGGGTTCGGTTTTTACCGGACCCGCAGTTTTTATTTCAAGGAGAAAACCATGTTTCATTCAAATCCGGATCTGGTCATCCTGCCCTTCAAGGCACCGCTGATCGGGACCGGCGTTCCTCTCACACTTGAACAGACTCTCCGTTTGTTGAGAAGTCCGCAAGGAGAATTCGTTCGGATCGAACGCAGCCATCCGGGAGCGACGGATGCCATTGGCTGGACAATCTTCCACCGCACACCCAGTAAGTATCTATACGAGAACGAACCCCTCTTCCGCTTCGAACGCGGCGCACGCCGCTACATCCGTAAGGCTTATGCCATTCACTACTCGCTGCTTGGCGACGATGGCATGACCTATTCCCATTTGCATCTGTAAAGGAGATTTCATGTACGACTACATGCTCGAAGAAATGGCGGATGCCATTGCAAAGGAATTGCACATTGAATCCCATGTTGTGTTTCGTGTTCTCTATCGCTACTGGGAGGACAAGATCGCGCATGTCTGGCAGGTGGATGACATGCTGGAAGCTGCCCGCCGTGCCGGAAAGCCGATCACACGCACCGATGCCGCCGGATTGCTGCAGAACGTATTCGATCATCACGACTCCAGCCTGGGAATCAGTTGGACAACCCTGGATGTCGCTTTGGATGATTATCACTTTGATCTGAAAACATGGCCCGAAGAAAAGCATAATGAGGTTCACGGCGTCTTCAAGGTCTGGCAAAAAGGCAATCCCATCGCACAACAGTTGGGGATGTATCCGAACAAGATGGATGGCAATCTGCCGGAGGCACTGACACTGGCAAGGAAGATGGCAAAGGAGAAACCTGGGGAGGTGATCCTGATTGGCTTGGAGGATAGCCCCAACGAAGATACGTCAACCTGGCTATCCGTGATTCTTTCCAGGGATGAGATCGAACCGATTATCGAAGATTGTGAGGAACCATGCACGCCATAAGACCGGGACAACGTGTTCGCATCCTGACCATCCAGATCGCGGTCGCAGAGGCTGCCGACCCTGACTCCGTCGCTGACGAAATTTCCGAACTGCTGTCTGAAAATGGCATCTGCTCGGATGCCAGCCACATCTTGGACTGGCGTTACCTGGCCGAACACCAACCAGCCGTCACAGCCAGCGCTGACCCCGAAGAGGGAGAAGCCTTCGATCTGCTCGACTTCAATCTGACGATCAATGAAAAGGAGTAACCATGTTCACATGGACCGAACCGTATGAAGATGCATACATCAAAGAACGTATTGAAGAATTGAGGACTGCTCAAAAAGAGGCAGTCGCGCAGGGAAAGGTGCTGGTCTCCTCCTACGAACAGTTTTGGTTGCCGGCATTGAACGACCTGCCAGATGTGGAATTTCAAGGCAGGGATCGCCATATTGCGCCGTATGGAAAATTCGAGGCGGCGCCCGGTGTCCCCTTTCATGGCGCGTTGTGGTTCACACCATTGTCCGGCGCAGAACTGCCTCCCGCATTGAAGAACATCAAGGAATGGATGCCGGCAAGCGCCGTGGTGGATATGAACGCGCGCATGGTCAAGATCCAAGTGGATGAAATCGAGATCACCTTCACCAGCATCAACGTGGGATTGAATGCGCACGAACTCTTGCGGGACATCAATCAGGAATTGGTGCGGGTCAATGCGGGCGTGTATGTGTACCGAATTGAACCGGTGGAGGATGTCTCACCCGTTTATCACCTGTACCCGGATGGACGCATCCCCACACTGACCAATGCCCACACCCGCGCTGATGTCACCGGCTATGCAGTGCTGCAGGACAGACCCTACCAGCATACGTTGGTGTATGTCGGTCTTGCCGCTCACAAGACCAGCGTGGAGAGTCTTTGGGCGTCACTGATCCGTGGTAAAGGCAGTTGCTCGATGAGGGGCACGTCCATACTCGCCGATGGCGAAGTGAAGATGTTCACCCAACCCCTGCTTGAATTCAATGTGCTACACGCCGGGATTATCTGCCGTAAGGCGTTGCCCGGCAAGTGGGAGGCGAAGGATGATGCCGCTTATGCCCTGGTCTTTGAAGAGCGGGATGTGGAATCACAATTGCAAGCCCTGGCATTGAATCGCCTGCAGGAGACACTGGCATTTCCCATCCCGGATGGCTGGTCGCAGACTCTCTGGCAGTACGCACTGGATGCAGAATGCATCCAGCGACTCGTAACTGGTGGAGATTGCCGTGGCGGGGTCAGGATTGATCTGACTAAACCCTGGCAGGACCTGGTGCAGAACTTGCTGGAGCAGGAAGTCTTGAAGATATAGGAGAAGCCCAATGTTTCAATCCATTCAACCCGATGAGATCTTCGATCTGCGCAAGGCGCAGGCGTCCGAAGAGCATCCATCTTATTGGCTGGTGCAGCTGCACAAAGCAGACTGGCATGAACTGTTGAAAATCGTGGATGTGAAGATGTCCATGAAAACCAGGAAACAAATAATGGCGGAAGAGGCGCTCAAACACTTTGAATTCACCATCTGTGATGGGCGTGGAGAGGTCTGGCAGTTATGGACCGAGCTGCGCAAAGCGCATCGGACACTGGTAATCCAGTTCAGGCATCCCGAGTCCAATTGGACATGTGGGACACTAGAGCTTGTAGATCTGGAAAAGAATGAACCGCTCGGCGTGGTGAACATCGCCGGGCGGTTGTTTTGTAAAGTCAAGTAAGAAAAACAATCAACCTAAATCCCCCATGCCATTCGGTGTGGGGGATTTTATTTTCAAAAGGAGATTTGATATGCGTCCTCCCGCTTTGGAGAAAATGGGCTTTTATGAGACATCAATAATCGTAGCCCAAATACTCAAATCCTATTTCAAACCCGCCGACTCCGGCAGGCTGCTCGATCCTTGCGCCGGCGAAGGTACTGCTGCTTCCATCCTGGCAAAAGCCCTGAATTGCCAGAGTTGGGGTGCGGAACTTTCCCCAGCTCGTGCCGCACTCGCTGCTGAAAAAATGGACCGCCTCTTCAACACGCCCTGGCAGTCCTGTCATCTGACCAGTGAATCCATCACGCTGTTGTTCCTCAACCCGCCCTATAGCCACGATCGTCTGGGTGACCAAAAGCGATTGGAGTTAGAGTTCCTGAAATCCACTACACCCAAACTGGTTCGCGGTGGTGTATTGATCTACATCGTCCCGCATCCGTTGTTGCGCGATCTGGATGTGGCGTCTCATCTGGCTGGATATTACGAGAACATCCGCATCTACCGCTATCCCGAAACTGGATTCAATCAGGTCATCGTGTTGGCAACAAAGCGGGTGAAGTACAAGATACCTTCTCACGAGGAAGTTCATCAGGTGCAGGCATGGGCAGACGTGGAACCGCCCATGTTGGTGGAAGTGGAAGAACCGTTGTATGCACTGCTTCCTGCAACCGACAAAGGATCAGGAGGACAACCCATCCGCTTCTCCCGCCTCGACTGGCAACCGGAAGAGATCGTGGATGCTACGCAAAAACGCGGCTTGCACTCCTCTAGGGAATGGTTGGACCTGCTTAACCCATCGCGTGGCTTGGGTGAGTTGAAGCAGCCGGTCATGCCCTTGAAGAAGGGACATATCGCCATGTTGATGGCTTCCGGCATGATGGGAACCCTGCGTCTGACCGATGAAGACGGCAAGCCAATGCTGGTCAAGGGGCGTGTGGTGAAAGTCACGGAGAAGGTTGAGGAAATCACAGACAAGAAGGGCAACATGACATCCGAAGTCTTTCGGGATCGCTTCGTGTCCACGGTTGCCATCCTGCGTCAGAGTGGCATCGAGATCATTGACACAGTCGAACCGCTTTCCAAATTCATGCACAAGTACGGCGATCAGATTGGCGCACACATCCTGTCCACCTATCGACCTTTGTATAACTTCGATCCTTTGCCGGAAGAGACGGCTGTATTGGACACCCTTGGAACGAAGCGCAAGCCGTTGCCCGGACAGGAGAAGGCAGGGTTGTTGCCGGCACAACGGCATGCGGCAACAGCAATCGCTCGATCAATACGCAAGAATGGTGTGGGGAATATTCAAGGCGAAATGGGACTAGGAAAGACTCTTCTAGGCACAGCAACTCTCGAATTACTCAATGCCTATCCAGCCATCGTGCTCTGCCCGCCGCATCTTGTTCCAAAGTGGATACGTGAAATTGAAGAAACAATTCCTGGCGCGAAGGCGATGGAAATCACTCGCATCGGTCGTAATGCAGATGACCCCGGCGATGTGAATGATGTGCGCAGGTTCCTGCAACTTTATGAGTCAGGGGAACTTGGCAAAAAGCCTGTTGCCGTCATTGCCCATACCTCTGCGAAATATGGTGCTGGCTGGGAACATGCTGTGGTACGCAAGAAGTTTGTGGATGATGAGGATGGACGGGTATTTGAAGCTCTCTGCTGCCCGACTTGTGGTTCACCCATACAGATCGATCTACCGGGTGGCTTCGTCAAGGTTGCAACCACGGTTGATGACCTGGGCGATAAACGACGCTTTTGCGAGGCGGAAATTTCGGGCTATGAACTGGATGATCATAAACGTCTGGTGCGCGATGAGCATAGCAATCCGGTATGGGGCAAGCGAAAATGTGGAACGCCGCTCTTCCAATTCACAGGTCGCCGTTGGGCAATTGCCGATTACATTGCCAAACATGCCAAGGGTGAATTCAAATTGTTGATCGCAGATGAGGTTCACCAATTTTCTGCCAAGGCTAGCGACAGAGGTGTTGCCTTCCATCAACTTGTCGAAGCAACAAAATATGCATTGACTCTGACTGGGACATTCTTCGGTGGGAAGAGTACTTCCATCTTCTGGTTGCTCCATCGCTTGAACGCTGGCGTTCGCAAGGATTTTGCCTTCAATGATGAAAAACGCTGGGCACGGTTATATGGTGTGTTGGAGATGACCCGCAAGAGCAAACGCGCCGAGGATGATGGTGATGAGGATGGTTTCACTGGGAATCGGCGTTATCAAAATCAGGCAAAGGAAAAGCCTGGCATTTCGCCTGCCATTGTAAACCGCCTGTTGGACACCACGATATTTCTCTCCCTTAAGGACCTGGGGCTGGCGATGCCTCATTATGCCGAGGAGGTAGTGACGTTGGAGATGACCGACGAACAGAGCAGCCAATATCGTGTGATGGCAAAGAAATTGTATGACCTTGCTATCAAGAACAGGCGCTATCTCTCGACCTGGCTGCAGTGGACTCTGGCGCGACCAAACTCTGCCTTCCGCGATGAGGTGGTTGAAGTGGATGAGGTCAATCAGAAAGGAGAAGTTGTACGCAGGAAACAATTGATGGAACTGCCGGCAGTCGTAGGTGATGAGTCCATGCCAAAGGAATCCTGGCTGGTGGATTTCTGTCGCGCGGAGCGTCAGCAAGGCCGCAAGGTGTTGATCTACCTGCGACAAACAGGAACCCGCGATATTCAGGATCGCATCTTGAAGGTCCTACGAGATGGTGGGGTGCGTGCGGAAGTCCTGACCAGCGGCGTCAATCCGCGTAAGCGAGAGGAATGGATTGCTAAGCGAGTGGTTGGACTGGATGCGTTAGTGGTCAATCCACGATTGGTGGAGACAGGTCTCGACTTGATCGCCTTCTCATCAGTAGTCTTTGGAGAGATCGAGTATTCACTCTATACGTTATGGCAGGCTGTGCGCAGGGTGTGGCGGCTTGGACAAACCAAACCTGTGAAGGCGATTTTCTCGGTCTACAGTGAAGCGATGGAGGCACGAGCACTCGCTTTGATGGGACAAAAAATGAAAGCGGCTCAACTCCTGTACGGAGACGAAGTAGGAGGCGCTATCGTCCCGGAAGAGGACGGAGACATTCTCATGAAGTTAGCACGCGAAGCCTTGGAGTCAGCAGACTTGCCCGATTTGCAATCCCTGTTTGCTGACGAAGTGGTCGTATCGAATTCGCCGATGGGATGCCCAACGGCTCCGAGCGTGATATTGCCTGTGCCCGAAACACCAAAGGTGGTTTCCTGGTCCGACTGGATGACGCAAAGAAGTGTAGTGGGGAGGTCGGCAAGTCGATCACGCTCCAAACAGGTGACACCGAATCAGGCATCCCTGTTCTAAAACGACAGCAGTCCGGGCTACACACCCGGACTGCTGTATTCTGTAATGGAGGTTATGATGGAAAAACAACCACGGTGCAAGAAATGCGGTCGGCGATTGAAATCTCCCCTGAGCATTGCTAGGGGAATGGGTCCCGAGTGTGCGGGGATTAAGTCCACCTCTGGGAGAAGTGTTCGTGTCCAGAGCAAACCAAGTACTCGCACGGCTTATTATGAAAAGACGCTAGACCAGGTGCAAGCACCCCTTTTCACGGGTGAATTGCCAAAGAAGCGACTGAGCAAGAGAGAGTTGTTCCGCAGACACAGAGAGGAACGCCGACGATTGTTCGAGACCCGATTGCCATTCCAATGTGGATTGGTTTTGCCGGCAAGAAAGCCGCTGGTGTACACCCCACTGGAAGATGGCTCATGGCTGGAAAATCACAGCGAAAGGGTGATTTCGCATGAACGGTTGCAGGATTATCTGAAAAGATATCAGTTCATCTAAGCAGTAGCCCCTGATGGTGAAAATCAGGGGCTTTTTTGTTTTAACCTCTCCTCAAGATACCTCTCCTGTTTTCAATCGCCCCGTTTTTAAAGTAACCTAACTCAACCTGTCGCGAATTTGTGTAATATGATTCTGCATATTGCTTCAATAGACGGGATTCTTTTAATACACTTATGTCATCTGAAAGATATTGAAGCATAGACTGCGTCAATAAAACAATTACTTTTGCGCGTGCGCGCGACACTAGCACATTGAATCGGTTGAGGCTGTACAGAAACTCATCTTCTCCGCGTATCAAATCTGGATCACCAATCCCGAATGATGCGATAATGACATCCCTCTCCTGTCCTTGATATCTTTCTACAGTATCGACAGTACCATAAATTGAGGCAGCAGGATCCTGAGGAAAAATCTGCCTAAGGCGGCTTATAACTTTGGACATTTGGGCTTTATGTGGAGTGACAATGCCCACAGCTTTCCCCCAAAAACCTTCTGCCTCGTAAAGGTTGTTGGACACAGGCAAATATGAGCCGTCAGCCTGCCGTTCATTCAAGAGTTGATTCGTCAGAGTCTTACGAAGTATCCAAAGCAAAGAAGCAATGGTATCTGCTTCAAATTGATTTACCTGACTACTTAACGCGTCTTGATAGATAAAACTTACGGTTGGAAATTCAGGATCAAGAAATTCTTGCCACGAACTTGTCCAAAACAACTCGTTCGGCCAGTCTGAAGGTGTGTTAAAACCTAAGGGATTGGAAAAAGACAAACGTAAATCAGGTGAAAAACTGCGCAATGACTGGCTATATCCAGCCTTTTTGGTAAATTCAGTAAATCACAGATTGCGGTGATTGGAAGGTAGGAATTGCGGAAATCGC
>CAZBAX010000113.1:0-8108 GCA_964489725.1 uncultured Anaerolinea sp. | reverse complement strand
GTTGAACCGCCGGATGCGGTCCCGCATGTCCGGTGGTGTGAGAGGAGGCGGTTAGTCTCCGTTCCCTACTCGATTATCGCTTGCCTTATGGGTTACGGCGTATACCCTGTTGGGATGGAGCCATCTTGCAGCCCGGCATTGATCTCTTCAAGTTTGGCCTTGATTTCAGCGCTTACTCCGCTGTCGAAATCATGGAAAGGCGCCAAACCCACTTCACCGAAGTAGTTGCCACCAGGGAAGGTGCCAGCCTGGGCCATACCGACCAGTTCCACAACGCCTGGGGTGATGAGCTTCATGGCGCTCGAAACGAGACAGGGATGAGCCTCGGGAACGGTTTCCCATTGGTCGGAATCTACGCCGATGCAGTACAGGCCTTCATTTCCGGCGGTCTCGATCAACGCGCCGTTACCGGTTTTACCACCGGCGCCGAAGACCACATCTGCACCCTGATCGATGGCCTGTTTGGCGGTCGTCGCGCCCCATTCAGGATCGGTAAAGGCCACATCCAGACCACCGGGGTGGTAGGTCGAGATCAGGTTGATATCAGGATTGATATACTTCGCGCCGTTCTCATAGCCTTCCTTAAAGGCGACTACGGGGGGAACCAAATCTGTGCCAAGCACAGCGGCGATGGTGCCACTCTCGCTCAACTGGGCGGCAAGAGCGCCAGCGAGGAAGCCAGCCTTATCTTCATTGAATAGCAGACCCGTCAAATTCGGAATAGTCGCGCCCTGGAACTGGTCGACGCCGATGAACATGACATCAGGATATTCGGCAGCAGCGGCGGCTGTTGCTTCACCAAGTGCAAACCCGACGGTGATGATGACGTTGTAGCCCTGGTCTGCAAACAAGGCGATATTCGCGGCGTAATCCTTGGCATCCTTGGTCTCAACATACTCTGCTGTGCCGCCCAATTCTTCAGCAGCCTGTTGAGCGCCTTCCCATGCAGACTGGTTGAAGGACTTGTCGTCCACTTCACCGACGTCTGTCACCAGGCCAATTTTGAACTCGGCGGCAGCTTCGGTTGGGGCTTCGGTCGCAGCCTCAGTTGGGGCCTCAGTCGGTGCTTCGGTCATAGCTTCGGTCGGTGCTTCGGTCGGGGCTGTGGTGGCGGGAGCGCAAGCTGCCAACATCACGGAAGCGACAATCAACATGATCATCGCAAAGTATAACTTTTTCATGTAATTCTTCTCCTCATTTGAAAATTTAGACGTGTGTTTGTTGTGTGACAGGGGAATAGATATTTGTCGGGGTACCTCCTTGGCTGGTGAGAAATGGACTGGCAATCAACAGAACGATTACCAGGTTTTGCCAGGTAATAAATTGTACAATTTATTACTTGTGGCTCGAAGCGATTATATCAACAAAAGGCAATGAAGCGGAATACAGAAACACGATCGATTTCTTCCCTGCAACTGCAATTTCAATAAAATGTGCAGTCCACTTCTATGGCTTTCTGGAAGGAACGTTTGTTTCAATGGACCCGTCTGTCAAACCGGTACGAATGGCTTCCATTTGCTCTTTCACATCGGGTGGGATCTCGTGATCCAGATCATGGAATGGAGCATAGCCCACATGCCCCATGTAGTTTCCAGTTGGAAACTTGCTCTCATACGAGAGCTGGATCAATTCGAACACACCTGGCGCGACAAGCTTTGTCACACTCGAAAGCAGCTGAGAGGACGCTTCAGGCAGTGTCCAATATTGATCGGTATCGACACCGATCACATAGGCGTTTTCCTGGGCCGCCGCCACAAGCGCGCCATCCCCGGTTCGGCCGCCGCACCCGAAGATCACGTCTGCGCCCTGTGTCATCATCGCACCGGCAGTTTCTGCGCCCCATTCCGGTTGCATGAACGATTCGTTGAAACTGTCGTTGTAGATCACGAAGACGACCGTAGCGCTCTCACGCAATTCATCCACATACGCTGCCCCAGCCTTATACCCCTCCCCCAGCCGCCAGACAGATGGAATGCCATCGCTGGCGCACACCGCGCCGATCTGCTGACTGTCACTCATCATGGCGGCCAGCGCCCCTGCAAGAAAACCGGCCTGGTCCTCCGGAAAGATTAACCCTGCAACGCCCTCTACTGCCTGTTCCTGGAACTGATCGACTGCAACGAAATTAGTGTCAGGATACAGTTCCGCTGCGCTGCGAGTCGCATCCGTGAGCGCGCCTCCCACGGTCACGATCAGATCGTATTTTTCCTCGCCAAACGCGGCGATGTTCTTGGCGTAATCTCTGGCGTTGACGGTCTCAATGTAATGCACCTCAGCCCTAAATTGTTTCTTCGCTTCTTGCACCGCCTCCCATGCAGACTGGTTGAAGGACCGGTCATTCACCTTGCCCAGATTGCTCGTCACCAATCCCACACAAAATGTATCTTCGCGAGAACAGTCGATGGTTGCGGGCGCGCATCCCGGCAGCATCGTGATGCTCAGGATGGTAATCAGGAGAATACTCGGTAACTTCGTGATGGGATGTACTACAAGGGAATTAAGCCAGATCATTGCCATGAGTATACAGGGAGTTCAGAGGTAAAACAATACAGACTGCTGCCCATCTCAGAGGTGGCGTAGAACTACGCTCCCAGCGCCGTCCTCCGCGAAGCATCCCGACAGGGGCGGCGCTGGTTTTCTTGAGTAACCGCTGCCGTTCTTAACGAGCACACGCAAGGGACGGCGGCCTGAGCACTCGTCAAATACATTCGCTTCGCACAAAGCCGAGCGTTGATTCCGCTAACCTGGAGTTGCCTCCCCGCGTCGCACACCGGCGATCAGCACCAGGGCGATCAACAATGTGATCGGCGCTAATGACATTAAGATGTTGTAATTGCCCCGGGTGATATCGATCAGGACGCCATTCGAAATCGGTCCTAGGATGGCAGATAGCGTGGAGAACAAATAGTACAAGCCTGTAAATGTACCGACCCGTTCGATACTGGTCATGTCCACCAGCATCGGCAGCGAATTGATATTGATCAGCGACCATGCGATTCCGGCCGCCATCAAAAAGAGACTGATTCCGAGCACATCGCCCAGCACCGGTAACCTGGTGATCACGCTGGTCAGCGTAACAATGGGTGTCACCGAGATCCCAAAGATCGACGCAGCAAGCAGGATGATTCCGGTCGATATCGTCACGCGCCGACCCAAACGTCCGCCAAGGATTCCCGATGGAATCGCAAACAGCACGAACAACAGCGATAGATGACCGAGCAAACGACTGCCATCCGACTCGAGTAATCCGAGATGATTTTTCGCGTACAGGGTAAAGAACGCTTCAATTGCTGTGTATCCCAGGAACCAGAAAAAGATCGCAAAGAGCAGCCGAATCGCGCTTTTATCTGGATCCTTCCACACGTCTTGCAGGCTTCCAATGATGTTATATCTTTCAGTCTCAACGAACTCAGTTGGCTCCCTGATGAAGAGATAGACCAGGAGCGCCGCAACCAGCACGAGCCCCGAGCCCACCCAGAACGGCAGCCCGGGATTGATCTTATACATGGCACTTCCGGCCAGAAAAGCGATGATGCCTCCTATGCCGCCCATAAAGTTAATGATCCCATTTGCCTGTGAGCGTCTTTCCGAAGGGGTGATATCAGGCATCAAAGCAATCACAGGTGTGCGCCAGAAGGCCATCGCCAAAAAGTACGAAGTGGTGCTGGCAACGAAGAGAGGCAGGAATGCCGCCAATGGGATGAACCCGAACGCAAGCGCCGAGATGGGCACCCCGATCAGGATGAAAGGCATACGCCGCCCGATCTTTGTACGGGTCCGATCGGACCACGGCCCTACAGACGGTTGAATGAAAAGCGCTGCAATATTATCGAGCGCCATAAAGATACCGATGATCCGTGCCGGAAGATCGAATTTGTCACTTAGAAATATGGGCACATAGGAATTGTAAAGAGCATTCAAGATGCTTACCCCGAAGAAACCGAAACCAAGCAAAAAGATCCTGCCGTAATTGAATTTCATATGGCCTCCATAATCTCGCGCTGAGCGGAGTGGCGCCTTGGCGCCACGTAGACGAAGCGCAGATTCAAGTGTAATTATGGTTATGCAAATGGTCCTCACCTGCACTGCACCGAACGCAGTGCGGCGCAAGTGTCGTCTGCACACGTCGCGACGAACGCTCCTCGTTCCGCTCAGGACGAGGAGTCTTTGGATTTTAAGTTTTCAATGAACTTCAGATCTTTTTTATCAAGCTTTGCTTTGTCCAACATATCTGGCCGTTTGTTGAACGTGCGCGTCAATGCCTGTTCTCTGCGCCACTTGTCGATCTTCGCATGATCGCCAGATAACAATACATCGGGCACTTTCCAGCCGCGGAATTCCGGTGGACGCGTGTAATGTGGATATTCCAGCAGGCCCATCGAATGCGAATCATCCTCGGCGCCGGTGGGGTCGCCCAGCACGCCAGGGATGAGACGCGAGACTGCGTCGACGATCATCAACGCCGGCAGTTCCCCGCCGGTCAACACATAATCGCCGACGGAGATTTCATCAGTGACCAAATGCTCGCGGATGCGTTCATCCACGCCCTCGTAGCGGCCGCATAGCAGGGCAATGTGTTCTACACGCGCGAATTCTTCGGCCACGCGCTGCGTAAAGACACGTCCCTGAGGAGTTAATAGGATAACGGGAATCGCAGCAGGTCCCAGGATCGATTCGACGGCTTCGAAGACCGGCTCCGGTTTCATCACCATCCCGCCTCCGCCTCCATAAGGAGTGTCATCGGTAACGTGATGTCTGTCGTGGGTATAGTCGCGAATGTTGTGGACGCGCACGTCGATCAAACCGCGCTGGCGGGCCCGGGATAAAATACTCGATTCAAGATAAGGGGAGAAGACTTCCGGCAATAGTGAAAATACATCAAACTGCATGTGAAGATTGTAGCATAAGAGCCTACATACACGATACATTGCGGAACACAGGAGTACCAAATATCCCAAAAAATTTCCGTCATTGCGAGGAGTGTCGCCTGGGCGCCACGACGAAGCAATCTTACTCTACGTAGTACAAGATTGCTTCGCCCGCTCGCCGTTTAAGGCTCGGGACTCGCAATGACGGGAATGTTATAAGTGGAAACTATCAACTTGCTTGCAATCGGGCTAAAAGCTTAGGATAAGATTAGGACCACGGTAGGGGGTGACTTGCGCCCCCTTGTCACGAATGGTAATATGACTCACTATGTATCTACCACGAAGCAGCCGCTGGAGTATGACCCGCCGCCGGAAACGACCGAATTATTTTATGTGGGTGGTTTTGGCGCTGGTCCTGCTTTTCGGCTATTACTTTAACCAGGTGTACTTGCCGACCCAGCCGAATCCGTTCGAGGCAACCCCTACACCGACACGTTCCTGGGAGTCGTATTCGACCGAGGCTCAGGAACTGTTTGCACAGGGAAAGCTCTCGCAGGCGATTGAAGCATATGAGTCTGCGATCGCCTCGTCACCGCAGGATCCAACACTTTATATTGCGCTTGCACGAGTGCAGGTGTTTGCAGGACTTCCCAAAGAAGCACAAGCCAACGCCGAAAATGCCATTCTCTTAAGCCCGAATAATTCGATGGCTCATGCAGTACGCGCCTGGGCGCTGGATTTTCAAACGGGAAAGAACGGCGAGGCAATGGAAGCGATAGAGAAAGCATTGGAGATCGATCCGAATAACGCTGTGGCTCATGCCTACAAAGTCGAAATCCTGATCGACTCAGGGTCCTTCGACAATATCGAAAAGGCGGCCCAAACATCACGAGATGCGCTGGCGCTCGACCCGAACGCGCTTGAGACGCGTCGGGCGCGGGCGTATATATTGGAGGCCACCGCCAATTATGAGGAAGCGATCCAGTACTACAAATCTGCGATCGAAGTCAATCCGAATATCCCCATTCTGCACATGGAGCTGGGACGGAATCTGCGCTTCTTACAAGTCTATGACGATGCGATCAAGGAATTCACATTTGCCAATACCTTGAATCCAACCGATCCCGAACCTGATTATTTCATCGCCCGTACCTATGCCACGATCGGTGAATACGAAAAGGCGCTGCAATATGCTGAAGCCGCCATGAAGGATCGACCGACCGATCCGCGCTATCGCGGTAATTATGGTGTCATGTTCTATCGTAACTTTTACTACACCGATGCCGTGCGTGAGCTGGGGCTGGCCGTGAACGGCGGCACAACCGAGGAGGGGTTTCCCATCCAGGGCATGGAGCTGACGACAGACCCGCGTGTGGCGGAGTTTTTCTTCACCTATGGGCTGGCATTGGCGCGTACCGATCAATGCGGCCAGGCGTTGCCTCTCGCACAAACCCTGCAGACCAAATTTCCCGCCGATGATATTGTGCTCGAAGCTGCCAATGCGATCATTACGATCTGTCAGGAAAATCTGGATAACCCGGCTGTCGATACACCGGTGCCAACAGAAGATGGCACGCCCGAAGCGACACCCGAAGCAACACTTTCCTCATGAACGTTTACCCACGACGACCGTTATTCAACCGCAGACCGCAATCCAACATCTACCGCATGTTCCTGTGGATCATCATGATATTGGGCGGTGTGTGGATGCTGCAACAGATGAACAAGGGCGAGATCAAGAATTTGTTCGAAGCAACACCTCAGCCTACACGGGCTATCGAATCTTATTTGTTGGAAGGGGATGCCTTCTTTACAGCAGGCAACCTGGATAAGTCCATCGCTGCCTACCAGGAGGCCTTGAAGCTAAACCCGAACGATGCCGAGACCTGGGCGAAGCTGGCCCGCATTCAGACCTATTCCTCCGCGTTCCTGATCACCAACCCCGATAAAAAGGCCCGCTTATTGGAAGCTCTGGAGTCTGCGACCAAGGCCGTGGAACTGGCGCCGGAGAACAGCAGCGCCCATGCCATTCGGGCCTTTACGCTGGATTGGAACGCGAACTCCAACTTTAATACGCCCGAAGAGGTGCAGGATTACCTGATCCAGGCAGAGCAGGAAGCGCTGCAAGCCATTCAATTGGATAACAGGAATACACTGGCGCTGGCATATTACGCCGAAATTCTGATCGATCAGCAGAAGTGGTCGCAGGCCGAGCTATACATCAACCAGGCGCTGGAAAATGAAGACGCCGCCCAGTTAATGGACGTCCATCGTGTTAATGCATATCTGCTGGAGACCTTCCAGCAATATAACCTGGCGATCAGCGCCTACGAAAAAGCGATCGCCATTGAACCCAACTTTACATTTCTCTATCTGCGCGTGGGGGCTAACTATCGGCGATTGGCCAGCGATATCCCGAATCTTGAAGCGGCCAAACCTGTTTATGAAAAGTCTTTGGAATACTTCGAGAGAGCCGCGCGCATTAACGAAGTCCTCAAAGTGAACGATCCCGTTCCGTATCTGTCGATCTCGCGCACGTATTCGCAGTTAGGTGAGTTCTTTGCGGCGGCGATCAACGTGCAGAAGGCATTGAAATTCGAGCCTACCAATGCGGATATTTATGGGCAGCTGGGAATCGTGTATTTCCGTTCCCGTAACTATGAGGGCTCGATCTTCTCCCTCAAGTGTGCCATCCGTGGCTGCAGCGGTGAAGAGTCATGCCTCGGGCGCGGACTCGACAAGTGCTATCCCGATCTTGGCGAAAACTCTGAGCTCCCTGTCAATGTGACCGGGCTTGCGCTGGAACCCAACACGATCGTTTACTACTACACCTACGGATCTGTGCTCGCCGCGTTGAGCCGCCCGCGTGATAACAACTGTCCCGAGGCGATGCAGGTCATGTCGGAAGTTCGCGACGAGTTGAATACCAATCCCGAAGCCTACGCCGATGGACGTGACACGATCCTCAGCATTGTCGAAGCGGGAGAGGAGATCTGCGCTTCACTGGCGGAGGGCGATCTGCCCAGCCTCGAGGTGACGCCGGAGACTACGGAGACCGTCACCGACACCGGGGACACGATGGACGAAGTCACGCCTACTCCGCTTCCAAACTGAAAATTTGATCTTCTGTAATTTACGAAAAAGAGCCTAAACACCAAGGGCACTACGTACACAAAGGGAAAAGTAAAATTTGCTACCGTACATCTTCACCGCGAAGCCCGCAAAGTGCGCTAAGAAAAC
>CAZBAX010000112.1:0-8831 GCA_964489725.1 uncultured Anaerolinea sp. | reverse complement strand
TGGTGGCTCATTACCAAACTCGTCTCTATAGGAATTTTCGGGCCCAGGTGAGTCTCGAACAAACCAGATCATCATAGCACCACCATCATCATCACAATTTCAAAGCAGCACACCATTCCAAGGTAATTTATCGCACAGGCTCACCTGCCGAAGATGATAATCTATACAACACATTGTCCATCCATCATATCCAATGTTGATTCAAAGATATACATCGCAGCAGCATGCTCACCGCACTGACTCGTCTTCTCTGCACAGAGAAGACGAGTTTGCTTTAAGGCAACCATCGGTTAATTCCATTTATGAAACTTGTCACGATAAACACAGAAGAACGTCTCTGTGATTTAGCCGAAGCGGGATTTATGATACTTGGGCAAGCCTATACAAGTTGCAATCACGCCTGTCTTATGGATGCTTTACTCGTTCAGGAGAATCGGCGAAAGGAATTGTTTAGCTATGAACTTGAAAGACATCATTGATGTTGCAAACGGAACAGTACTGAACCCCGAGGTCGATCTCAATGTAAAGATCCGCGGTGGAATCGGAGCCGACCTGATGAGCGACGTGCTTGCTGCCAGCCAGCCGAAAGCCGTGCTGCTCACCGGACTCACGAACCCACAGGTGGTTCGCACAGCACAGATTGCCGAATTCCGCGCCATTATTTTTGTGCGCGGCAAACAACCCCAGCCTGAAACCATCGCGATTGCGACACAGGAAAACATGCCGCTGATCAGCAGTCCCTTTGGCATGTTCGAACTTTGCGGGCGTTTACACCAGGCTGGTTTGCCCAGTTTCGAAGCGAATGTGCCCTCCCGTTAGAACTCCGACCGAACAGGAATTGCATGGACGTCGTGGTCGCCCTATTACCGACCAGGATGCTCACGAGATCAACCGCGTCGAGGAACTCTCGTACGATCTGAAAATTCGAGATGTGATGGTCGCAAATCTCAAAACGGCCTCACCTGGAATGCCGCTTTCGAATGTGCTGGAAATCTTGCGCGCCAATCGCATTTCTGGTCTGCCCGTCGTAGAAGATGACCGCCTGGTGGGAGTAGTAAGCCTGGAAGATATTGTACGCGCGCTTCAGAAGAACGATCTCGTTGCCATCACCAAGCAATATATGACGCGGGACGTCATTACCGTGTACAGTTACGACTCGATCGTCAAAGCGATCCGCACGTTTACAGAAAAGAAATTGGGGCGTTTACCCGTCATCGATGAGGACCAAAGGCTGGTCGGTATCATCACCAAAGGCGATATCACACGCGGTATCCTGGTGGCGCTCCAGAAGGATTACAAGGAAGAAGAAGTCCGCCGCTATCGTGCCAGCCACCTCTTCGAAGATATCAACTCGGAACGCACAACGCTCGTGCTGCGTTACACAATCAAGGCTGGCGACTTCACACAGGGCGGCAAAGCATCCAGCCACATCAAACGGGCGCTGATCCGCCTGGGCGCTGATCCGCAGTTGATACGGCGCTGCTGTATTGCGGTCTACGAAGCCGAGATGAATCTCATCATCCATACCACGAACGGCGGCATTATGAAGCTTGAGGTGGAGCCGCATCGCATCACCGTCACGGCTACCGATGATGGGCCGGGGATCGCTGATACCGAAAAGGTCTTCGAACCCGGCTATTCCACTGCCACAGAAGAAGTGCGTGAAATGGGATTTGGCGCAGGCATGGGACTCGTCAACATGACGCGCTGCGTCGACGAGATCAAACTCGAATCGACCCTTGGCAGGGGCAGCAAACTTGTCATGCGCATTTATATTCCAAACCCAACCTTGGGCGTAAGCCGGGATGAACAAAACGATGAACCTTCAACAAATCATTGAGCAACTGAATCTAAACGTCTTAACCGAACCGCGCGACTTTGCGAAGATCACGCCATCCGGCGGCTATAGCTCCGATCTGCTTTCGTGCGTAATGGCCGGAGCCAAAAAGGGATATGTGTGGATCACGCTTCAGGCACATCTTAATATTGTTGCCGTTGCCGCACTTAATGAGCTCACGGCCATCATCATCACAGAAAATGCACAGCCCGATGCTGCATCGATCGCGAAAGCCAATCAACAGGATGTGATCCTGCTATCCACCCCACGATCGACCTATGAGATCAATGGCAAGCTCTGGGAAATGGGCATTCGCAGCTAATGAACACCTTTCGAGCCGATCTGCACGTCCACACGGTGCTTTCTCCATGCGCCGATGTGGAGATGATTCCTCCACTGATCGTACGGCAGGCGCTCGAAAAAAATATCGATATCATCGCGATCACAGATCATAACGCCAGCGCCAATGTGCGCGCAGTTCAGAAGGCCGCCGAGGGGACGGGATTAACCGTCCTGCCGGGAATGGAAGTGCAGTCGCGTGAAGACGTCCACTTGCTGGCACTGTTTGAGAATATCGACATTCTGGAGCAATGGCAACTGCTGGTGGATGACTACCTGCCCGAGCTTCCAAACAACCCGGAGCATCTCGGTGAACAGTTCGTGGTGGACGAAACGGGGGAATATATTCGCACGGAGAGACGCCTGTTATTAACATCTACCAACTTTTCCATCGATGGAATTTTTGAGCGCGTCCACGGGCTTGGAGGTCTCGTGATTCCGGCACATGTTGAAAGGGTCTCATACGGTCTTTTCCCAACCCTCGGTCTGATCTCGGATGATTGGGATGTTCTTGCACTCGAAATTTCCCGGCATATGTCACCGGAAAAAGCTGAGGCAAAATTTCCCGCGTTGCGCAAGTATCCGCTCATTCAGAGTGGAGATGTACATCTCCTCGACGAGTTTCTGGGTTCAACCCTGTTTACGCTGAACTCCCCCACGCTGATGGAAATCCGCCTGGCTCTCCATAAGATCGATGGACGCGGCGTTTGTATCGAATCAAGAACAAACTCCTAAAAAGTACTTCTATTTTTATGACATTTGGCGATTGACGGTTGAACCGCCAAAGGTTAAACTAGATTGTGAAAATAATCACAAATATTATCCAAGGTATCCGAATATGTCCCGCTCCTTAAAAGAAATACCCGAAAACGATCCGCTCAATAAGGAAGAGCAGAAAAACATTATCGATCAGGCAATTGCTGAGAATAGAGATCGACCCGGCGCAGTGATGCTGGTACTCAATGAAGTACAGGGGAGCATCGGTCACGTCTCCCCTTGCATGCAAAAGTATATCGCCCTGCGCTTGAACGTCCCGCTGGGTCAGGTACACGGTGTCGTTACCTTCTACTCCTTCTTCAAGCAGCAGCCGCGCGGCAAACATACGATCAAGTTTTGCCTGGGCACCGCCTGCTATGTGGCTGGCGTTCCACAAATCATCGAAAAAGCAAAACAAATGCTGCACATCGAGCTTGGTCAAACCACACCGGATGGCAATATCACGCTCGAAGAATGCCGCTGCGTGGGCGCCTGCAGTCAGGCCCCGGTAATCGTGGTGGACGACGAAGTACAGGGAAAAGTAAAACCGAACAAGTTCCCGCAGATCCTGAAGAAAGTGCAGGGGTAGCTATGAGAGAAATCGCCCTGCACCTGCTCGACATCGCTGAGAACAGCGTCGCTGCTGAAAGCAAGAATATCAGCATCCATATCCATGAAGATTTGTTGCATGACCTGCTTATGGTCTCTGTCATCGATGACGGGCGCGGCATGGACGCGGAAACCGCGCAGCAGGTGCAGGATCCGTTCTACACCACGCGCAACACGCGTAATGTAGGTCTCGGCATCCCGCTGTTGAAGCTGGCTGCGGAACAAGCCGAGGGGCGATTCAGCCTGCAATCGCAACCCGGTAAAGGCGCGTGGGTCGAAGCGGAGTTCCGTCACAGCAACATCGACCGGATGCCGCTCGGGGATCTCTCATCCACGTTCTTGACCCTGCTGGTCGCTCATCCACAAATCGATTGGACGTTCTTGTATCGAGTTACCGACAGGAACAAAGCGAGCCGCGATTTCCTGTTTGAAAGCGCTGAACTGAAAAGCGAATTGGGAGGTATTTCGCTTACGGAACCTGAAGTACTGACATTTCTGCGCGGCGTGATCGAAGAAGGTCTCGAAGCAGTCGCGCTGCAACCTGTAGCTGAATAAAAAGGAGAAACCATGCCTGCCATTAAATCTCTTGATGAACTAAAGCGCATTCGCGAAGAAGCGCTGCAAAAGAAACAATTGAAAGCAACACCCGGCAACATACAGGTGATCGTTGCGATGGGAACCTGTGGGATCGCCGCCGGCGCGCGCGATACGATGAAGAGTGTATTGAACTTTATCGAGAATGAAAGAGTCAGCGGCGTCACGGTAACGCAAACCGGCTGCATTGGTCGCTGTGAGGAAGAGCCGATCATGCAGGTCGTGATCGGTGACCAACCTAAAGTTGTGTACGGCAAGGTCAATGCGCAGGTTGCTGAGAAGATCATGAAACATCATGTTCAGAACGGACAGCCGGTGAAGGAAAATATTATACAGATCTAAATTTAATCGGAAATGTCATCCTGAGCGTAGCGAAGGATCTCGAATGTGGAAAGTACGAGACTCTTCGGTCGTGGCGCCAAAGCGCCACTCCTTCAGAGTGACATGGTTTTGGAGTTACAGTATGGCGTTTTATCGCTCACATGTTTTAGTATGTGTTGATCCCGAGTGCCTCGCAAAAGGCGCTCATGAAGTGGTTGACGCATTACAGGATGAATTTATTGCGCAGGGCTTGAACGATGAAATTCAGGTGCTGGAAACATCCCGCATTGGCGGATGTAGCAATGGCCCTGAGATGATGGTCTATCCGGAAGGCATCCACTACGTGGGCATGACACCGGATGACATTCCCTTTCTTGTGGAAGAACATTTCCTCAAGGGACGTGTCGTTGAGAAGTTCCGCGAAAAGATCAAACCGATCGTCGATGAAGAATTGGGCCCGCTGCGACCGAAGGAAGTACGGATCGTTCTGCGCAACTGCGGCCAGATCGACCCAAATAACATCGAAGATTATCTTGCAAATGACGGTTATCAGGCGCTTGGCAAAGTCTTATCCGAGATGACACCAGAGGGTGTGATCGCTGAGGTCTTGAACTCGGGCCTGCGCGGACGTGGTGGCGCAGGGTTCCCGGCAGCCAAGAAATGGCAGATCACTCGCGATGTGCAGGATGGTCCCAAGTACATGATCTGCAACGCCGACGAAGGCGATCCTGGTGCGTTCATGAACCGCCGCGTGCTCGAAGGCGATCCGCATTGCGTGATCGAAGGGATGATCATCGGCGCGTATGCGGTCGGCGCGAGTTATGGATACATCTACTGCCGCGCGGAATATCCCATTGCGGTAGAGACGTTGAATATCGCGATAAATCAGGCACGCGAATTAGGCTTCTTAGGCAAGAACATTCTCGGTACAGATTTCAATTTCGATCTTGAAGTGCGCGTTGGTGCTGGCGCATTTGTCTGCGGTGAAGAGACCGCCTTGATCGCGTCGATCATGGGGCTGCGCGGTGAGCCGCATCCACGGCCGCCCTTCCCCTCCGTCAAGGGTGTGTGGGATAAGCCCAGCAATAACAACAACGTGGAAACCTATTCGGTCGTGCCCCAGATCATCTTGAACGGTGCAGACTGGTACTCCAGCATGGGCACCGAGAAATCCAAAGGCACCAAGACCTTCGCTGTCGGCGGCAACGTCGTCAAGCCAGGCCTGATCGAAGTGCCGATGGGAATCACGTTGCGCGAAATTATCTTTGACGTGGCTGGCGGCATCAAGGACAACCACCAATTCAAAGCCGTGCAGACGGGTGGTCCCATGGGTGGTTGTCTCACCGCCGAACACCTGGACCTGCAGCTCGATTACGAAGCGTTGACCAAAGCTGGTTCCATGATGGGATCGGGCGGACTGGTCGTAATGGACGAAACCTCCTGCATGGTGGATATCGCCCGCTTCTTCATGGACTTCACCCAGGCCGAATCGTGCGGCAAATGCACACCCTGTCGTGTTGGCACTCGCCGCATCCTGGAGATGCTGCAAAAGATCTGCGACGGTAAGGGCGAAGAAGGTGACATCGAAGCGCTCGAAGACCTTTGCTTTGAGGTGTCACGCAATAGTCTGTGCGGGCTCGGCCAGGGTGCGCCAGTTCCTGTGATCAGTACGTTGAAAAACTTTCGCGCTGAATATGAAGCGCATATCTATGAAAAACGTTGTCCGGCAAAAGTCTGCAAGCCATTGATCCGCATGGAGATCCAGCCGAGCTGTACAGGCTGCATGGTCTGTGCCCGCAACTGCCCGGTCGAAGCGATCACTGGAGAACGTCGTCAGGTTCATTTTATCGATCAGGACACCTGCATCAAATGCGGCATCTGCGTGCAGGTTTGTAACTTCAATGCCGTTGCTGTCGAATCTTGAGAGAAATCCACTCCCGGAGGTCTGATGATCGCACCTGTACAAGAACGTGATGTCTCGATCCTGGTGAAAGAAGCCATCGAGAAGCACGGAGCCAGACGAGACGCGTTGATCCCGATTCTGAGCGAGATCAACCACGAGCTGGGATACATTCCCGCCGAAGCGTTTCAAGAAGTGCAAACGCAGCTCAACGCCGATGAGGCACACACCTACGTCACAAAAGGTCAACTGTTTGGGTTGGCCAGTTTCTATGACATGCTCTCGACCAAACCGCGTGGACGACACGTCATCAAGTTTTGCGAGAACGCGCCATGTCATGTGGTCGGTGGAAAGCCAGTCTGGGATACATTGTGCGAGAAGCTCGATCTCAAGAACGGCGAAACAACCCTCGACAAGAAATGGACTCTTGTAACGACTTCATGCCTGGGATTGTGCAGCGTGGGTCCGGTAGTGTTGATCGATGACGATCTGTATGGGAATGTCACACCCGATCAGATCAACGATATCTTAGAGCGGTACGAGTAGGAACGGAAGCGATGCAAACGAAACGTGCCATGATCCTGGTTTCAACCGATCCCGAGAGTGTTCGTCTCGGGGCGAATGAATTAATCCAACATCTGACAGAAGCGCTGACCGCCTATGATCTTCAGGAG
The DNA here is from genome assembly GCA_964489725.1 of uncultured Anaerolinea sp. Taxonomy (GTDB): domain Bacteria; phylum Chloroflexota; class Anaerolineae; order Anaerolineales; family Villigracilaceae; genus Defluviilinea. The sequence continues at coordinate 1,801 of CAZBAX010000112.1, read as the reverse complement.
GAAGTGGAAATCTCCACGCTTGCGAATATTGGAGCATCGAACATTCTGCCGCTGGTGGTGGTCTACCCGGAAGCGACAGTCTACGGGCCGGTCAAAGTGGAGGATGCGCGCTTCCTTGTGGAAGAACATCTTTACAAGGGACGCGTCGCAACGGACCTGTTGGCGCCGCCCAAACAATTAAGCGGCAACATTGGCTGGCTGCGCGCTCACAAGGGCTACAACCCCGCCGAGCAGAGAATTGTGTTGGAACGCGCCGGCCGCATCGACCCGGAAAACATCGAAGAGTTTATCGCCGAGCATGGCTACGAAGCGCTCGGAAAAGCCCTGACCGAAATGACTTCCGATCAGGTGATCGAGACGGTCGAGAAATCTGGTCTCCAGGGACGCGGCGGCGCGGGCTTCCCCACCGGCCGCAAGTGGAAATTTGTCCGCATGGCTAGGGGCGATAAGAAATACATCGTCTGCAATGCGGATGAAAGCGAACCTGGGACGTTCAAGGACCGCATCGTGCTCGAAGGTGATCCGCATACGATCATCGAAGCCATGACCATCGCGGCATATGCACTCGGCGCGGATGAAGGATATATCTACATTCGTGGTGAATACGGTCTTGCCTATCGCCGGTTGCAGCACGCGATCGAGCAGGCGGAGGAATATGGTTTCCTCGGAAATAACATCTTTGATACGAATTTTAATTTCCACATTCACCTGCACAGCGGCGCGGGTGCCTATGTCTGCGGGGAAGAAACGGCTTTGATCGAATCGATCGAGGGCAAACGCGGCGAGCCGCGGGCACGTCCTCCCTACCCCGTCACACATGGATTGTGGAATAAGCCCACGCTGGTCAACAACGTGGAAACTCTGGCAAATATCCCGGCGATCATCCGGCATGGCGCGGAATGGTATCGCTCGTTTGGAACACCCTCCAGCCCGGGCACAAAAGTGTATACGATCATGGGCAATGTCAATTTCACCGGCGTTATCGAAGTGCCGATGGGAATCACCTTGCGTGAGGTGATCAACATCTACGCCAAAGGCATGAAGCCGGGAAGCATTTTGCGAATGGCACAGACCGGCGGCTCCAGTGGATCGATCATCCCCGCCAGTTTGCAGGATACGCCGATGGACTTTGAGTCCTTCCGCAAAGCAGGCGTCGCTCTGGGTTCAGGTGCACTTTTGATCTGCGATCAGAACACATGCATCATCGATCTGGTGAAGGTGCTGCTGCAATTCTTCCGCTTCGAATCGTGCGGCAAATGCACGCCCTGTCGCGTAGGAACGCAGCGCTGTTATAAGATCGTCGATCAGATTTCTAAGGGTCAGGGCAAGCTCGAAGACCTGGATACCCTGATCGAGTTGGCAAAGGAAATGGAACGAGCATCCAATTGCGGCCTGGGCCAGACCGCTTCGGTCCCGGTGCGCGATATGTTGAAACATTTTAGAACAGAAGTCGAAGCACACATCCTTTTGGGAAGCTGTCCCGCTGGTAAATGCGAAATGCTCCCGGAAGTGGAACACGCTTAAAAAGAGGAACGCATGGTACAGATAACGATCAATGGAAAACAGGTTGAAGTTCCCGAGGGAACGACAGTTTTGCGTGCCGCCGAGATGGCGGGTATACACATCCCGAAGCTGTGTGATCACAAAGAATTGACGCCGTACGGTGGTTGCCGTCTGTGCATCGTCGAGGTGCAGGGTGTACGTGTCCCGATGGCAAGCTGCACACTGCCGGTCAACAATGGCATGGTCGTGAACACAGAAACCGAAGCGTTGAAGAAATCACGCAAGTTCGTGCTCTCGA
>CAZBAX010000111.1:0-9011 GCA_964489725.1 uncultured Anaerolinea sp. | reverse complement strand
CCGATCGAATATTCTCTGGCGTAACGGGAGATCTTTTCGGCGAGCGGAATCTCCGCCGTCCAGTAGGAGAACAACCGGTTTAAGTGTTCCAGCGGAGCATCGGGATCACCCAAGCGGAAGCGCCAATAGGGAATGGAAAGAACTGCAACGAGTGCAATGGCCGGCATGAGTTTTCGACGGTGTTCCCAGTGATAACGCCAATCTGAAATCAGAAATCCAAAGGCCGTTAATGGTACGATCATCTGGGCTGCAGCATACGTGTAGAAAGCGAGCCCTCCCAGGAGCAGTGCGAGATAGAGATACCGTGGAGATTTGTAGCGGTATAGCAAATATGCACACAGCGTGCCGGCATAAAAAGCAACAAATTCGGCAGTTTCAAATGCTGTCCGGGAATGCAGGAACCAGGAGGGCGTAATCGAGAGGAACAATGTACCGGTCCACCAGTACTTTAGCTTGAACACATCGCGCAACATGATCCCGATGGAAACTGCAGCGATCAAAGTAACAATTACCGAAGTTGCACGGGTTGCTACGGCTGATTTCCCAAAAAGAGCGACAGGCAATACTTGTAAATAAACGCTTGTTCCGATATTGTAGTACTCACCGTTCCTAAAATAGGTGGGAAGCAGTACGCCTGCAAGACTGCGAAAACCGTTATTGAGCAGGTCGAACGCAGACAAGGATTGGATCGCTTCATCTGAAAAGAAATAAATAGGGAACCGATCCAACCCGATCAATCGTGTGACGAGATAAATGGCGACAGCACAGAGGAATAGAAATGTCGCCAGACCGAAACTCTTTATGTATTTTTTCAAAGCATCAAGGCTTTTGCTCAGGCTGGCAACAAGTACAGTCCAATAGCCCCTTTTATTCACTTGGCCATTGTATGTGCGCCGTACGAGATGTAGAGCGATCGCGACGGCCAACAGAAAGAATAGAATCAGATAGTAGTACGGTGATGTCATCGATGAAACGTGTCTTTACTTCAATCCCAACTCACTTCTTGAAATCACGAGTCGCTGGATCTCGCTTGTCCCCTCATAAATTTCTGTAATCTTTGCATCGCGAAAATATCGTTCCACCGGCAGCTCTTTGCTGTAGCCCATGCCGCCATGAATCTGCACTGCCTGATGCGTGACCCACATGGCGGTCTCGGAAGCGAATAGCTTTGCCATGGATGCTTCGAGCGAATAGCGGCTCTTATCCTTTTTGGATTTCTCCTTGGCGAGCGCGGCGTTATAGATCAGGAGACGGGATGCTTCGATGCGCGTCTTCATGTCGGCGATCTTGAATCCTGTCCCCTGGAACGCGCCGATGGGCTTGCCGAACGCCTCTCTCTGCACCGCGTATTGCCGCGCGGCTTCGTAGGCCGCTTCCGCGATCCCCAGCGCCTGGGTGGCGATCCCAATGCGACCCGCATCCAGCACGGTCATGGCGATCTTGAAGCCCTTGCCTTCCTCCCCCAGGAGATACTCTGCGGGGACGCGGCAATCCTCGAAGATCAACTCACTTGTTGCCGAAGCGCGGATGCCCAGTTTCGGCTCTTTCTTGCCGCGTGTCAGACCGGGCGTATCCGCGGGCACTACGAACGCGCTGACACCGCTCTGCTTGCGTTCGGGATTTGTCATCATGAACACAACATAATAATCGGCGACCGGACCACTCGTCACCCACGATTTGCGGCCGTTCAGCACATACGAGTCGCCGTCGCGCGTGGCGCGGGATCGCATCGTCCCTGCGTCTGAGCCGCTTTGTGGTTCCGTGAGGGAGTAGGCGCCAATCGCCTGTCCTGAAGCCACAGGAGTGACAAATTTCCTTTTCTGTTCTTCGGTTCCAAACTTCATGATGCCGTGACAGTACAACGAATTGTTCACCGACATGATCACGCCGTGCGAAGCGTCCACTTTGCAGATCTCTTCCAGCGCCAGCACATAGGCGAGTGAATCCATGCCTGCGCCGCCATATTCCTCCGGGATCTCGATGCCCATGAAGCCCATCCCGCCCATCTTCTTGATCGTGGCCGCAGGGAATTCTCCGCTCTCGTCGAATTGGGCCGCGATCGGAGCAATCTCATTTTGTGCAAAATCGCGGGCCGCATCACGGATCATCTTGTGCTCTTCGCTCAGGGAATACAAGGCAAGATCAGACATGGGACCTCCAAAGGCTATGTTTTAAAGATTATACGTTATACCGCACCCGGTCACACACTTGCCCTGGCACTGCCTCAGGGCAAGTGTGTGACCGTGGGTATTATAGTTTGCCCTCTGATAAAATGGACACCATCAGGCGGGATGCCCTCCCGCCCTACGAATTATGATATGAACAACACACAACTCACCGCCGAAGAACGCATCTGGTCTGTACTCGCCCATCTCTCTGCGCTGGCGTTTGGCATGGGAATCCTGCTTCCTATCATCGGCTGGTCGGAGCAACGAAACAAATCGAAGTATGCCTCCTTTCAGTGCTTACAGGCATTGGGCTATCAGTCGCTGGGATTCACGTTCTGGCTGCTCTCGTATCTGGTTGTGTTCGTCGGGATCCTGATCGTGCTGGTCGTCATGAGTTTTCAGGCGGAGAGTGCAGGTCGACCCTTTGACCCACTGGATGGTCCGATCCTCTCCTTGCTTTACATTACCGCATTTGTATTCACGGGGATGTATGTGCTTCTGCCGATCGTTGCTTCCATTGCGTGTGCATTGGGCAAGGATTTCCGTTACCCGATCCTGGGAAATCGACTGGCAAGCTATCTTGGATATCAATCACGGAGCGACGCTGCAGACTTGCTGATCGAAGAACATGAAGATCGTTGGGTCGTCGCGATGGGGCATTTCGCGGTCATTATTTTGCTGTGGGGACTGATCGCTCCGTTAACGACCTGGATGGTACAGGGCAAGCGGAGTGTGTTCATACAATTTCAATCCGTGCAGACCACGGTTTATCAGGCTGGCGTGACGATTCTATATTTCCTTGGGATATTCATTTATGTGATCGGTTTTGCTGCATTCATCGCTGCGACTGGCTTTGTGGGCGCGCCCGGCGGCGGGATGTCAGCCGGTTTGATCAGCTTTGGCATTTTCATCCTATTCTCGCTGATCGCAATACTGATCTTCATGCTCGTGCCGCTTTGTCATATCCTCGGTCAATGGGCTGGATACCGCGTGCTCAAAGGGGATCACTATCACTATCCAGTTGTTGGTAAATGGGTGGAAAGGCGGATGGCGGCCAAAACTCCGCTCGCCGGGGACGGCGGCGTGAGCAAGGAAGGAAAACCTTCATGAAAATTCTGATCGCTGTCGATATGGAAGGCATTACGGGCGTCACCACCTGGGACGAGGTCACGCCGGGGCATGCCGAGTACCCTCGTTTTCGCAAGTTGATGACGCAGGATGTGAATGCGGCGATACGCGGCGCGTATGAAGCGGGCGCGGACGAGGTCATCATCGCAGACGGACACTGGCATGGCTCGAATATTCTGATCGAAGAACTGGATCCGCGGGCTCGTTTGAATACCGGATCCCCGTCGCCGTTTTCCATGATGCAGGGCATCGATGAGAGCGTAGATGCGGTCTTCTTCATCGGGTATCACGCCCGCAATGGATCGCCAAATGCGATTCTCGATCACACCTGGTCGTCGCGTGCCGTTGCGAATGTTTGGTTGAACGATCTGCTGACCGGCGAATACGGATTGAATGCCGCGCTCGCCGGTCATTATGGGGTGCCGGTGATCATGGCATCCGGCGATCAAACAGCATGTGCGCAGATCAGCGAATTGCTGGGCGATGTGGAAATGGCAGTGGTCAAACAGGCTAGCGGGCGCTATGCAGCGGAATGCCTGGCTCCGCCGGTGGCGCACGAGTTGATCTATGAAGCCGCCTGCCGCGCTGTGGAACGATTGTCGGATGGCGACGCAGCCGATCCATTGGTGCTCGATGTGCCCATCCGCGTCGCCGTGGAATTCTTCACGTCCGATATGGCCGATCGAGCCGCGCTACTCCCTTATACCGAACGTGAGGCGACGCGCGTTACATTCCCAGCAAAAGAGATGGAAGCTGCCTATCGCGCATTCCGTTCGATGGTGTCATTGGCGGCGGGATAACTGACATCTGCTCAGCGTGGGTCTTCGACCCTGCTGAGATTCGACCGCAGGTCTCCTATTCACTTCGTGCTGCACGACGGCATTTTGTGAGACCTTCGGTCAAATGGCCGTCGGGGTCGGCCCTTTGCAGGGTGCTGCGCAAAGACCCTCGACGAGCTGACAGCCAAAGGGACTTTTACCTAACGGTATCAACTATCGGCTGCGCGAGAAGCGAGAGTTGTCCAGTCGTGTTTGTCTTTATCGGAAACCTGAGATTGCATTACATCCCCTAAGTTCTTATAATTAAATCGGGTCAGTTGTATCCGAATCATTTTAATGACGTACTTGTTCGCAAGAAGCGAAGGAGGTGGATTTCCCCATAAGTACCAACATATCCAGGCCATCTGTATATTCGACCAACCAAATTTCCCAAGGAGAGAGAATATGAAGTCGAAGTGGTTTGTATTGGTGTCTGTACTTGCGCTGGCAAGCATGGCGCTTTCGGCCTGCGGTGGCGCGGCCGGCAGTAGCGACATGATGACCGAAGTAGGCGAAGGGGAAGGCGAAGTTGCGATCGTCGCGTGGGTAGGCTATATCGAACGCGGTGAAACGGATCCCGCTTATGACTGGGTGACCGAATTCGAAAATCAAACGCAATGTAAAGTGACAGTGAAGACGGCTGCCACATCGGATGAGATGGTGACATTAATGAACCAGGGCGGATTCGATCTGGTGACCGCTTCGGGGGATGCCTCCAACCGTTTGATCGCTTCAGGCAAGGTCCAGCAGATCAACGTCGATTTGATCCCCTCCTGGAGCACTGTGGATGAACGCCTGCAGACCGCTCCCTGGCACACGGTGGACGGTAAACACTACGGTGTTCCCTATCAATGGGGTCCGAATGTGTTGATGTACAACACCGAAGTTTTTCCTGAAGCGCCAACCTCATGGGACGTGACGTTTGAAGAAATGACGCTTCCCGATGGCCAGTCCAATAAGGGACGTGTGCAGGCCTTTGATGGACCCATCTACATTGCCGATGGAGCATTGTATTTGAAGTATCACAATCCTGAGCTGGGCATCGACAACCCATATGACCTCACACAGGAACAGTTCGACGCTGTCGTGGCGTTGCTTTCGCAGCAGCGTACTTTGATCAACCGTTACTGGCATGATGCATACGTCCAGATGGATGACTTCAAGAACGAAGGCGTGGTCGCCTCCGGCTCGTGGCCGTTCCAGGTGAATCTGTTGCAGTTCGAGGGCGCACCGATTGCGTCTGCTTTCCCTGTGGAAGGAGCCACTGGCTGGGCAGATTCCACCATGATGCACGTGGATGCCCCGCACCCCAACTGTGCGTACAAGTGGATGGAATGGTCGTTGAATCCGAAACTGCAGGGTGACCTGGCGGCATGGTTCGGCTCGGTTCCGGCCGTCCCTGCGGCATGTACGGGCAACGAGTTGCTCACCGATGCTGGCTGCTCCACCAACGGCTTCGATAACTTCGACAAGATCTGGTTCTGGCGCACACCGACCGCTGAGTGCAGCACTGGCAAGGGCGGATGCGTCCCATATAGCAAATGGGTTGAGTCCTACGTTGGGATCATCAGCCAGTAATTGAAGACCCCCTCCGTCCCGCCATTGGCGGGACGTCTCCCCCAAATCCGACTGGGGTTCGTCGGATTTGGGGGAGAACGGGAGGGGGTAGGAGTCAACGACGCATGACAACACCTGCCATTCGCTTTGAGAACGTAAGCCGTCATTTTGGGGACGTGAAAGCCGTGGACCATGCCAATCTCGAAATCGGAGATGGCGAATTTTTTTCCATGTTAGGCCCATCTGGTTCAGGCAAGACGACCTGCCTGCGTATGATCGCCGGCTTCGACCGACCGACAAGCGGAAGTATTTTTTTGTACGGGCAGGATGTCTCGAACCTGCCTCCGTATGAGCGCAACGTAAACACAGTTTTTCAGGACTACGCGCTGTTCCCGCACATGACCATTGAGGACAATATCGCCTATGGCCTGATGATCAAGGGCGTGCCGAAACCGGAGCGTTACAAGCAAGTGGATGAGATGCTCGAGCTCGTGCAGCTGCCTGGGTATGGACGCCGAAAGCCATCGCAGCTCTCCGGGGGACAGCGGCAACGCGTCGCTCTCGCCCGGGCCCTGATCAATCATCCCAGGGTGCTGCTCCTCGACGAGCCTCTCGGCGCGCTCGATCTCAAGCTGCGCCAGCAGATGCAGGTTGAGCTCAAGTCGATCCAGAAACGCGTGGGAATCACATTTATCTTCGTGACACACGACCAGGAGGAAGCTCTCACGATGAGCGACCGCATCGCCGTCTTCAACGAAGGACACATCGAACAGGTTGGCACGCCGGCCGACGTGTACGAAAGACCTGCCTCTCCCTTTGTGGCCGGGTTTGTTGGCACGTCGAATCTGCTCAGCGGCGACGTGGCAAAACGCATCACCGGCTCCGAAAAGATGTTCTCCGTGCGACCGGAGAAGATCCACCTTGCTTCCGAGAATGGCAACATGGAAAAGGACATGGTGTCCGTGAATGGTGTGATCCGCGACGTGGTGTATCTCGGCTTATTCACGCGTTATCTGGTAGAGATCGACGGCGGAGGTGACCTGGTGGTGGTTGAGCAAAACCTGAAGACGACATCGATGGATGTGCTGACTGCCAAAGGACAAAAAGTCCGCCTATCGTGGCACAAGGATCATATCAGTCAGGTGGGAGGCTAGGATGCTGAACCGCGCCTCCACATATCTCTATCAGCGCCCCAAACTGATCCTGGCGCTTTTACTCGGCCCGCCGATGATCTACATGCTGGTGGTATATCTGGGTTCCCTGTTCGCGTTATTGGCCAATAGTTTCTTTTATCTGGAAGAGTTTACTGGCCTGGTCGTTCGGCAGTTTACACTGCGCACCTATGCACAGCTGTTTTCAGCCACCAACCTCGGTATCTTTGGGCGCACGGCAGGCATGGCCATGGCAGTGACCATTGCAGATGCGATCATTGCCTTTCCGCTGGCTTACTACATTGCACGCTATGCTTCGCCGAAAGCGAAAACGTATCTGTATATCGCGGTCACACTTCCACTGTGGTCCAGTTACCTTGTGCGCGTGTATGCCTGGAAGTTGATCCTGGCCAAAGAAGGCATCATCTCGTGGTTTTTTAATTTATTCGGTTTGCAATTCATCCTGGATGGGCTGTTATCCATACCGGCCATCGGCGGATCCTCCTTGTCGCTTTCGCCGATCGGGATGTTTATCGCTTTTTGTTATATCTGGCTTCCGTATATGATCGTGCCGATCGTGACCGCACTGGAGCGTGTGCCAAAATCCCTGCTGGAAGCGTCCAGCGATCTTGGCGCCAATGCAGCACAGACATTTCGAAATGTGATCCTGCCCTTATCATTTCCCGGCGTGGTTGCAGGCTCGATCTTCACATTCTCACTCACACTGGGCGATTTCATTGTCCCGCAGGTGTTGGGCAATTCCAGGTTTTTCATCGGGCAGGCGGTGTATTCCTATCAAGGCACAGCCGGAAATATTCCCCTTGCCGCAGCCATGACGATGGGTCCGGTCTTCATCATGATCGTCTATCTGCTGCTCGCACGCAGAATGGGAGCGTTCGATGCGCTCTAAAAAATCCTTCTCCGATAAAGCTCCTGCTGGTCTGACGGTTGCAGCCATCGCGGGCTTGCTGTTTTTACATGTGCCGCTGCTGATCATCTTCATCTATTCGTTCACAACCGACGAAGCAACGTACACATTTCCACTGCCCGGCGTGACCACGAAATGGTTCGGCGAAGCGCTTCAACGGAACGACCTCTGGGCAGCATTATCGCTTTCACTGCAAGTGGCGCTCGTGGCGACAATCTTCGCATTGGTTCTTGGAACGTTGGCCGCGGCCGCCGTATATCGTACTGATTTCTTCGGGAAGGAGGCGGTCTCCTTCCTGCTGATACTACCGATCGCATTGCCAGGCATCGTGACCGGCATTGCCCTCCGCTCGGCAATCGGATCGTTGAATATCCCATTTTCCTACTGGACCATTGTGATCGGGCACGCGACGTTCTGTGTGGTGGTCGTGTACAACAACGTACTGGCGCGCTTTCGCCGCATGTCTGGCTCGCAGATCGAAGCCTCCATGGACCTCGGCGCAAATTCCTTTCAGACATTTCGCCATGTGATCCTTCCCAATATTGGAACGGCGCTGCTGGCGGGTGGTATGTTGGCCTTCGCGCTCTCGTTCGATGAAGTCATCGTGACGACTTTTACGGCGGGTCAACAATCCACGCTGCCGATCTGGATCTTCAATCAGCTGGTCCGCCCGCGCGATCGGCCTGTGACGAATGTGGTTGCCACGATCGTGATCCTGATTACATTCCTTCCCATTTTCTTCGCGCAGCGAATCTCAGCACAGAGCGCAGACTCGGAGGGTGGCTCGAAGTAGCGTAAAAACAAAAAATTCTGCCACAGAGACTCTGAGACACGGAGAAAATTGAAAACTCTGTGTCTCTGTGGCAAAGGTCGTGGGCAGATTCGGATTTAAAACACACTACAAATCTTTAACCAAAAAAGATTGACATCACGGCGATACCCGTTACAATTGCGTCCAATACTTTACAAGGAGACACTATCGCGACAATCGCACGAGTGTGAATGAAGAAATACTTGTGCCCTTTTAGTAGAATACGCCACGAATAAAATCTGGCTTCCGCCGCCCTCCAACTAACCCCTGGTGAGGCGGCGGGACTGCTTAAGACATTTGCAGTCAACACAGTGGTTCAGAGCTGTTGTGCTTTGGCTGTTTTTGTTTGCATGAAGCCCGATTTGCCACAGAGACACGGAGACTCTGAGAAAAAGCTAGGCACCTGACAGTTTGCTCATAGAGGGCAAAGAGGCAGGGAAAAAGGAAGGG
>CAZBAX010000110.1:0-9070 GCA_964489725.1 uncultured Anaerolinea sp. | reverse complement strand
GCTGTGGCCGCATCCCAATTGCCACTCGTGATCGGTGAGGTGCTGTAGCGCACCAGGTAGGAGGTCGCCGCGGTGCCTGTCGTGCCATCGTCTCCCACTGCCGTCCAGTTCAAGCTCACACTTCCATTCAACGATCCCGTCTGTGCACTCAAGCTGATCGCAGCAGGAGCTGTCACATCCGGACCGATCACCTGGATGGCATCGATGTCCATGTAGGTGCCTGAGGTATGCACGAACTTCAACGTATGGTCCCCGAGTCCCAGGTTCCCACTACTCCACGTTTTCTGCCACACCAGCGCACCATTCATATTGATCGTCGCCACCAGCACATTGTCCACATACACCTGAATGTTGCCGCGGTTGATGTTCTGGGTGTAGTACAGTACGAAGCTCGATCCATTCATCGTGAAGGTGGCAGTATCCCCGTTGCTCGACGAATAGTTCAAGGTGTTCGCATATGGACCGGATGTGTTGAGCATCGCCCAGTTGCCCACATACCCAAACCGACTGTCATTCCCATCGTACATCCCCGGTCCGGGTACTGTTGTGTCCGGACCGAATACCTGTAGGGCATCTATGTCGATCCAGCCATCGCCGCGGCTTTGGATGCGGATCGTGTGCGTCGTATTGCTCAACACCTGGCTCGTCCAGGTCGGTTGCCAGACGGTAGTGGGATTGTTCTCACTCAGCGTGGTCACAGGGGTGGTGAAGTTATCGATGTACACATCGAACGACCCGCGTCCCGATGCCTTCAGATACGTCAGCTTGACCTGCGTACCGGTGAACGTCACTTCCGCATAGCTGCCAGCCGTCCTGGTCTGGTGCAGAGTGTTGTTATAGGGACCAGTCAAAGATGACGTGCTCCATGTGCCCACATAGCTCCAGGCACTGTCGCTGTCATCGTAGATTCCAGCTCCCAATACTGTAGGTTGTTGCACATGAAATGACCAGAATGCTGTGCTCGACCCGTTAGAGTAGGTAGTTCCAACGGGACTAATTGCTCGAACGTGCCAAAAGTAGGTCGTATCGGCAGCCAACCCGCTCAGTATTTTGCTTGTTGATGTGCCATTGCTCGTCCAACTGGAACAACTGTCGTCATTACTTGTATCATAGCAATATTGATATGATGTTGCTCCGGAACTTGCTTCCCAACTCAAGGTTGGACTTGTGGATTGAGTAGTTGCCCCATTCACTGGACTGGATTTGCTAAAGGAGGCGGGTAGCGTATGTACGGAAAAAGCTGATGCACTCGTTGCGCTGCCACCTGAATTGGTCACCGTGATAGTGCCTGTGGTCGCATCAGCAGGCACAGTTGCGCTTATGGAGGTCGGCGAAATAATCGAAAAACTGGCGCTAACTCCGTTGAAACGTACATCAGTGACGCGCGCGAAGTTGAAACCAGAAATGGTCACGCTTGTGCCGGTCAGACCACTCATTGGCGAGAAACTAGTAATGCCAGCTGGGACAGCGTTGACAGCGGCCCCCGCATTGACAATGCCCGCGCCGCAAAGGGATGTTGTGCATCCTCCGCCGCTAAGGAAAGGTTTGGCTGTACTTTGCAGAATTTGGAGCACCTGTGACGGTGTCAGATTGGGGTTGAGCGAGAACATCAATGAAACGACCCCGCTCACGTGCGGCGCAGCCATACTGGTTCCGTTATACGCCTCGTACGTATCAGCAACGGGTACAGTCGTGCCTGTATTTAGAGTGGAAAGCACGCCTGTATCATAGGAGAAATCACCTCCGGGCGCGCTTATTTCCACCGTCGAGCCGTAATTCGAGTAGCCCGCTCGCCTGCCAGCAGCAGATGTAGCTGCCACCGTGATCACGCCCGAACAGTTACCAGGCGTGAAGTTGCTCGCATCCTCCTCCTCATTCCCCGCCGCGATCACAACCACAGAGCCTGCGCTAACAATGCTATTGATGGCATTTTGGGCGGTGGTGCCGCATGCTCCGTATCCACCCAAGCTTAGGTTGAGCACCTTGGCAGGGTTTGGGTTGTTGGGTACACCAGAGACAGGCAGCCCTGCTGCCCAGAGCATCCCGTCGACAATATCAGAAGTATAACCACCACATTTCCCTAATACACGTACTGGCAGGATCCTGGAATTCCAATTGATCCCTGCAACACCCACGCCGTTGTTGCTGGCTGCACCCATCGTACCTGCCACGTGAGTTCCATGCCAGGAACTATCGCTCGGCCAACATCCCGCGAAGTAGCCAGAAGTACTTTCGGCATAAGTGATCCAGTCTCCTGGGTCACTTGGATCATTGTCCCGACCATTGCCGTCATTTGCTGTCGGTACATCATTAATGAAATCATAACCCGGCACGGTCCGTCCGCTCAGATCGGCATGGTTCGTAATACCCGTGTCGATGACTGCCATGACAATATTACTGGATCCGGTGGTTAGATCCCACGCAGCCGGAGCATTAATTCCATAGGTACCGAAATAATGCCACTGATTTCCATAGAATGGATCATTGGGAGTCAACCCAGGCATCAAGATCAGGTCGGGCTCAGCATACTCGACTTCCGGTAAGAGCATAAGCTGATCGCTAATGTCCTGCACCTGCTCCAGCGGCAGGCGCTCGGGGAGCTGCAGAACAAGCGAGTTGTCCGACATCGTTCGCGTGTACTCCAAAGTCATCCCGGCCGCATTGCTTACGCGTTCCATCTGACTGACCTGCATGGGAGATGAGAAGGCCTGTGTATTGGATTCGTATTTCACAATAATGCGATCGGTCGGAAGCCCTGGTTCGTTAACCTGGGTTTGGTCTGGATTTCCTATCTCCATCGACATGGAGGATGTGGGTTGTTCCTGTATCACGCGGTCGTTTTCCTGGATCGCGCGATCGTCCGATGCAAATACGGGTGTTACAGTCGACCAGAACAACGACATGATGACCCCGACCGTCAGACTCAATGAAACTGCTTTGCTATGTCGCATGAAACCACCTTTGGATTGTTGGCTTGCTCGATGTGAACGACAGAATTTCTATATCCTATCTATCCAATATGCCCACCCACTAGAAGAACAAGAATATTCTATCGCCAGGCTTCGATATAATTTTGACAGCATAATGTTACTCAAACTCGTGAGAGAGACAATGGACAAATGTCACTTCTTGGTTACAGGTTCCGACGATTCCAACAAAGTTATTAACCCGCTATACAGAATTGTTTTTAGATTCTCGGTAATAAGAGATATTTGTCACCAGTTAATATCAACAGCTATCAATTGTGTAAACCTTTATCAAAGGCTTCTTACTAAAATGGGAGTGTGCTTGAGGTGAGGTTGCAGAAATCATGACAACGATAGCGACAGCCATCTCAGGCTGTCGCTATCGTTTAGGGTAAAAAGGAGGAACTGTGATAGGTCGGTTTCTCGGGCAGGACAGCTATGGCATTCAGGTCAATGGTCAGCCCAGTTTTTCGACCAGAACCTCACGGATCTTTTCTGCGGAATGTCCATCTCCATATAATGCCGGCTGGTTACCGGAAGGATGCCAGGAAGTGAAAGCATCCAGAATCGCAGACTTGTCGACCCCAACCAGTTTATTCCAACCGGACGATACCGTTTCCACCCATTCGGTTTCCTCACGCAATGTAATACAACGTACGCCCAACAGATATGCTTCTTTTTGCATCCCACCTGAATCGGTCAGGATGCAGTTGGCATTCTCTTGCATTGTCAAAATATCGAAGTAGCCAAGGGGTTCGATCAGCAAAATGTTGGCAGAGGGTTTCCAACCCAATCTCGCGATCAGTCCGCGCGTCCGTGGATGGACAGGGAACACCACCCGCGTCGGGAGGGAGCTTAACGCATCCAGCAGCGACAGCAGCCGCTCTGGGTTATCGGTATTCGCGGCACGATGAATGGTGGCAAGTGCATACCCTCCAGCCTTCAATTCAAGCTGAGATACGATCTGTGAACGCGAGCGCGCCAACGTAAGATTATGCAGCAGGGCATCGTACATGACGTCGCCTACCTGAAATACGCCGCGTGTGATCCCCTCTTTTGTCAGGTTTTCAATCGCCACGTCAGTTGGACAGAACAGGAACGTAGAAACGTGATCGGTCAGGACGCGGTTGATCTCCTCGGGCATCGCTCGGTTATAGGAGCGCAAACCCGCTTCCACGTGAGCCAGCGGAATTCCCGCCTTGGCAGCTGCCAGAGCGCCAGCCAATGTGGAATTGGTATCTCCGTACACCAGCACGCAATCGGCATGCACGTCCGCCAGTTTCTTCTCCAACTCCATTAACATCATGCCAGTCTGTTCGCCGTGCGATCCGCCACCGACTCCCAAATTAAAATCGGCCGGGCGCATCTGCATCTCCTGGAAGAAGATCTCAGACATGCCATAGTCATAATGCTGTCCGGTATGGATCAGGATCTCATTGAAATCCTGAGATAGCGCGCGAGATACAGGGGCGGCCTTAACGAATTGAGGACGCGCTCCCACAATAGTTACGATGTTCTTTTTCAATGCTGAATCACTCCCACAATGCTGAATTAACTAACTCGCCTTGCGCAGTCAACTGCCAAGCGTTCCCTGGAAGTACGGTAGAAAACCTGGCGTTCTCCGGGTCTTGCCGGTCAAGATTATGACCACGCTGCGTAAAATCAATTTACTAAGAGGGATGTCTGGCGACTTCCATCACATACTCGCCGTAGGAATTTCCCGCCAACGCCCTGCCTAGTTCCATTAGTTGTTGCTTGTTAATATAGCCCTTACGATAGGCGATCTCTTCGGGGCACGAGATCATCAATCCCTGCCGTTCCTGGATGGTCTGAATAAATGAGGCTGCTTGCAGCAGTGACTCGTGAGTCCCGGCGTCCAGCCAGGCGATGCCGCGACCAAACATTTTCGCTTTCAACTGACCTTTTTCAAGATAAAGCCGGTTCAAATCGGTGATCTCGATCTCCCCGCGTGCAGATGGCTCCAGCGATTCGGCGAGTTTCACAACCTGGTCATCATAGAAATAAATCCCTGGCACGGCATAACTGGATTTCGGCTGGGCGGGCTTCTCTTCCAAACTGAGAACATTGTAGTCCGCATCGAATTCCACAATCCCATAGCGTTCCGGGTCGTGGACTTTGTATCCAAAGATGTTCGCGCCGGTCTGCAGGGACGCACATTCCTGTAAAAGTCCTCCCAACCCTTCACCATATAAAATGTTATCCCCCAGCACCAGGCAGACAGGCTCATCGCAGATAAAATCACGCCCCACCAGAAAAGCATCCGCCAGACCGCGCGGCTCGGCCTGCTCGGCATATTGGACCTTCAATCCCCACTGTGATCCATCCTTCAACAGGCTCTGGAACCCGGGCAGGGCATCGGGCGTACTGATGACCAATATCTCGCGTATGCCTGCCAGCATCAGGAGCGAAAGCGGATAATACACCATCGGTTTATCGTAAACAGGTAGTATTTGTTTGCTGAGAGCGATCGTCAACGGATAGAGACGTGTGCCTTTGCCTCCGGCTAAAATAATTCCCTTCATTTGGACTCCTTTCCGGCGCGCCAGGCGTAATTCTTTTCGATCCATTCGGCATACGAACCACCGCTGGCTTCATCGACCCATTTGGGATTGGATAAATACCATTCGATCGTGCGTCGAAGACCCGCTTCAAAGCCCACCTCAGGCTGCCAGCCCAACTCATGCCGGATTCTGGCTGAATCGATCGCGTAGCGACGGTCGTGACCGGGGCGGTCGGTCACAAAGCTAATCAATTCGCGGTAACTTTTCAAGCCGCGCTCACGCAGATCGGGGATCTCTTCTGGCGGAGCGACTTCATCGAGAATATTGCAAATCTCATGGACGAGATTCAGGTTCTTCTGTTCGTTGTTGGCGCCTACTACATACACATGCCCTGGTGTGCCCTTCTCAAACGCAAGCCTGACCGCTTTGCAGTGATCTTCCACATAGATCCAGTCGCGCACATTCGAGCCATCGCCATAGACCGGCAGCGGCTTGCCGGAAAGCGCGTTCATGATCATCAGGGGAATTAACTTTTCCGGGAATTGATACGGGCCGTAATTATTGGAGCAGTTGGTAATGACGGTCGGCAGTCCATAGGTATGATGATACGCGCGCACAAAGTGATCGCTGGATGCCTTCGATGCAGAATAGGGCGAATTCGGTGCGTAGGGAGTCTCTTCTGTGAAATATCCGTCGGGTCCCAGCGAGCCAAACACTTCATCGGTGGAAACATGCAGGAAACGGAACGACCCTTTTTCCTCTTCGGGGAGATCCTTCCAATATAGACGCGCAGCTTCGAGCATGGTGTAGGTACCGACCACGTTCGTCGTTACAAAATCATCCGCGCTGACGATGGACCGGTCTACATGTGACTCGGCGGCAAAATGGATCACGCCGGCTGGATGATATGTTTCGAAGAGTGACTTCACCAGTTCACGATCAGTGATGTCGCCCCGGATGAATACATAACCAGGGTATCCTTCCAGATCCTGGAGCGAGAGCGCATTGGCTGCATAGGTCAGCACATCCAGGTTGATCACACGATATTCGCCGCTTTGTACCAGCAAACGTACAAAATTCGTTCCGATAAATCCACTTCCACCGGTGATGAGAACTGTTTTGAGAGTGTTCATTTTCCTTTATCCATTACAAAGTGCCGCATAATTAGCTAAACTCGAAATTTGCATCTCAGCCTACAATTCAATCTAAAAAGTTTACTTGGGTATGAGACGAGCGGTAAGTAAGTTTACAGACAAATTCATTGCACGCGGTTGGCACGTTTGCGGGGCGCACGAGTATTGTTTCAAATCCCAGCTTCTTAAGAGCCTCGGTCATTTCCTGAGTACTGGCATACTCATAAGGGTAGCCTCCCACCCAGTCAATAATGTTATGCATGAAATCCATACCACGTCTTACTCTCAATGGATTCTTGAACGTCACCAGAAATTTTGCAACAAAGATGATCGGCGTAAGGATCCAGATCAGAATTTTCTGTCCAAAGGGTCCCACGCGATTATAGGACCGCTTAATGATTTTCCACGGCAGTGATGACCAATGACGATTGTAGATGGCGATCATTAATAATCCTTGATGGTCCACGCGCTGTGCTGAATTCCTTAAAGCCAGCGTCATATTGCCTGTATGGTGTAAAACTCCCCAGGAATAGACGATGTCGAATTTGCCCAGGTCTTCCATTTTAGGTGTATCGAGTACAGACAAACAACAGAATGACAGCCTGGAACCATCGCCCTCGAACCATTGTTCCGCATTTGCCTCGGACGTGGATATCGATACAGGATCTGCATCCAATCCCAGCACTTTACCTGCGCCTAACCGGGCAGCGGCAATCGAGAATATACCGCTGCCACAGCCAACATCTAAGAAGGACTTCCCTTGTAACGCGCCGGTTCCAAACAAAGACTCCAGGGAGTTCATTGCAATTTCAATTTGTTCTTCCTCCAGCTGGCGCGAGAACGATGCCCAATTTTCGCCAAACTTAAACATTGTTACTTTGCTTCCATAGGGCCAGCATCGTAAGCGCATAGATCCGTTTGCCATGATCCATACGGCCAGTGCGATGTTCAGTGAGCAATGCAGCCATGGTATCTGTATCAAACCATTGCCGTAGTCCATTTCCGAGCAATAGTTCTCTGGACCACTCCCGCAATGGACCACGAAACCAGGCCGCGACGGGAATCCCAAACCCCTGTTTGCGATTCCGGCGGCGCACATTTTCGGGAAGAACATCAGCAAATGCTTTTTTCAGCAGATATTTCCCGCTTCTGCCGCGGACCTTGAGCTGGTCTGGAACCCGGGCTGACCATTCCACCAGTTTATGGTCAAGGAACGGGGAGCGTGCTTCGATGGATGCTGCCATGGCCATTCTATCTGCCTTGACGAGCAAATCGCCGGGAAGATACAGGTGCAAATCGGTGTAAAGAGTCTTATCGAGATACGAACCCTCGACAGAATCAAATCGGTCTGCCAGCAGCGCCTGAGCGTTGTCGCTTGGGAACGAAAATTCCTGTTTCCATAACTTTGCGCGCTGGCTCGGCGAGAAGTAGGACCCCCAGCGCAGGATGCTGGCCCGCGCGTCGATTTCGGGAAGCTGGTGTAATCGTTTCAGTCCATTGACCAGACTCTGTCCGACGGGACGGTCTGATCTATCGGGGAGGAGTCCTGCAATGGACGGGATCAACTGCCGGCTGAGAAAGTGAGGCGCACGCGTGTAGAGGTTGGCGTACCGGTCGAGCCAGTAACGTTGATAGCCGGCGAAGTCCTCATCCCCGCCATCCCCGTTGATCACCACGGTGACATGTTCGCGCGTCATCTTCGAGATGTGATAGAGCGGGATGGCCGATGCATCCGCAAACGGTTCGCCAAAGTGATATGTGATCTTCTCCAGTGTGGAGGGGATGTCGCCGTACCTGAGGATGAACTCGTGATGGTCGGTGGAATACCGATGCGCAACGGCACGCGCATAGTCAAGCTCAGAGAAGGCTTCCTCTTCAAAGCCGACCGAGAAGGTCTTAACAGGCGCGTCGCTCAGCTCTGCCATGAGAGCGACGATGATGCTCGAGTCGATCCCACCGCTCAGATGCGCGCCCAGCGGCACTTCGGAAATGAGACGCATCTTGACCGACTCTTTGAGAAGTGCGCGCAGCTCGTCGATCAGTTGCTCTTCGCTGGCGGTATGCTTGGGTTGATACGCAAAGTCCCAATACTTCTCGAGTTTTGCAACACCATCCTGCCAAGTGAGCCGGTGCGCGGGCGGAAGTTTATAAACGCCCTGGTAGGCCGTCAGCGGGTCAGGGATATATTGCAGGCTCAAATACAGGTCGATGGCTTCAAGATTGATTTCAGGTTTGTGGGGGAGTGAGATCAGCAGTGCGCTTAATTCTGAGGCAAAATGAAGCGCGCCATTTTGGATCGTGTAATAGAGTGGTTTCTTGCCGAGGCGGTCGCGGGCCAGAAGCAGTTTCTTCTTCTTCCGATCCCACAACGCAAACGCCGCCTGGCCGCGCAGATGTGTGACACAATCATCCCCATACTCTTCATAGAGATGCAGGATGCATTCGGTGT
>CAZBAX010000109.1:0-9420 GCA_964489725.1 uncultured Anaerolinea sp. | reverse complement strand
CCCGATTTCCTGTGCCGATCAACATCCTTTTGCTAAACTGTCAGGTCGCTAGAAATTGAAAACTCTAATAATTTGACTACAAGGTAGTTTAGGGCTTTGCTCTTCTATTTATGATCTGCAATTTGGGAACAGAGAAAGTCGCCGTGTCAGCCTAACGCATGCTTGCTGAGGACAGTTACAGCATCAAAACAAACCCTGCGGCTAGTTCGATCTAGCTTTGCCAATGTAAATATGATGAAGGCCAAATTACGGGAAAATATCAACTAAGAAATGTATGGCTTTTTGTCCATGCCATGAGGGTGCCAACGCTGCCAAATCAAACCTGGCAGTCGGTTCAACTGGCTGTTCAGAGCGACTAGTTTATGAATGCAATCTTAGGCGTGGCTTGGGAGTTAGCAGCGGTTATAAGGGGGAGGATATCGCTCAAGTATTGTCAAAAAACAAGACTTGAGTCCTTTGGTCAAATCCCCGCTGGGATAACCTTGTACTGCGTGCTATGCTAAGACCCTTGCAAGCGAATAAGCCGTATCGATTTTACGCCATGGCACCGGCCCATAAGTAGCAAGACCTTTGGAATTTGCCCAAATATGGACACTGTCTGGAAGTTCTGTAATGCTTTTGACATACTAGACGTTGATTGGAACTTTCGTTCCTCTTATCTTTTTGCCGCAAAGGGATTATATTTCAGTAAATGCGACTGATCTTGTCTGATTTAGAGCCCACATAACAGCCACAGTCATTCTCTCGTATTTTTTTAAGAGGAGCGATTGTAGAGAATCATCCTAAAGAGATGGGTGACGAATGGATCAACTCTTAAGCGCAACCGCTGGCTAAAGTGAAAAATGCATCAAGTCTTCGAATTGATTGGGGGACAAAATGGAATCGATGTTATTGATCAGTGCTATAGCACATATTTCGTCGAGTAGATACAAGGCTGTAATAGTTACATTCTCAAGTGGGTCGTGGCGATCACGATATTATGCACACTCAATTTAATCAGCGCCTCTTAACATCTTTTGCAAAATCGTCGCGGATCATGGGTGCGGCCCTGGTTGCGCTGGGTTGTTCCGTCATCATTGGGTGGCAGTTCGATATTGTAGAACTGAAGAGCGTCCTTCCAGGTTTGGCAACGATGAAAGCCAACACAGCCGTCGGCTTTTTGCTCACAGGCCTTACACTCTTGCTCGCAAACAAGCAGCTAACCCAATTGAGGGCCCTTATCAGCCGCGTGTGTGCAGGAATGGTGACCCTATTGGGCTTGTTGACTCTCGGGGAGTATATGTCGGGTCTGAACCTTGGCATCGACCAATTGTTCTTCAGAGATTTACAGACGCCTGTGGCGTCTTACCCAGGGCGGATGTCCATTACCACTGCATTGAATTTCAGTCTGTTTGGTATTGCACTGCTCATTTTAGATGTAGAGACTACGCGTGGAGTTCGGCCGGCCCAATTCCTGGCGTTGATCGCGGGTGCCGTCGCTTCCATCGCGCTGATCGGCTATATATACGGCGTGGAATCTCTTTACAGCGTAGGCGCTTACTCCTCGATGGCCTTGCACACCGCACTGGGATTTGCGGTCGCCACACTTGGCGCTCTTTTCGCACGTCCGCAGGCTGGCTGGATGGCAATCGTCTCGTCGGATTCCATTGGAGGCATCATCCTAAGACGCCTGATCCTGATCGCTGTTACTCTACCCATAACGCTTGGCTGGTTCCGGCTGTGGAGTGAGCGGGCAGGTTTCTATGACAGCAACTTCGGACTGGCCTTGATGGTCATTTTAAGTGTTGCTTCCTTGAGCGTTATCATTTGGTTGAACGCCGGATGGTTGAACAACGAGGAGGTAGAACGCCGCAAAGCAGAAAATGCTTTCCATGGAAGCGAATCGCTCAAAGCAGATATTCTTGAATCGGCGCTGGATTGCATTATCACAATCGACCATCAGGGGCGCGTACTTGAATTCAATCCGGCTGCACAGAAGACCTTTGGATATTCGCTTGAACAGGTTCTCGGAAATGAGCTTGTTGAGCTGATTATTCCTGAATCCCTGCGTGAACAACATCGGCTCGGGCTGAAACGATATTTGACAACCGGTGAAAGTAAAATCCTTGGAAAACGGATCGAGATGCCGGCCTTGCGCGCTGACGGAGTCCAACTTTCCACGGAGTTGACGATCACACGAGTGCCGGACAGCGCCCCACCCATGTTTACTGGCTTTCTACGTGACGTCACCGAACGCAATCGTGCGGAGGAACAGAATCGTTTTCAGGCAAACCTGGTTGCAAGTGTCGCAGATGCGATCATTGCGACTGACATGCAGCTCAAGATTCAAAGCTGGAATACGGCTGCGGAAACGATGTATGGATGGAAGGCAGAGGAAGTCTTTGGACGGCCAGCACAGGAAATCCTCGATACCGACTTCCTGGAAAATAGGCGTGAAGTCGTGACAAAGCAAATTATGGAACAAGGACATTGGCAGGGCGAGGTGCGACAACTGCGCCGTGATGGAACGAGAATCCCAACCCTGTCTTCGGTGTCGCTTTACAAGGATTTGGCTGGCAGGCCAGCCGGTGTTGTGGCTGTGAATCGAGACATTACTGATCTGAAACGCGCTGAGGAGTCCATCCGCAAATTGAACGAAGAGTTGGAAGAGCGCGTGGTCGAACGCACGAATCAACTGGCTGTTGCAAATCGAGAATTGGAAAACGGCAAGAGGGAGATCCAGAATATTTTCGACAGCATGACGACCTTGAATGCACAGGTCGCTCCGGACGGCAGATTGTTGCTCGTTAATCGGATTGCCGCGCAGGCATCTGGACTCTCAATGGATGAATTAATGAACACCAACTTCCTGGACGGTCAGTGGTGGGCATTCGATCCTGAGGTGCAGAACAGGGTCAGGAACACGTTTGCCCAGGCGTGTACGGGAACGCCCATCAACTACGATGAAAAGATCTTGGCCTTTGGCCAGGTATTGACCATTAATTTCAGTCTGACACCGCTGTTTGGAAACAATGGACGAGTGGAGTATATCCTGGCGGAAGGTAGGAACATTACAAAACTCAAAGAAATTGAAGAGGCCTTGCAGGCGAAAACACTTCAACTTGAAGCTGCCAACAAGGAACTGGATGCCTTTTCTCATTCTGTCTCACATGATTTACGCGCGCCTCTTCGCACCATAGATGGTTTCAGTCAGGCGCTCCTGGAGGATTACAGTGAGCAATTGCCTGCCGAAGGACGTAGTTATCTGGAACGGGTTCGCAAGTCCGCACAACATATGGCAGAGCTTATCGATGGTCTGCTCAATCTCTCGCGCATGACGCGCACACCAATGAGGAATGTCCCCATAAACTTGACTAGGCTCGCCCAAGACATCGCCACAGAACTTCAGAGCACTCAACCCGAACGCAAAGTGAGTTTCCAGATAGCATCCAATCTAAAGACGCAAGGAGACCCAAATCTTCTACAGGCTGTGTTACAAAACCTGATGAACAATGCCTGGAAATACACATCCAAGCGCGCGCAGGCAGAAATCCAATTTGGCTCGAAACAGGAAGGTGATGAAACGATTTATTTCATTCGCGACAATGGTGCAGGCTTCGACATGACATATGCAGGTAAACTATTTGGTGCATTCCAGCGCCTGCACGCGACAGTGGAATTTCCTGGGACTGGCATTGGGCTGGCAACGGTACAACGGATCATTCATCGTCATGGAGGGCGCATCTGGGCAGAAGCCGAGGTGGACCGCGGGGCAACCTTCTTCTTCAGTCTGCCTGGCGAAGAACACACCCAGCTGAGGGTTAGCCCCACGGAGCACGATTCTATGGACAGACGCGTCAAGGAAATCATTTAGTGGAGAGTCCGCTATGACGATCCAATCTACATTATTCCTCAGCACATTATTCGCCCTGCTTGCCGCTGGCATTTATGGCTATGTGGGTTGGCGTTTAGGTAAACGCGAGATTTCCTCTTCAGAAGCAAGAGATGCCTGGCGACTGTTTACCCTATGGTGGTATGGGCTAGCTGCCTCGACCTTGATCAATGGCTTGCTAAGTCTGTTCGGCGCACTTGGGTTAGCAGACCTTCCCTTGTTTCTCACAGCGACCTATGTCAACATTCTCGTCATATGCATCGCGCTCCTGGGACTCTTATACTATTTGACCTATCTTTACACGGGATACAGGCGTGCATTCATGCCCCTGACCCTATTCTATCTGGCTTACTATGTTCTGCTTGTCTATTACATTACTGCCAGCCTCCCCAGTCACGTGGACATAGGTCGTTGGAGTGCGACCGTGGCTTACCGCCTACCACTTACCGGACCTTTCTTTGCGATCATAGTAGGTTTGCTGCTGATTCCGCAAATCCTGGGTGGACTTGCCTACTTTAGTCTCTATTTTCGACTTCGCGATGCAACACAAAAATACCGCGTCCTATTGGTGTCGTGGAGCATCATTATTTGGTTTGCAAGTCCATTCATTGCTCTAGCGGGGAGATTAACAGAACAGGACTGGTGGCAGCTGGCGAGCCGGTTCATTGGATTAACAGCTGCTCTCACGATCCTCATAGCATATCTGCCGCCGCGCTGGTTGCAAGACCGCTATGGCATCAGTTCGCTCAAAGATGAGAACTCAGGAAGATGAATTCCTATGCTACGAACTGGTAACGGAGACCTAACAAAATGAAAAGTAAAGTAATCTTACTGGTCGAGGATAACCCTAACGATGAAGCACTAACGTTGCGTGCTCTTCGGAAGAGCAATATTGCTAACGAGGTAGTTGTCGCACACGATGGCGTCGAAGCGCTGGATTTCCTTTTTTGCACAGGGGTATATACAGGGCGTGATCCACACGAAGTTCCTGAAGTCGTCTTACTGGATCTGAAGCTTCCGAAAGTTGACGGTTTGGAGGTGCTCCGCCGTATCCGCACTGACGAGAGAACGCAGCTTCTCCCGGTGGTAATCCTCACATCGTCCAGGGAGGATCAAGACAGGCTCAAAGGCTACAAATTGGGTGCTAATTCTTATATATGCAAGCCCGTAGATTTCGATCAATTCGTCAAGGCAATCAGCCAGCTTGGCCTGTACTGGTTGGTATTGAACGAGACGCCTCCATAAGTAAAAAGGATGACCAATGAGCACACTATTGCGCGTGCTGTTCGTAGAAGACTCCGATGATGACATGCAATTAATGATCCGGGAAATTCAAAAGGGTGGCTACGACTTGGAATGGGATCGTGTGGACACGCGCGCTGCCATGCAAGCGGCACTGACCAGCCGGTCATGGGATTTGATCATCTCGGATCATTCCATGCCGCAGTTCAGCTCCATGCAGGCACTGTACGTGTTGAAGAGCAGCGGTCAGGACCTTCCTTTCCTGCTGATCTCAGGCTCCATCGGTGAAGATGCGGCAGTTGCCGCGCTTAAGGCTGGCGTGGACGATTTTCTGATCAAAGGAAATTGGGCGCGACTGATTCCCGCTATCCAGCGTGAACTTCGAGAGACTGAAACCCGGCGCGAACGAAAGAAAGCTGGGGACGCACTAAGAGCCGCCGAGGCACGTTTATCAGGCATACTTGATTTAGCTGCCGACGCGATCATCGTGATCGATGAGGAACAACGCGTTATATTGTTCAACCAGAGTGCGGAGCATATCTTTGGTTACAGGATGGATGAAGTTGTGGGTCATCCGCTCGATATTCTTCTTCCATCACGCGTTGTCAAAATCCATCAAGAACATGTGCACGCATTTCGTGATGCTCCGGAAATTGCACGGCGGATGGGAAAACGGCTGGAGATTTTTGGGCGACGCAAGGATGGACGTGAATTCCCAGCGGATGCCTCCATCTCCAAGCTGGATCAGGATGGCGAGATGATCTTTACTGTCATCCTGCGCGATGTCACCGAGCGCAAACGAGTCGAGCAGGAAATCGAGAGCCTGGCAAACCTCCCACAGGAAAATACCAATTCAATACTGCGTATTGCTCGCGATGGTCGCCTGCTCTATTCCAACCCGGCCAGCCGCAATTTATTAGGCCATTGGGACTATGAAACTCACGGCCGGCTGCCTGATGAAATTCAGCTCAGGGCCTATCAAACTCTTATGATACATATGAGCCATGAAGTGGAGATCACCTACGGCGACACCACCGAGTCCTTGATGTTTGTGCCCATCGTGAATAAGGACTATGCTAATGTATATGGCCGCGACATCACCGAGCGTAGGCGGGCAGAAATAAAAATCAAACAACAACTGGAACGCCTCACGGCCCTAAGAGAAATCGACCATGCCATTACCTCCGTGTTCGACGTTCGCGTGAGTCTGAATATCCTGCTGTCTCATGCCAAAACGCTGTTGGGCGTGGACGCTGCTACAGTGTTGGAGCTGAACCCCGCTCGATCGGCTCTCGAATACGGCGCTGAAATCGGTTTTCGAACCAGGCTGGCAGAGACCACCGAAGTCAAACTGAGCGAAAGTTATGCCGGTACCGCCGCCAGGGAGCAACGTCTCGTGCACATCCCAAACCTGGCGAATGATCCTAAGAATTTCCTGCCTGCCGATTTTCTGATAGGTGAGGGCCTCGTCAGCTACTACGGCATGCCTCTCATTGTAAAAGGAACAGTCGTTGGTGTGATGGAAGTATTCCATCGCTCATTTCTGGAACGCGACCAGGATTGGCTGGACTTCTTCAGTAGCCTGGCTGGACAAGCTGCCATCGCGATAGACAATGCCCGATTATTTGATCATCTGCAGCGTTCCAACATCGAACTCGAACACCGCGTGACAGAACGCACTGCAGAGCTCAACCGAACCAATGCCGAGCTCGAGCGCGCCAACCGAGCCAAGGACGAATTTCTCGCCAATATGAGCCATGAGTTACGGACACCTCTCAACAGCATTCTGGGACTATCTGAATCGCTGCTGGAGCAGAGGCGCGATCCACTCAGCGATCATCAGAAAAATTCGCTACAGATCATCGAATCAAGCGGACGACACCTGCTTGAACTCATCAACGATGTTCTCGATCTATCCAAGATAGAGGCGGGTATGCTCGATTATTATCCACAAGTGGTGGATGTAGATGCGTTGTGCCGGTCCAGTCTGGCTTTTGTCAAGGAACAGGCAACAAGGAAGTTCATCAACATCACTTATGTAAAAGAAGATACCATGTCCGAAATCTATGCCGATCCGCGGCGCCTGAAACAAATCCTGGTCAATCTGCTCACAAATGCAGTCAAATTTACGCCCGCGCATGGGCAGGTAACTCTACAAGTCAAAGCCGATGTAGAACAAGATCTCGTGCAATTCTCGGTTATTGACACTGGCATCGGTATTGCACCGGAGGATTTGGGGCGTTTGTTCACTCCCTTCGTTCAAGTGGACAGCAACCTCAACCGCCAGTTTGAAGGAACGGGTCTGGGTCTAGCCCTGGTCCAAAAATTGACCGACCTGCATGGCGGTAGTGTTCAGGTAGAGAGTGAAGTTGGGGCGGGAAGCCGTTTCACCATCAACCTACCATGGGGGAGAAAAAGGGTGGCTGAGTATGAAGTGACTGAAGTCAGTGACAAACATCTTGCTGGCGAGAACGGGGAAAAGTCAAGTGTTACTTCGGCAGCATCATCGAATCGCGGGACAATTCTGCTTGCTGAGGATAATAGAGCTAATATCCTCACCATCGGTGAATATCTGGAGAGTTATGGCTACAGGATTGTTATCGCACACGACGGTTTGGAGGCGATCGAAAAAGCAGAAGAAATGAATCCGGACATTATCCTGATGGATATTCAAATGCCTATTATGGATGGTCTGGAAGCTATACGTCGTCTTCGCGAAAACCCACGCTTTAGATCTACGCCAACCATTGCGTTGACCGCCCTGGCAATGCCCGGCGACCGGGAGCGCTGCCTGGCAGCTGGTGCAAACGAATATATGAGTAAGCCGGTCGGTCTCAGGAAATTACTCTATACGATCAATGAAATGCTTGATAGGGAGGAATAACTAATGATTACTCTGCAAAAATTCAATGAAGAGCACTGGCGTCGCGGCGCTCATTGATGGTCAGATTGAAAGCTAGCTTCGTCAACATGCTGCATAGCATACCATGCTAGAGAAACATGTTCCACTGTGTATATCCCTGCCTCAAGGGTCTGAGGGACACAATTAAGTGATACCGCTCATTGGTTTACGGGAGCGTAATGTATGAGGCATATATTGGAGAACCAATGGGAAAAGCTGTTCACCAAGCTCTTCTAGCCCAAAATTACTCGTGCCGTTAGTTCAATTCTGTATGGAGTATGAATACTTAGTGAAGGCTAAATTATGGGGAAATGTCAACAGAAAAGTGTATGGCTTTTTGTCTATTGCATGAGAACAAAGTGTGCGCCAAACGGTTGGTGTGGACTGTCACAATATCCGTTAGATGCCAAATCATCAGAAATTGCTAAATTTGGCCGCATTTTCGATGATTCCAACCTGCAAAGGGTGTAACACATGTCATGTCAGTTCGCAGCTGGTGTTAGCTGAGGTGGGCCGAACGAGACAACGTCGCTTTGACGGAATCAACTCGAAGCCACAAAAACGGCTGGAAAACGCGGCGCATACTCCCAGTCGGTTAGCATAATTAGGGAAGGACACAGCGGGCGGCATGGTGACCTGCCTCTTCAAACCTTCCAACGGCACACGGAGGCGCGAAAAACTCAAGAAACAGAATTTCTTCCGATTGTTTACAACCCTGTCCGTGCAATCATTACCAATCGGACATAAACCAGATAGATGTGGGTTCGCAGTTAATTTTGATTTATAGATCCCGAGGCTGGAAATAGAAAGTCTTCATTTACGATTCTTCCTGCATTGTGCAGGAAGAGTTTTCTTGTGCGCCCAGCATGGGCGTTGGCTAACGGGTGAAAGACCCGGATGGAGGTAGATTGCACCAACCATTAGCGGAAAGCAAGGGCGTCACTGCGAGGTGAGGTCTGGAGGAAGCCGGAAGCAAACCTGCGACTTGAGGAACACGAAGCACATGCGAGGCTGTTCAAGTCGGGCGAGTTAGCGAGAGATAACGAAGCCCGATGCAATCAAAGGCTTGAGCAGTAAATGTGACGAGGGTGCAGGGAAAGTCAACGTTCTTACCTGGGGAGACCTGTCATCATGCTGAAGAGGCAACCCTGTTCGAGAGGACAGATTGAGATGGCAGGAGTCAGCAGAGGTCATAGTACCGTTTTTTTTCTCGGGAAGGACCGAACAAGGAGAAGGATGAGTAGATGAGCAGTTCGTGGGATGAGCAAAGAAAGCAGAAACCTTCGGATAGAGGGACTACCGAGCCAACGAAGCAGGTGAAGCCTGTGGGAGAGGAGCGGAGCGCTGAGGCATCTCCGGCACGAGACAATGGAAAATCCGACGTAGGCGTGTGGGAAGCGGTGTT
>CAZBAX010000108.1:0-9572 GCA_964489725.1 uncultured Anaerolinea sp. | reverse complement strand
GAAAGGTCGTCAAAGCTTCAGAATGTTTGACCACGCTATCTGCGGACAATCCGCCGATCAAAGCATATGCAATTGGATACGGCACAGGCGTCATCAGTCCCACGCCGAACGCCATGAACCAGAGCGGGATGCCGGGGATCAGTAACATGCTTCGTTTCAATCCACGGATGCGGGCATAGCGCATCATCAGATCGCCATATGACGTAATATCCGGTCCGCCGATCTCGAAGATACCGCCGCGCCCGTTCGGGTTGGTCAATGCGGCGAGCAGATAGTCGATCACGTTCTGAATCGCGATCGGTTGGGACTTATTCTTCATCCAGAATGGGCCAGGCACGATCGGAAACAACTCGGTCATGAAGCGGATCATCTCGAACGAAATGCTGCCCGAGCCGGTGATCACACCTGCCCGAAATTCTGTGACAGGCACGTTGCCTTCGCGCAGCACACGTCCCGTCTCGATGCGCGAGCGCATGTGCGGCGCGATATGCTGTTCCGGGTCGGCTAGCCCACCCAGATAGATGATGTGTTCCACGCCTGCTTCTTCAGCGGCAGTGGCAAATGCACGCGCGCTGTCAAGCTCGAGCGCCGTATATCCCTGCCCGTGAGTCATGTTGTGGATCAAATAGTATGCAGTATGAACGCCCCCAAGCGCGGCCGGAAGAGTTGACGGCATCGTAACGTCGCCCTGGACAACTTCCACGTGACGGAACCAGCTGCGACCGTAGAGTCGACGCGGGTGCCGGGCCAGGCAGCGCACACGGCAGCCTGCATCCAGCAGTCGCGGAATGAGTCGGCTGGCGATGTATCCAGAGGAACCGGTGACGAGGATGAGAGGAGAATCCAAGTAATCTACTTTCCACTTTCTACTTTTCACTCTCCACAAAGTAGAAAGTGGAAAGTCACTTGCACCGCACTGCGTTTGGTGCAGTGCAGGTGGGAAAGTTGAGGCTAATGCGCCAGCACTCGCGCCCGCGATGCAACCCGCCGCGTAAGCCCATCGAAGATAAATTTATGGAAGGGCCACATCGCGTACCAGTATAGAAATCCGAAGAGACCATATGGCGCAAAATAGGCGGTGACGATCAGTAATGTTTTGCCATCCTGCGGTTGAGATTCAAATTTCAACCATGCCTTACCGGGCAGTTTCATTTCGGCGCGTAACAGCAATAAACGATCTTTCTCCACATCCTCCACCCGCCAAAAATCAAGCGACTCTCCAGCGCGAATTTCATCGGGATGTCGGCGCCCGCGTCGCAGGCCCACGCCGCCCACGGCTTTATCGAGCCAGCCGCGTATGCCCCAGGCCCAGTCCATGTACAACCAGCCGCGTTCGCCGCCGATGCCCATGTAGGAACGAAAGACATCCTCTGGTGTAAGATCGAGCAGAAGCTGCCGCGTTTCCACGAACATGCCTTCTTCGACGACGAACTGATACGGCTTCACATCGCCGGCCACCGTGACCAGCGCGTCGGCCCAGCTTGTCTCCACGTTGTCGCGTTGGATGCGACCGAGCGCCAGATGCACAGCGGTCTGGAAGTCGATCGGTGTGATGTGTGGAAACAACTTTCGCGCCACGCCATCGCGGACGATCAGCCGGGCGCGCAGTCCTTCGATCAATGGCAGCACGACGCGCCAATGGATGGGCGTAACCATGTGCACCCAATATGCAGAAAGACGCGGCGCATAGAACGGGGTACGGATGAGAACACGTTTGAGCCGGCGTTCCATTGCGTACCCCAATAACATGTCTGCATAGGTGAGGCGAGTCGCGCCGCCGATCTCGATCAGCCTGCCATTGCTTTCGGGGTTTTTAAGCGCCTCGATGAGATACGACAACACATCCCGGATGGCGATCGGCTGCGCCTCCGAGAAGAACCACGCCGGGCAGACCAGCAGCGGTTCACGCTCGGTAAGATAGCGGATCATTTCAAACAGCGCCGAACCCGAACCCACGATCATGCCGGCGCGAAATTCCGTCACCGGCACGTGACTGGTTCGCAGGATGTATCCGGTTTCGTGGCGGGCGCGCAGGTACGGCGAAAGGTCAGACGTTGGGTCCACCAGTTCACCGAGATAGATGATACGTTCGATACCCGCTTGGCTTGCGGCTTCGGCAAAATTACGAGCCACGTCGAGATCGCGGTTGGCATGGATCTGGCCGCCCTGTTTGCCATGGATAAGATAGTACGCGACCGAGACATCCTTCATCGCTTCGGTCAGCGCGCCGGGAACGAGTGCATCGCCATCGACGACTTCCACGCGGTTCCGCCAGGAACGTCCCTGCAACCGGTTGCGGTCGCGCACCAGGCAGCGGACGCGGTATCCCGCTTCGAGCAGTCGCGGCACAAGCCGCCCGCCTACATATCCAGTAGCGCCAGTAACGAGGATGAGTTTGGACATCTATTCCGTCATTGCGAGGAGCGTTCGTTGCGACGAAGCAATCTCTGAATAAAGTGTAAGATTGCTTCGCTCCCGTTGGTCGCTCGCAATGACGGAGGAAATTGTATCTCACCCTCTGAATTCTATGCTATGATGAAAGGCACTTATGCAGGCGGCGAATTCCCCCACGTCCAGTCGCATCACGGAATCTTTAATGACGCGTCTCCCGCTGATGTGGTTTTCGCTGACCTTTCTGGCGGGCATTATTCTGGCCAGCCTGATACCATTTTCAACTTGGATATGGATCGGACTGACGGTCTTTGCCATCGTTCTACTGATTCTTTCACAACTTATCACCCCGCGCATCCCCTCCACTTCTCACCTCTCACTTCTTAGTTTTCTCCGCCCTTTCTCCTTTATCCTTCTCACAGCCCTTTTCCTTGGCGCCGTCCGTTACCAACTCTCCGTCCCCACATTTGACGCGCATCACATCGCCTTCTTCAACGACCGTGATTATGACCTGCTAATTACAGGCACGATCGTGGAACCACCAGATTATCGCGACAATTACACAAATCTGCGTGTACAAGTGCAGAAGGTGGATACCGGCGAAGGTGACCTGGAAGAGGCTGTCAATGGCCTGCTTCTGGTCCGCGTTTCCAACAATCAAATCTACCATTATGGCGATATCATCCGTCTACGCGGCAAGTTGAAAACGCCGCCAGAGAATGAAGATTTCTCCTATCGCGACTATCTGGCATCGAAACACATCCATTCGTATATGACCAGCGCCGAGGTGACGATCCTTCCCGGCGTAGGAGGCAATCCATTTTCGCGGACGATGTATGCGATCAAAGACCGGTCGCTGGAGAATATTTACAAGATCTTCCCAGATCCTGAGTCATCCCTGTTAGCCGGAGTTTTGCTCGGCGTGGATACAGGTCTGACAAGTGAGTTGCAGCAGGCATTCAAGAATACCGGCACGGCCCACATCATTGCCATCTCGGGATTCAATATCAGCATCATCGCTGGAATCTTCTTTGCGTTCTTCAGTAAATTTCTGGGACCGCGACGAGGCTCAGTGCTGGCGATCCTGGGAATTGCATTCTATACACTTCTGGTCGGCGCGGACGCAGCTGTGGTCCGTGCGGCGATCATGGGCAGCCTGGCGTTGTTTGCCCGGCAGGTCGGCCGTAGACAGTTCGCCTTGAACACACTGCTCGCGGTGGCAATGTTGATGTGTTTGTGGAATCCGTTGTATATTTGGGACGTTGGCTTTCAGCTGTCGTTCTTCGCCACACTGGGACTCATCCTGTATGCCACGCCGCTCTCTGAGGCTGCGAATCGACTCATCACGCGCTATTTTCCAACATCCACAGCTGAGAAATTCGCAGAGTTGTTTTCCGAGTTTGTCCTGTTGACCCTTGCTGCACAGATCACGACGATTCCGATCATGGCATATCACTTTCAACGTATCTCTCTCGTCTCCTTTATTGCCAACCCGTTCATCCTGCCTGCCCAACCGGCGGTGATGATCCTGGGCGGGTTGGCCGTTCTGCTCAGCCTGGTCTGGCTGCCACTGGGTCAGATCGCGGCCTGGGTTGCATGGCCGTTCGTGGTGTACACCATCCGCATGGTGGAGATATTCGACAGCATCCCGCATGGAACCATTGTGCTCGGCGAACTCTCGATCTGGTTTGTGATCATTATCTACGTTCTGCTCTTCGCGGTGACGTTTGGCGGAGCCCAGATCAAGGAAGGGATTCAGTCGATCAAAGGGCGAGCAGGCCTGATCGGAGTCGGAACTGGGTTGCTGGTCCTGCTGCTTGCATTGTTGTTGATCACGCGCGCTGCAACATCCATCCCCGATCGATTACTGCACGTCACATTTTTAGATGTCGGTTCTGCCGATGCGATCCTGATCAAAACGCCGAATGGCAAGCATGTCCTCATCAACGGCGGACCCAGCGTCACAACTCTCTCCGATGAATTGGGGCGGCGGCTGCCTGCGTTTAACCGCAAGCTCGATTGGCTGATCGTCGCCGCAACGGATGAAGAGGATGTCGCCGCACTGCCACGCGTCATCGAGCGTTATCCGCCTGACGCGGTGTTGTGGAGCGGCAATCGTGAAGCATCATTTTCCTCGCGCGTGTTGAACGAATATCTATCGTTGCAGGCTCTTCCGGTGGCGGATGCCGAGCCTGAACAGGTATTGGATCTGGGGAACGGCGCGACATTAAGCGTGGTTACGTCTGGCCCGCGCGGCGCGATCCTGCTGCTGGAATGGGATAATTTCCGGGCATTGCTGCCAGTGGGGATGAGCTTCGAGGCGCTCGCTGAATTAAGCGATGGCGCTGCGATCGGACCGGTCACCCTGCTCTCGCTTGCCGATTCAGGTTACGCCGAGTCGAACCCGCCGGAATGGATCGCGAACTTAAATCCCGAATTGGTGCTGCTGAGCGTGAGCGCGGCCGATGAAAATGGCATGCCCGACAGCGAAGTCTTGGACTCGCTGAAAGACTATGAGCTTTTGCGCACTGACCTGAACGGCTGGGTTGAGATCACAACAAATGGGGAGCAGATGTGGGTGAACGTGGAACGCCAGCCGGTAGAATAGATACGAAGACTTGGCCGTACTGAAGGATAAACCCTGTGTACACCCGTGCTCCCGCCGCCCTCATGCTGAGCGGATGCGAAGCCGCAGTCGAAGTGCATCGGCGGCGGTTACTTAGAAAATCCAGCGCCGCGGATGGGGCTGGGAGCCTTGTTAGCGCACTTGATTTCTACCCGCAAGGATTGTATAGTTGTAACGCACAAGGAGCGATGAGAGATGAGTGAATTGGAGATCAAGGTTTCTGCCATCGAGGGGAGGCTACCTGTAACCGTCCTGCATTTGAACGGGCATTTGCATGGCGATACCGAGCATTTGTTGACCGACCACGCCAGACAGTCTCTTGAAAGCGGGGCCAGGTATCTTCTGCTCGATCTTTCAAATGTGCAAGTCCTGACCAGCGCTGGCTTGCGTGCCATTCAAATTATCTTCAACCTGTATACCCCGCAGGAGGACAAATCGATCATCCGTGAGCATGGCGGGGAACCATACAAGTCGCCGTACGTCAAACTTGTGTGCCCGAACTCACACATCTATTACGTCCTCAATATCGCCGGTTTTCTGCAAAACATCCTGATCTTTAACGATATGGATGAAGCGCTCAATTCATTTACTGGTTAGCTGGTTCAGGGCCGCTGCAAACGTCTCGGCCATCTTCTCGATGTTGATCTCTTCCTTCACGATCCGATACGACTCTTCTCCCATCCTTCGCAGACGCGCTACATCGGATAGCGCGTCTTTCATTGTGGCGAGCAGCGCGTCGAAATCATCGGCGGGAATCTGCCAGCCATTTTTACTTCGGACGAGATCATCCTGGGTGCCATCTCCCTGCGCCACGATCACTGGAAGCCCATAACTCATTGCCTCCTGGACGGCGAGTCCGCCGGTTCCGGGCAGGACGAAGAGGTCTGCCTCCGTAAAATAGGGCCTTAGCTCTGCCCCGTGTTTGGCTCCGGCAAATTCCGCGCCCGGGTAAACCTCCTGTGCGAGTGACTCGAGGTGTTCCCGTTCCGGTCCATCGCCGACGATCACCAGCCGCGGCTGAGGGTCCAGCTCTGCACAGGCGCCCAATAACAAGTCCACGTTCTTGCGGAACTGCAGACGTCCGACAAAAAGAATACAGGGCCG
Source organism: uncultured Anaerolinea sp. (assembly GCA_964489725.1). Classification (GTDB taxonomy): domain Bacteria; phylum Chloroflexota; class Anaerolineae; order Anaerolineales; family Villigracilaceae; genus Defluviilinea. The sequence goes on along the minus strand of CAZBAX010000108.1, from coordinate 3,451 downwards.
CTCAGCGAACTGAGCAGAACGAACCGGCAGCGGCCAGGTGGGTGACGGGGAAACAGAATTATGCGCCACAAAAATATTATCCAGCGGGAATCCCAGGCTGGCATATTCATCGGCCCCGCGTTGACTGTAGCTGACCAGCGCATTAAATTGGCGCAGAAAGTTCACACGTCCGCCTTCACGAAAACGACTGACCGGTGGAGCGCCCAATCCCCAGCCGATCACGGGCCGATCCCGTTTTTGCATCCAGCTGATGGCAGCCGGCGACGAAAGATAACGCGGGTTGGCTTCCATGATCAACGCATCGGAATTCCACTCCTCGAGCCAGTTGATCAGGCCGCGTTGGTAGCAAAGGTAGAGGGGACCGCCGAAGAGATGGATGTTTTGCCCGAGGTGGTAATTGGTAATTTGTAATTGGTCGGTGGTGGTGATGCCTTCGCTGGGACGGGGCAGACCTGTAAACAGGCTCATGCCGCCTTCACAGGAAGAGGCGAGCAGGTCGAAGAATGGGGCCCGATAGTTGGGAAGTACACGTTGTTGAACGGCAAGTTTGCCCGCAAAACGGAGTTGGTTCATGGAATTGGCTCACACCTTGAGAATATGATCGTGTAGGGATCTTGATATTGCTCGCACCAGGCGTCTGACGCATTGAGATTTACGATTAGCTGCGCCTGACCGCCGACGGACAGGAACAATAAGTTTACTTTGTATTGTTGTAACAAAGTGTCCCATCCTGTTGAGGCGTGGCTGATGGTTTGATAGTCCTGCATCTGTTCCGGTGGGAAGATGAAGAAGCGGCTGTCGAGCGATGTGGGGCGGGATGGTAAAGCAAATGCCAGATAACTCCCGTAGGCAAAGTCGTTCCACATCGGGCCGGGCAGTTCAGGATGTTCCTCCAGCCAGTCCACGGCGGCAATGGGGTTGGATTCTAACGCATACGTCTCCGGCGCCTCGGACCACCATGCTTCTCGTATCCCTGGCAGATACAGAAGGGCGAGAAACGTGAATAATACAGCAATACTAATGTTCAAAAGCGGTGAGGACGTTTTCACAGAGGCGTCCAACTTTCCGCGCGTCAGGTCTGCCAACGGCGCGGCCGTGATGACAGCCAGCACGAACAGACACCAGATCACATAGCGAATACCGGAAAATGCCAGCCAGCCGAATCCCAGGAACAAGACCCATTCCATCAGGCTGGGGCGTCTATTGGACAACGCCGCGATGGGAGCGATACACAACATCCATGCAAAAAAGATGTTCAACTGCCAGCCTGAGTTCTGCGGCGGGAACCATTCCAGGCTGAAAAGCTGGTCAGATGGCGAGCGCAGCATAAAGTTCAGGAACTGCCAGTTGCCAAATCCGCGCGGATTGATAATGGTCGCAACAGCCATCAATCCCATAACGATCAATAATGACTTGCGGTTCCCCTTTCCAAAGAGCAACGCCGTTCCTGCAAGAATTAATGCCAATGCGAACGAGCCGTGCAGGTTAGACCACAAAAGCATGGCGAGGGGCAAGATCCAGAGCGTTTTGTCTTTTCCCTGATGCCAGTGAAACAAACTATACAGACACAACGCGAACAACGGAAAAGCAAACAACTGCGGACGCACCTGCCAGTTATTCGTGCTGGAGAGTCCCATCAGCAGAATGAGGATCGTCGCCAGCCGCGGACCCGATACCTGTCGCGCCAAAATCCACAGCACAGCGAATGTACCCGCGAGCAAAACGCCGCGGAGCAGATAGGTTGCCGTGGCGCCTCCGAGATCATGCGCCAGCCAGAAGATCACACCTGCCAGCCACGGCTGATAGATGACCGGCTTCCCTGCCTGCGTCCAGCTGATCGTATCCGTTGTGGGTACTGCTCCCTGAATGAGTGTTTCCTGTCCAATGCGCAGGTACCACCAGTAATCCATCGCATGGATGGAAAACAGGAACGAAAGCGTAATCAGCGGTATGACCGCCAGACTGAGCCAGAGCAGGTCATAACTGCGCGAGGAATGCTGATTCATGGTTGCATGTGAAAGCCTTGCGTGTCATTCTGCTGAATGGATCGGATGCGTTTTTTCAAGAATACGATGTTCGCGTTGTTTGTCATGATGATTCCTTCAAACCTGTCTCGGTGGTCGAGTACGAAGGTATCGAGACCACCACGCCATAAAGCCGCTCTTGTTACCTGGTCGTAATCGAAAATTGGTCTCGACACCGTACTTGCGCTCGGTGCAAGTGTACGTCCCGCTATGCATCGACTTCGTTATCACTCCGCTCAGCATCTGCGGGGCTACTCGACCAGCGTATTCCACAGCAACACCTTCAAATACTCATCCACCATTTTCTCGACATCGAATTCAGATTCGGCTCTTGCGCGTGCCCCGGTTCGAAAGCGATCCTGTTGATCCAGAACTTCCAGGCTTGCATTTGCCAGGGCGGGAATGTCGGGCTTCTGTAATTTCCATTCATTCCCACCATACGGAACCAGACGTCCCGCCTCTGTGCTGACAATTTCAGAGAGTGAGCCTGTATCGAATCCGACCACGGGCAATCCACAGGCCAGCGCTTCGATGACCGAATTGGGGCACGGTGGATTGACCTCTGCCGAGAACAAGACATGTGACGAACGCATCAGCCACGGGATATGTTCTCGCTGAATAGTATCCATGAACTGGATACGAAAACCGGTCTGGTAACCCAACTTGTTTTTCGTCCGTCCATCCACGCGACCAACGATCATCAATTCGATCTTGTGTTTTTTGGCGAGGGTGCCGGCAAGCTTGACGGCGTTATAAATTCCATAGTTCTGTCCGCCCGCAAGGCTTCCTTCGACAACCAGAATCCGATAATGTCCCGACGGTCGCTCATGCAATCCCTGCGGCGTGTAACGGGTAAGGTCTACTCCATTGATAATCACAGAGGCAGGCACGCGCGCCGGTTTGTACCAATCCTCCCACCAGCGTTTGATGAACTGACTTTGATAGACGACGTGGTTTGCCAGCCGCCTTCGGATGAACGACAGGTTGGCATTGCCATAGATGGCGCGTACGGTATAGCGCGGTCCCGTCCAGCGGACGCGGTGGATCCAGTTGATCCCGTCGAGGCGCTGCACGATACGCGTCCCACGGCGGCGCGCACTCCATAATGGGAGCAGGTGGCGGGTCCCGGCGAGAACGAGAATGGCGTCCGCGGCCTGTGAGGGATCGTTGATCACGTCCACGCCGCGTGCGCGCAGTCTGTTTTCAAATTTGAGTCGAAAGGAGGTGACTCCACCGAGTCCTTCCACGCGCGGCACAATGCAGATACGAGGCATGAAGATATTATACATACATGCCGCGCTGAGCGGAGCCGGAGGCGTAGACGAAGCGCGGGTATGTGGGAGCTTCTCGTTTGCATAATAGCTATCATTTAACAATACCTTCGCCAAAAATAGGTAAATGAAATAGGGCTAATCGAGTAAAGTTGT
>CAZBAX010000107.1:0-9775 GCA_964489725.1 uncultured Anaerolinea sp. | reverse complement strand
CGTGTCTTCCGTGTACCGAAGTGGACTTCTGTCAAGCTTTCTTGAGAAGACCATACGCCTTCCGCCTTGTTACTGAGTCATGTATTGCAGCAAGGCACGGAGATTTCTCTCGTGCAGGGTTTGCGCCAACCCGCCCAGGTATACACGGCTCTTGCCACAATCCTCGATATTGATCTCCTCCAGGAGTTCCACGGCGTTTTTGCGTTTGGAAATGGCCCGTACCGACTTTTTAATGCAGCTCAGGTAATTCAAGTTTTCCTTGACGGCAGCGTCGATCTCGCCGCGCAGGATAATGTCTCCATGGCCCTGCACAATGTTTTCGAGTCCCATCTTCCCGATCTGCTTGATGGAAGCCATGTTTTCATCCACGTTGCCATCCACCACATACGGCAATGGCATGAACGAGTCGCCGGCGAACAGGATCCGATCCTCTTCGACAAGGACGGCAATGCCATCCTGACTGTGGCCAAAGGCCAAGGAAATGATCAAATTCTTTTTTCCAACCCGCAGGGTGATCTCGCCCTTTTCAAAGGTCAGGTGCGGAAGGACGATCTTTACCTGGCGCAAAGCGGGATTCTGTTTCTGGGCCGCTTCCAGTGAGGGGATGCCCCGCTCCTCCAGCAATGTTCGGCAGCGTGAGTGGGCTATAACGGTCGCGCCAGGGAAGAAGCAATTTCCCCAGGCGTGATCGGCGTGATAATGAGTATTGATCACATAGCGCACAGGCACATTTAATTCATGTTCGATAAATTCACGGATGCTGAGTGTTTCGTCTGGCAAAGCCAGCGTGTCGATCACCACCGCCCATTGGGGTCCCGCCACTACACCTGCTGTCACCTGAGCATACACTTCACTCTGGAACCAAAACACATTTTCTGAAACTCGTTCGCGATGCATTCAAACAACCCTCTTTACCGCTTTTCTACCAACTCACTTTACTCTTCATTTGTCTCGAGGCGAAGAGCCATGTTTTAAGCAAAGTAAATGATGCGGTACTCTGTAATTTTTTCTATTGATAGCACAAAATTTAAGGAAATGCAAGTTGATTAGACAAATTTAAGCGCATCTGTGCACGAAATCGTGCATATAGCCCAATCTTACCGCTTGCTTCCCTATTCCTGCCATGATACACTGTGCAGAGCATGACAAAAAATCTGCTTCTCGTAACTGCAGATACAAATTTTGGGCAGGTCCTGCTCCACGGGTTGGAGCAGGAGGGTTACAGTGCCTTCATTGTGAAAGGCAAGGGTGAGGCTGTTGTCCGTGCGGATGAGAAGAACTGCTCCGTGGCCTTCCTGGATATGGACATGGGATACAGGGCCGTTCTTGACGTCAGCAAGGGACTCCGTGCGCTCCGGCCAGACATGAGGCTGGTCCTGTTTACTGACGAAGATACGCCGCCCGCGCTGGATGAGATCCGCCCGTGGACGTTGATGCGCAAGCCATACTACTTACCGGATGTACTCACTATGCTGAATGACAATCCCACCCCCTTCTCAAAATCGACTCAAACCACATCGCGCGAAGTGAAGACGAGTAATCCGGCGCTTCCGTGGCTGCAGGATGTGACCCGGGCTGCCCAGCACTTGACACGGCTTACGCTTGAGTCATCGGCGCAGGCTGCGTTGATCACGCGCGGCGACCATTTGTGGGCCTACGCAGGTCAACTCTCGCAGAATGCGGCCAACGAGCTGGCAGTGACGGTTACCCGTCATTGGGACGGCCAAAAAGGCAGTGACCTCCTGCGCTTCGTCCGTTTGGAAGCGACCAAGGCAGAGCACATGCTGTATGCCACACGCATCGCTGAAGATGTGATCCTGGCCCTGGTGTTCGATGCAGAGACTCCCTTTAGCACCATCCGCTCCCAGGCAAGTCATTTGGCCCACTCGCTCTCGATCTCTACTATTGAGGAGGAGCAAAAGCCAGTTGCACAACAGGAGCAATTACCGGCTTCGTTTGACGCGCAGACGGAATATTTGGATGAGGATGCGAATGAGCCTGATGTCCGTATTCCGAACATTGCAGACATCCTTTCGAATGTCCCGCCGCCGCGCCCCGACCCGCGCATGATCCCCTTGCCAGACGAGGATGTGTTTGGCACCCGCCCGTCGCAATCAAGGCCGTACAGCCGCGAGAGTTCACCCGCCATCCGTGTGGATGAGCTGCTGGTTCCAAACCAGAATCTCGGCGAGACTGTGGAACATGTGGTGGAAGATCTGGATGCGACCATGCCTTCAAAGTCGCGCCCACGGCCTGAAACGCCGGTACGCCGCCCCATGCCGGGTGAATTGGATGAGACACGCCCCCATTCGATCACCGAGGTTGCCGGACGTATGATGCTCGAACCTGTTTCACCCGGACTCTATAACCTCACTTATGCATGTCTGCTGGTGCCGCGCTTTAGCTCTCATTATCTCACCGGCGACATTTCAGATCGCGTCTCCGAATGGCTGCCGCAGATCTGTATCGCTTTTGGCTGGCGATTGGAATATCTGGCAGTGCGGCCCGAGTATGTGCAATGGGTCGTCAATGTCCCACCGGCTACCTCGCCTGGTTATTTGATGCGCATCATGCGCCAGCAGACGTCGGAAAAGATCTTCACTGAGTTCACACGCATGAAGAAAGAGAATCCTTCTGGTGACTTCTGGGCGCCTGGTTATCTCATCATGGGCGGCACACAGCCACACCCGCCGCAGTTGGTGAAAGACTACATCAAGCAGACGCGCACACGCCAGGGATATTCACAGCCCCGGAAATAGTTGCCTTCTTAATTCGAATTTGTGTTCTAAAAATATAGGGCGCGGAGTATAATCACTCCGCGTTTCACTTTAATTTGTAGTGCGACATGATGTAGATTAATAAATAAACCTAACATATTTCCTCGTCGAGCGGAGTGGCACCTTAGCGCCACGTAGTCGAGACGTCGAATTTCACTTGAGATCTGCGCTTCGTCTATACCCTGCTCCGCTACCCAAAGGGTACGACACATGCACCGCGCTGCGGATGCAGTGCAGGTGTGTCAGCGCGAGAGTTTTATGTCAGATTAAAGTATAAATGTTCGAAATGTCTCACTGCACTCAATACTGATTATGAGCGCCTTCGGCGCCATCCCGCTTTGCGGGACTGTTTACTGAAAACTGCACACTGAATACCGAAGAACTGGAACTTAAAACATGCCTCCTACCCTTTACTTAATTGACGGGCACGCACTCGCATATCGCATGTACTTTGCTCTCACTGCTGGTGGCAGCAGCGCCCGCTGGCAAAACTCCAAAGGCGAACCCACAGCGGGGATCTACGGCTTCGCCCGCGAATTGATCCGCATTATCGAACAGGAAAAACCGGAATATATCGCCGTTGCCTTTGATGTAGGCAAAACCTTCCGCGATCAGATCTTCCCCGAATACAAGGGCACACGCGAAAAAATGCCCGATGATCTTCGTCCGCAGATCCAGCGCATCCGTGAGATGGTGGATGCCTTCAACATCCCGCGCCTGGAAATGGAAGGCTTCGAAGCCGACGATGTGCTCGGCTCGATTGCACGTCTTGCCGCCGAACAGGGACTCGGCGTCAAGATCATCACCGGCGACCGCGACCTGCTGCAACTGGTCAATGAACGTACAGTGGTCTATCTGGCGGGCGATGACCAGAACTACATCACCGAGGAAGATGTGGTCAGGAAGCTTGGCGTCCGCCCGGGCCAGGTGGTGGATTACAAGGCGCTGGTCGGCGATAAGTCCGATAATATCCCCGGCGTGCCTGGGATCGGCGAAAAAACCGCGATTGCGCTGATCGAAAAATTCGGTACGCTGGATAACATCTATGCTCATATAGATGAAGTAGAAAATCGCTGGAAGGGCAAGCTCGAACAAGGGAAAGACAAGGCATACATGAGCTATGACCTGGCGAAGATCAAAACAGATGTACAGGTCAAGCTGGACCTGCAACATGCCAAAGCCGATGATCTGGATTTCGACTCGATCGAAAAGATATTCACAGAGTTGGAATTCCGGACGCTCACCAAGGCACTTGGGAAGTTATCCGGAAAAGAGACTGCTGTCGCCCTCCCCACTGCTGCCGTGCCCGGACAGCAGCTCTCGATGTTCGTCAACGAACCAGCGCCGATCCTCGCGCCCAGGATTCAGTCGAACATTACTGTGAACGTCGTGGACACAAAGAAGAAACTCGCTGACCTGGTGAAGACGCTCAATGCATCCAAGGTCATTTCCTTCGATACCGAAACCACATCCACCGAAGAGATGCGGGCCGACGTTGTGGGTATCTCGCTGGCAGTCAAAGAAGGCGAAGGATATTACATCCCCGTCGGTCACACTACGGGGACGAATCTTCCACTCAAAGAAGTGCTCTCTGCTCTGCAAGCGCCGTTGACGAACCCGAAGATCGGCAAGATCGCCCACAACGCAAAATATGATTACATCATCCTCGCAAAACATGGCCTGCACGTCTCACCGCTGACGTATGACACCATGCTTGCCGAATTCATCGTGGACCCCGGCTCACGACACCTGGGACTCAAAAATCTCGCCTACGCAAAACTCGGCGAAGAAATGACCCACATCGAAGAGTTGATCGGCAAAGGCAAAAAACAGATCTCCATGGCAGAGGTGGCTATTGAGTCCGTGGCGCCGTATGCTGTGGCAGATGCAGAAACCACACTCCGGCTGATGCCCATCCTGCAAGCCGACGTGCGCCGCGTGAATGGAGAAAAGCTGCTCGACGAGATCGACCTGCCGTTGACGCCCGTCCTCGCAGAAATGGAGATGAGCGGTATTGGGCTCGACCTGCCCTTCTTTCAGGAGACGTCCAGGAGACTCGAAAAGCGCATGACGGAAATCGAGAGAAAGGTGTACGAACTGATCGGCAAACCATTCAACATCAACTCGACGCAGCAGCTCTCAGATGTGCTCTTCAAACAGCTAAAACTGGAACCACCGGATAAAGGAAACAAGACCGCCAGTGGACATTACTCCACATCGGCAGGCGTGCTCGATCTGTTGCGCGGTAAGCATGAAGTGGTCGATATGATCCTGGAGCACCGCGAGCTTTCGAAGATCAAATCGACCTATGTAGATGCACTGCAAGCGGCGTTGAATCCCGAAACTGGCTGCGTACATACGTCATACAGTCAGACAGGCGCGGTGACCGGACGCCTCTCTTCGTCGAACCCGAACCTGCAGAACATCCCGATCCGCACGGAGGAGGGGCGCCGCATTCGCAACGGATTCGTCGCTGGCAAAAACAATTTCCTTTTATCGGTGGACTACTCGCAGATCGAACTGCGTATCGTGGCGCACATGGCGCAGGACGAGGCCATGCTGGCAGCATTTCGCGCGGATGAAGATATCCATGCCACTACCGCGGCGGCAATCTACGGTGTAGAGCTCGACGCGGTGACAAAGAGTATGCGACGTCACGCCAAGGCCATCAACTTCGGCCTGATCTACGGCATGTCGGCATTTGGGCTCACCCGCACCACGGAGCTCACGCTCGCAGAAGCAGAGAACTTCGTCAAAACCTATTTCCAGAAATTCCCTGGCGTCAAACGATACCTGGATGGTATTCGCCGGCTGGCTGCACAACAGGGATACGTGGAAACGTTACTGGGACGCAGGCGATATTTCCCGGCGCTGCAAAGCAAACAGAACGTGCAGATCAAGAACCGTGAGGAACGTGAAGCGATCAATGCGCCCATCCAGGGTACCGCAGCCGATATTATGAAGATCGCCATGTTAAAGATTCCGCCTGCGCTCAAAGCCGCTGGATTGAAAGGCAAGATGCTGCTGCAAGTACATGACGAACTGGTGCTGGAATGCCCGGAAAAAGAATTGGAAGCGACCGCACGCATTGTGAAGGAAACCATGGCGAGCGCATTCCCGTTGGATATCCCCCTTTCGACAGATGCGCGCTATGGGAAAAACTGGGGCCAGATGAAAGCAATCTAACAACGATGTAGGGCACAGCAGCTGCTGTGCCCTACATCGTTCCAAGAGTAAAAATGAACCCTTTGTAGGGGCAAACAAACTACTCTCTACGTTATAATTGCAAACATGCCCGGACGAGAAGACATTTTCCAAAAAGCAATGAACGAAGGACATTCCGCTGCATGGGATCAGGAATGGTCCAAAGCTGCGGCCGCCTATCGCCAGGCCTTGCAGGAAATGCCCGACCACCCAAAGGCCCTCAACAGCCTGGGGCTGGCGCTCTTCCAACAGGCGAGCTTTGAAGAGGCGCTGCAGATCTACAAGCGCGTGGCGCAGATCACGCCTAAAGATCCGGTGCCGATGGAAAAATTGGCCCAGCTTCTCGAGCGCACCGGGCATCTGAAAGAAGCCATCGACTCGGCGTTCCGAGCCGCAGATCTCTTCCTCAACCAGCGCGACATCGACAAAGCCATCGAGAATTGGGTGCGCGTCACCACACTCGATCCGGACCATATCCTTGCACACTCGCGTCTTGCTCTCGCGCACGAAAAGCTTGGGCACAAAATGCAGTCTGTCACCGAATACATCGCGGTGGCCAGCCTTGTGCAGCGCACCGGCAACGTGGAAAAAACCAACGAACTGATCAACAAGGCCCTGCAGATCATGCCCGAAAGTGTCGAAGCAAGGCAGGCCGTCACCCTGCTTCGTTCCGGGCAGCTGCTGCCCAAGCCTATACGACCCAAAGGCGGGACGGGCCCCATCGCAATGGCACAGGTCAAGCAACTGGACTCGACCAAAAAGCCGACCGATTCAGGACTGGACCCGGTAGCGGAGGCGCGCCAAAAGGCCCTCACCCGGCTGGCAGAGATCCTCTTCGAGTACACCACCGACGACGGCGCCGCCGTTCAGGCCAAACGCGGTTTACAGGCCTTGATGCGCGGTACGGGTCAACTCTCGATGCAGGCATCCGAACAAACGAAGGTGGTGCTGCATCTCGGTCAGGCCATCGACGCGCAGACCAAGGATCAGGATACGCCGGCCGCCGAAGAACTGGAACACGCGTTGGAGGCGGGTTTCAACCATCCCGCCTTGTACTTTGACCTGGGCTTGCTGCGCTCCAAAGGCGACCGGCTGGAGTCAGCTGTGCGTCACCTGCAGCATGCCGTCAAACATGCCGATTTCGGTCTCGCGGCGCGGCTGCTCCTGGGACAGATCAACCAGCGGCTGGGACGGCTCGGACCTGCATCCGTAGAATATCTGGAGGCATTGCGTCTCGCCGATTCGATGATGGTCCCTGCCGAACAGGCGGACGAGATCAGCCAGATGTATGAGCCGCTGATCGAGGCCCAGGCATCTCAAACAGACGAAGCCGCACTGAAGCGCCTGTGCGATAACATCAACGACATGCTCATGCGCAAGAACTGGCGCGATCATCTTTATAAGTCGCGTGAGCAAATGTCAAAATCGCAGGAAAGTGACATGCCGATGCCGCTTGCAGAGGTGATCCTGCAGGCGCAATCCAGTCAGGTACTGGAAGCCATCAACCATGTCCACCAGTTGGCGCGTTCCGGGCGATTACGCTCGGCAATGGAGGAAGCCTTTCAGGCGCTCACCTATGCACCAACCTATCTCCCCCTCCATGCTCTGATGGGCGACCTGCTGGTCCGTCAGAATCACACGCAGGAAGCCATCACCAAGTTGACGGCCGTCGCGCAGGCCTACAGCGTGCGCGGCGAAGCGGGACAATCGGCCAAGCTGCTGCGGCGTGTTGTGCAGCTGGCCCCCATGGATATGCCCGCTCGTACAAAACTGATCGATCAGCTCATCGCCCGCGGACAGGTGGACGATGCCATCCAGGAATATCTCGATCTTGCCGACACCTACTATCGTCTGGCGGAGCTGGATATGGCGCGTAAGACCTATACAACGGCACTGCGCTTCGTCCAGCAGGCGAATGCAGACCGCAGTTGGAATGTACACATCCTTCAGCGCATGGCAGATATCGACATGCAGCGCCTGGACTGGAAGCAGGCCATCCGGGTCTTCGAGCAGATCCGCACACTGCGTCCGGATGATGCCGGTGTCCGCAAGAACCTGATCGAACTCTCCCTGCGGCTCGGCCAGCCGGCGCAGGCAAACGCTGAACTGGAGAACTACATGATGTATCTCCAGAGCAGCAACCGCAGTGCACAAGGCATTACGTTCATCGAAGAGCTTCTTCAGGAGCGCCCCGAGGATGGTGTATTGCGCCGCGCTCTGGCCCAACAATATCAACAGGCTGGGCGTGTCGAAGACGCAGTCAAAGAACTGGATGGGATCGCCGAATCACTCCTGAATACAGGGCGCAAAGAGGAGGCGGTGGTCATCATCAACCAGATCCTTCTGATGAACCCGCCCGATGTGGACCAGTACCGGCAGTTACTGCTGCAGCTTCAACAACAATAAGGATCAACCCGCCATAACATTGTGGCGGGTTTTGTTTTGATTCATGTCGTTGCGAGGGCGATAGCCCGAAGCAATCTCCTGTTTAATGAGAAGGTTGCTCCCCGGCACCGACCAACCGGGGCGGTGTCGTCGCGGCCAACGCTCCTCGCAACGACATTGAAATGCTATAATCCCAGCGGCTTTCATCTGGAGAATATAATGAATCAATCTTACCGGGAAAACCCCGGCACTATGCGTAATCGCGCCATCATGACTATAGTCCCGAATGCTCGTGTCGGGAACTGGCTGTTCCTCTTTGCCTTCATCGTGGCGTTTCTTGTTGTCTTCGGCGGGTTCGTCCGCCTGACGCGCTCGGGACTTTCGATCACGGAATGGAACCCGGTCAGCGGAACATTGCCGCCTCTCAGTGAGCCGGCCTGGCAGGATGAATTTGCCAAATACCAGCAGACCCCCGAATTCAAACAGATCAACTTCAACATGGACCTGGCCGAGTATAAGTACATCTTCTACATCGAATGGTTCCATCGTTTCATCGCCCGCTTTGCCGGGTTGGTATACGCCATCCCTGTGTTCTATTTTCTGTTCACCAAACAAATTCCCCTCCAGGAATTTGGCATCTACTTCGTGATGGGAATGCTCTTCATCGCCCAGGCCTTCGCCGGCTGGGTCATGGTTGCCAGCGGACTCAATGATCGCCCGTCTGTGAGCCATTTCAATTTGACGATCCACCTGCTGCTTGCACTGGCATTATTTGGCTTAAGCCTGTGGACCGCGTTCGGTCACAGATATGGCTTTCTCAATACGAGTACAAAAACCAAATGGTCGCTGCCATCCAAACTGGCATTGGTTTCCTTCATCCTTCTTATTATTCAAATCGGCTATGGCGGCATGACGGCCGGGCTCAAAGCGGGTCACGTCTCGGATACCTGGCCGCTGATGTTCGGCAGGTTAATTCCCCCCAATCTCTTCAACTCGTGGATTAATTTCTTTGAAGTCCCCCAGACCATCGTTTTCTTTCATCGCTGGTTCGCCTTTGCGGGATTGATCGCCGTCCCCGCGGTGTATTTTGCGGCGAAGAAACAAAACTATCAGCCCGATATCTTGAACGGATTATTGTGGCTGACCGGTGCAGTCGCATTACAGATCACACTCGGCGTATTGACGATTTTGTCGTATGTGAATGTTGTAGTCGCGCTGGTCCATCAGGCGAATGCTTTGTTACTGTTTGCGCTAGGTATATATTTTATTCACAGGTTGAGAGCATTCGATTTAGAAAAGTAACAAAAACATAATTAACCCCGACATTAATGTAGCCACGGATTTCACGGAAGACTGCACTGCAAAAAGGGTAGTGAACTCTCCTCAAAATGGCAAAAGTTTAATACAAT
>CAZBAX010000106.1:204-9804 GCA_964489725.1 uncultured Anaerolinea sp. | reverse complement strand
CTCCACCCGCGTCCCAATCCGGAGCGCATGCGTATGACGCTCTTCCCACGAAGCGACTCCGCATATTCGATAAACCGACCTCAACGCACATCCAAACAAAAACGACCGGAAGCCCTGTGGCGCGTCATCACCACCTGGCGCGGCTTTTCCCCCGAACTAAAAAAGGAACTGACAGCGCTGGCATCCGAGGACGGATTGAATGTTCCCATCGGGGAATTGATCACGGCGTTGTTACGCTTTGGTCTGAAGGCGTATGACGCCGGATTGTTGACTCTTGAACCCACCCCAAAATCCACCGCCTTGATACTGGCGCACACGGGCAGATGATGAACATTCGCCAAAATTTTCTTTTTCTATTTCATGCAGTGATTAACGTAGGCGGCATTGACTACGCGCCGCCTGCGCCCTGTCCACGTGCCGCCTACTCATCCGCCTACGTTGCCGCCCACGTTGAATGCACAGGAAAGGCTGTAACGCACGAAAACTTGCGGGAATGGTCTGGAAGACCTGCGAGGAAAACCGGGCTGATTTCCAGAATAGGTCCGGCATGATGGATATCCAACAAGCGTGGAGTTCCCTATTGGCACAACTCCAGCTGGACATGCCGCGCGCTTCGTTCGAAACCTGGGTGCTGGGAACCGGAGCCATCGCGCTTGAGGACGATGTACTGACTGTCTCCACGCGCAACGAGTATGCCCGCGACTGGCTGGAGTCACGCCTGACCAGCACAGTGCAACGTCTGCTGGTCGGCATCCTGAATCGGTCCGTTTCTGTTCAGTTCATAGTTGGCGATACTCCGCAGGAAGAGACAGAAGTGGAGGAAGCTGACGAACCTGAATTGGATATCGAGCCGGTGCAATGGCTGGATTACGACCGCATCGTGCAGCCGCACAAACAGGTGGTGGTGAAAGGCTACCTGCGCCGGCTTGGGATGGAGATCGGACCGAAAGCAGTCTGGCTATATATCGGCTTCCACCAGGCGGCCTGGAGAGTCCATGCCGATGGCAGGGAAACCGGCATGGCATTGCACAGCTGGGATGTCATGCGTTTTAGCGGATTGAGCTTCGGCGCATTTTGGAGATCATTGCGCCATAAGGGAATTCAGGCCGACCTGCAGGGACTGGTGGAACGCATGGAAGCACCGCATGAACGCAGTTACCGGCGCGGACGGGATGGACGTCCCCATCGCAGACCGGTGAAGTATCAGGTATGCATGACCCCGCGCCTGACGCGCGCTGACGCCGCCGCGATCCATGCGCGCTTGAAAGAATTGTTGGAACAGGGCACATCCCTGCCGGATGCCCTAAAGCAGTTGCTGTCCATCGAGGAAGTCATGCATTTGCTTGCGCCAGTCGAGTCCACCAAAGCGAATTCCCATTGCAATACGGTGATGGACATGGTCCGACTGGAAACTAGCGACGACACAACTTCTGAAATCCAACAACTGGCTCAGGAGTTGCATCGCCGGATCATCAACTGCCTCGGTGACATCCACATCCCACATTACTTCATCACGGAAACCATCAAGCGGCACAATCTCACGCCTGCCCAAGCCTGGCTGGTCACGGTAGCGCGCGACATGGCATACATCCATGCCCGCACCGGAGAACGGCGCGACAGGGTGACTTTCAAGCGGGGGTATCAGGAAATGGCAGAACTGATCGGTTCCAGCCGTTACAAGACGGTGCAAGCCTGGTTGAACAGGGATTGGACTTCAGAACAACGCGGCGGGGATATGAGTCGTTTCCTGAAGGAGGTCGAGCCGCACGAATCCAGAACGTATGCCGATCTGCGGGTGGACACCATGCCGCGTTCGTTTCAGGTCTTGCTGGACGAACCGTTGGACGCAAATGGAACGAATAAGGTGGACGCAAATGGGAGTCATAGGGCGGACGCAGATGGCAGTAATAGCCAGACGCAAATGGAAGTATTAGTGGGCGCAAATGGCAGCAATATGGTGGACGCAAATGGCACTGCTTTAAACTCTTTTAAACACCCCTTAAACACTGACAAGAAAAACACTTCCACCACCCAACACGCCGATAGAGCGGCGGAGGCGGTCGTTCCTGATTTTTGGGAACTTGAAACTCTGCTTCAGCAAAATGACGTGCATCCCAAAGTGCAAAAGGAACTCCTCGAAGTCCAGGCATCGGTACATGCCTTTGTCTCGTGGGTGTTGTATGTCGCCAGCCCGCAAAGCGGAAATTTGTCCGATCCCTTGGGATATGCCATCAGCCGATTGCGCGAACATTCTTTGCGGGAAGCACGTGGAGTCTTCCGAAACTTTGCCGACCTGCCTCCAGCGGAATTGCTGGCATTGATCGACTCCACCCCCACCCGGGCATACGAACTGCCCACAAAAATTGAACATCCACTCGCACCTGCCTGGAAAAAAGCAATGGGTTCCAACAATCCGGCCCTTTCAGTCGTGCGGGAAATTCTCTTTGGTGAAGGAGCAAGTGAATAACATGCAACTGCATTTTCTGGTCACCTCCGAACAACGCGCCTCCGGCGCGATGTTCATGGAGTCTTTGAACGAAACCGTACTGGCATTTATCTATCCAACAGACGGGATACGCACATTCCACACCTTTTTCTGTCCGCTCATGCGGATCGTTGCCCTGAGCGCCGAGGGACAGGTGGTATTCGATGAGGTCATTACGAAATGGCGATGGGTGAAGTTACCTGTGTGCCGTTACGTGATCGAGACCGGTCCGAAGGTGGACTATCACCCGTATCTAAAAACGGTTCTAGCGGTTGCACCAGATTTACCGCAGAGGGGTTCGATGGATCCCAGCCTGCGCATGGACAGTCTGTTGTTTGCGCTGTTGTCAGAAGCCGTGGCGGATATCCGCCGAATCCGTGAGGCGCATAAAGGCATCATTCTTCCCGAACTCCAACGTAGAAAATTTGAGACCTGGGAACGCGGACAGATCGTGAGTTCCGCCGGGTTCATCCTGGATTTTTCGCGTGCCTGGAATCTGCCGGATGGCGCGGTGAAACTTTCCTATTCCGTTTTGAAAGCTGAGGAACCGTATCTGGATGAAATCGTTGCGGCTTCCGTGGCTGGCATCCCCTGGCGGCACGAGTTTCCCAATCACTGTATGCGCTGCGGCAAACCTGCCTCCTGGCGACCAATCCTAAGTCCCGCTCCGAATGCGCCAGTGGAAATCCTCTGGCGATATCAACGCCCGGAGAATGCCATCCCGATCTGCCATCATTGCACAGAAACCCTGAACCTACTGCGGGATGAATCCCTGCAACTGGATCTGGTTTGGGGATTATGGGGATCGCGCTTCGAAGCCTTTTGGCAGTGGCATCGCGCCATGAAGAACAAACGCCTGCCCAGGGATTGGGATATGTGCGTCCACCCGCTCTGGCCAAAGGGATATGGCGGGGAGAGTTGGGAGGCCGGCAGCGGCGCCTTGAAGTTTGCCGAACCGCGCCCGCCCCACCATGTCATCCGCGGTGAGCAGCACATGCAGGCTTTGCGACGCGCACTGTATAGCAGGAAGTTCCGTGGGCGACAGCCCGGCGAAACCCCTTTGCAAAAGTTATTAGACTTCCGCCTCGATATTTCACAAGGAGAATCCCGATGACCTTTTTTGCCTTCCTCGGCGCGCTTAGTTTGAGCGTGCTGGCATTTGAGCTGTTGAACGTGTTCCAGAATGCCTTCAGTACCTTCGGCGGCAATCGCCTGATGAACTTTCAATCCCAGACTCCGATCAAGAGACGTTCGACCTGGGAGGCGTTATTGATCGCCATCCTGCCGGGACGCTTCGATCCTGACCAGGCGAAGAACACGGCGGATGTGATCAGCCTGTTGAGAAGAGCCGGCTATCCCTACGACACGCCTGGAGAATTTTATGCGGTGGCGATCCGCGATTTCTCGACCTTCTTGTTGGTGGGTGGACTACTTGCAGGCGCTTTAGCCGCGATGAATGTCATCACGGTTGCGCCGGTCATTGCCGCCATCTTCATCCTGCTTGGTTTGCGCCGACCATATGTGCGCATCAAGACCCTCGCGAAAAAACGTGCAGAGTCCTTGCGCAACAACATGTTGATCGGCCTGTCTGTGCTGGGTTCATTGCTTTCCTCCGGCGTAGGCGTACAGGAAGCCTTGCGACGCGCCTCGACCGTGGGTGGACCGTTCTGCAATTTGTTGGGCTTGCTGGTGGCGCGCATGGAGGTGGATGATTTTACGAAAGCCATTGAAGTCACCCGCGCACATTTGCCCGATCCCACCGATGTGGAAGCGCAACTGTTTCTGCGTGACATTTATGACTTCTTCGCCAACAATCGTCCGGTGTTATCCAGCGTACAGGGCCTGCAGGAATCGGTGCATCGTTCCGTGGTGGAAGCCACCGAAGCACGTGCAGCACTCGTGCGCCAGCGCGCTGGCTTGTTCGGTGTGATGGCGGTGCTGGGTCTGGTGCTGGCGATCATCGCGCCGTTCATGGGTTCGGGATTGATGTAGGAAATGGTTCGAGTAAAAGGAAAATTTCCTCTGGGACAGATGGTGTATTGGGGTTTCACCCTGATTGCAGCCATAGCCGCGTTTTTTATCATGCGCAACCTGACCGCCTGCTGGCAATTAACTGCATTGCCCGGTGTGCCGCCTGAGTATTGCGCCGTAGAGTCCTCCCAACCTTCCGCGCCACCTGATCCTGATCAAATGAGTCTGCCAGTTGAACCCATCACCTCCAATGTCTCCGCGCCGGAGATGGAGATGCCCCAATGGGATGGTGGCAGCAGAGTCAACATCGTCTTTTTTGGTTTGCGCGGCGGCGATCTGAATGATGGGGACTGTCCATTATGTACGGACACCATTATCCTCCTGACCGTGGACCCAGTCACCAAAACAGCAGGGATGTTATCCATCCCCCGCGATATGTGGGTCAACATTCCGGGATACGGATACAGCCGCATCAACACCGCCTGGACCATCGGTGAGGCGGATAAATTACCCGGTGGTGGACCCGGTCTGGCGATGGAAACCGTCTCGCAGTTCATCGGGGTTCCGATTCATTATTATGTCCAGGTGGATTTTGGAACGTTTGTGTCGTTCATCAACATGATCGGCGGAATCGATGTGTATGTCGAGGAACGCATGGTGCTCGACCCTGCCGGTTCGGGGCAGGATCATTTTGTGCTTAAGCCTGGGGACTATCGCCATCTAACCGGCAAGCGTGCCCTGGCGTATGCTCGTTGCCGGCACGAGTCGCAGGGATGCAGCGGCGGCGATTTTGGTCGCGCGAAACGACAACAGCAGGTCATCCTGGCAATTCGGGACAAGGTGCTTTCACCGCAATATTTTCCAGAACTTGTGGCACAGGCGCCGCAGATCTATGCGGAGTTCTCGTCGGGTATTTATACCAACCTGTCCTTTGAGGACGCGCTGAAACTGGCGATGCTGGTGAAGGATATTCCGATGGACGGCATCCAGCAGGGTGTGATCGATTCGAGCATGGCGATCCCTGCTGATATGACTCTCAATGGAGTGCCTGCCAATGTCCTGCGTCCTGTTCCTGATTTGATCCGCATCCTGCGCGATGAAATCTTTGTTCTAGGTGGTCCACTCAGCCCGCTGGCGCAGGGTGACCTGGTAACGCTTATGCAATCCGATGAGGCGAAGATCAGACTCATCAACAACACATTCACCACCGGTTTGGAGGAGCGCACAGCCAGTTTCCTGACCGCGCAAGGAATGCAGGTGGTGGAATATGGCGTGCCGACCGGCGCATCCAACACCACCACATTGATTCTGTACTCCTCGAAGTTATATGCCTTGCGATTTTTGACGGAGACGTTTAGAGTGGGGAGTCAACAGATCATCATCCAACCTGATTCAACTTCAACTGTCGATATTGAGATTCGCATTGGAGAGGATTGGATAGGTAAGTTGCCAGCCGGATATTAAGCGCGTTTTTAAAAATATATCAAGCACCTAAAAAAGTGCCGATTATCAATCGTCGAATACCATTTGCTCACATCAAGCTTATTTTGAAAAAGCATAGACTATAGTGGATAAGGAAATTTAGACACGAAAACGGGCATAATTAAGGTGCAGTTTATGGAGAAAACCATGCCCAAAAGAAAACGCCTATCGGCTGTTCAAAAAGCACAGATCGTCTTGGAAGCAATCCGAGAAGACAAGAGCGTGGCTGAGATCGCCACCGAAAACAGCATCCATCCAAATCAAATCCATAAATGGAAAAGGCAAGCCTTGGAAGACTTTGCGCAACTGTTTGAAGATGATCGCAAAGGCGAACGCATTCGAGAAGCCGAGCATGAAAAACAGATCAACGAATTATATGCCGAGATTGGGCGACTGAGCGCTCAGTTATCCTGGCTGAAAAAAAAATCTGGCTTCAAATTTGAGTAGAGCAGAGCGACTGGAAATGTTGGAAAAAGACAATCCTGAAATGCCGCTCAAAACGCAGGCAGACTTGCTTGGGATCAGTTACTCGAGCCTGTTCTATGAATCTGTGCCGCCCTCTGCCCGGGAATTGGCAATCAAGCGACGCATTGATGAAATCTACACTGCCTGCCCGTTTTACGGCTCACGCAAAATCGCCGTTCAGTTGCACCCTGAGTTTGGTGTTTCGCGACCTACTGTGCAGGCGTACATGCGCGAAATGGGCATTTTTGCCCTGGTTCCAGGTCCGCACACGAGTAAACCGGCTCCACAACACCAGATTTATCCGTACCTGTTACGAAACGTGACTGCCACGCACCCCAATCACATCTGGGGTATCGACATTACCTACATTCGCCTTCAACATGGCTGGCTGTATCTCAGCGCGGTTCTGGACTGGTATTCTCGCTATGTAGTGAGTTGGGCGCTCAGCCAAACCCTGGAGATGGAGTTCGTGTTGACCGCTGTGGACAACGCCTTGTTTCGAGCCAAACCCGAAATCTGGAACAGCGATCAGGGCAGTCACTTCACCAGCCCAAAATATCTGGAACGCCTGCAACGTGAAGAAATCCAGATCAGCATGGATGGACGTGGCCGCGCCTTGGATAATGTTTTCACCGAAAGACTGTGGCGCACCATCAAGTACGAAGAAGTCTATCTACACGAGTACGCCAGCCCGAAGGAGGCTTATCGCCAGTTAGCCGATTACATTCGCTTTTACAATTTTCAACGTCCGCACCAGGCACTCGAGTACCTGACGCCCGCACACGTGCATGGGGCAGGCCTGCCCCATGCACGTGTGATAAACTCAACCTTAACAAATCACTCCACCTTAAACTGACCCGTTTCCAACTCTAAAGACTCTTATCCACCTCAAATTCCCAGGTTCACTGCAACATTTCGAACCAAGGATGGAAAAAACTGAAAAGATGGCTGAGTTTGCCTAATCTGATTTCCAGACATTATCTCAAGTTTTGATGATTCCCAAATATAGCTTTCGAACCACTTCTCTTTTTTGCACAACTGCATAATGGCGCTAGCAAGGGATGTTTTGCCGATGCCTCCCAAACCTGAAATTGCAATAAATGTTTTTCCTCTAGCAGCTTGTCGGAGAGTAGACTCTTGGCGACATTTCGAGGCGCAAAACGCGAATTTGAACCGCGAAGGCACCAAGAACGCGAAGTTTAAAAGGTTTTCCTAGCGATCTTCGCGTCTTCGCGGTAAAAAAACGATGCTGACCAGGTTCTCCGACAGCCTGCTAGGACAAATTTGTTGTCCAAATGAACCTCTGGCGGTGCCGCGTAAGTCGGATTGCCAACACCTACACTGGCGTGCGACGAAAGTGTCCGACCTACGGCTGGCGGCTCACCACGGCAAATCCCAAGGCCTCCATAATCCCCTTTCAGATTTGGAATTGCTGAGGTGATCAGTCCTCGGGGGAAGTATGGTATGTTCAGAAGCTATGATCCAACCCAAACTGTGTTTCCAGCAAAGTTGTAACGAAATTGTTCTACAATCGTCTTAAATCGAGCATCCAGATGACGTCGCCGAGAGATACCGACATACCAGATCAGTTCCTTCTGGCGCGCGCCATTCAGGGCGATGCTGAGGCCTTTGGCGATCTGTACGAACGCTATTTGGATGATATTCAGCGCTATGTCTTCTACCGTGTGGGCAATCGGTTCGATGCTGAAGATCTGACGGAAACGGTGTTCCTTAAAGCCTGGGAGGCGCTTCCGCAGTCTGAATCGACCATCGATAACCTGCGCGCCTGGCTTTATCGTATTGCTCATAATCTCGTTGTGGATTACTACCGCTTGTCCAAGGAAATTACGGATCTATCGGACAAACCATTGCGTGATGCACATCCGTCGCCCGAACACGCGATTCAGGACCGTGATGTGCAGCAACAGCTTGCTGACATGATCCAGTCTTTAGATACGAACCTGCAACAGGTAATTGTCTGCCGTTTTGTTGGCGGAATGAGCCATGCCGAGACGGCGCAGATCATGGGCATCAAGGAAGGACATGTGCGTGTGTTACAGCTTCGGGCCCTGCAAAAACTTCGGCAGATAATGGAGAAAGAATGATGAGAAACGATCTCGCTGACATCCTGGCTTCCTGCCTAGATTCCATCGAACAGGGTGAGCGTACGATCGAAGAGTGCGTGGAACTGTACCCTGAACATCCCCATACTCTGGAGCCTCTATTGAGAGCCAGCGCTGTGATCCGGGAACGGGCAGATTTCGCACCGCGTCCAAGTTTTCGTCTGGCTAGTCGAGAGCGGTTGCTTAGGCGGCTCAGTCCTCGCCCCTCAAAAGAGTTTCAAACATCTGTTCGCCGTGTCCAACGTAGGCAGACAGCTTATCCTGTATTTTCAAAGAGATTCGCCATGCTCTGGACAACGGTTTTTGTTTTGGCAGTCTCTTTGATCGCTGGCGGAACAGTTTATGCCTCGAGTGAAGCTCTTCCGGGAGATGTTCTGTACCCGGTCAAACTATCCATCGAGGACTCTCGTCTGTTGATTTCTGACGATGTGGGGGATGTATTGCTGGCTACCGAGTTTGTGCAAGTGCGCATGGAAGAGATACAAACTCTGATCGACTCCGGTCGGGAAGAAGACCTGACTCTGGCAGCAAACCTCCTGGCTGAAAGGATTGCTCTTGCCACTGATTCACTGGCAGTCGTTGCCCGGGATGATCCTGAACGCGCTGCAGAGCTGTCACGCCTGCTCGCGGAGACGCTCTTGATCCACACGGAGATATTGACAACCTCGCGATTAGGATCCGTTCCTGACCAGGCAAAGCCTGCGATCCAGCACGCTATCGACGTTTCGAATAAGGGACGCGAGGTAGTGGTGAAGTTGTTCGAGGACGGTCAGCCCGCTGGCGGTCCGCCGAATGATGTTCCGAGTCCAACCTCCACTCAGCCCGCTGGCGGTCCGCCGGATGATGTCCCGAGTCCAACCTCCACTCAGCCCGCTGGCGGTCCGCCGAATGATGTCCCGAGTCCAGCCTCCACTCAGCCCGCTGGCGGTCCGCCGGATGATGTCCCGAGTCCAGCCTCCACTCAGTCCGCTGGCGGTCCGCCTGGTGGTAACGGAGGTCCGCCGAACGATCCGCCCGGCGGTAACGGAGGTCCGCCGAACGATCCGCCCGGCGGTAACGGAGGTCCGCCGAACG
>CAZBAX010000106.1:0-104 GCA_964489725.1 uncultured Anaerolinea sp. | reverse complement strand
ATCCGCCCGGCGGCAGGCCATAATTCTGGCTGGCAGCGACGTCGTCCTTAGCTAGACATTATCCAAATGATCTGCCTGAAAAGGCGTGAATGAAGCGAGGCAGT
>CAZBAX010000105.1:0-9897 GCA_964489725.1 uncultured Anaerolinea sp. | reverse complement strand
ACCCGATTTCCTGTGCCGATCAACATCCTTTTGCTAAACTGTCAGGTCGCTAGTTTCTTTTCGATTTATTTGATTACACGGCGGTGTTCGAGAGGCCCGGTACCGAAATTGAGAAGCAAAGCAAGATGTAATCCTGTTGCTGTGTGATAATGCATCGCTTAGGCCTGGTGGCTAGAATTGAGTTTTGACACAGATTTCAGTTCGACTACAAATTTACTATCGATCACGAGATCAGCCTCATATTGACCAATGATGCAATCCTTATAAACAACCGGTAGTTTTACTTTTGGCTGAAATGGAATTGCACGCAAACTCAATTCTCTTTCCAATGCACCCGGATACACCGCCTCCAGAAAGCCTGGCCCCAGGATTCGATGAACTTCCATTGCTGCTCCAATGACTGCAAATGTCAACGCCTTGTACAGCAACTCAACCATCATGCCTCCAAAAATTAGAACAATCCGTGTGAATTCGTGAAATCCGTGCCTAAGAAATCTTTTCACCAGATACAAGTTTTCTTGCAGTAATTTGTAAGTTTATCTACGCATTGCTCAATCCTGCTATTGATTATGGCGCCTCGCCAACTCCTTGACCATTCCACCTAATTTTTCAAGGGCGCGTTCTGTTGAGTAATCGAACGTCGCTGCATTCAGGCGGATGAAGTTGGAAAATTGAAATGTGGCCGAGAACACATGACCGGGGGCGAGGGTGATGCCGCTTTGCAAGGCCAACTTGTAAAGTTCAAGGGAATCCACATTTTCCGGGAGCTGCACCCATAAGATGAATCCACCGGCCGGCCGGGTCAGGCGCGTTCCTTCAGGGAAGTAGCGCATGACCGCATCTGACATCAGCTCCACATTATGTGCATACTCGCGGCGGATGCGGCGCAGGTGCTGGTCATAGCTGCCGCTCTCGAGAAATTCGGCAACCGCCATCTGTGATAGGGTTGGCGACGAGGCGCTCAAGGTAAATTTCAGCCATTCGGTCCCCGCACTGTAACGTCCGGCCGCGACCCACCCCAGCCGCAGACCGGGACTGATATCCTTCGAAAAGGAGGACAGCAGGATGACCAGTCCCTTTGTGTCGAAGGCTTTGCAGACCAGTGGTCGTTTGTCGTCGAAGTACAGCTCGCCGCAAACGTCATTCTCGATCAGAGGAGTGTTGTGTCGTGCGAGCAGGTCCACCAAATCTCTTTTTCGCTGGTCGGGCATCTTGCTGCCCAGCGGATTGTTGAAATTGGAAATCACGACCACGGCCCGAATGGGATTGTGCTCGATGGCAAATTCCAATGCCTCAAGGCTGATGCCGTCACGCGGGTGCGTGGGGATCTCGAGGGCGCGCAGTCCATGCGCCTCGAGAGTCTGCAATGTGCCAAAATAGGATGGCGATTCAATGGCGACAATATCGCCGGGGCGGCAAACTGCATGAAGACTGAAATCGATCGCTTCGGTTCCGCCAGACGTGATCAGAATTTCTGACGGAGAGAGGCTGCACCCGGCATTGACCATACGACGCGCGATCTGCACCCGCAGCGCGTCCAACCCGGGGGGGAAGTGATACTGATGTGCGACCACTCCTTTTTCACGAATGATCTTCGCCATGATTCGATTGATGGTTTGGATCAAGCGCGGGTCGAGATGCGGAAGCGCTGCTCCCAGCTGGGCCAAACTCGGGTCGGCCGAATCACGCATCAACATCATCACCAGGTCATGCAGGCTGACGTGACTGGGGTCAAGCTGCGGCGAGGATGTTTCCGGCTCGGGCAGGCGTTCCTCCGCCCGGGCGCGCACATAGTAGCCAGATTGAGGGCGGGCTTCGATCAATCCCTTGCGTTCCAGCAGGGCGTATGCCTGAAGGACCGTGCTAATGCTGAGGTTCTGCTGTTCGCTCGTCTGACGCACAGACGGAATGCGTTCCCCCGGTGGATAAGTGCCATGGCGGATGAGATCGGCTATCCGTTCGGCGAGTTCCTGATAACGCAGTGTTTTTGTTTGCGGTGACATTACAACCCTAACAGTTGACGCGATTTTGACCAGTACAGTTCATTGTATCATCAACTGTTATGGTTACAATTCCTGTTATCTGCCACTGTACTGGAGCTGCAGCTTATGTAATACTACGAGCATCAGAAACATGAAAAATCGGAGACTCTATGAACTTAATGTCGAAAACCCCAAAAATCGAATTGCTCCTTCAGCCGCATGAGGTGTTGCACATCAACAACAAGAAACAGCCGGTCGCGGTGTCTTGCAACAATGGCATGGTCTGGGTTACGTGTGAGGGTGAGATGCGCGATCAAATCCTGCGCGCGGGCAGGCGCTATACCCCGAGGACCAAAGGCAACATTGTGATCGAAGCGATTGGTGAAGCATCTGTGCGCATCGAAGAAAACCTGAACTAAACGGCTCACACGTCATAATACAATTGAAGAAGGTCTCCGCGTCAAGCGGAGACCTTCCTTTAACTCTGAAGGACCTCGGAAGTCTATGATCCTTGTGGCACGCGAAAGGCGGTGACATGCCTTTTATGATAGACCGAGATCCAGACCGCGTCGCTTTGGTTGCCGCCAAGACAAACAACGTAATTCCCGATATCGCCCAAATAAAAAGAGACATGTTCCCAGCCATCATCCCAGCGGAACGTGACCACAGCGCCACGGCGAATTGCGGCAGGCCGAATGCCCCAGTTGCGCCACGGGCTGACCACGGCTGAATTCGTGGAAGGAAGCCGGGCTCTTTCAATACACCAGTTCACGAAGCAGGCACACCAATCCGTTTCGTCGGGCAGGTAGGGGTATCTTGCCAGATCTGTGCTGCGGATATATTCCTGGATTCGAGGATTGCTTTGATTGCCCGGAATCTCGCGCGTCCCGTATTCGGCGAATGCGATTGGAAGATAAGGGAATTCCTCGTTCGGCTTTTGAAGCGCAACGTCGCCCAGTTTTGCCAGCCGCTCGATGGGATACCAGCCCGATTCTCCCCAGGCGTTCGTGCAGTGTTTCCATTTATGATCCGGCGAGATCGAATCGACGTTGACGACGCGGTTGAATTTGACTTCGACGGTCTGCGCGAAATGTTCGCCCGGTCCCTCGCGCAGATAAATTGAATCGGTCAAGGCACGCTGCAGTCCTATGGCGGGATAATCTTCCACCGGAGCATACCCATCCTGTTTCTCCATCACATATCTTGAGGAACACCAACCGGTGATGTTGTCATTCGTTCGGATGTTGACCCAATCCCATGCCGGAGTAGCGCCCAGGTATGTGACCCTCTCACCTCGGTGCGCCTGTCCAACAATGGAGTAACTGCTCCCCGGCCCGGAACGGATATTGAGCGTATCTGTGATCACGGTCATCAGAATATCGCTCGGACCTGGAGGAGGGGGAGCATTTATCCTCGTCATATATCTCAACGACGCCCAGCCGGTAGAGCCATTCGCCTTGCGGACCTGTGCCCACAGACCATCGCTTGAAGTTGCCAGCCCTTCTACAACTTCACCCCTCCTCAATGTGCCGATGGCCGCGTAGTTTGTCGCGGGTCCCTGGCGCAGGTTGAGCGTGTTCACATCGACGCGATAGGAAGTTGTTCCTGGAGGAGGTGGCGGAGGCGGTTCTTCGATCAACTCGAGAAAGCCGCGATGACTCCAGCCCACCTTTCCATCTGGCGCGGTGATATGGGCCCAATCGCCGCTGATCTGATCGCCCTGGACTACATTATTCCGGAACAATGCTCCGATGACAGAATACGAAGTCCCCGGGCCTGAACGGATGCGTAACGAATTTGCAGTGACACGATACCTTGCCATGCTCTCTCCTCAAATGGGACCTTCGGTCTAGACTCGATGGGGTCGGCCCTTACAGGGTTCCTCGCAAACACCCTCATCGAGCTACTGCATACCGAATACTGACCACTGAATACTATTCACTGATCACTGATTACTGATTACTGATTACTGAATACTGTTTACTTGCAAGTCCTGCGTTTGATAAATCCTGGCGATCACTTCTTCCAACGGTGGGTCTGAAATCGTGATATCCACCACGTTGCCGGCGTCGGTAACATGCGCAAGTACTTTTTCAACCGGCGTCTTCTGGGTATCGAACCGCAGTTTTACGCCGTAATGCCCGACCTTCAACGACTCAACACCGTCCAATGAGAAATCGGCTGGCACCTGTTCTGCATAACGAACTTCGACGAGCTTGGAGGTCAGGAACTTGCGCTTAAGGTTCGACACTTTGTCTTCGTAGACGATCTGCCCGTGGTTGATGATGATCACGCGGCGACACAACGCTTCGAGATCACCCGCGTCGTGAGAGGTCAGCAGCACGCCGACGTTCTCGAGCCGCGCCATCTCACGGATCGCGTCACGGATGTGCTGCTTGGCGACCACGTCCAGGCCGATGGACGGCTCATCGAGCAGGATCAGCTTGGGGCGGTGAAGGAGCGAGGCGGCCACCTCGCAACGCATCCGCTGCCCAAGCGAAAGCTTCCGCACGGGGGTCTCCAACAGATCCTGGATCTCGAATGTTTCCGCCAGTTGCGCGATGCGCATCTTTGTCTCGCGGTCGTCCATCTCGAAGACTTTTCCGAACAGGGTGAATGTATCGATAGCGGGCAGGTGATACCAAAGCTGCGGACGCTGACCGAAGACCGTGCCGATGTGATAGGCCAGCTGCTGGCGTTGTTTCCAGGGCACGTAACCGAGCACTCTCGCCTCACCACCCGTGGGATGCAGGATTCCGGTCAGCATTTTGATCGTGGTGGATTTGCCTGCTCCATTGGGACCGATGAACCCGAGCAGTTCCCCCGCTTCCATTTGGAACGAGAGTCCGCGCACCGCTTCGACGGAACTGTATTGCGGCTTGAAGAGGGCGCGCATCGAACCGCCCATCCCGGCGGCTTTGCGTTTGGTCTGGAATGTTTTTTGAATATTTTTTACTTCAATTGCTGGCATTAGCCACCACACAGACAAAGAAGCTGTTTCGGTTTCACAAACGATATTTTAGCCGAACCACGCAGGTTTCACGAATCGGTTTTGTCAGAATGGAACAATTCTTCAACTCGCGGACAAATCTCCTCAAACATTGCGACATCATGGCCTTACTATACTGAAAATCTCCGAACTCGCACCACGCTTTATACTTTCCGGTCGCAACTCGTACTAACAGAAATGCAAGTACGTGTTTCTCCAATATCGAAAAGTTTTGCCATTTGCTTCGTCATGTAGTGAAATGAGCTCTCAACCCGCCACCGCCGCCTCCAAAACCGTACCCCGGGTTCGTGTTCCGATACGCGCCAAGTTGACCATTCCATATCTGGTGTTGTCGCTGACCCTGGCCGTTGCAGCTGCATACCTGATCACGCAGTTGGTGGTAGAAAATCTGGAGGAACGGTTTAACAAGCAATTATTCGAGGCGGGAAAAATCTCTTCAGAACTGATCGTCAGCTATGAGTCGCAACTGTTGGAAACGGAGCGTCTGATCGCCAATGTGGAAGGGCTTCCGCAGGCCATCCTCGCCAACGACCCAAACGAAATACGCAAGCTCACCCTCGGGATCATCGCCAACGATCAACAGGAGGCAGTCGAGATCCTTGACGCGGCTGGAAATCACGTCCTTTCGATCCGTCACCGTCTCGGCGCCAACCCCGAAGACTATGACATCTCAACAGGCGGCCAATCATCCTTCAGTCAACTGGAGATTGTGAAGAATGTCATTGCGGGCGAGCAGGATACGCACGGAGACAAGTTTGCCGATTTTGTCCCAACCGATACAGGTGACTTTCTATACGTTTCCGGCCCGATCTATGATTCCTATGGTCAACTGGCGGGGGCAGTGCTCGTGGGCAGGTCTGTGTCCACGCTGGCGGCAGATATGCGCGTTAAGACCTTCGCGCAAATCACTTTATACGACCCTTCTGGTCAGGTGATCTACAGTACTCTGCCTTTCCCTGCCAGCCTTGCGCCGGAATTCGTGGCGAACACGATCGCTTTCAAAGACATCAAAAGCGGAAGACGTGACCTCTCGAATGAACGCAATCTCGATGTCGCAAATATTCCTTATACCGAGGTGATTGGTTCGTGGGAAGTGCGCGGCGGTCACGAATTGGGCGCGTTGGGAGTTGCGCTCAGTCAGAGCTCGGTTGTGCAAACCTCCTCCAACTCACGCTGGCGCATCTTTTTGCTGGTAGCGACGGCGAACTTTCTGATTATCCTGGTGGGTATTAATCTAGCGAACACAATCACAAAACCACTGATCCATTTGGTGCAGGCATCCTTGCAGGTCACACAGGGCGATCTGAATGTGAAGGTGACGGCACAATCGAATGACGAGATTTCAGTCCTGACCGAATCGTTCAATACCATGGTCTCCAGCCTGAACCGGTCACAGCGGGATCTGATCCACTCCTATGACGAAACATTGGAAGGATGGGCCAAGGCTCTTGAACTGCGCGACAAAGAGACCGAGGGACATTCAGAACGGGTAACCGAACTGACGGTCCGGCTGGCGGAGGCGATGGGCGCAAGGGGGGAGGCGCTGGTCAATATCCGGCGCGGCGCACTGTTGCACGACATTGGCAAGATGGGCGTGCCAGATGCAATCCTGCACAAGGAAGGTCCGCTCACTCCGCAGGAACGACAAACGATTCAAAAGCACCCTCAGGATGCCTTCAATATGTTGAATCAGATTCAATATCTTAGGGCGGCATTGGAGATCCCGTATTGCCATCATGAAAAGTGGGATGGTACCGGCTATCCACGCCGCTTGAAGGGCGAAGAGATACCGATCTCTGCCCGGATGTTCGCAATCGTGGACGTCTATGATGCGTTGTCTAATGACCGTCCGTATCGAAAGGCATTGCCCCGTGAAGAGGTGATTCAGTACATCCAGGATCAGAGCGGCACCCACTTTGACCCAGGTGTCGTGAAGACGTTCCTGCGGATCCTACAAACTCCCTAAGCGAATTCAAAATGGACACGAACGAAGCGAACATCGCACCAGCCCAAAAACCGGCGGATGAAAGATCCCGCCGGATGCTGCGCGTGGCTGCGACGCTGCTGGGCCTTTCGTTCATCCTGTTTCTGTGCCAGCTCGCCAATCTGGGAGTCTTCCAGGCCAAGGCGAATGGTGCAGACATCCTGCCGATCTCCATCCGTGCCGAGTCGCGCGCCGATTACAGCAAGGACCCGCGCCAGTTCGATGTTCCACCGATCAGCGAGAGTATTTTCAACCAGATCATTTCCGACATTCCTGGCACGGGCAGCCCTGAACAACGGATGGGAACGCTGCAGGCTGCCCTGTTGTCACCGGTGCCGACGATGACTGGAAGTTCCGCGCCAATCGCGCTGCCTACGAAAACACAGCAAAACGCAAGCGAGATAAGTCACTCCGAAACGGCCACGCCATCGATTGTTCCGACCTCCACGCTTTCGCCTTCTCCATCTCCAAGGCCTACCTCGACGATGTATTCAGGTCCCTATTACCCAGTGGTGCCCACGAACACCAGGACGGCTGCTCCTACCAAAACAGCCTCACGGCAACCAACTGCTACCCGCACGCCAACGTCCAGCGCAACGAACACAATGACGTTTACGCCCACGGCATCGTCGACTGTTACTTTGACTCCTACACCGACCAATACGATCACGTTTACGCCGTCGGCGACAAATACCCCTACCCCCACTTTCACCGATACACCCACGCTTACGGCTTCGGCGACGAACACGGCGACCCATACCGTTACATCCACTTATACAAGCACGAGTACATCAACGTTCACGGCATCTCCAACTGCCACAGCGACGAGTACTCCGACGTTAACCGCATCACCAACCGATACGTCGACGTTTACGCCCACATCAACCGACACAGCCACGACTACTCTGACATTGACTGCCTCTCCAACCAACACGCTAACCGAAACGCCTTCCGCTACACCAACTTACACGAGCACGGCGCCACCAACCGATACGGCTACTGCTGCATCCACTACTACAGCGACAAGCACTCCAACATTTACCGCGTCACCAACTTTCACACCCACGGAAACGCCCAGCACTACGCCGACACAAACTGCCACCGGCACTGCAACGGCGACTTTCACGTTTATGCCAACCAACACTGCCACTGAGACGCCCACGCTGACGCCGTCATCGACAAGTACCTCCACGCCCACTCATACGCCAACAGCTACGCTGACGCCTACAGCGACTCATACACTCATTCCCACGCCTACTTTGCCGGCAACCTCGACGGCGACATCCACACCAAGCACCACCGCGACCGCATCGGCAACTCCAACCATGACCTTTACGCCCACATTGACTCCGTCGGTGACACAGACGGCCACTCACACCAGTACGTTCACTCCCACCCACACGCCGAGTGTCACATTCACAGCTTCCCCATCGCCAACTCCGGGATCGGCAGTTTGCTATCCAGGAACGCCAAACGGAATCCTGCCCTCGGATGACACGTTTATCAAAGCAGATTCGCCACTTGTAAATTACGGCAATGACACCACTTTTGAAGTGCGTCCGGATAACAACGCCGATCGTCGCGGGCTTGTGAAATTCGACCTGAGTTCGATCCCCTCGAATTCGACGGTTACAAGCGCGACCTTATACCTATACTCCAAGGACCAAAAAGATACTCAGACCACGTCGCTGTACCGAGTGACTGCCAACTGGAGTGAAAATTCTGTCACCTGGTTGACCTGGACCCTGCTTGGCGGTGACTTCGACAACAGTGTTTCCTATTTCACCTTCATTCCCGATCCGGCTAACTGCATGGTGACTATGAACATTACGAGCCTGGTGCAAGCCTGGGTGAATGGAACATACCCGAACTACGGTTTAATGCTCTATTCCACAGGTAACAACCATATCATTAAGTACGTTTCCAAAGAAGACGGCACCGTGAGTGAACAACCCAGGCTTGACGTTACATATTCGGTTCCCAGTACACCATCTCCCACGCCACCTGGGCCATGAACTCAGGCAAGTCCCGCGCGTCCATGTGGAACGAGAGTCCGCGCACCGCTTCGATGGAAGTGTAAAACAAAACCTTCCCCACGAAATGTGGGGAAGGCGTCGAACAGGGAATTCTAAATAAGATTAGCGGCAGCCTGGTAATCTAAAGCTTGCAACACGGGTCTGCCAGGGGACCGTGGTGCCCGGCGGAGGCAATGGTGGTTCCGGGAGTGGAAGCGGCAAACCACTTATTTCATAATATTCATTAACATACCAGAAAGTGCAATCGTCAACCGGATCGACATTCAGTGACGAGTAATCGCCCCAGCGCGAGTTGGTACTGGTTTGAACGCCGCTGCCGTTGATAATCACGCCTTCACCAAGCGTCATCATGCCGAGCGGGTCGCCAGCCAGACGGCCGGTATAGCGAATGCCTGGATACACATCGACACCATTGACAACGCTGTAACCAATTGCGATGTTACCTCGGCTATCCTGTGCAGCGCTGCCCATCCAGCGATGTACGCCGTCGGCGGGTGCGTAGGTGCCCTGCTGGTAAATCGAGTAGGTTCCTCCGCTTCGCCTGATCTCGTACCAGCGTACACCAGCAACACCGGGTGCAGCTTCCACCGATTGGTTGGTCACCAGGGCTTCATGAGTCTTGAGGTTACGATACGCAAGGCGCCATGTAGGTCGCTGCCGGTAGGACAGAATATCGAGATATTGATTCGGGTCCACGATGCCGGGTTGTGGCAGGCAATCACGTGAGGTGGGTGCGCAGGGGAAGATCGAATCAAATGACGCCGTGGGCAGTTGTGCTGCTAATGTCAGCGATGCTGTTGGCCTTGCACGCCATCGCACCTGCAGGTCCCAGATGTTGATTGCATCAAATGTCGCGCCGTAGCCAGCGCCATCGTCCTGGGTCCC
>CAZBAX010000104.1:0-10043 GCA_964489725.1 uncultured Anaerolinea sp. | reverse complement strand
CCGTGACTCGGTGTCTCCGTGGTTAAGGTTTTGGGCTTTTGCAAGAGGTCAAATTGGACACTCTCGTCTTTTAAGGCGTCGCAGATTGCCATCCTCATTCGTGTATAATTCATACAGTAGGTTCTCGCAGTTCGATGCAAAATGCGAGAACGTTGTCCCATTTATGCAGCCCACCGAAGAAACCAAAATAATTCAATTCCTTCTTGCCCGCCTCGAACGAGTTTCGGTCGATTCGTATTGGGCGCACCGCGCCAGCGGAATTCGCGGCGCCTTGCTGCGAACCCTGGAGGAAATTGAGAAAGGAACATCTACAGGTCGGTCCTACCCGAACGAGATCATTTCCTCCGCTTATAAGATTCTCACTCGAGCCGCGAGGGAAAAACACTGAGAGCTGGACCTTCCCGTCTTTTCGATGGAACGAATTTACAAAATCCTATTGCAGTTGATCCTGGTCATTGCCGCTGGCGAAATTCTCACAAGCTCCAATCCTCCTTCACAGACAAACACCTTACAATCTCACACAACACAAACAGGCGTACCGGGCGTCGTTTCTGTGACGCGAACGCCTCAGGTCACTGCCACACCTCCGCCCTCGGATGTGATCCGTCTGGCGTGGTTTTATAAGCCCCCCAATACCACACACATGGAAATCGTCGGCAAACAGGCCGACTTCTTTATCCTCACTCACAAGGACGAGTCTGCGCTCGCGGCGTTCAAAGCACAGGGAGTGGCTGTTCCATTTTCACAATATTTGCTGTTGGCCGAGATCCATGACCCCGGCAATTGCAGCGATGGACCCCGAGGCAATCAGGTTGCTTATAAAGAGGGTGACTTCTGCGCCATCAGCAGCCAGCATCCCGATTGGTTCCTTCTGGATAAGAATGGAAAGCGGATCGGCGATGGAGACACGTGGTTTATGGATCCCGGCAGTGATGGTTACCGCGCCTTCTGGCTGGAGCGCGCACGCGAGCTGCAGGAGACGTACGGCTGGCAGGCCATCTTCCTCGACAATGTGGAAGCCAGCCGCGCGAAAATGGTGAAGGGCAACGAACCGCTTGCAAACTATCCGGATGATGAAAGTTACCAGCGCGCTGTGGAAGGATTCCTGACCTATATTCGCCAGAATTATTTTGAGCCGCGAGGCAAAGCGATGTATGCCAACATCGTCTCTGTGGATGACGACGCGGTCTGGGATAAGTATATGGAGTATCTCGATGGGGCTATGATTGAATCGTTCGCCACCGATTGGGACCGAGGCTTTCCATCCACACAGGACTGGGA
Organism: uncultured Anaerolinea sp.; assembly: GCA_964489725.1. Taxonomy (GTDB): domain Bacteria; phylum Chloroflexota; class Anaerolineae; order Anaerolineales; family Villigracilaceae; genus Defluviilinea. The sequence continues at coordinate 8,762 of CAZBAX010000104.1, read as the reverse complement.
AGAACAGATGGATCAAGCCGAGCGGGCGCTCATCGGTGGAAAGACGCTTATTCTGGTGGCGCAGGGAAAGCAGGACGATGTTGCTCTGCAGAATTTTGCATTTGCATCCTACCTGCTGCTCGCCAATAGCAACGTATATTTCCGTTACACACATTCCGATTCGTACCGCGAGTGGTGGACCTATGAAAACTACGAGCTGAATCTCGGTGCACCATTGGGTGACCGCTACGAAGAGAATGGAGTATGGCGGCGTGATTTTCAGAATGGATACTTGATCGTCAATCCCCAACAGAGACAGGCAGAAATCGTGGTCAATCCTTGAGTGGCTCGCCATTCAGCAAGCGATCATACAGAGCACATAAACGATCGGCAACGGAATCGAGCGAAAAGGCGGAGAGGATGCGTCCGCGGGCCGCCGCGCCAAGCCTGAAACGGCGGGGCCGGTCTGCCAGTAGAGTCTCCAACTCCTGCCGCAGAGAGTCAACCTCGTCTGGCGCGATCAGGCGACCATGAACGTCCTGTTCGATGACGTCCGGCGCGCCTCCTACATTTGTTGCTAACACAGGCAGAGCACACGACATCGCCTCCAGCATGGAATTGGACAATCCCTCCGTGGAAGAGGGCAGCACAAAAAGGTCGGCGGCCTGGAGATATGGACGCGCGTCGCTCACCTGCCCCGCGAACTGCACGCCGCGCTGCTTAAGCAGTGCCGACATCTGCCTCAGCCTCGACTCCTCCGAGCCAGTGCCCAGAATCAGCAGATGCACATCAGAATGCCGGGCTTGGATCTGATGCCATATCTTCAGCAGCGAGTCGACGCGTTTCTCCGCGACAAGCCGCCCGGCATACACCACGATCGTCCCAAAGGGTGGAAGTGAAAGTGCCGCGCGCAGGGTTTGCCTGTGTTCCTCTGAGACCGGAACATAACGTGAGCTATCCACCCCGTTGGGAATGAAAACCCTCTTTGCCGGGTCAACGTCAAGAGATTCAAGCTCGCGATCGATCTCATGACTGATCGTAATAAATCCATCTGCTGAACGCTTCAATTGTTCGAAATACGATTTCCAAAACGGGCGGCGTTTTAATTTGAAAATATCGCCGCGCCGTCCGCCGCGCAGCAGTTTTACCAGCACTGGGTGCTTGTTTATTTTTTTGGATTGAATGGCAATCGAAGCAGGGGTCAGGATTTCATGTGCATGTACAAGGTCTGGACGCAGCTTCCTCAGATGAGAGAGCGCTGCCGCGGTGAAGGTTGCTGCCGCCAAAGGCTTTGGACCGATCGAGGGCATACGATGGACAGGCACATCATCGATCATCTCAAAGGGAAGCAGTCCAGGTTCACGACGGGTGATGATATGGATATCAAAGCCGCGGGCGCGCAAATGCGGAGCCAGCTGCTTTAACTGTCTCTCAGCGCCGCCCACATGTGGCAGGTAACGTTGGATCAGCATGGCAACGCGTTTCATAGTGTACGAACCCTTAGTTCGGAAGCCTCCGACGAGTGAGAAGGGCAACGATCAGAACAAAGACGATCATGATGGCCAGCCCACCCACCGCATATGGAATCCACGACATGTCGCTGGATAATACATTTAATGGGGTTTCGGGAACAGCCGCTGTCGCGCCGGTAGCAGGGACTTGCTCAGGCGGCGCTCCCACGTCGACCTGTGTTGGGTCGGTGGCATTGGATAGCCCCAGCCCGGTTCGCGTATCGACAACCGAAAGGTTTTCGCCGTTCACCAAAACAAAATTGCCGCGCAATTTGCTGCGGAATATGGCATTGGTCAGTATCTCACTTGCCTGCTCGACCCCCGCCTCCGTGGTACCAGCTACTGCCAGGATCACGCGATCAGAGTTCCAGGGGGAGGCGAGCAGCTCCAGAAATCCCAGGTCTGCATCCGCCGGAAAGCGATACGCCACCTGCTGGCCGTGCAGCACTGCCACATTCGTCCCGTCCTCGAAAGGTGCGGGCAGCGAATCTTTCAATTCGCTCAGCAATCGCAGCTCAGACGGCAGACCGATCACGATCAGATCGCGGCCGTTGCGCACGTCTTCCGGGATCTCACCATCATACGCCACGCCAAGATTGAATAACGCGCTCGCCGATTGACTTCCAAGTTTTGAAGCGATCTTCGCGGCGGCATTCCACGCGTTGGGATCCGACTTTGGCAGGACAAAGGCCAGGTTCGAGAGCGTCGGTTCACTCATGAATGGATATGGATACGAACTCATATCGCGTAGTTGCACCGATCCAGCGGTTGCCGGACGCAGCGGCAAATGCAAGGCCGACTCTGGCAGGATGGAAAACCACAGGTTCGAAAAATCAAGAATCGAGCACTGGCTGATCGGCGCGAGGTCCACCTGGAATCGCAGCTCATTCATGCCTGTCGAGAGTGAGGAAGGTGGAATTCGAATACGCTTCGTAACAGTAGAAGCAGTCTCTTCGGAAAACTGGACACTGCCAATTAGATTTTGGTTCATGAAAACTGTCAGCCCCGAACGGCTGAAATCCAGCAGTCCAGAGTTATTGAATGTCAGATCCAGGTAGGTATCCTCAGCCGGCACAAAGCCGGGTGGAAGCGTGAACTGTACGATCGAATCCTTACGCCCGACGTCATTCATCGTGATGATCCCATAGCCAAGTTCTGCAAGCGTCTGCGTTTCACGTTGCAATGTCACGTTCGAACCCTGCCCAGTCGGCGGCAGGACGTCCGCAACCAACGCCATCGTACGATCGCCGATGGTTTGTATGCCGCCGCTGCTCAGCGCCTGGGCAGCCTTTACGACTCCAAGATCCGTATTGCCGCCCACAACCAGCAGCGCTCGTCCTGTGTTCCACGGAGATACTGCGATCTGCAATATTCCATCCTCTGCCTGCATTCCGGCCGGCGCGAATGCATTGTTCGAAAGAGGGGCCGGCAATGCCACACCTTGCAGCAGCGAGAGCGTGGAGGATTTGCCGATGAAGATCAATTGCGAATCGGTACGCATGTCTGGAGTGATCTTACTCATTCGCACAAGGTATACGGGCATTTCGCCGTTGCTCATACGGCCAAAGCTGGAGGCCACTGTCAACGCGGCTTGCAGTTCCTGTGCGGTGGGCTGGTCTGGTACGACAAGCGTAGTATTGACCGGGAAGATCGAATCACGCTGAAAAATGGGACGCGGCAAAGTTGTCAGGTCCAGTGCAGGAGTCTGCTCGCTGTAGGGAATCGTAAAATGGGAAGCCGCGGAGACCACAATCGACGTGTGACGGCTCGTATCGGTACAATCGTTGCCTGCGTCGAGAAACAGCCTGAGCTCGTGGCGTCCATCGTTCAAACGTGACTCCAGCGCCGTCGCGGGGATGGGTATGTTATATGTCACACTTGGACCTGCCACCAGTGGGATTACTGCCACATCGTTGTCATTGAAGGTCACGTTGAGTGTCGAATCGATAAACTGCCCGTTCGCGATCGGTTGCGAACCTTCTGTGATCAGTGTCGATGTAACGATCAACTGCAAGTTGGCGCCGCTGGTGTACGCCCAATTGGCTGGCAGACCAAATCGGGTGCTCATCGTGGCATAGGGACCACGCATGAGCGTGTCGGTCTGGCCGATCATATCAAGGCGGATCTCCGCCTCATTGCCTGATTCTTGAGTAAATGGCGCAGCGATCGCCGCTGTGAACACCAGGCTGCCAAGCAGGCTTGCAAGCATTACTGCCGATAAGAGCTGTCGAAGCATTCTGTTCATAGGACCTCCATTTGAATGACAACAAAAACCGAATTACACAGACTCACCTCTCCGACGTGCCCGTCTCCACAGGGATGTCTGCTTGCCGGTAAAGAAGGAATACAGCCCGATGATGGCGGCCAGATTACTGTTGATAAGAAATGTGGGTATATACAGGATCTTTCCAAGAACGCCTTTGTTTTTTAATGTGTTCCCAAAATAGGCCAGGGCGAACATCGATACCTCAGCAATCAAGAACAAATAATTAAATGGCTGCGCCAGAAATAACCAGCCAAATTGCATGGGAGGCAGTGGCCAGATGCAAGCCGCCACGGTCACAAGTAAGGCTGCGATCATCAGCAGCGGCACAAGAGGACGCATGAATTTATGCGAGACAATCTGCCACACCAGCATGGGATTGCGCCATGGCAGCAGCCGATTGGCCATCAGCAACGCCTGGTAACGTCCGGCGACGATGCGCGAACGCCGAATGGCTTCATCGTGTTCGGTCAACGAACTACGCTCATAGGAACGTGCCTCCGGTACATACACCAGTCGATACCCCTGTCGCAAAACACTCATGCCGATGAAGAAATCGTCATTGATCACTTCCGGCGGAGGCGGCTGGTACAACGCCTTGCGGAAGGCAAGAATTTCTCCTACCACGCCCGTACACGAGCCGAGCCGGGTTTCATTCTTTTTGATCGCAGATTCATAGCGCCAGTACAGGCCGTCCGCTTTCGCATGCGCGTCCATATCGTCCAGAATAAGTTTGCTGCCGGTCACCGCACCGATCTTTGGATCGCAAAATGGTCGTACGAGTTCGAGCAGCGTTTCTTTTGCATACAGGTTATTCGCATCTGACAGCGCCACGATCTCGTGCTTCAGCAGCGGGATCGCCCGGTTGATCGCCGCCGCCTTCCCTGCGCGCAGCGACTGGTAACTCATTTCCACACCACGGTCTTCGAAGGATTGCACGATCTCTACCGTGCGATCATCCGAGCCATCTACGGCTACGACGATCTGCATATACTCTTCGGGATACTCCAGCGCCAGCGTGTTTTCGATCTTCCCGGCGATCACGCCTTCCTCGTTATAGGCGGCGATCAAGATCGACACTTGCGGCGTGATGATTGGATACGCAGGCGTGTTACGCTTCCAACGCGCCAGGAACGCGACCAGCAGCGGGTATCCTGCATAGACATACCCGATCAGCAGCACACAGAACCAGAAGAGCAAGCCGAACATTTTCATGGTGTTGATCGAAGCTTGCGGGAGGACAGCATGTCGCGATACATACGGACATAGCGCTGCATCCACACATCCAGTGAATATTCCTGCCGTGCGCGATCCTTTGCCGCCCTGCCCATCTCACGGCATCGTTCAGGACTCGTCGCCAGTTCCTCAAGGGCCGCGGCCAACTCTGCGGGCTGACGCGGTGGAACGACGATTCCCATCTCTTCGGTCACCACGTTCGGAATATCGCCCACCGACGTAGCTACAATGGGGAGTGCCGCCATCATGGCCTCGAGCAGCGAAAGCGGCAAACCTTCACGATGTGAGGAGCTGACAAAGATATCGCTCGAAGCCAGCAGCTGTGGGATATCATGCCGTTCGCCCGCCAGGATGACCGATTGTCCAAGCTCGAGCGTCTCCACTTGAGATCGAATCGACTCATGCAAGCTGCCGGAACCAACCATCAATAGTTTTAACTTCCGATTTTTCCTCTGCAGGAGTTTGAAGGCTTCCACCATATCGTGGTATCCCTTGGAAGGCTCGAACCTGCCCACCGTAATGAGGATCAGGTCAGGCTTGTCGCCTGCCAGCTCACTGCGCAAACGTTCCCGGGTCTGGTCCGGTACCTCCTCCGGTTCGGGAATGCCATTCGGAATCACGTCGACAACACGCCCAGGATAACGGCCATGGTGGGCGGCTGCCACCTCCTGGCCGACAGCCAAAATGCGTGTGGCAAAATTCCGCAGGCAAACGTCCTCCAAAGCATTTAGCAACCGCAATCGCCACCCCTGCTCTGTATGCGTGGAGTGCAGCGTGCATACCACAGGGATCCTGGCGACGGAAGCCGCTAGGCTCGCCAGGATGTTGGCATACAACAAATGCGCATGAACGATATCGATGTGATTGTCGCGAAAGAATTGGATCAGCCACCGCAAACGGCGCAGGCTGAACAGTGACCCGGCCGTGACGGTGAACACTTTTACACCGTTGGACTCGATCGCGTCGCAGATCACAGCCGAGCTACTCTTGCTCAGGTTGACAATGACAGGCTCGATCCCATACGCGGCGGCTTGTGACGTGAAGGCGGTAATTAGTTTCTGCGCGCCGCCCGTTTGGAGCGAATCGATCACGATCGCCACTCGCATCATTCGGGACCTCCCATTTGAAACCGCGAACGAATGGCCCGCTTCGCACTCCGATACTTCTCATCACCGGTCAGCGCGCGTACCACCGCACTTAGTTTTTCACGTGTCATCTCGAACGGATAAACAAGCAGCGCCACCAGCGCATACCACAAGTTGCGCCAGCGCGGAAACCTAAACTGGATGGCATACATGGCGCGGCGATAGGTGAAGTTGCTCCACGAACGAGCAAATAACAACGGTCGCAGCCAAACCGGCTTGCTGCCCAGAATGGCCGCACGCGAGACATGCCAGTAACTCAATATCCTCTCCCACTTGCGCACCTGCGAGAGGTTGTCCTGATGCCAGCGATAGATCGTTACCGGTTCAGGTACCATCCCTGCCTCGTAGTGCTGCACCAGCCGTTGCCACAATTCCCAATCCTGTCCCCAACGGATCGTTTCACTAAACAGACCGGCAGACTCCAACGCGGAACGGCGGACCATTACCATGGAAGGGTTGCCGAGCACATTCCGGACGAGCAGTTCTCTGCGCAGGAATTGCATACCACGCAGACTCTCGCCGCGTATATAGACCTTATCAGAGATGACATTCCACCAGCGCGCATACCCGCTGACGAGGGCCGCATTGGGATGAGTTGTGAGATATTCAAGCTGTAGGCGCGTCTTGTCTTCGAGCCATATGTCATCGGCATCCAGGAAGGCGATGTATTCAGCGCTTGTCTCGCGAATTCCCCGGTTGCGCGCCGCGCCTGCACCGCGGTTCTGTTGCTGGATGAATTTAATTCCCTGGTCGTAGAAATCTGCGACGACGCGGCGCGTGCCATCGGTAGAGCCATCGTCTACCACCACGATCTCGTCTACGGCGCGGCTCTGGTTCAGCACGCTCTGGATCGCATCGGCAATGTAGGCTTCACAGTTGTACGCTGTAATCACTGCACTAACACGAGCTTCAATCATGCGATACACCGCCTATGGCGGTCTCCTTTCGAGCCATCGTCGAACGGATGGCAGCAATTCCCTGCGATACGGTCGCCGGGCTGATCAGCCAGATCGCAGCACAGTAGGTAAGGACGCCGCCCAGGACCATCAGGATCAGCTGCATCCAGCCTGCCTCGGGGATCAGTGCGCGGATCAGCAACAGCACAGCAGTCATACAAAGCGTCGATGTGAAAGCGGGGGAAACAGCGCTGAACAGGTCGCCCGTGGAATAGTTCATGACCCGATTGGCCACCAGCAGGTCCATACTGACGGAGATGACCGCGATCACGATCTGCCCGGCCGCGACGCCCACAATATCCCAGCGCGTGGCGTACCAGAGAATTCCAACGGCGATGGGCATTTTTAGGATCGCCAGCTTGTTCAAGATATCCGGGCGGCTTATCGCTTTGTAGAGGATTCCTGGAACATATCCAAGTCCAGTAATACAGAGTGCCACTGAGATCAATGCTGTGGGAACCACTGCCGGCATCCATTTTTCAGAAAGGAATATGGGAATAAATACAGGAGCAATAAATGCGAGCCCTGCACTGACGGGAAAGGTGAACGTGGCAATAAAACGAAGATATCCGAAATAGAATTTCTTCATCCGGGCTTCGTCAGATTGCGTGATTGCGAGTGCGGCCAAAGACACATTACCGAGCACATGATTCAAGCTGCGGATCAACAGTTCCGGAATGCGATACGCCATCGTATAAAGACCCAGAGACGCCGCGCCGAGAATACGGCCAACCAGCAGATAATCCACGTTGTTGCGGAAAGCGCCAGCGGTCTCGAGCAGGATGATATGAAAGCCAAAGAATGCGACCGCCCGCGTGGCTTCGGGGTGGAATCGCCAGGTGGGACGCCACCCGGCCAAAATCCACGAAAGAACCGAACCGGTCAGAACGCTGAGCACCTGTCCCAGCACCAGGCTCCAGACTCCAAAGCCAAGCACAGCCAATCCAATAGAAACGGCTCCCTTCATCAGGTTGCGCGTGGCATCAGAGATCAGCAGCGTGCGAAATTTCATCTCGCGCTGCAACATGGCATCGGGGACAATTCCCAGCCCGGTGAATGGCAGGCTCAAGCCGAGCACGCGGAACAACGGTACGATCTCCGGCGCCCTGAAGAAGACTGACACTGGCTCAGCGATGAACCAGGTAATGGAAAAACACAGCACCCCAAAGATAATGTTGGCGATGAATGCGGCATTGGCGGCTTCCTGCACCTTCTCGCGGCGAGCGATCAGGGCCGCTGCGATGCCCGCAGAATTGAGAATATCCACATATTGGATGACGATCAGGCAGTACCCAAGCAGGCCAAATTCCTGTGGCAGCAACAGCCGCGCAAGAATGATCGTGGAGAGGAAGCTAAGTCCTTTTCCAGCGACGAATGACAGGTAAGACCAAAAGGCTCCACGAAGGGTCTTTTGAGCCAGATCAGATGTTGGTTTCGAGTTTGATAACGTCATAAGGTAAAAGGTTTTCTGTGCGCATCAATTCCTGCTCTTGATCGAGCCGCAATCGCTCGATGATGTGCGGCAGCGCATATGCTATTCCCAACAGCAAATAAAAATAGCGCGGATAGGCTGCATGTGCGAAAAGAGCCGCGAGCATATAACTGCTGAAGCCGAGGGCAAAGCCTGTGACCATGTGAGCGTAATCATGCATACCGGCTTGCAAGAACTCTT
>CAZBAX010000103.1:0-10137 GCA_964489725.1 uncultured Anaerolinea sp. | reverse complement strand
GCATCAATAGAGTTTTTCTGGCGATTGGATGTCTTGCAATGGCTGCCATGGCCTGTTCGGCGCTTTCGGGTTTGGGAGGCAGCGGCGCGATTCTGCAGGATGATTTTTCGTCTGAACAGTGGGGAACGGGAACCGATTCTGATAGTTCCATTGAATATGAAAATGGCGCCTTGCACGTGCTGATCTTCACCGAGAATTATTACGTGTGGAGCACTCCGAATGATGAGAGCTATGAGAATATCCACGCCGAAGTGACCATCATCAACAACAATACCGACCCGACGACCGCCTTCGGCATCATGTGTCACCAACAGGTCACCGACAGTGGTTACTACTTTGCGATCACGCCCGCCGGGCAGTACGCGATCGCGAAGAACACGGTCACCGAAAAGGATGTCTTCCTGACCAATGAGAACACCTGGGAATATTCCGATTTCATCACGCCGAACGCGGACTCCTATCGCATCGGAGTAGATTGTGGCAATGGCACGCTGGCATTGTATGTGGATGGGCAGTTGGTAGACTCGGCCAGCGACAGCGATTTCACAAGCGGTGGCGTTGCCTTGTTCGCCTGGAGCGGCGAAGAGGTGCCCTCCGCGGATATCTCCTTCGATGATTTCATCATGACTCGCCTCGGTCAACAGTAGGATTTTTTACTTCTATCGATCCTGTGTCCAACCGGGCACAGGATTTTCTATTAGTAGGAGAATACTGTCATGAAAAGCAACTTTAGAGTTATGGTCGCCATCTCTAGCCTTGCTCTTGCGGCGTTGGCATGCCAGGCTGTGACGGGTGGCAGTGAGACGGACGTGCCGCCCACCGATGTTATTATCGAAAGCACACCTGAGCCGCTGGATACTGAGGAACCGTCATCCACCGATGAGCCGTTGCCTACCGAAACGGAGGCGTCGGTGAGCAGCTCCGATGTTCTCTTAAAGGATGATTTCAGGGGAGGCAGAACGGAATGGGGCACTGGTACCAGTACAGACCGTTCCGTCGAATATGTGGACGAGGCATTGAACATGCAGCTGTTCACGCCAGACTATATCGTGTGGACCTATCCCAACGAAGAAGATTATCAGAATATCCACATGGAGGTCACTGTCACCAACAATGGCAGTGACGAGGAGGCGGCATTTGGGTTCTTCTGTTATAAGCAATATCCAATTGACGACTCACGCTACTATTTTGCCGTCACACCCGGCGGCGAATACGCAATTGCCAGGGCAGCCCTTGCCGTGGATGACGAGATCCTGACCAACAATAATTCATGGGGAACGTCGGATCTGATCGCGAAAAATGCCGCCTCGTATCGATTAGGCGCAGACTGCGGCAATGGCACACTGAACTTGTATGTAGACGGCCAGGAGATCGATTCTGTTTCCGATTCCACGTACACCAGCGGAAGTTTTGCCCTGTTCGCCTGGAGCGGTGAGGAAGTCAAGACGGTGAATTTCTCGTTCGACGATTTCATCATGACTGCGCTTCCATAAGTTTATGTTTGAAGAAAAATCCCGCGCCAGCGCGGGATTTTTCGCCGCGATTGGGCGAGTCGTTGAGTTCTGGCAGTGTTTGCAGATATACCGCACTCGGTCACACACTTGTCCTGGCACTGCCCCAGGGCAAGTGTGTGACTGTGGGTATGATAGCTCTAGATTTCCTGTTTTACGTTTTTTAGGTGGCACTTTGTAATTGATTTACTGAAATTTTGTGCTATTATTCGCTACACATGGATCGTCGTAAACTCCTCCTCTACCTGCTCCTGAATGTATTCATATCTGCATGTGTGACGGGAACGATCCTGTTCTGGTACGACCGCAACTACCGCTCGGCGGCTCTTTCTGCGGTCCAGCCTGCCTCCGTTGTAAGTAACCAATCTGCCCCTCAGCCCACACTCAACCCCGAAGAAGATATCCCGGTGGAGATCGTAAGCGTCATCGGCGCCGGGACGTTGAATGCCGAATGGGTGGTGGTCAGCTACAAGGGCGAAGACCAGATCAACCTGGCCAACTGGGAGCTGCGCGATGAAGACCGGCATGTCTTTGTCTTCCCGCAGCTGGTGCTGCACAAGGACGGCGCCGTACAAGTCCACACGGCTACCGGGACGAACACAGTCATCGACCTCTATTGGAACGCCGGCGACCCCGTCTGGGAATCAGGCGAAGAGGCGCAATTATTCGATCCAAGTGGTAACCTGAGAGCAGTGTACACCGTTCCATAGGAGCACCGGTGGTTGAGTAGTTCCGAGCGTATGCGAGGAATGTACACTTGCACCTCACTGCGTTCGGCGCAGTGCAGGTGTCGAAACCACCAGTTTGATGAATGTTTCTAATTCTAAGATTGATAGTGATTAGTGGTTTCGATACGGTCGAGAAAAGCACTCGACCTACTCAATCACCGAGTTATCAATAAACATGACCCAAGCACTCTACCGCAAATACCGACCGAAAGAATGGGACGAAGTGATGGGGCAGGACCACATCGTCACTACACTTAAGAATGCCATCGCGGCAGACCGCGTCGCGCATGCCTATCTCTTCGCGGGCTCGCGCGGCACCGGTAAGACCACATTGGCGCGGCTTTTGGCGAAAGCGGTCAATTGCTTGAATCAGGATCCGGCAAAACGCCCTGACAACGAATGTGAGCACTGCAAAGCTGTCAATCAGAATCGTTTTCTCGATCTGATCGAGATCGATGCTGCCTCGAATACTTCGGTTGATGACGTCCGCGACCTGCGTGACAAGATCAACTTCTCGCCCTCCCAGGGCAAATACAAAATCTATATCATCGATGAAGTCCATATGCTTTCGACGGCCGCGTTCAATGCACTGCTCAAAACGCTCGAAGAGCCGCCGCCGCACGCGATCTTTGTATTGGCGACCACAGAAATTCACAAGATTCCAGCAACGGTTCTATCGCGTTGCCAAAGACATGAATTCCGGCGCGTGCCTGTTGATGAGATCGTTACCAATCTTAAAAAGATCGTCAGAGCCGAAAAGATCCAGGCTGACGAGGATGCGTTAATTCAGATCGCCCGCCAGTCTGCCGGTGGAATGCGGGACGCGATTTCGCTGCTCGATCAACTTTCCTCTACGGGAGATACGATCACGCTGGCGCTTGCGCAAAATGTGCTCGGCACAGCCACCAGTCAAACTGTACTCGATGTGCTTTCGTCGGTCAACGAACACGATCCCGCGCGTGGGCTGGAGACCATCCACAGGGCGCTGGATGCCGGAGCCGACCCTCGCTCGCTGGCGCGTCAGATCGTCGAGTACCTGCGCGGGCTGATGCTGATCCAGATGGGCAACGTCAACCAGGTCGAAGCGACAGCCGATGTCAAGAAACAGATGCAGGCACATGCCAAATCCTTCACCACCAGCGAAGTCCTGCGGATGATGAAAGCGTTTAACAACGCTGCAACGGATCTGCGCGGCGGCTGGCAGCCATCTCTAAGCCTGGAGCTTGCGTTTGCAGAAGTACTGGACGCACCTGGTGGCACTGCTCCGCAGATTGCCGCCGCATCGGGAACACCGCCTCAAACCAAGCCTCAGCCGGACACCGCTCCACAAGCGGAATTCAAGCCTACGGCTGAGTCTGAACCGGCCGCCCCTCCCGCGGACAGTGACGCTGTCAGCGCGGGCGACGTCATCAAAGCCTGGAAGCGTATGTCATCGGTACTTCCCAAAGGACAGGCGAATCTCTCGGCGCTGATGAACTCGGTCCGCATGATCGATGTGCAGGGCAAGACGTTGATCCTGGGTTTGGCCAGCGACGTGCTTATCTCGAAGATCGATAAGCCCGATCAGATCGAAGTGATCCGTAAATTGATCAAAGATGAGTTCGGTGTGGAAATGGCGATCCGTTGTGTGGTGACCAGCGCCAAAGGTAAAATTCCTCCGAACGTCCCGCAGGATGGAATGGTCGCGACGGCCATCCAACACGGCGGCGAAATTGTTGATATGTAAGGCTTTCATCGGTGGTCGAGTAGTCCTGAGCGGACGCTGAGCGAAAGCGAGGTGGCAGACGAAGGGCGTATCGAGACCATATTCTTCGTACTTGGTAAGTAAGGCTCACCCATGACAAACAAAAACGATCCAAAACGAAAGAAGCGCAGCGATATCAAGCCGGAGTTTATCATCAGCCCCGTGCCTCAATTGCCTGAGAAGAAGATCAGCGAGAAACAGGAGATACAGCTGGATATTATTGCGAGAACAAACTTCAATTTCTTTGAAGGAAGAAAGATTGCTGCCTGGCTGAAAGAGAATCACAAGATGTGGCGAGCTGTCTTATTGCCGCTCGACCCTCTTTCTCTGCGTGATCTACCTGAAGGATATTGGCATGCAGACACGTTGTATATTTACCCTGAAGACGGCTGGCAGTTCAAGCTGGAAGAGATCATGAAAGAGCAGTTCGGCGCTGACGAAACCAGATGGATCGGCGGCGAAAGCGCTGCTAACCTGCTTGGAGATTCTGAAATCGACGGTTCGCATGTGATCTTGGAAGCCTGGTGGGATTGAATACTCAGAAACTAGTTTTTGGAGGAGTACCGAATGGCTAAAGGATTCAATAAAGGTCCGCAGATGGGTGGTGGGGGAATGATGGCACAATTACAGAAAATGCAGCAGCAACTGGCAGAAGCACAAGCCAAACTTGCTGAAGAGACCGTCACTGCAACCGCGGGTGGGGGCGCGATCAAGGTCACGATGACCGGTGATCAGAAATGCCGTGAAGTTGTGATCGACCCCGAACTGCTCAAAGACGCAGACGCCGAAATGCTGCAGGATCTGGTCCTCTCGGTTGTCAACATGGCGCTGGATCAATCGCGTGCGTTGGCGGAACAACGGCTGGGTCCTCTTGCGGGCGGGCTTCCATTCTAGTGAGTAAACCAGTACACAAGTAGACACGTATATAAGTCAACTGCTTACGTGTGTACTTGTTTACCTGTCTACTTGTGTACCTCTTACCTATGTTATTACCCGAATCAATTCAAGCCCTCATCAATTCCCTCGAACGTCTGCCCGGTATCGGACCAAAATCTGCTTCCCGGTTGGCATTCTATCTCCTGCGCGCGCCGGATGAAATCTCACAGGATTTGTCTGTTGCATTGGCAAACCTAAAAGCGAAAACTGCCTTTTGTCAGGAATGTTTCAACATCACCGAAGCAGGACGCGAGCGCTGTGAGATCTGTGAATCGCTGCGCCGCGATGGCAGCTTGATCTGTGTCGTCGAAGAAGCTTTAGACGTACTCGCTCTGGAACGAACCGGCGGATTTCAAGGCAAGTATCATGTTTTGCAGGGTGTTTTATCGCCCATCGAAGGCATCGGCCCCGATGATTTGAAGATCAAGCCGCTGATCGCGCGTGTAGCTAACGGCGGCATCAAGGAAGTCATTCTGGCGACAAATCCCAGCATGGAAGGTGATGCCACCGCGCTCTATTTACGTCAACACCTTGAACCGCTGGGAGTGAAAGTCACCCGTCTTGCCCGCGGCCTACCCGTTGGCGGTGACCTGGAATACGCGGACCAAAATACATTGCTTAGGGCGTTATCAGGAAGACAGGAAATGAATTAAGACTGTATCTTCTATGTCTAGAGCATTTCGATTTCAGTCTCTTCGCCCGTATCGATTCGCGGATCATTGACAAATGTATTGTGGCAAATCTCCCGATCCTGTTCGTTATAGACGAGAAAATATATTTTCTTGATCCGCGAATTGGGTTTTTGTTTTGCATATTCAAGCGCTGCATCAATCAATTTTTTCGCCATGGTTTGAGCGCTTGCTCGTGTAGTGCCGGTTCCCATCAGTGGGAAGAGAATAGATTGCAGGTTCAGATCTGCAAGCTCGGGAGAATCCGCCTTTTTGAGAGCATTCTTTATGCAGTCTGTAATATTTTCTACGGGAGTATAGCCCCTCCCAGGAGCACCAGAAACGGCAGCAGCATGGAAGATCCGTTTTACATTGTGCGTGTGTTCCAACTCCCCGGATGTCGTAACAATCACATTGCCAGGCGCGCAACCGCGTCCGCGCGTAATCTTCTTGAGATCTTCTGCAATCAGGTCGTCCTCCACAAAGCCGCTAGCATCCTTCCTGGCGCCCTCGTATCGTATGGTTGCAGAGATGGAGCGGTCATAATGCCTGGCCATTTCCATGTTTGTGTTTTCGGAATTCACCCAGATATCGACGGTGTCGATATCTTTTATGTCACCTGTAATGTATCCGATTTCCTTGTCTTGCATTTGTTCTATCTTGAATAGTTTCTCGTCCCTCGATTTGATCTCGCGCGGTTTCCTTCCAACGCTGAGATCGGTGAGAACATCATGAATGATGCTGTCAACGCAGTCCTGATCATCCAGTGCTTTTTGGATGATGTCGCGAATCAATTTCCTGTTGGTTTCCAGCTGCTCCTTACTGGCTATGTCGTAGCCGAGGATGCTTAATCCGCTAATATTGAACGGTATCTTCTGAAGATTATCTTTCCTGCCAATGACCAGGGTTACCTTCCTTTGCAGTGTATGTCTGGCGCCAAGCTCATAAAAGACGTTTGGATTCTGTGATGTGATATCTACAACGGAAACGTCGGCATCAAATATGCCGCGAAACATCTTTTTATGGATCGATCCGCTGTCAAGGATTTCATCGCATCGTTCGCATTCAATGCCGAGTTCTTCCACTGACTTTTCGATCAGCTCATGATACACGTTGTCAAAATCGAACTCGACTCCGTCCACGAGCTTTTTGCCAAAGGGCATAATCACAAAGCACTTTTTGCCAGCATACTTGTGGTCCATTTTGCCTCCTCTCAACCACTCTATCTTGAATTCTTTACTCGGCTGTTTTCCAGCCAATAGATGCCTATAATCGTCTTTGCATCCACAATTTCCCCGGACTTGATTTTATCAAGTGCGTCTTCCAGCGAAAGTTCTACCGCCTTGACATCTTCTCCGTGACTCAAAAGTCCGCCTGTCTTTTTGTATTTGGCCCGTTCCCCCGAAACTGCGGCGTAATATAAATAAATGAGTTCCGAACTTCCACCGGGAGATGGATAAAAGGTGTTGATATGCCCGAAGGTTTCGATCTTTAATCCGATTTCTTCCTCCAGCTCTCTGCGGAGTGCTTGTTCGGGTGTCTCACCCGGGTCCACCATCCCGGCAATGATTTCAATAGTCCAGCCATGATCATTCTGGTAGGTAGGGTATCGGAACTGACTGACCAGGATCAGTTTCCCAGTGTCCTTGTTGAGGATCACGATGGCAACCGAATTTCCTCTCTCCATATTCAATCGGCGTATCCGTGGACTCATCTCCCCATTAAATTGCTCGAAGCGTAGATACGCTTCTTCCACTTTGAAAAAGTCATCAAAAATAGTTCTTTTTTGTTCAATCGAAACTTTTTTCATTTGACCTGCTTTTGTAAACGCTGTAATGACACTTGTAAGTATAGCACTTCCTTAGTGGTGTGGTCACAGGATTTGTGCAGTGACAGCACGCAACTCCGGCATCTAAAAATTACATCGTTTTTTCGGTCACAATCGCTAGTATTTCATCCATTGTAATGGGCACGTCACTGTCCTTGAGCCCTGCGATTCGGTGGTACATCTCTGCAGATGCATCATGAAATCCGTCTGGCAACCCTGCTTCCTGGAATGTCGCTGCGACCTCCCTCATCTCACCTTCAAAGCGCCAGGCTTTCGCAGCCGCACGTTTCACTCTCTGATTGACCTGGTCTGAGAACCCGTTGTTATCCATGTTCCACTGTTCATAAAGATCGCTACGTACACCCAGTTTCTCAGCAGTTGCCAGGATCGCGGCAAGTAACGCACTTGTCCCCTTCGAGTAGGCCGCATAACACATCTTCAATGCAGATGCTTTGCCAACCTCGTTTCCCAGGATTTTCGTTGCCAGTGGTCCATTTGAAAAGCACGCGGCAACGTCTTCTGCGTGCTTCCCTGATAAATAAAGCCATGTTTCCTTCGGAGTCCACGCCGGCCCGCCGATAATCCCGCCATCTACAAAATCGATCCCAGCATTTTCCATGAATGTTCCCATTCTGATCGATCGCTGTGGAGCGATGGCATTTGCATCCAGATACAGCCCCTGGAATCCATTTTCGGTCACGGATCGCGCTACATCTTCGGCAGCATGTGGCGGGCAAATGCTTAAGATGACTTCGCAGCTTCTGCAGATCTCTTTCAGCGTATGGGCATCTGTAAGTCCATGATTTCCTGCGCGTGTCTGTGTCTTTTCACTGCGGCTCTCAGATGCCCAATACAAATGATGCCCACTGTTGATCGCAGAAGCCGCAACAGAAATTCCCATCTCACCCGGGTGTAGTATTCCAATCTTGATCATCCTATCTCCTGATTTTCAGTATAGCATGTGCAGCGAGTAAAATACCCGCATGAAGATCACGATCCTGACGTACGGTTCGCGGGGTGATGTCCAACCGCTCATTCCCCTATCGCTTGGACTGATGGCAAGAGGTCATTCCGTCAGCCTGGCAGCCCCGTCAAAATTCAGGTCACTTGTGGAGGAACAGCGAATTGAATTTGTGCCCTTGGCTGGCGATCCTGAAGATCTAAGTCGTCGATTCAATGATGCAGGATACAACTCGCTCAAACTATTTCGAGAGCTAGTCAGCCATGCTGTCAATATTGGAGCAGATGTCCTGCGCCA
The DNA here is from genome assembly GCA_964489725.1 of uncultured Anaerolinea sp. Lineage (GTDB taxonomy): Bacteria > Chloroflexota > Anaerolineae > Anaerolineales > Villigracilaceae > Defluviilinea. The sequence continues at coordinate 1,464 of CAZBAX010000103.1, read as the reverse complement.
AACAGAGGATGCCTGTAGCGATGCCGATGTCATCATTCATACGTTCGCGCATGCAGTCGGCGCGCATACGCTGGCTCGGGAGAAGAATATTCCTGATATTCACATCCAGGGATTTCCGATGTTTACTCCCACCGGCGACTATCCCAATGTCACACTGCCGAACTGGAAACTCCGCTCATGGAATCGCTTTACACATCAATTTGCACAAAAGATGAGTTGGTGGGGAGCCAAATTCGGATATGAACAGGTTCGCCGTCGGACAGGATTGCCCAGGCGAAAGCTCCATTCGCCTTTTGTGGATGATCCGGTTCGCCCTCGGACCCCGATCCTGTGCGCCTGGAGCCCGCGCGTGATCCCACCCTCGAGCGATTGGCCATCGCACATCCATGTCACCGGATATTTATTTGATCAACAGGATGCTGGTTTCCAACCCGATCCTACGCTGATAAGTTTTCTCGATGCAGGTGCGCCTCCCATTTGCGTTTCATTTGGGAGTATGTTAAATCAGGATGCCGTTAAGAACGATCGCATGATTCGTGAAGCGTTGAGACAGACCAACCATCGTGGAATTATTCTTTCGGGATGGAGTGATGTGATAAACGACTCGTCTAATGAAATTCTATACATGGATGCAGCACCGCACTCATGGCTGTTGCCGCGCTGTAAGATGGTCATTCATCACGGTGGGGCAGGGACAACCTCTGCTGGCTTGCGCGCTGGTATTCCCAATCTCGTCGTCCCTCATACTGCCGATCAGCCATTCTGGGGTAACAGAGTCCATGAAATCGGCGCGGGTCCAAAGTCCATTCCTGTGAAAAAGCTCTCGGTTGAAAACTTGATCGGGGCAATCACTGAGGGCAGCGATCCCGTGATTCGCAAGCGTGCACAGGCAATCGGTCAGGAGTTAAGAAGCGAAGACGGTGTCGGAAATTCCGTGCACTGGATCGAAACATATTCCAACGATTTTTTAAGGTTAGATTGATGCTTTGTTAATAGAACGTATGGTATCATCCGCCCGCTCTCAAAAAGAGATTGCAGTTTGACACAGGAATAGTGATGGCGAGAAGCAGTTGTGATTTTTTTAAGGTTAATTGTCTGATAACCTCTTGACAAATCAAGTCAAATGCATATAATCACCATTCGCCAGTACATTCTAAAAAGATCTCGTCCCCCGACAGATCCATGAAAACTGAGTAATAGTCTCCAGTCAGAGACACAAGCCTGCGGGTTTTGAAGTCTGACGAGCCGATGTCGAAAGACAAAAGACATCGGTGTTTTTGTCTGTAAAAACCTTGACAGGCCAAAGTGGCGCTAGTAAAATCCAGCCCGCTTTGAACCCCGAACTTTAACAACTGAACAGTGATAGGAAGCAACAACTCTGTCGATCCAGTAAATATTCCGTATAAACTACACTCGCAAGAGTGAAAAATTTTTTGCGGAGAGTTTGATCCTGGCTCAGGATGA
>CAZBAX010000102.1:0-10184 GCA_964489725.1 uncultured Anaerolinea sp. | reverse complement strand
TCTGCCGTTTGACGGGTACGGCCTTGATGATTCGTTTAACGTCCGGCAAAAAGCCCATGTCGAACATGCGGTCGGCTTCATCAAGGACCAGGATCTCGATGCGCTCCAATTTCGCATGTCGCTGCTGGACGAGATCGAGCAAACGACCCGGTGTGGCCACGAGAATGTCGACGCCCTGACGCAGTGCCTTGATCTGGCGGTCTGCGCCAACGCCGCCATAGATGGTTGCGCTGCGCAGCTTTGTTCCGGCAGATAGAGCTTTTACAACCTGGTGAATCTGTTCTGCAAGTTCACGAGTCGGGGTGACGATGAGCGCACGCGGCATGCCCTGTGCGCCATCAAGTAGCTTATTGAGTATCGGGAGGACGAAGGCAGCCGTTTTGCCGGTGCCGGTCTGGGCTGTGCCGATGATATCGCGCCCGCGTAGTGCCGCCGGGATAGCCGCCTCCTGGATCGGAGTGGCGGTTTCATAGCCAGCGGTCTTGATTCCCTGCATCAGGCGGGAATCCAGATTAAATTGTTCGAAGTTCAAAATTGTTCCTTGTCTTCAGAAGTCTTGTAGATGTTTTGGGGAAATTGAGTTGCGTGCTCAAAAGGCGAAAACAGCGGTGGACTGCTGATATGTGAGTCGATAGATTGGTAAATCGAGACTCGATAGAATGTAATGAGGTGATTATACACCACGAATCATTCTCCGCGCTGTCACCCCTGCACCGCATCCGCAGCGCGGTGCACACTCCCTGGGGCACCGTACGCCAGGACAGGTGTGCCCCAGGCGTAGCGCCATGGCGCCGCTGGGGGGGTCGTACTCGTAGCAGGGCAATCGCATTTGAGACCCGTAAGACGGCAGAGTCTGAAGTTACTATCCACTAAGCTACGCCAATCTTCGCGAATTGCTTAAAAGATTAGCGGGGATTGGCGAAGATTAGCGGATAAGAAATCCTAATGCGATTGCCCTAACTCGTAGAGTATCGGATGGAGTGATCGCCGACACGTACATGTACGTGGGAGTGCAGTCGAAGCGCAGGAAACAGCAGCCGCGAATTGACACGAATTTCCTGAGTATTCGCGCCATTCGCGGCAAACGTCACTCTGCTGGGGATGTGTTCAATGATCGTTTTTCCAGTTCGCCCCTGGTCAATAGGATCACCGCGACCAGGATCAACCCGCCTCCCAGCAATACGATCGGATTCAACACTTCACCAAAGATCCATGCTGCCAGCAGAACTGTGACAACCGGCTCCAGCGTAGAGAGCATTGCTGCGTTGGTGGGACCGACCCGTTCGAGACCCGCCAAAAATGCGACCACCGGAATCACCGTGGCGACCATCACGATGCCGGCGACGTTGAGCCAACCGGTACTGGTCGCTGGCAGGTGAATGCCATTGAATAACATCAAAATCCCATACACCGAGCCTGCCGATGCAAAGATGACCGCTGAGGATTGCACCACCGACACGTGCTTCATCACATTCGTCCCCACGATGATATAGACCGAATAGATCAGAGCCGCAGCTATCGAGAGGAGGATGCCGGGCAGTTGTCCGCCTGCCGGGTCAACGGTGAGCGCTGTGCCGAGCACTGCAAGGATGAGAGCGACAACTTTTGGCCACGTCACCCTTTCACGCAGAACAAGGACCGAAAGCACAAAAACGAACATGGGATAAAGATAGAGCAGCAGTGCCACAAGGCCTGACGATGCGAATTTGATGGCGGTCAGATACGAAAACGATTGTCCCACATATCCCAACGCGCCCATGCCAATGAGTTGCAAGAGGATATTTCCACCGGGCAAAATTTCCCTGCGCCAGAGCAGGATCATGATCATCAAAACCGCGGCAACTCCGAAACGCAGGAACAGCATGGAGAACGTATCTACACCGTCGGCGTAGAGGAAACGTCCGAAGATGGCAAGCGTCCCAAACGACGCGGCGGAAATGGCGATGAGGAGAATTCCGGAAAATCGCTTCATAAAGAGTCTGTTTTGAACCACTGTCACCTAAAGCGTATCATAAGGACAAAGAGGGTGTACTAAAAGTATATGAGTAGGCTTGCTCCCTGCGCCGTCCCCGGCGACGTGAGGGTGTTTCCAACAAACTCTGAGCGCTCCCACACAGAGACATGGATACAGTATGTTTTGCCGAGCCAATCGCGATCGGCGCAGATGAAAAAATTTCTGTTTCGTGACTCCCCCGTACCTGCGCAAGGTCCAGATGAGTGTCGCTTTAGTTAAGGACGATACGTACTATCAGTACTTCACGAAAGGTGTACAAATGCCCAAAAGATCCCCAAAAATAGGGTGCGGGCGTACGCCCGCACCCTATTTTTGGGCTTTTCCGGGCTACTTCGTGACCTACTGACTATAACATAACCACTGTGAACGAAAATCAAAAACCCGCCTCGATGAGAGACGGGTTGGGAATTATTCAGCTGATCATCTAGTTGTTGTTCCAGCTTGCTTTTCCAGTTTAATGGGTTTTTTCGGCCGAAATGAAACTTTCTTGCGCTTGTTTTTCTTTTCTGCCTTTTTTAAATCCTGATACATGGCTTGCAGATCAAAGTTAAATTTCGATGCATATGCTTCGCGGTTCTTACGCACCTCTTCAACAATTTCATCTTTCCACATGGTTATGCCTCCAATAACTCTTCAGGCGTACATATTACCGACGGTTCGTAACCTCTTTGTCGACATGCATCAGCGATTGCGTTACGGATCACTGCATTGGCTAAATGCTTCAAATTCCATGTAAGCAAATAATCCATACCTTGGACAGTGGCAATTGCAATATGAAGTGCATCTGCCGCGGCCTTTTTAGGAACAATCCCTTCATCGATTAAGGCCTGAGCCAATGTCACAGCATCTGGGTTAACTTCTATTTCTGATACAAACTCGATCATGCTCGTCCTTCGCTTTACTGCGTCCTGATCGCCTTCACCAATTTCCTGGATCACGATTTGTGAAATATAGAGATCAAAATCGCTCTTCCGGTTGTCCCACCATTCTTGAGTAATTTGTTGATGAGCGGCCGTGATTATGTCGCGACTGGGACGTGCAGTAAAGTAACTGATTATGGTTGTTTCAATATAAACCTTTGGCTTCATACTTTTCATTATAGCATTTCTCAAAATCAAAAACCCGCCTCCTATGCAGACGGGCTTGTTACCAACTGTCCACTGTCTACTGATAACTGATTACCTCGCCGCGCGGCGCGGTGACTAAACCCATCCCAAAGCTCCTGCGGATACACAATGCTGTTCGTGCCGGGAATCTGTTCCATGGCGAGTCCGGTGTTCAGGTTGATGCCAACCTGCTGATACGCCTTGTATGCCAACTGGCTGCAGTAGAAGGCGTCCTCCGAATCAGAGTTCATGAAGTTCAGGTTGTACGGTTTGCCAACCTGTGCGATGCAATACTTGGCCACCTGTGCTCGCATCTGGGCTTCCTCTTCCTCGGAGAGTCCAAGCCCATCGAGCGGCGCGGCCACGCCGTAAAATGTGTCGAATAAGTGTCCGCGGCGACGCGCCATGCGTTCGGTGTCCCATTCGCTGTTGAAAACAGTGAACTTGATCACACCGTGTGCGCCTGCTTCGATGCAGCGTCCCTGTGGACCGGTATAGATCGCGACGTGATCCACGTCACCGGGCACGAGTCGACCGACGAGCCGCCAGAACTCGCCGGGCAGAATATCGGGCTTGCCATTCATCGTGCAGATGATGTCGCCCGTTTGTAGCGCAATCCCTTCGATTTGATACGTATAAACCATTTTGACTCCGTATTGATTATACGGAAAAACAGGAAATTCGTTTCAGTCAAACTTTCCAGCGAGTGTCTAATTCCGTAGGTTTAGCCGCTCACTTGCCGCGGGCGTGGCGCCACCGGGGGAGAACTCAGAGTTTTTCTCCCAGAATCTCTGTAAGCACTATGGCGAAAGAAAAGGTAAGCCCAGTCTTTTGAACACACCCATTTTCTGTTACTGCGAGGCTGAAGGGCTTCGCACCAAAAAATCCATTTGATGCGCGATGTAGACCAACTCGCCGCACTCGATCTGTTCATGTCGTTTTGCAAGCCAGCGGTTAAATGCGATCGCGTCTATTTCGTGGCAACCCTTCAATGAACTTTCGAAGAAATGCAAAATGAACTGCAGGAAATATTTTTCATCGGCTTGATAGTTCCCGTTCTGCGCGTACACCACCCAATCTGATGCCCCGGCAGACAGAATTTCCAAATCTCGACAACGAAGGTGTTCGAAGAGTCGCCGTCCGGTCTGGCTATCTCCACCGGTGGCGCGCGTATCCATGCTCGCATGATAAAGCCGTTCGATCTGTGTATCCAGCGCCTGTTCGATCACGGGCTGCAATGTGGACATCCCATCAAAGTTGATCGTCAGCCAGGCAAGCCCATGTGTAAGAGTCAATAACCCGTCCAGGCTTTCCGGCATGGGAAGCAGATCCAGAAATGCGTTGGCGATCAAGACGTCTGCTGAGCTTTTATTTTTTTGGATGAAATCGAAGACGTCTGCACACTCCAGGCGGATGTGGATATCTCGACGCTGATCGTAGACCCGAAACTGGTCCCGCTCGATTCGTTCGACGCTCAAGCCTGCTTCGGTTGCCCACTGTGGAATCCATTCCCGGGCGAAGCGGATATTCTCATCCTGTTCGTCCACTACAACGTATTCACCGGTGCAAAGGACATTCCATTCGACCAGCCGCTTGAGCATCGTCCCGACCCCCGCGCCCACTTCAATAACGGAAACCGGTTCGGACGCCAAATGGAGTCGCAGCGCGTTGACCACATCCTTGTTAAGAGCGCGGTCATCCACGGTTTGTTTGGCGAGCAGGTAGCGCTGAAAAGAGTAGTCCATATTAAACCTGTTGCGAGGTGCGGTATAAAGGCGGATTCTTGCTACAGCATGGAAAACAGAAAGCCGCGAATTGCTCTGGCAGTCTCCATCCATGACGGCTGGCGGCGATAGCGCCCTCGAGCGTTGAGTGACAGACGTGTCAGGGCAATTCTATCTTCCATTAGAGAATTCAGGTGATCTGCCAGCGATCGGGAATCGCCAGACTGAATTAGGAATCCGGTCTTCCCATGCTCGATGATCTCGACCGCTGCGCCCGCTGTCGTTGCAATGGCGGGCAGGCCAAATCCCATTCCTTCAAGATAGACGATGCCGAAGCCTTCATAGCTGGAAGGGACGGCGAGTACATGGGCTTGTTTGAGCGTTTCGATGAGAGGTTCTTTATCGAGCGACGAGTGGAAGGTGACGTGAGACGCCAGCCCATTCGCCTGGACAAAACCCTGCATGTGCCGGGCATAGTTTGGATCTGCGTGCAGCGATCCCACGACATCCACATGGAATTTCCCCGACAGATTCCCAACCGCCTCCAGCAATGTGTGCAACCCTTTGCGATAGATCACATTGCCCAGGAATAAAATTCTGAACTGGTCGACCTTCGCCCTTTCGATGATCTCATCGTCTGACAGCGGATCGCCGAAACGGTCCGTTGGCGGGAAACCAACGACACCCGGCTTTCTCTGCTTAACCAATTCATTGACTACTTGTTCAGTGGTCTTCGAATTGAATATGAATCCATCCACCGAGTTTAGATAGAACTTCTCCACCCAACTATAAAAGGCATTCTGCCAATTGGGTCTCAGCTCAGAAGAGCGCAAATGATGAACAAGTGAGATTACCGGGTACGCGTGCCGGCCTCGATTGGCAAAAATCAGGGATGGATGGTTGAGTTCATCCTGGATGAGAATGTCGAGCTTGGTGGGAAGTCGAAAGTGGAAATTATCCGTTAGATGCGCGGCGTAATTTCGCCAGGGCAGTGAAATGATCTCCACGGTATCACCCTGGGAATGCAAATATTCAACCAGCTTGCGATCATATAAATATCCGCCGCTCAGGGTATCGAGGGAACCGTAGATGATGAGTCCGATGTTCATGGGAATCTTGCCACGGAGACACAGAGTCACAGAGATTTTTTCTCTGCGTCTTCGTGGCTCCGTGGCTATGATCGTTCTATCTGATATGCCGCCCAGGCGGAGTCATTCTCCCACAGCACAACTTTGATGCTGCTGATGTTTTCTGCTTTAATGCGCTCATTTAATGACGTTGCCAGGATGCGCGAAAAATGCTCGATGGATGGGTTCAAGCCAGCGAACTCAGGTTTGTCGTTCAACATTTGATCCCTGTAGTAGTTCACGGTCTCGTCGAGATGTTTTTCCACATCCACGATGTCGACCAGATAACCGTGTTGATCGAGATCGTTTCCCTGCAGCTGCAGTTCCAAAACATAATGATGCGAGTTGGGGAAGTTCTCCGATCCCCAGTCTCCGCCGATCAAATAATGCCTCGCAATGAAATCCCGCTTTACTCCGAGTGTATACATAGGTGCTCCAGTTTCAGGTGTCAGGGACAATCTTGCGCAGGTTGGACGAGCGCTCTCAGACTTGTGCAACGGCCCTTCGCAAGGTTGTATCTATGGTTGTGCGCAGCGCATTATGAGTTGTCCGTCTTCGCGTGTAATGGGCATGGCAAAACTAAATCTATCAATTGCGGTGCAATACTCCAGGTCCGAAAGAGGAAACGCCGTTTCCAGCAGGTCGAGATGCTGGATCGCATCGATGGAGTCAAAGACGCGCTGGAGGAACGGTTTTGCGTCGGGACAATCGCCTTTCAGCAGTCCTTCCAGATATTCCGCGCAGGCCAGGTCTTCATCGCCGCGCTGGGCGTGTTTGCCCGTCACGACAAATGTGACTTCGTCAACGCCGAGTTTCTTCACAAATCGGATGGTTGCGTCTGCGACCACAAAACTGGCCGCCAGCATCAGGTCGGCATTCTGGCTGCGGACGGCTCCCTGCGTCCCGGCGCCGGTTCGTTGAATAAGGGTAATGCCAGAGAGAGCTTCCGCGCTGATATGTGTGGGGGAGTTGCCGAAGTCAAAGCCTTCGGGTGGAAGCCCGCCGACTTCGCCCATCACCTTCGAGTTTGGGATCTGCGTTTTGAGCGTTAATGCTTCCTCCACACCGCTGACGAGGACGATCTCCTTTGCCCCGCGTGAGAATGCGTAGGCCGCCGTGGAAAATGCGCGCAGAACATCGATGATGATGACCACGCCATGCGCTGTGTGGCAATCTTCGAGAGTTGCGTAATGGAATTTCCTCATCACTTTTTTACCACGCAGGTTCTGGCAAGCAGATCATATAGCGCCTGATGTTTCTTTGTGAGCACGAGACTCGCCAGGTTCATGCCGATCAACCCATAAACAAGCACAAAGCCGTAATTTACCCAGGCAGGGACATCTGCATTCGAGAAGGCAATCGTCCAGATCAGCGTGTGGGAAAGTTCCCACGGGACAAACTTTAGCCCGGTACGAGCCAGCGCTCTCCACAAGCCGATCCGTTTGCCGCGCATGTCAGTGACCTGTATTCGAAGTTTCGCTTTTCCCCAGGTCGCTTTTCCAGCCGATGATTCTCCGAAGGAAAAATAGAGTGTAACCGGCAGAGTGACCAGCAGGAAACCGGTCAACTGGGCGAGCACGCGCTCTGCGAACATCCATGGAGTTATCCCAAAAAGCGAATTCAAGACGAGCATGGTCAAAGCCAGTACTGCCAGATAGGACAGGATCAGGACATAATCCAGCGCGAAGGCTGCGGCCCTGCTCCAGAAACCAGCAAACATGCTATAGCTTTGGTGAGCTGTCATGAGTACGTAAACACGACCTGTAAAGCTTCCTGCGGACTTTCATCCAGCATACGATAGGCGGCGGCCGCGTCGTCAAGCGCAAATCGATGTGTGATCCATCTCTCGGGTTTGATACGTTCCAGCGCTTTCCACGCTACATCGAAGCGGCGGGATTTGTCCCATCGGGCGGCCAGTTCGGGCGAGATGGTGCTGACCTGCGACGCGATCAGCTTGATGCGCGAACGATGGAAGGAACCGCCCAGCTTAATCTCTGCAGGCTTTTCACCATACCACGAACCGATGACGACCCGTCCACTGAAGCGGGTGAGGGCAATGGCATCGTTCAGTGCAGATGGATTCCCACTCAGCTCGAAGCTCAGGTCGGCGCCCTCGCCAAGGGCAGAGAATGCCTGCTCGTGAAAATTCGCGGCATGGGCAGATAACGTTTTGCATTGCGAGACCCTGGACTGCTGACATTCAACCTGCGACATTTCGCATCGCAGGTTCAATTGGTCCACAGTAACCAATGTGTGCAGTGGAAACTCGTTGAGCAGGGAAGTGGTGAGCAGTCCTACTATTCCCTGTCCCAGCACCAGGACGCGCTCGCCCAGGATCGGCGCGCCATCCTGTATCAGGTTGACAGCCGTTTCCATATTGGGAAGAAAACAGGCAGTTTGTGGTGAAAGCGAATCTGGAATCGGAAACACGGAATCAGCAGGCGCAACAAAATGAGATGTGTGCGGCTGAAATGAAAAGACAAATCGATCTCGCAGCGACGTATCTACGTGAGTGCCTGTTTCCCTCACGAGACCAACGGAAGCATATCCATAAGCCATCGGGTACGCAAAGCCGCCGCGCAACCCCGATATCGCGGAATCCGTTTCAAGTCCACGTGGGAAGCGTCCCTGATAGAGCAGCATCTCCGTCCCGGCGCTGACCGCTGAACAGATCGTTTCGACCAAAACGTCATCCGCGCCGAGGGCAGGCAAGTCCTCCTGGCGGAGTCCCACTTGTCGCGGCGCGGTGAAGTATAAAGTTTTCCGTTTCACATTTCCATTTTACCCCGGACGCCTCCTGTATATGCAAAAAGATGCGTCCGGGGTTTTACCCCGGATGTTTCCTTATATAATACCCACGGTTACACACTTGCCCGGGGGCAGTGCCAGGGAATTGCGCTTTCCACCGTTTTAAAAAGCGCAGTTTGTGACCGAGTGCGGTATAGATCCAAAGAGACATCCGGGGCCGAGCGTGCATTATCTTGGTTTGTCAGCAAGGAGAAACCCCAGCAGGAACAACTCGGCTGTTTTGGCATAATACCCGATGGCGGCATTGCTGAAATCGAACGTGAAGGTCTTATCACCCATAATGAGCCACAAGACGAACGTCAAGACGGTATAGCCAAGCAGCGCCCACCAAACCAGATTGTGTCGTTGTTGAAAGAATGGGATCGGCAGAAAATAGGCGCCCAGCAGAGCGAGAAAACCCAAGCCGTTCAGTGCGATGGGGTCAGGACCAAGCCGTGGAAAAAGCGATAGATGCAACACTGCTGTTGCAAGCGTGAAGAGGATGATGCCATAGTGTTTACCGGTAAGATTCATAGGAAACTCCTTTTGTTCGAAACGATAACATGCTAATTACTTAACACCACGCGCCGCCAGAAGCAACCCCAGGCCTCCGATCAGTAAATCGCGGGCGCGGATCAAAAGCGTCACGCCGATCGCCAGCGAAGCAGGGATTCCAAAGGCGCCCAATGTAAAGACCTGACTGGCTTCGAGAGAACCCAACCCGCCCGGCAATGGGACCAGGAATGCCAGCCAGCTTGTCGTCCAGGCCGCGACCGTTTGCCAGATTTGCAGATCAATTCCGAGAAATGAAGTGATGAAGATGTATTCGCTCACCATGCCCGCGCCCGCCAGCAGCGATGCCGCGGCTGCCGCCCACAGTGCTCGTGGGTTTCGCTGGCAAAACATGCCCGCCAGCCGCTCCGAGACGATGATGAAACGGATCCATTTTTTGTGTGTGCTTTTGGGAAAGGCAGCTCGCAGCGCCGCGGCGACGGGGTACACGCCCCGAATCATCAACAGGATATGAATGAAGGGCCATAACAGAATCGCCGCCATCGGAATCAAACCCACGAACGGATTGCTCGCGTTTGTCGAGAGGACCCCCGCCTGGACGATGGCCGTCAACCCGATCACTAACAGGAAGAAGTTTGCCAGGAATTCGAGCAGTTTATCTAATATGACCGTGGAGGTAGCACGCGTGTACGTCATGCCATAATTTCGCTGCAGGTATAACACCTGTAAAGGTTCACCCCCTACCTGTGGCCCCAGCGTGAAGTAACTGATGCCGAACACTGCCAACCGGACCAGCACCAATGGAAAATAAAAAATGGATCTATCCATGGTACGCACGATGATCCACCAGCGCATGGTGATCAATAAATAAATTGCGATGTTGATGAGCGCCAGGGCAGCCACCTGCCCAAGA
>CAZBAX010000101.1:0-10478 GCA_964489725.1 uncultured Anaerolinea sp. | reverse complement strand
CCATGCCCGAGAGGATCGAGCTGATCATCTGCGATTTTGACGGTGTTATCACCGACAACCGCGTCTGGGTGGATCAGGATGGACGCGAGACGGTGGCTGCTTATCGCAGTGACAGCGTCCGCGTGAAGGATTTACGCGCCATCGGCATCGACGTGATGATCCTCTCTTCGGAGCCGAATCGCGTCGTCGAAGCGCGGGCGCGCAAGATGGGGGTGGAGGCAATTCATGGCATTGCGCTGCACGATAAGGGGCGCGTGATGCGTGAAGTCCTTGAGCAGAAGAAAATCAAAGCGGAGAACGTTATCTTTGTCGGCAATGACATCAATGACCTTCCATGCTTCGAAGTAGCGGGCTGGGCTGTTGCAGTGGCAGATGCATATCCAGAAGTCATTCAGGCCGCTGATTTTGTGTTGAGCAAACCGGGCGGGCATGGTGCGCTGCGTGAACTCAGTGACTTGATATTGAAGAACCCGTAGGTCGGATTGTCGCAGATCCCGCTCGAGGCGGGGCCAATCCGACCTCCCTCAAAGGAGAACAACAACAATGACTCGTGAAATTAAGATTGGAAACAAATGGGTGGGCGATGGCCATCCTGCGTATGTGATCGCGGAGATCGGCATCAACCATAACGGTGACCTGAACATCGCCAGGCAGATGATCGATGCGGCCGTCCATGCCGGTGCAGATGCAGTGAAATTTCAAAAGCGCACACCTGATGTTGCCACACCACCCGATCAACAGAACCAAATGCGTGAAACGCCGTGGGGATACATCACCTATCTGGAATACCGCTACAAAGTGGAGTTCGATTACGACCAGTACTGCGAGATCGACAAGCACTGCAAGCAAAAAGGAATTGCCTGGATGGTCTCTGTATGGGATGAGCCTTCTGTCGACTTCATGGAAAAGTTCGATACGCCTGCCTATAAGATTCCTTCTGCCTCGCTCACAGACTCAAAGTTGATCCGCAAAGCTCGCGCGACCGGCAAGCCTTTGATCTTGTCATCCGGTATGTCCACCATGGAACAGATCCACAAAGGTGTTGACAGTGCGGGGATGGAGAATCTGGCGTTGATGCACTGCACCAGCACCTATCCGTGTGAGCCGGAAGAATTGAATCTCAAGATGGTGGAAACGCTTCGTACAGAATTCCCGACTCTTCCGATCGGTTATTCCGGTCACGAAGTGGGACTCGTTCCGTCCGCTGTGGCAGTTGCGTTGGGCGCCTGCATGGTGGAACGTCACCTGACCCTTGACCGCGCCATGTGGGGCAGCGACCAGGCGGCCTCTGTGGAACCTGGTGGCTTTGAACGTTTGGTGAAATACATTCGCGTCACCGAAGCTTCATTGGGTGACGGCGTGAAGAAAGTGTATGATTCGGAAAAGAACTCGATGAAGAAACTGCGCCGCGTCACGGGTGAGGATTGATTTCCAAATGGACAGTTACCAATTACAGATTACGAATTACGTGGTTGGTAATTGGTAATTCGTAATTGTGTAACCATGTCGTTAATGAAATCCATTCGCCGCACGATCCGCCCTGCAGGGAAAACCTTGCAGGCGGTTGCGCGTTGGAGGAGGCTCTCGTTCGGTGAAGCGCCTCCCATCTTCGGGAATTCCAAGCCAAAGAGCGGATCGCACCTGCTGCTGCAAATTTTGAATGGCTTTACACAGATCATGCCGTATAAGTATGTCGCGGCAGATCCCGTTCGTACGATCACAAAAGAGGGTAGAAGAAAGACGAACCAGGAAGTCCTTGCTGATTTGCTGCATTTACCTTCCAGTGTGATCGGCTGGGGATATGTGGAAGCCACAGCAGAGAATGTCGCCTTCCTGTGCAAACCCGATCGTGTCAACTATTTCATCTACCGTGACCCGCGCGATATGCTGGTGTCACAGGTATTCTTTGCCACTGACATGCACGAAGAGCACGGCATGCACAACTATTACAACTCTCTGCCCGATTTCGGCGAGAGACTCAAAGTTGCCATCACCGGCATCGACCACGATGGACTGTACATGGTCGGTGTGAAGCAGCGCTATGAAGGCGTGTTCCAGTGGCTGGATGCCTCCCGGCAAAAGCGTGTGCTGTGCATCCGCTTTGAAGATTTGATCAATAATCGCGATGCAACGTTGAAGGCCATGCTCGATGAAGTAGAGAAGACAGGATACAAAATCCCCACACCGAGAGAGAAAGCATTATCTGTATTGAGGGAGGCGATCCAGCCGAAGCAGAGTCATACCTTTCGCGCGGGCAAGAGTGGTGGATGGCGCGAACATTTCACCGATGAACACAAGACATTATTCAAGGATATAGCCGGGGACTTATTGGTTCGACTGGGCTACGAGAAAAACAATGATTGGTAAGGTGAAGGAATTCCTCACGCAGCGCATCAAACGTGGGATCACACGCCACCTCAACAATCTTAAGATCGCGCGCACGGCGCAGCTCGTCACTCGTCACTCGCCGCGTCCCGTGGGAGCACCGATCGTTTTTTTTAAAGCCTCCACCGGCATCGATGACCTCTCCTGGAACAGCGGATTTCATCTGCTGACCACATGGGCGCTGCGCCTCAAGGGAATTCCAGTTGCCTATTTCGCCTGTCATTCCGGGATGAGTCACTGCGTGCTGGGGACAAATCGCGAGGATGTGCGTAAAGCGCCGCCGTGCAAGTCATGCATTTACCAGTCGAAGACGTTGTATACAGGTGTGGATGCCATGGAGCCTGCGAACGTGTTCCAGGGGTTCCAAGCGCGGGCAGTCGGAAACCCACACACTGTATATTGGTTTGATTTTCATCGTGACACAGAACTTGCCAAAGCAATCGAGAGCCTTCCACTGCAAGACCTTATGATTTTTGAATGGCAGGGACTGCCCCTCGGCGCCCTGTGTCTGCCCGGACTTCGCTGGATCCTGCGCGTCCATCATTTGAATGACGATGACTCGACGCATTATCTTTTGCGGGAATACATCCTCTCTGCCTGGAACGTGGCTCGCGAGTTTTCGAAGTTTCTCGATGAAACAGAACCGCGCGCCGTGGTGGTGTTCAACGGGCAGTTCTACCCGGAAGCGACAGCTCGTTACATAGCTCAGGGACGCGGACTACGCGTCATCACGCACGAAGTAGGCTTGCAGCCTGCGACAGCCTTCTTCACGGAAGGTGAAGCAACCGCGTATCCAATTTACATCCCAGATGAATTTGAATTAAGCGAGGAACAAGCTGCGAAATTAGATGCCTATCTCGCCAAACGCTTCCAGGGTGACTTTACGATGGCCGGCATCAGGTTCTGGGCGGATATGAAAGGACTCGACGAGTCGTTTTTGCAGAAAGCCGCGGGGTTCAAACAGATCGTTCCTATCTTTACGAATGTCATTTTCGATACAAGCCAGCCACATGCCAACACGGTCTTTGAAGATATGTTCGACTGGCTCGATCTCACGCTGGAAACCATCCGCGAACACCGCGATACCCTGTTCGTCATCCGTGCCCATCCCGATGAGCTGCGCGTCAGAAAATCCAGCCGCGAGACTGTCGAAGGCTGGGTACAAAGCCGCGGCGTGGACAAAGAGCCGAACGTCATCTTCGTAGGATCACGCCAAACGCTGAGTTCTTATGAGCTGATCCAGCGATCCAAATTTGTCATGGTCTACAACTCGACGATCGGATTGGAAGCTTCGATCATGGGGGCAGCCGTATTGTGCGCGGGCAAGGCGCGCTTCACCCAGTATCCCACTGTGTTCTTTCCGCAGACGGTTGAGGATGTAAGAAGAAGGATCAAAGAGTTTTTGGATGTTGAAAACATCGATGTCCCCGCAGAATTCAAGCGCAATGCGCGTAGATTCCTATACTATCAATTGTTCCGAACATCTCTCCCATTCGGCGATTTCCTTGAACCATCGGTGCGCACAACACAAACGAGACTAAAGACATTTTCCTCAGACAAACTGTCGTCTGAGAAATCGAAGGCGCTCGAAGCGATCTTTGATGGCTTGTTGAACGACGGGGATTTTCTGTTGAAGGAATGATCGAGCGCTCCGTCATTGCGAGCAGAGCGAAGCAATCTTCTCATTTGTACCAGATCACTACTTTTAACAGGAGATTGCTTCGTCGCCAAAGAACGGCTCATCGCAACGACATGAATCCTGTTCTACCACGGCAATGGATCACCCTGGATCTCGCGTGTCCACAGATCACGCATCGCCTGAACGGTTTCGGGGCTTAGTTGTTTATCAGCTGCGGCGAAATTATCCAGCGCCTGTGCCACTGTCTTTGCACCTGGGATCACCGTCGATACCTGTGGCTGTGCAAGGACGAATTGCAATGCAGCATGTCCCATGCTCCGTTCATCGGGAATAAGCGCCGCGAACTTTTCCACAAGATCACTGCGACGGGCGATCACTTCAGGGGACCAGCGTTTCCGCACGCCATCGAACTTGATTCCCGCGCGGTACTTGCCTGAAAGCCAGCCCGAATCAAGTGGAACCTTGATGATCAACCCCATTCCCTGCGCCTGTGCTCTGGGGTAAGCCGGCAGCGTCTCTTGGTATAAAGCATTGAAAAACACCTCAGCAGCCTGGCTCTTTGTCGTATCCAGCACAAGCTCTAATTCTTCACTCCAGTCCAGCGAAACGCCATATGCGCGAATGATGCCCTGTGCCTTGAGTTTTTCGAACTCCTCATATTGCGAAGCAATGCGGCCGTCCATCATCTCACGTGGTGGATTGTGCATTAGCACAATATCCAGATAGTCTGTCTGTAATCGCTTCATGCTGGCCTCCAATGATGACCGGATGGCTTGAGTACCGAAATCCGTTTTGCCCTCGGCAGTGTGACCAAACTTGGTGCAAATGATGACGTCTCTGCGCACCGACTTCAAGCCGTGACCCAGCAGTTCCTCGCTTCTGCCTGCGCCGTAGCCGGGCGCGGTGTCGAAGAAATTGCAGCCCGCCTCCAGCGACTTCCGCACGATCTCCAGCGCTTCACTTTTATCGTCGATGCCCCAGTCGGGGTTTGCCAGTTGCCAGGCTCCCAGCCCGATCTCCGAGACATTCATACCTGTAGTACCGAATGGTCGAAGTTTCATAGGTTGCTCCTTAAACAGCCTTGCGAAGGTTGTGATCTGTAAAGTTTT
The DNA here is from genome assembly GCA_964489725.1 of uncultured Anaerolinea sp. Taxonomy (GTDB): domain Bacteria; phylum Chloroflexota; class Anaerolineae; order Anaerolineales; family Villigracilaceae; genus Defluviilinea. The sequence continues at coordinate 5,345 of CAZBAX010000101.1, read as the reverse complement.
CGTCCTTTACTTTAACCTTCGCAAGGCTCCTTTATTACCTGCCTAACAGTCCATCGATCTCTTTCATCTGTTCACTCGTCAACGGACCCAGCTCCATCGCTTTGGCGTTCTCTTCCACCTGTGCGACGGTCTTGAAACCGGGAATTGGAATTGTCCTCTCGCTGCGCGCCCAGATCCACGCCAGCGCACCCTGTACGAGTGAGCGACCGTTGCTGGTGAGGATCCCACGGATGGCATCCAGTTGATCGAGGGTGGGAGTAAAGAAATGATCGCGTGACCACGAATCATTGCGGACGTCGTTCTTCGGGAACACAGCATCTTTGGCATATTTACCACTCAACGCCCCGCGCGCCAATGGACTGCGGTTCACGCTGGCCAGATCCAGCTCCTCACACACTGCCAGCAGCTCCGCTGCATCGAGGACGACATTCAAGTCATGTTGAATGGCGACGCAATGTTTTCCCTGTGCAAAGAGACGCGCGCCTTCGACCGAGTCGGTACTCCAGCCATAGTAGCGGATCTTCCCGGCGCTGACGAGCGACTCGAGCATATCCACCATCGCCAGCACCTTCTCCAGTGGGTAATTCCAAACATGCAGTTGATATAGATCGATCACATCCGTGTTCAGGCGGCGCAGGCTGTCTTCACATTCCTGCCTGACGTGCAGCAGGTGATCGTCTGTGCGCAGGGTGACGCGCTTCTCGGCTTCATCGACATGGAAGCCAAACTTAGTGGCGATGATCGCCCGATCGCGTTTGCCTGCGAGGGCGCGCCCCAGTATCCGTTCGCTGTGACCCGTGCCATAATTGGCGGCGGTATCGAATAAATTGACGCCCAGATCCAGCGCGGCATGGATGGCTCGAACCGACTCATTGTCATCGATGTCGCCCCAGCCGCCCTGGCCATCCAGCCAGAACCAGGGACCGCCGATCGCCCAGCATCCCAACCCTAACGCACTGACTTGAATATCAGAACGGCCTAATTTTCGTTGCATTGATTTTGTAACTGTAGACATATTCTCTCCTTAGGCTTTTTCCAGTTCTCTTTCTGAAACGATTTTCTCGTATAGGTCGATCTTGTAATAGACCAGCTTTAGATGCTCGTTCAGCTCGCCGATGCGTGCCTCCACCTGGTCTCGCAGCATCTTCAACATCTCCACACGTTGCGGGAGGGTTTCATCGCCCTGTCGCTGCAGCGCGGCATATTTCTGCATATCCCGAATCGACATGCCCGTGGCGCGCAATTTTGTGATGAAATCGATCCAGCCCATATCATCGCTGCTGTAGCGGCGACGCGTGTTCTCCTCCCGTTCGATGGGGTGGATGAGCCCAACCCGTTCGTAGTAACGCAGCGTATGCGGGGTGAGCCCGGTTGCTCGAGCAGTTTCCTGAATGGTGAGTTTTTCGTTTTGGATATCCATACCCCTAGTGTACATCTTAGAGTGTGCTCTAAGTCAAGGGTTTAGAGTGTGTCGTACAAGTGTTGAAGGAGGCTCAAAGCCTTGCGGTCCTAAGGTTGAAGTCGAAATATATTGTCTGATCTACTGCAAGTTGCACATTCTTTGAACCACGGAGCCACTGAGACACGGAGAGAAAGAACCTTAAAAACTCCGTGACTCCGTGTCTCAGTGGTGAGAGGATTGTCGGTGTACTGAAACCTTTTGGTTATAATCATCCGGGAACTCATCAACATGCATTTATCCGCGAAAGCAAAACAAATTATTCCCTTCTTTGGCTTGCTCCTCTTCTCAGCAGGGGTGCTCCTGTTCGTGTATCTCGGGGTCTACAATCGCTACTGGGCAGATGACTGGTGTTACAACGCGGATTTCAGGAACAAGGGGTTCATCGAAACGGTCGCCGGGTATTCCTACGATGTGACCTATACCCCCAGCCGCTATTCGGTCACGATCTTTGCAGGATTGCTGCAAGCCTTTGAAGTGCTCGGCGTGCAGTTGATGACGCCGCTGACGATCCTCTTCTGGGTGGCAGGGCTGATCTATCTTCTGTACAACATTTCCCGGATCGTCGGTTATCAGGTTTCCAAAACAACACTCCTGCTATTCTCCTCGCTGATCGTGTATTTCTCCATCTACCTGAGCGATCACATTTATCAATCCCTCTACTGGCGCACGGGGATGCTGACCTACACCTCGCCGCTGGTATTCCTGACGTGGATCTTCGCTTTGATCACCGCGCAAAGCCTGCGTGAGAAACCTGCATTATGGATTACTGTGATGGTTGCTGTGCTCGCTTTTCTCGGCGGCGGATTTTCGGAATCGGCTACCACTGTGATCGTAACTGCACTCGCAGTCTATGCAGCAATTGCGGCGTTCTTCGCCTATCGATATAAATCTCCGTGGGCGACGAAGTCTCTCTTCGCAGCAATCGCTGCACTCGTCTTTGCCCTGATCGCGATGGCAATGCTGGTCTTTGCACCCACAACCCAGATCCGCAAGGGACGTTACGGCGATCCCGCCAGCCTGCCGCAATTAATGCGGTTGGTATTCAATTTCACCTATGCCTTCTTTGCAGCTGCCATTAAGAATTATCAATATCTGGTTTTATTTGCTATCTCAGCGCTTCTCGGAATTGTGTGGCATTCCTCCAGTGGGCGAAATACAAAACCGCTAAACACAGTACTCCTTGCGGGTCTCGTATTTGTGCTTGCGGCGATCTTTGTGGCGGCGTCACTGACTCCCAGCGCCTACATCGAAAAGGGGATTCCTGCGCCGCGCACGATGATCATTCCGCGCTTTATCATGATTACTGCATTTGTAACAGCGGGATGGTTCACCGGCGTCACATTGCGTGAACTGTTCAAGACACGCTGGCTCGAACCGGCTGCGCTTGTGTTGTTGTTGATCGCGTACCTGTACCCGATCCATTCGCTCAATATCACGGCACAGAAGATACAAGTCTATTCACAGCGCACGGAACTATGGGATGTTCGTAACGATACGATTCTCACAGCCATCGAAAATGGGGAAGAGCGCGTGGACGCGCTGGCGATCGATGGACTGCCCGTGGGCGGGATCCGTGACTTTGACCCACCCGACAAAAAAGGATTCTGGATCACTAAATGCGCGATGGATTATTATGGCATCCGTTTGCGGGTCCAGTTGCCATAAGCTGCTCGCCTCATCATCCAGCCGAGGATTGATTCCGTTACGGATGCCGCGTCCATGCCTGAGCGGGGAAGACGTGCCGGTAACGGCAGCTGGCCATCACGTCGAATGAATCGTTCCAATCCCATTACCTACAGCGGCATCCCTTCAAATCTGTCGCAAATTCTGCTATAACCCGACTCCCTCCAAAAACATCAGTCATGGTAGAATAATTAGAACATTTATTCTGGTATCGGACGAAAGGAGAATATTATGGGTAAGAAGAAGGTTATGGTTCTGGTCGGAACACAAAAGGGCGGTTTCCTCTTCGAAAGCAATGAAAAACGAAAAAAATGGACCGTCAGTGATATTCAATTTAAAAGCTGGAATGTGATGCACATCCAGATGGATCCGCGCGACCAGCGCCTGCACGCGGCGACGAATCATTTTGTCTATGGACCTACCACCCATTACTCAGATGATCTCGGTAAGGCATGGACCCAGGCAAAACAGGTGCCTTTGCTTACGCGTCCATCCAAATCGGGCCGGCCGGCGGGAACTGTGGATGAAGCGTTCCGCTCGGAAGGCGGCGAGAGCATCACAGACGTCCCTGAGAAAATGAGCAAGGTCTGGAATATCAAACCGGGACGCGAGAACGAGCCGGGTGTGTTGTATGCAGGCGCACAACCTGCATCTCTCTTTGTATCCCGCGATCGCGGCGAAACCTGGGAATTGAATGAAGCATTGTACGATCACCCCCAGCGCGGGCAGTGGAACCCGGGCGCAGGCGGATTGACCTTGCATACGATTCTCCTCGACCCAACGAATATCAACCGCATGTATATCGCTGTCTCCGCGGCTGGCTGCTATCGCACCGACGATGGCGGGCAGACGTGGGTACCTCATAACAAAAATGTGCGCGCTGATTTTATGCCGAACAAGTTTCCCGAATTTGGTCAATGTGTACATAAGATGGCCATGCATCCATTGAATCCAAATCTGATCTATCAACAGAATCATTGCGGCGTCTATCGCAGCGATAATGCCGGCGAAGATTGGATCGATATCGGCGAAGGACGGCTGCCGGCCCGCTTTGGTTTCCCGATTGCCGTGCATCCCACCGACCCCAATACGGCGTATATTGCGCTCGAAGAGAGCGATGAATTCCGCATGAGTGTGGATGGCCGGTTCTCGGTCTGGCGCACGCGTGACAAGGGTGAATCATGGGAACGCCTAACGAAGGGGCTGCCCGAAAAGGCACATCTGGTGATCCTGCGCGAAGCAATGGGAACCGATACCTTTGAAGATGCGGGCATTTATGTTGGCTCGCATACCGGACAGCTTTTCTACAGCCGCGACTCCGGCAATAGCTGGGACATGATGGCAGACTTTCTGCCGCCGATCCAATCGGTGGAAGCAGCGGTGGTGGATGCATGACAGTTGCTGACTGATGTTACACAGTCTAGCCACTGCGACTCTGTGGCAAAATTGCTTAAGGTGAGTTACTGAATAAGTCATAGTCGAAACCTTTCGCCTCCGAATCGGGACGTGGCCTGGCTGCGTCTCGATTTTTTTGTATACGGTCGCGTGCATGTAGGGCTGATGTATTGATATAGAACCGCAATGTATCGAAACAGGACACCTCACGTCATGCGAAGAATTAATCATCATAGCACCACGGAGGCTGAGCATGAGGAGAGTGTTTTCGTTTTTGATGGCCGCAGTTGTATTATTGTCGCTGTTTGGAATGGCTGGCCCGGTACAAGCGGCGGGAAGCCTAACCTATATCGAATCCAGATTTGTATGGGGGAAAGGAGTGGTCTTTGTCTTTGAGGGGACAGGCTTCAAGAATAAAGACCTGAAAGGCGCGATCCTGTTCGTTGAGTCGAGTGATTACAAACTATCCTGTTGGGTTAACAAGGAGGAGGGCAAAGTCATTTGTGTAGCAAGTGCAGGGCTGACGCAGTATGCAGGCGAGACTGGTGTGATTACGCTGGCGGGTCGTTCCTTCACTGTTACGATTCCTGGCCGCAGAATGCCTGTTGCGGACGAGTCTATCAGCTGCCCTGAAGGGACAGAGCCCGGTGCAAATGTCACCTTTGAAACCGGCGGTGGGGATACTGTTACTTTATTTATTTCTGGAGAATCCAGATCGGAAGTACAGAATAACGCGGAGTCCTGGGTGGATGGTTCAGACCTTGTAGGCATCCTGTCCATCGGCAATCTGTTTTGCGGGGAAATA
>CAZBAX010000100.1:258-11345 GCA_964489725.1 uncultured Anaerolinea sp. | reverse complement strand
CCTTTTCCTTCTCCTCTAGGCTGTCTTTCTCTACTTTTTAGACAGCCTCTTGTCATTTAATTTGTGCTGATCAGACGGATCTTGCAGAAAAGCCCTGAACCACCGAGACACTGAGACACGGAGGTTTAATTGCTCACCTTACGCAGTTCTGCTCCACGGCGGACTACCCTGCCAGGTACGATGTGAGACCGCCGTGGTGTATGGAGGAAATCGCAGGGTCTGATATCATCCCCAGCACCTGCGCCCGTGGCAGGTGTGTGTCTCCGTGGTCCAACAACTGTTCGATTGGGCATACGGTGTATTTGTTTAATGTTGATAATTTGAACAGTGTATACTCAGGAACATGAAAATCAACCTTATACCTATTCTCATGATGATCGTGCTGTTCAGCATTGTCGCATTAATGACGCTGCCATCCCTTACCAATTCCTCATTGCCAGATACCAATATGTCAGCGATGGGCTCTGAGATGGTCCGGGCGCGGGTAACAGAGATCATTGAAGAAGGCGAAGTTGACCTGGGAGGTACCCTTCAGCGTTATCAGATGGCGCGTGTAGAGTTACTGGAGGGTGAGTACCAGGGCATTGTGATGGAAATGGATTATGGCAGCAGACAGATCATCTCCAATAATCTGTATCTCAAGCCTGGTGATGATGTCCTGGTGAGCATCGGCGCCCGTCCCGATGGCATGTTGACGGTCTATTTTGCAGACTTTGTGCGGCTCAATTCCATTTTGTGGCTGACTGCCATTTTTGCGATTACGATCCTCGTGATCAGCCGCTGGAAGGGTTTGCGCTCACTCGTCAGCATGGCGTTAAGTTTGTGGATCATTATCGGATACATCATTCCGCGCATCCTGGCCGGCGGCGATCCGCTCTGGGTGAGCATCAGCGGATCGGTCGTTCTGCTGGCTGTCACGCTGTATCTCACCTATGGTTGGAATCTCAAGACACACGCCGCGGTGTTGAGCATGATCATCGTGCTGTTACTGACGGGCACGCTCGCGGCGTTATTCGTTCTCATTACAAAACTCACCGGTGCAGGCGATGAGAATGCCTTATTCCTGTTACAGATGCTCAACACACAGATCAATTTGCGCGGACTCCTCCTGGGCGGCATGATCATCGGCGCGCTAGGCGTACTGGACGATCTGGTGACCACACAGGCCTCGGCCGTGTTTGAATTGCATCATGCCAACCCATCCCTGGGTTTCGGTCTGCTCTTCCAATCTGCGATGCGGATCGGGCAGGATCATGTCGCCGCGACGGTCAATACGCTGGTTCTGGCGTACGCGGGCGCATCCCTGCCGATGCTGCTGATGTTCTCGTTGGGGCGCGGCGATTACGGCATGCTCGTCAATTTTCAGTTGGTGGCGGAGGAGATCGTCCGCACGCTGGTCGGGTCGCTGGGGTTGATTGCTGCCGTCCCGTTGACCACCGTCATCGCCATCCTGTTCGCTCTCAGGGCTGATTCGCTCGGGAAATGGCGACCAATTCTCGGCCCGGAAGGAAGCGGAGCGTCGCATAGCCATTAGCCCCACCCGCCGCTCCGTGGCACCCTTCGCGAAGCATACTCGCAGAGTGCCCCAAATTCGCAAAGATAATTAAGCTGATTGGGCAATTTTCTAATGCGAATTTGGGGAGGGCTGGGGAGGGGTGGTGCAACTTTCGCCGCGATCCAGCGTATAGTAAGTACAAGGAGTGCGAGTGACCGACGAACTTACCTGGGTACTCCAGGCTCAGCAAGGAAACGACGACGCGTTTACAAAGCTCGTCGAAGAACATCAGACGCACGTCTATAACTTGTGTTATCGCATGTTGGGCGAACCCGAAGCTGCCGAAGATGCCGCGCAGGAATCCTTTTTGCGTGCTTATCAGAATCTGCATCGTTACGATCGAGCTCGCCCGTTTGCCACATGGTTATTGTCGATCGCCGCGCACTATTGCATCGATCGACTCCGCCGCCGCAAGCTCTCGATCTTTTCGATCGACGAAGAGAACGAAGATGGCTCGACCTACGAAATAGCGGACCCCGCTTCTCTCGACCCCGAGGCGGAATCTGTTAAACGCGAGGACCGTGACCGCCTTCACGTTCTGCTCAAAGACCTCGATGATACCGACCGTGCCGCAGTCATTCTGCGTTACTGGTATGACTATTCTGAGATCGAAATTGCGAACTCATTGAAGCTGACCGTCAGCGCCGTCAAAAGCCGGTTGCACCGCTCCCGGCGTGCGCTGGCAGGCATGTGGCAGGAAGATAAGCAGCGCGAACCTCGTGCTCGCACCGAAAGGAGACCCCATGAATCACCAGCCTTTTGAGGATTGGTTATTGCATGACATGCCCATCACACCCGAACAGAAACGCGATCTCGATCTGCATGTGCGGACGTGCTCCTACTGTTCTGCCCTCACCGAAACCGGCGTTGCCTTGAAGTCTGTGAAGAAGGTTTCACCGCAGACAGGTTTTAGCACGCGCTTCCAGGCGCGTCTCGTGCAGCGCAAACTTGTGGAACGCAGGCGCAGGATCTGGGGAACTGTGCTGTTCACGTTCGGAGGACTTGCGATGCTTATGTGGCTGGCTTCGCCAGTTCTGGCGAGCTTCATTTCGGCGCCTGCCACATGGATCGCGGCCTTAGTGGGTTGGGTGGTATTTGTACTGACAACACTTCAGGCGCTTGCACAGGCAGGCTCTGTATTTCTACGGATCATCCCCGACTTCCTTTCTCCCTTTGCGTGGATGGTCATTCTTTCGGCCGTTGCGGGCGTAAGTCTCTTATGGTCGGTTTCAATATGGCGGTTCGTTCGAGTTCCGCGAGGACGCTAAGGAGCGTGAGACATGATGAAAAAATATAAAATCCTAACCCTTCTGACGGTACTTGCCATTCTGCTATTTTCGGCCAGCCCTGCATACGCGCAGGGGACGGGCACTGACGAGGGGAAGGTTATTTTCGGAAGCAATTACACCCTGGAAAGCGGTGACACCTTCAACGGTGACCTTGTCGTATTTGGCGGCAATGTGAAGGTCGAAGAAGACGCCGAACTCAACGGTAATCTTGTTGTTTTCGGTGGCACCATCTCCAGCGACGGTAACGTGAATGGTGATGTCGTCATCATCGGCGGACAGGTGAAGCTGGAAGAGAATGCTGTCGTTGAGGGTGACCTGGTTACCATCGGCGGGCAGGTGGACCAGGCCGAAGGCGCAGTCGTAAAAGGGGAAGTGGTCCATAACGTCCCGCCCGAAGTGGAAATTCCCAGTGGCGGCGGGCGTGTGCCGCCCGACATTGTCGTCCCGAATGTGCCGCAACCGAACTTTGATTTCAATTTCAACCCATTCATGCAGTTCTTCCAGGTATTTTCGTGGGCAATTGTGATCGCTGCATTCGCCATGTTGCTTATGCTCTTCTGGCAGGCTCCTCTTGAGCGTGCGGGGAATACGATTGTGTCGCAGCCGCTGATGAGTGGCGCGATCGGTTTGGTTGCAGTTCTGGTTGGTGTCCTCTTTGTCCTGACCATTGTCCCGCCCATCATGGTTGCCTTTGCCTGGCTGTTTGGCATCGTCGCCATGGGACGTGAGGTGGGGGAGCGGTTTGCCACGTCTATCAATCAACGCTGGACGCCGGTCATTACCGCAGGCACGGGTACCTTCCTGCTCATGGTGGTCGGCGGCGCGATCGGCACACTTCCCTGTATTGGTGGGCTGATCCTATTCCTGCTCGGTCTGCTGGGTATCGGCGGCGCCATCTCCACATGGTTCAACCTGCAGCCTGCCCTGCGCCCAAGCCTGCCGGCATACACTCCACCAACAGATACTGGCGAGGTACCACCGGCATCATAGCCAAAATTCTCAACTCCCACCGTTTAAAAAGCGCAATTTGTGACCGAGTGCGGTGTAGAAAGCGACGTGTGGGGTGAATGTGAAGGGTATAATCAGTCCGCCCCGAATCAACAACGGGGCGGATTAATTTTGGAGGATGTATGTCATTGAAAGAGATACCCGTTCCGAACACCATCGTACACAACGCCCCGCCGCCGCTGGTGGAAGTACACGGAACGCATCGCGAAATGGGATGTCAGATTGGCGAGGCACGACGTGAACAGGTGCACCACAGTATAGAGAACGCCCGTCTTCTCATCGAACAGTCGTATCCAACCCTTGAGCTGACATGGGACGGGGCAACGGTCCAGTCACGCAAGTATTTACCCTTTGCCGAAGAACGGTATCCCCAATATGTGGACGAAATGCGCGGGATTGCCATGGGGGCCAACGTCACCTTTGACGATATCATGGTCCTGAACGCAATGGAAGCCGTGACCATGGATGCGCTCCACCTGACGCGCTGCACCAGCATGGCGGTCAATGAGATGCGTACCGCCGATGGACATGTGTTGGCGGCACATAACGAAGACTGGATCCCAGAGGATGAAAATGACGTATATGTGATTTCGGCAAAACCGAGGGATGAACCGCCCTTCCTGGCTATGACCTATGGCGGGCTTCTGCCCAATGTGGGTTTCAACGCGTATGGCATTGCCCAACTCATCGACTCGGTCTACCCGAACGACTCGCGCATCGGCATTCCGCGCCTGGTCGTCGCGCGGGCAGTATTGGCATCACGGCGTTTATCGGGCGCCATCGGGCGGACTCTGATCTCACATCGCGCCGCCGGTTATAACCACCTGCTGGTTCACGACAGCGGCGAGATTTACGCAGTGGAGGTATCCTCGCGCAAGTTTGAGATCCTGCATGGGACAGACGGCTATATGGTCCACACCAATCATTACCTGAGTCAGACGATGAAAGAGATCGAGAACGAACCGGAAGAATTGATCTCCTCACGCGTGCGTTATTTCCGCGCAAATCGACTGCTGCGCCAAAACTCTTCGCACAACATCAAGTCGTTGCAGGCGATTCAAAAGGACCATGTCAATTTGCCGAATTCGATCTGTAACCATAACATCGAAGGCATCGATCCGTTGGACCGCGAGAATACCATCTCAGCCCTGGTCATCGACCTGACGTCGCGTGAGATGCACATTGCCTGGGGCAATCCCTGTCAAAATGCGTATCATACGTATCACTTGGACGCGTAAGTGGGAGAAGTAAAAAGTAAGAAGTGAAAAGTAAAGGAACCGTGCAGGTTCCTTTTGTTGATGAGCTTCATTCACCTGATTCAGTAGCAGCTTAGGGTACCAACGCGTTAGGACAAGCGACCTCGTAGGCTGAGTCAGGTCCAAAATACTGGGACCATTCGTCCTGCGTGAAGTTTTGTTGCACTTGCGAGCATGCAATATCGATCATGGATTCAATGCCCGCCGCCGATCGCAATAAGCTAAGGTCCCAAAGTAGAACGGTTCCATCATCGGTTCCGATTACGAGACGGTCTGCGTTCGGCAGAAAGCTCAAACTGTAGACGGTTCGTCCGCCGATGTTTAGTGTGCTGAGCTCCTCACCAGTTGCGGCATCCAACAAATAAACACTTCCATCTCCTGCAGCCGCAAGGTAGAAACTATCAGGACTGAATGCAAGGCTATTCGAGTTATTGATCTCTACTGCCAGGTTCGGATGCCTGACTTCACCCGACTTTCGGTCGAGGATTGTGAATGCATTGAGTCCCAGCCAGTCGCCCATCTCCTGTGCGGTTCCGTTGTAAACGTCGAGAACAACACCCGCTGCCCCTATGCCAAATTCAGCATTACTGCCAGTATCAGTATAGTTCCAGATTCTCCAGTCTCCAAAGGCTTGCGGCAATTCGGGATTAGCGTCGCGATTGGGTTCAGGGGGATACTGTGCAACAAGTAGCGGCCATTCAAGCATCCACTTTACCGAAGAACCAGGCGCCGAAAGAAACTCAGTAGTGGTACCAAGCAGGACCCTTTCATTCACCTGCTGAGCCACATACTGAAGCCACTGCTCTGCATCTGCCAGGAATAGGGTACCGACACCTTTAGGAGAGGGCTCCAGACGAAGCACATAGAAATGAAACCCCTTATCTGTCACAGTTGAGAGGAAGAGATCAGCCTGTTCTTTCCACGGCTGGTTTTCGCGAAAGATATGGTATGTCCCGCGTATCGGAATAGACTGGATTTGCCTTACATACCGGTCCAGATTTTGGTCAATGGATTGGGCGCCATCCGTAGCTTTGACCAGAACAAAATCGATGTCGTTCGGATTCAGCGAAGGGTCGAACGATTGGTCCGAGGAGGAAAGATCGATTCCATGAGCCCGTCCGTCATCCGAAAGGATGGCCGTTTCTCCAGTTCCTCCAACTCGCAAATATGCTGCCCTCATACCATCGGGGGATAAGCCAATACCTGTGATCCCATCCTGAGCAGACGGGAGCAGCGACTTTTGCACGCCACCCACTTCCAGGGAACTCAGATCGAATGTGGTCAGGCTTCCGTCGCTTGCGACTATGTCTAGAGCGTTTCCGTCCAGACTAAACTGGAGCTTAATGACTGGTGGTCCTTCCTCGTCGATGAGCCTGTAGATCTCATCACCTGTTACAGGATCAGATAGTTGAGCTCTCCCGCTATCTCCTGCTACAGCCAGCATTGGACGATCAGGATTGTATTGCAGTGTCTGCACATTGCTAATGACGCGAGCCGTTCGAAACGGCTGGCCCGTATCAATCGTCCAGAAGCGAAGCTGATTATCCTTTCCGGAGGATGCGAGTGTCTGCCCGTCAGGGCTAAACGCCAGTGCAAGGATATCGTCGGTATGCTCGGAGAGGATCTTGGCAGGCTCGATCTGGTCGGATGACAGGTCCCATAAGCTAATGATCGATCCCTGGCTGGTCGCCAGGAGGTTAGTTGTTGGGCTCACAGCAAGATTGCTTGTGGGCGCCGATAGATTCCATAAAGCAACTGTCCGATCAAGGCTGCCTGAGAGTAGATATCGCCCATCGGAGCTAAACGCAACACTGGTCACGGCGGAACGGCCATGTGCTCTTAATGGACTGCCCAGGGTCTGTCCCTGTTGTGAATCCAAAAACAGAATGGTGCCATCGTCCCGCCCAACGGCAAAGAAATCTCCTGAAGGGTGGAACGCTACCGATCTGACTCGCCGCGAATTATCGGGAAGCGTACTAATGCTCCCCCACTCAGCGTAGTCCCATAACATCACAGTTCCACTTGCTGAAGAGTCGACGTCGCTTCCAAGTCCAAGGGCTAATAGTTTTCCATTTGGCGACCAGTCTATGCTGAGCACGGGGTTGCCAAGCTCATACAATGCATTGTCCTGCTCCCATCCCCTGTCCATTCTGCCGAAGATCACGCTTTCATCCATCGTTCCAGCGGCCAGTACCTGACCGTCAGGTGACCATGCAAGGCTCCTAATGAAGCTGCCAACTTTCATTTCACCCTCGATGTTGCCGGTAGACACATCCCAGATGAAGACCGTCAGATCGAAGCCCCCGGCAGCCAGGAGTTTCCCGTCAGGACTGAAGGCAAGGCAGGTGACCAACAATTCAGGTCCGAGCAGAGGATCTCCCACCGGTTCTCCGGTGACAGCATTCCATAGGGAGACCTGTTGATCCTGACCTGCGGAGGCGGCCAGGAGTCCGTCTGGACTGTAAGCTACGCTCTCAATACCGTTCCCGTTGGTGGGCACGGAAGTAGCAATTGGCGTTGTGGTGGAGACGTCCCACAATAAAACACTGCCGTCTACACTTCCCGATACAAATCGTTGTCCATCGGTTCCGAAGTCTACGCTTGCAACGGCCGACTCATGATCACCCAGCCGATGAATCAGTGTTGGTGTGATCAGACCTGAGCGGAGTTCACGTACGAATTTGCCATCCACATACGATTGTTGTGAGAGGACCTTAAAAAGACTCCTGCGGGCTTCTGTTGTATCGAAAGCCTTATTTGCCTGGATGGCAAGCAGGAGAGAAAGGTTACGGTCATTTGCGAGCAAGGCTTCTGCGGCAAGCTGCCGTGATTTGGAGAGAGATGCATCTGCTAGTACTGCGACACTGGTCGATTGAATTGCAACAGTGGTGGACTGTGCATCGACGACTGATGTAGCGGCTGCCACAAATGTGGAATTCGTTGGCACTGCATACGTTGTTCCTCTTCGAAAGCTGAGCATGGTGGCCATTAGCAGCAAGGCAAGAGCCACTGCTATACCAGAGAAACCAAGCACTCGATTTCTGTTCGCCAGGCGCTGGGCCCGCCAGCGTTCATTGGCGCGCTGGATCGGTTCAATGAGGCGGTCATGAGTCAATTCATACCAGCGCGAACCGGCACGCCACTCACCGCGGATGATGTGTCTGTTCTCGAGAAAATCCACCACCGAATTTGTCAGACCGGCCGTTTGTTGGGCATCCCGAAATACAATCCCGCGTGTTCCGGCCGGTGTGATCAGTTGACGTTCGAACCACTGACGCAAGTTCGCTTCATTCGTATGCAGACCGGTCCTGGCGTCGCTGAGGCAAGACTCGTAAAACTCACGCAACGCCTGATCCACGTCACCGTAGGCTTTTAGATGTTCGTGGCTGATCTCCTGCACATCATCAGGCAGGCTGGTCCAGAGATTTCGGCAAACCACTTGCAATTGGACAGGTTCTACATATTCCCCGATCACCTCGGTAGCTTTTCCATCTGTGGACTCGACGCGTACTTTTAACAATTCCTCAATAAGCGTATCGACAACGCCGGGTTTGAAGTGCCGTGCCGTACCGCGTAGCGGCCCAGTCACCGCCGCTTGAGCGCCGCTTGGCCCCAACAGGTCGAGCCGGAAGCGGGTTTGTTGCAGCGGCTTCAGGATACGCATGAAAGGTTCAATGCGGGCCACGAAATCTTCGCGCATCACAAAAAGAACCCGCAGGAGTGGATCTTCCTGCAGTGCGGCGTGTACCTGCTGGAAGAACCCATCCCGTTCCTGCCAGCGCTCCAGATAGGACGTCAGGAGTTCCTCGAACTGATCAAAGATCAGGATGCGCGGCGACGGAAAATTCTCTTCATCGGTCATGTGTGGGACTGTGGCGAGATACGCGGCCAATGTGCTCTGGGCCAGTTCGGCAGGCGATCCCGTCTCTTTGGCGAGGCTGAGAACCGCGTTGAAGATGTAAATATTTGCAATGGACGTCTGATCGACTCCCTCCGGGAGGAGTCCCCGCACACGCGTGGATGGCAGGACCTCGAAGCCCTCCTTTTCCAGTCGTGGATGCAGACCTGCATTGATGAGCGACGTCTTCCCAGCTCCCGATGGGGCATAGCAGAGAACGACGCGATTCGAAGTCACCAGGGAAAGCAGTTCGCTGATCTCACGATCGCGCCCGAAGAATAGATTTTGCTCGGAGCGCTCGAAGGGACGCGGCCCGACGAAGACCTCCCGCTCGTTTACCTGCTCCACCAGGACTTCCACTTTAGGGTCAACCATTGTTGTTCTGGAACGCCTCCCAGCGGGTGCGTAACTCGGTCATGAACTCCTGTGCCGTTCCCCAATACACGCGGATGTCAATTTGGCCGAAGTATTTGGCTAAATAGCTCTGGACCTCTTCCTCATTGGTTGGGCTGCCGCTTTCGTCAGAGACGGGAGGCAGCTGCACTGTGAGGCTGATCCGCCGCAGGCTTTGCTCGACCGACGTGACCAGACCACGGAATAGGACGCGAAAGCTCCAGTCTGCCAGGCTATAACCCACGAACAGCAGCGATGTACCGGCCAGAGAGCGTCTCACCTGGTGGGGCAGCAATTCATCATCCTTGGAAATACTGACCAGAAAATCCAGATAATCATCTTCTGTTAACACCAGTGACTCGGCAAACTGATCGTGACCATGCAAGTGAAAGACAACCGGCTCCTCGGCGGTGGGTTCAAAGCTGGGATTCTTATCGAAGATCGATGGACTGTCCTTTATGAATTTGTTCCACTTGCAAAGTTCTCTGTGTGGCTTTTTCCCCGCTGCCACTAATGCCTTGGTCATGAACGAGTCATAATTGGTTGTCATGTACATCGAGAGCGGAAGACTCGCCAGGGTGGCGTGCGGCTCAGCGCGGCTGGTGTAATCGGGCAGCTTGGGATTCCGAAACCAATTCTCCAATAGAAGATCTTTAGGATACATCGCATCGTGTTTGACAGCCAAATAGGTGGCCACGCGCGCCAGATTCTCGGTATCCTCCAGTGGATAGCCGAATTTCTTGGCCCATTCCTGGGCGATCTGCGAACCAAGCGGCAGGACGCCATAACCGGCGCCAGCGCCGAGGAACGGCGTACACTTTCCGGCGCGAATGCGGCGTAGAAGCAGTTCCCAATCTGTCTCTTCCAGTTTCGTTGGCACAGTGCTCCCTTGGCATAGCTGGTTAAGATCGAAGACTCAAAATCTATATGAGATGTAGTTCTGTTTCTGGATGTTCGATGCGGGCTGGGATGCATGGGTCATTATAATGGCATCAATCGAAAAGTCAATTAGCCTATACCTGGGAGGCAGGGCCTCCATAAAGTCAAGCAATCATTTCACAATGCTCCCAGCGCCGTTCTCGGCGCTGGATTTCCTGAATCACCGCTGCCGCCCTCAACAGGCTGCTACGCACGGGGCGGCGGCGGGAGCACAGCTAAACAACGACTTTGCATAAGCCCTGACCTGGGATGTACGACGTACTCGAAACCAGAATGTTTTGACGCGAAGTCCGCCGAGTAGCGACTCTTGCGAACACATCCGAAATATTGGCGAAATTCGCCCGTTCGTGTTCTAACAACGGCGATCTGCTGTAATTGCACATGATGATATACGCCGGATCTTTTGTCCGAGCATACCTGTTAAACAAAAAACGCCTCACGGCGATTTTTTGTGCCCCTTGCGAAGCATCCTGAAAGGCGGGGATTCGACATCGTCCCCTTTAGGGGAAAACCATCCCCTCAACGGGGACCACGGTCGTATTAAACAAAAAACATGCTGAGGAGCATGTTCTATTGTATGTGTGCCCCCACGGGGATTCGAATAACATCGCCTCAATGGGGACCACGGTCGTTAAACAAAAACACGCCTCACGGCATGTTTTACTCGTGTGTGCCCCCACGGGGATTCGAATATCATCCCCTCAACGGGGACCACGGTCGTATTAAACAAAAAACATGCTGAGGAGCAT
>CAZBAX010000100.1:0-158 GCA_964489725.1 uncultured Anaerolinea sp. | reverse complement strand
GTTCTATTGTATGTGTGCCCCCACGGGGATTCGAATATCATCCCCTCAACGGGGACCACGGTCGTTAAACAAAAAACACGCCTCACGGCATGTTTTACTCGTGTGTGCCCCCACGGGGATTCGAACCCCGGTCGTAGCCTTGAAAGGGCTGCGTCCTA
>CAZBAX010000099.1:0-11594 GCA_964489725.1 uncultured Anaerolinea sp. | reverse complement strand
AAAGTATCCTTCTGTGTCACTGAAATACAGGTTATCACCGTCCACCACGGGCGTTCCCCAGATCCAG
The DNA here is from genome assembly GCA_964489725.1 of uncultured Anaerolinea sp. Taxonomy (GTDB): domain Bacteria; phylum Chloroflexota; class Anaerolineae; order Anaerolineales; family Villigracilaceae; genus Defluviilinea. The sequence continues at coordinate 11,527 of CAZBAX010000099.1, read as the reverse complement.
CCGGTGGTGTCGAGCACAGGTTCATGTGCGCCGGTAGCAGGGTCGAATCGTTCCAGTTGCCTGGCAAGTGAACCAATATAAAGCATGCCATCTGAACCCAGGGCAACACCGCCGGGGACTGCACCACCCAGATTCTCATGCCAGACGATCTCATAGGTTTGCAGGTCAATGGCGAAAACACTGTGATCGAGAGATGTAACAAAGAGATAAGTCCCATCCGTCACAGGTTGTGCCCACAGGCGTGAAGGCTGCCCATTGGAATCAGCAAAAGGCTCAATGACCTTAATGGCCTGTTTTACCGATTGACCATCCTGCAAATCCAGCACATACACGTTTCCATCGGTATTCGGCGCAAACAAACGATTATCCACAACCAGCGGCGCGGCGATCCAATGGCCATCGGCTTCGGTAAACTTCCATTCGATGGCAGGAACCTTATCCTGCACGTCATTTGGATCGACAGCATACATAACATGCTTGTTGCCGGAATCGAGAATGATAACCAGCCCGTTTTCGGTCACAACGGGGGTGGTAAAGAACATACTGGGATTCGTATTAAAGAGGGAAAAGCCGCTCTGTTCGCCGGCGAAGCTCCATAATTCCTCGCCATTGCCGGCGTCGATGGCATGAACGGCGCTTTGATTCGCCAGGTATGCAACCTCACCAGAGCCGGCCAGCCCGGGCCAGGCCGTCGAGCCAACACATCCGCTTAGGAAAATGGTGGCAAACAAGGCAACTGCCAAAAACAAAAATTTCTTGCTCATTGAAGAATTGATACTCCTATGGAACGGGGTCGAAGCCCCCGGGGTTGAAGGGATTACATCGCAGCACGCGCCAGGCAGCCATGGCCGAACCTTTGAACACCCCATACTTATACACTGCCTGATATCCATAATGTGAACAGGTGGGATAAAAGCGACAGGTATTGGGCGGCAGTCCGCGTGAGATCGTCATCTGATACAAGCGGATCAATCCCAGCAGCAGGATGCGCGGCCAATTCAGGATCGTACGCGGCATATCCCGCAGGCGCGGCTCGTTGGGATAGTCGTGCGAATGCTCTTCAGGATTCATTCAGTGGATTCAGGATCTGTGCGCGCTGCAGGAGATTGAGCAGGGCCTGACGGGTATCTTCGAGGGTGGCCGTGACAAGCCCGGGTCGTGCGATCAGGATCAGGTCCAGGTTGGAAGTGATGCTGGGGAGCAGACTTCGCATCGCTTCGCGCAGGAGTCGCTTGGCTCTGTTGCGATGGACCGCTGTCCCGACCGTCCTACCCGCCGCAACCCCAACTTTTACTCGCGGCTGATCGTGAGCCTGCACTATCAACACAACAAGCGGGTGGGCATAGGACTTGCCGGAACGCCGCACCCGCTTGAAGTCTTCGGACCGGGTCAGACGAAATTTTCTCTGCACCCGTTACCTCGAACGCGCTTAATGATGACCGCTTACCAGCGGATCTTTTTAACGTGCTTGTTGGCAGTCACCGTTAATTGCTTGCGACCGCGCAGACGGCGGCGCTTGAGGACCGCGCGTCCATCAGCCGTTGCCATGCGGTTACGGAATCCATGTACGCGCACGCGGCGGCGGATCTTCGGTTGATACGTACGTTTCGTCATTCTTCGTTCCTCACTTTGAAATACTGCGTAGAGTTTGTTGGTTGCGCAGTATATATTTACAGGTTGCGCCGACCGAAATCGGCACGACATTATACCGTAAGGGGTCTGATTCGGTCAATTGACCGATCGCGGCCGGGCGTTGCTTCATCAAACCCACGAAACCACGGAGACACGGAGACACTGAGTCACGGAGTTTTCTGGTTCAGTTTTCTCAGTGTCTCTGAGTCTCAGTGGTTCAATAGATGTACAGTATTTCGCTGACTACTCCATTATTCCTTCTTATTGCCGTTTCGCATGGGATAGACAGGGAATGCCAGCAATTCCGAGAGCATTTGGGTGCCTTCAGGGCTTGCCACGGCGATGATCTCATCCTCGGCCTCCAGCGTGCTATCGCCGCGCGGCAGGGCCATCACACCATCCCGAATGATCGCGGCAATCACACAGTGTTCGGCGAGTCCCAGATCCTTGAGAGGCTTGCCGATCGCCTTGGCCCCGGCAGGAACCTTCTCCTCCACCACGGCATAACGTCCGCGGCGGATCTTGAAGATGGTCATCATATCACCCAGCGACATCTCCTCCTGGATCAGGTGGGCAAGCACATCCGCAGAGTTGAGTGAGACATCCACTTTAAAGTGCTCGTCGAACAGCCAGGCATTATTCGGGTTATTCACGCGTGCGATCGTGCGCGGCACATCAAACATCGTCTTGGAAAGATAGCAGATCGACAGGTTGGCAGAATCCTCGCTTGTAACCGCCGCCACTGCATGGACCTCACGGATACCAGCCGCTTCAAGCACGGTAGGGTCGACCGGGTTGCCCTCATAGATCACCTCGGTTGGCAGTTCCTGGTGCAAGTAGGCGAGCAGGTCGCGCCGGTTTTCCACGAGCCGCACTTTGTAATTTTGATTGATCAACAGATTCGCCAGACGTGCCCCGGTACGTCCACCGCCTGCAATGAGTACAAACATGTTACGCCTCCGCCTTTTGGGATAGACGACTCGTCAGCGCGCCGATGCCCTCGAACGTGGAGCTGACGTTGAGCAGGTCACCGACCCGAAGCATTGTCGACGAGTCTGGCAGGGAGGACCGGCCGGCTCTCGATAAAGCGACCGGGATGCAATCCTTGAGCGGGCTGCACAATTCGCCCAGCGTCCGTCCATTCCACTCTTCAGGTATGCGCAGCTCATACACTTCCACTTCACCGTTGCCAGCAGAGTAGACCATCTTCTGGGTGGGGTTCATCAATAACTCTTCGACGCGCTGGGCGCCCCAGTACGTGGAACCTACGGTCTGCAAGCCAAATGCCTCAATGATAGTACGGAGATTCGGATCATAATTTCGGGCAACAACAATCGGAACATTGTAGAATTCACGGGCCGTATGCGCCACGACTGCATTCAAGGTATCTGAATTTGTAACCGCGGCCAGCCCATCCGCCTCACGAATGCCGGCACGCTCCAGTACGCTCTCCGCCAGACCTTCCCCTTCCAACGTGCGCCCGCGAAAATCGGGATGCAGGCGATTGAATGCATCTTTTCTGCTATCCACCACAACGACGTTGTGCCCGCTTTTGAACAGGTGATAACATAACTCAGAGCCGACGCGTCCACAGCCAACGACAATAAAGTTCATGCTCTTACTCCTTCTCTTCCTTATGGACATGATAGGGCACATCGGTTACGACGACCCCATGCCTTGATAGCAATTCCTGGCGCAGCACATCCGCCGTTCGCATATGCAGGGCGTTATGCCAGCGTTTGGACGGGATGAACTGCGGCACCACCACCGTGATAGTCTCATTTGCCTGGCGGCGATCCAGGATCTCTTCGATATATACAAGCAACGGTTCCACAAACAAACGGAATGGCGAATCCAAAATGACCAGCCGCGTTCCTTCGCCCCAGGTCTTCCATTTCTTCTGTACCTTTTCGGTTTCAGATGGATCGATGGAGACATGCACAGCTGTCACGTCGTCTGAAAGAAGTTTTGCGTAACGCAGCGCTTCCAGCGCTCCCTGGTGGATACCGCTGATCGGCATGATCACGCGGTGACGGGTATGACGCTCGGGCAATCCACGAAATTTATCCAGCGTGAGATGCCCCGCCAGATCCTTGTAATGGCCGTGGATCGTAAAGAAAAGCGCAACGAGAATGGGGATGATGATCAAAATGATCCATGCCCCTTCGCTGAACTTGGTGATGGCAAAGACGATCATGACGATTGCAGTACAAAGCGCGCCAAATCCATTCACGAACATTTTGAAGCGCCAGCCTTTGTTGTACCTGAGCGTGGAACCGGGCTCCACGACCTGCTCCCCTTCCTTCAGACGACCGATCTTCATCCAGCGTATGGCCATGCCGGTCTGTGACAGGGTGAAGGAAAGGAATACGCCAATGGCATATAAGGGGATCAACAAGGTGACGCTTGCTTGGAAGAGAATTATCAAGATGGAAGCGATCACCGAAAGCGTAATAATGCCGTTTGAGTACACCAGCCGGCTGCCGCGCCACGTCAATTGCCGAGGTAAAAATCCATCGCCAGCGGCGAGAGCACTCAGGCGGGGGAAATCGGCGAAGGCTGTGTTGGCCGCCATCAACAGGATGACGGTGGTCGCGGCGATGGTTGCCAGGTACATCGGACCGCGTCCATCGTAAATCGTGCGCGTCAATTGGGAAATGATGGTCTCCCCATCGTGTGAGTACACTCCGCCAATGTGCGCAGTCAGGAACGAAATGCTGATGAATAATGTGCCCAGAATGATCGACATCCAGATCAGCGTGATACCTGCATTGCGGCTGCGAGGCTCCCTGAACGCGGTAATGCCGTTGGAGATGGCCTCCACGCCGGTGAGCGCTGTGGTACCGTTTGCAAAGGCATGCAGGATCAGGAAGGCAGTGATCGGGGCCAGCGTCTCCGTAAAATGAGCTTCAGGCGGGTCGACCACCATTCCCAGGCTGCCGGTGAGATAACGGAACATTCCGAAACCCACGGTGATGAACATCATGACGACAAAGAAATACGTTGGAATGGCGAAGGCCGCCCCCGATTCCTTCACGCCGCGCAGGTTGATCAACATCACAAGGACTACGGCTGCCACCGCGATCTGCACCCGGTAATCAGCAAGATCAGGAAATGCAGATACGATCTGTGCGACACCCGAAGAGATGGATACCGCCACCGTGAGGATGTAATCCATCAGCAGCGATGCACCTGCCACCTGCGCATAGGACTCCCCGAGATTATCTCTGGACACGATATATGCGCCGCCACCACCGGGATAGGCGTGGATGGTCTGCTCATACGAGATGGTAACGATCAAAAGCAAAATAACAATGGCAATCGAGATCGGGAATACATAGCCCAATGCGACTGCGCCCGCCACGGTGAGAACACCCAGGATCTCCTGTGTGGCATAGGCCGTGGATGATAATGCGTCTGATGCGAAGACAGCCAGACCCACCCGCTTCCCGATCGTTTGATGCGGCGCGTCGGCTGTGGACAGTGGTCGCCCGATGAACCAATGGCTCAACGAGCGCGGCGGCTGATACTCGCTCTGCCGCCGCATGATTTCAGTTTGATTGTTTTCAGGGGTTAACATTCTTTCTCTTGATGCTGACAAAAAGACACCCACGCACGATGGCGGGGAGCTGAGATGATTATAGTCCAAATTGCAGAAATTGGAACGTAGTTAAGGAATCTGATAAGGAACTTCGGTGATGACAACGCCCGGCGTGGAAAGCAATTCCCGGCGCAGCATCTCAGCAGTCTGCATGTGAAGCGCGTTATAGATGCGCTGCCCCGGAAGGAAATGAGGCACGACGATGGTGATCGCCTCGTTAGCCTGTCGGGTGGCTAATATCTCTCGAATATAGTCCAGCAACGGCTCCAGAAAGAGGCGGTAGGGAGAATCAACGATAACCAGGCGGGTGCCGCGGCCCCAGGTCTCCCACTTTTTGCGGACCTTTTCCGTATCCGCAGGCTCCATGGAAATGTGTATGGCTGTGATGTCATCTGAAAGCATACGTGCATAACGCAGCGCGGCCAGAGTACCCTGATGGACGTTGCTGATCGGAACCAGGACACGGTGCCGGGTATTATACGGAGGTGGTTCCCCATACCTCTCCAGTGAGAGACCGCTTGCCACTGTTGAATAGTGACGGCGAATCCAAAGGAAAATGCCGATCAATATAGGCGTAAGGATCAATACGATCCAGGCGCCATCGCGAAACTTTGTCACCGCGAAGACCAGCATAACGATGGCCGTACAGAACGCGCCAAAGCCATTGCTGATCATCTTGATGAACCATTTTTTGTCATAGCGTAGTTCGTGGCGCGCCTCATGTTTGGTGTTGCCATGCGAGACCTCTGGCGTCAACTTGCCTGCACGCCACCAGCGTTTGGCCATGCCAGCCTGCGCCAATGTAAACGAAAGGAATACGCCAATGGCATACAACGGGATCAAACGCGTCACACTTGCCTGGAACACAACGATCAAGATGCATGCCATTCCTGCCAGAGCCACAATGCCATAGGAATATACGAGGCGGCTGCCGCGGTAGGTAAGCTGGCGCGGCATATAGCCATCCTGTGCCAGCATGGCGCTGAGACGCGGAAACCCGGCAAATGCCGTATTGGCAGCCAGGATCAGGATCACAGTGGTTCCGATAATGACAAGCAGATAGGCAATGCCCTGCCCATTGAAAATGGTACGCGCCAGTTGTGAAATGACCGTTTCGGCTTCGGATGGCACGGCGTGGATCTCTCTACTGAGAAATGAAATTCCCATAAAGAGCAATCCGAGGATGAATGCCATCCAAATCAATGTAATGCCTGCGTTGCGGCTGCGCGGTTCCTTGAAGGCAGTGATTCCATTTGAGATCGCCTCTACTCCCGTCAGTGCGGCAGTACCGCTGGAGAAGGCATGAAGCAAGAGAAATGCTGTGATACCGGCCATGGCTTCACCAAAATGTTCGATCTCCGGTGGATTGGGGACGTCACCCAAAGAACCATTCAACATGCGAATCAGCCCGACCCCGATCATGAGGAACATGATGACGATGAAGAAATAACTGGGTATGGCAAATGCCGCGCCCGATTCGCGTACCCCGCGCAAATTGATCAGCATAATGAAGGCAACACAGGAAACTGCGATGGGAACCCGATACTCGAACAACTCGGGATACGCGGAAACAATTTGCGCCACGCCCGAAGAGACCGAAACAGAAACGGTCAAAATATAGTCTGTGAGCAAGGCTGCCGCGGCCGTCAGCGCGGGGAAATTCCCAAGATTATCTTGGGCAACCACATAGGCGCCGCCGCCATTGGGGTAGGCGTGAATGATCTGCTCATACGAGATCACTACGATCGTCAGCAGCCCAACGATCACCATCGCGATCGGAAACACGTAGCCGAAGGCCATCGTCCCAGCAGCTGCCAGGATCACCAGGATCTCCTGCGTGGCATAGGCGGTGGAGGATAATGCATCCGATGCAAATACAGCCAGTCCCACGCCCTTGCCAATGGTTTCATGCGGCGCGTCCGCGGTTTGAAGAGGCCGGCCGATCAGGTAATGACCAAGGTTACGAGAAGGTCTTGTTTCCGTTTTGCGATGGATCAGGGAGGTATCTTGATTATTGGAAGGATCAATCATAGGATTGAGAACACAGTACCATTATAAATGGTGCTGTATTAAACGGCCAATCAACAGCTCTGTTATTTCATCTAAAAGAAACCATGAGCAACATTGATGTATACGCATGATTCGAGACAAAAGTCTCGAACGAAAATCCCGTAATCAGCAATGTTGACTAGTCAAGCAGGTGCGATCAATACGAAGTTGCAAAATAGGCGCTGATCAAATCAGAAATATCGGCGGTCGTATTCTGGCGGGCAACGGCAAAGAAATCATAGGCAGTCGCGCGACCGCGACCATAACGCGAGGTGTAATCCTGCAGGAAGCGGAAAAAGTCGCCATCGCCCATGCGATAGTGCAACGCTTCCATAAAATTCGCGCCGTTCAAATACGCAGCATTGACATACTGGCGGAACGATTGCACCTGGTACACGTTAGTATCCACCCAGCCTGAAGGACCAAAATAGTTAACACGGAAGTTCCACCACCAATCATAGGAGTTGGGATAAATGTATTGATAGAACAACGCTTCGCTATAGACAGACAGTGCTTCGTCGAGCCATGGCTCCATGGCCTGATCGCTGCCCACCAGCCCGAACCACCATTGATGCGCGATCTCATGTACACCGATCGCCACCAGGTTGCTGCGGGCCGAGTCATCATATTCGTTATAGAACTTGGTTGCCAGGAACACAAGCCCATCATATTCCTGTCCGTCATTGAGATCTGCCTGGACGATGCTCAAACTTCCGTACGGGCACGGGCCGATCTTGACTTCAAACAATCCGATCAAACGTGTGGCTGCGTTCAGGATGGCTGCCGCCTGATACTCATAGCCGGGAAAATAGTACGAGCGGATCAGCGCGCCGCCCGCGCTGGCGTCCACGTAACGGAGCTGGTCGCTGGCTGAGACTGCGAACGAGCGCGCCCCGTTGACGCGGTAACGCGTCCATTCGCCATTCGGTTCTTCGACGCCGCTGGTGGCAAAGACAATGCCTGTTTGAGCCGTCCTGAGATTCACTTCAAAGTCAGCCGCGTCATAGACCAGATACTCGCCAACATACGATGGATCATGCAGCACCCATCCATTGCTATAGGGCACAACAAACGGATACCAATCTGTCAGGTTGAGCTGGTCGATATCATAGCCATAGGGATGTTCCTTGATCTTGGCGGGAATCGAAATGCGGTAGCGCATGCTGAGAGTCACCAGGGCGCCCGGTTGAAGCGGCTGCGGCAGATAGACTGTGAGACGATGGTTACTCAGATCGTAGTTCAGTTGATTGCCATTAAGAATGACATGCTCGATCGAAAATCCGCCGCGCAGGTTGGGAATCGCGGCCAGCACCAATTCGTTGAGCACGACACCTGTCTGGTTGGTGTAGCGGATGGTCTCATCGGCGGCCAGTTGATGTTCGTAGTAATCGAGCAGTGCAAAGATCGTATATTGAGTCCGTGCGGTGCTTGAGGGTGCAGTCGGCGAAGGAAGCGTCGTTGCGGTAAACTCAAGTGTGGGCAGCGGCGTATCGGTTGGCGGAGCCGGCGTAAACGTGGATACCAGAGTCGGCGTCGCGCTCGGCACCGAAATGGGTTGGAACGGCGTGGGCGTAGGCGACGCGTTGGGGTTCGCAGTGACAAGCACCAGCGCAGGAGCAGGCGTCATCCAGGGTTGGGCCAGATTACAAGCGAGCAGGATCGCCAGGAAGAAGATCGATGCCAGTCGAAGAGGATTTTTCATAAAAGTTGTATCCGTCACACCGGCACGTGCACCCGGTGCAAGTGTTGCGAGGAGCCTCGCGCTGAGCGGAGCGAGTGGTAACGAGCGCAGACGAAGCGTGAGCGACGAAGCAATCTTATGCAAAGTGACCAAGATTGCTTCGCTCCGGTCGCAATGTCGGGGCTAGTATGTATTCTTAAAATACTTCACCAACAACGGGGTGATATCCGCGGCTGTGTTTTCGCGGAAGATGCGGAAGAAATCGGCACTCGTGGCGCGCTTGCCCTGCATCTGAGTGTAGTAGTCCTTGAGGAAGGCGAAGAAAATTTCATCACCCACCTGCACACGGAGGTCCTCGAAGAAACGTGCGCCGGTGAGATAGACCTTGTCCCAATACGGACGTTGACCGCCACCATCGTAGATCGGTGTATCGACCCAGCCGGGCTCGAGGAATTCGAAATAACGATAGCCCCACCACCAATCCACGAGGTCGGGATAGACCGTCTCGTAATAAATATGCTCGCTGTATGTGGCAAGCGCTTCGTCCAGCCACGGCTCAAGCGCCTGATCATCGGCAACCCCGTCGAACCACCATTGGTGGGCAGTTTCATGCGCGGCAATGATAACAAGATAGTTCCCGGGTGTGTTGTCGTAAAGATTGAAATAATCACGGCTGATGAAATACAGGCCGGAGTATTCCATGCCATCGTTGAAGTCGCCCTGCACAGCGGTCATCGTCTTATGCCGATAGGGACCGAATTTTTCAGAATATGTTTGCAACGCATCGACTGTCGTTTGCAGCATCGCTTCGCCGGGCGCATCGTAGAAACCGAAATAATAACTATAGACCATCACGTCCCCGACTGCCTGCTGGGCGACTTTGAAGTCATAGCTCATCGACAGCGCGAAGGTGCGCGCCGCCTCGATCACAAAGCGACGGCTGACCGCTCCCTGAGAAGTAGCATCAGCGGATGAACCCTGTTCCTCTCCCGACGCGGCGATCAGCGGAGCCGCGCCGTCGGTGAAGGTTACGCTGACGTCGAAATCTGCCACATCATAGACCAGATGCTCGCCGTAATACCACGGGTTGTGCAGCAGCCATCCTTTACCAGGTTCATAGGGCACAATATATGGATACCAGTCTACAAAGTTGACCTGCTTGGCAGTGTATCCATAGATCTGCGGGCGCACTTCATTCGGATCACTGTATGCCTGTGCTTCAGGAAGCAGCAGGCTATAGGTCATCGTGATGAAGGCTGTACGGCTTGGTTCGAGGGGCTCGGGCAGAGGAATTTCGAGGCGTTGGTTAAGAGGTTCGATTGTGTAATTGGTAATTGGTACATCGTTCACTGCCAAAGACTTGATGCTAAATCCGCCGCTCCACAAATTCGGCTGGACGGCCAGGACCAGATTGGTCAGCGTTTCGCCGGTCCAGTTGGGATAGGTGATCGATTGCTCCACCACCGCAGCTTTTGATGTGTAGTTCAACTGCAAGTTAATGTTGTAAACGGGACGTTCAAAGTCGGGTGTAAGCGTGGGGAATGGGGTCGGCGTTTGGCTGGGGAGAGATGCTTCTGTGGGTGCTGTAGTGACGGAGGGGACCGGGGATACAGTGGAAATAGGGGTCGGGGATTCGGTTGCGATGGGGCTTGTGCAGGAGACGATGAGAGTGAGAAGTAAAAAGGAAAGGGTCAGAAGTGAGATGTATCTTTGTGAAGGTGAACACATGAAGGTATTTTACCGCTTGTCTCATAATTAAGAACTTTTCAGCTGCGCTTGTAGGTTGAAAATCAAAGCTGAGTTTACCGCTTGGCTCACTATTAACTAAACTTTATACATTAATCCGCAGGCTAAAATTCGAATATAAAGTTTAGAAGATCCTGCGGCACTGTGTAACCGATACATTAACCTGGAGGCAATCAGTCATCCCCTATCGTAACCATCCTCATCATTTCTTTTTGCGGTCATCGTTATCATTCTGCGGTGGTGCGGCAGAAGCAGGCTTGCTAAATGTAGCAAGTTCACTACTGCACAGCCTGGTTTGTTTTCTGTCTGCGCCAATTGCGGTTACGTTCCACTGATAACTGCCTCCCGGTGAAAATGCTTCGATATACTGATTACGAAACGTTTGTTCCGTCTCAAAAGAGAACGATGTACCGGATGGCAGAATGATATTCAGGACGTAAAAGGCAACTCCAGGCATGGGACTCCATGAAAAAGTAACCCTGCCGGCGGCTGGGATCTCTGCACCGTCGAGCGGAGTCAAAAGTGTCACACAACTCAGCGGGGTCTTGCTGGGCACATTGGTTGGAGTTCTTGTTGGCGTTATCGTTGCAGCCGATCCCTGTGTGGCAACAAGCTCTGGTGTCATTGTCACCCTGGTAACAAATACTTCGGTGGCAGCGTCGCTGGTCGCTTGCTGGGCAGACCTCTGGGGAGCGCAGGAAGTTAGAAGAATACCGATAATGACAATGATGTAAATCTTTGTTTTCATAGAACTTGATTCCTGGGGTACGACTGCACTTAAACGTGGTCAGGCAGCCCATTGCTGAGCGAGTTTCAGC
>CAZBAX010000098.1:0-12256 GCA_964489725.1 uncultured Anaerolinea sp. | reverse complement strand
GCTCCCATCCGTTTCCTTCACACCAATTTTTCGTTGAGTTTTTGCAGTGCAGTCATCTGTGAAATCCGTGGCTAAAGTTCTTAAATGAGTCTTTCGTTCAGCAACCGGTTTTGAACAGATTAAATTCAGTAAATCACAGGTTTGTCATTCTGAGGAGCCAACGTTCTTCTGGCGACGAAGAATCTCCCGTAATTTGCGCCGAGACTCTTCGTTCGCAACGAACGCTCACTCAGAGTGACATGAGAATCGTGATTTACTGAAATTTGGGGTGCGTAATGTTTTACTCCCTTCTGTTCTTCGACCACAACGCAAATCCAATCGTCCCGAGCCCCAACCCCGACACTGACGCGCCCCATGCGAAGAAGTTTAGGAAGAACGTAGACTCCAGCATCTGGATAACCATCAAAAAGGGCAGGGCGGTGCCCAGGAGCATCAGGATCACGCCCAGGCTTAGAAGGAGGCGGGGGGAGTTCATCATTATTACGCTCCGCGCTGAGCGGAGTGCCGAATGTAGGCAGAGGCACGCAGTCGAAGCGCGAGTTTCAAAAGTATCATATCTTACATCATCCATCGCGCTTCGACTACAGGCCTCGGAGATCACTCGACCTTCCGCTCAGCGCGGAATCTTTGTATAGCCAGCAGGCCACAAAGTGCTCAGGCTCAGGTTCAAAGTCAGGTGGGAACTTTACATCACACAGGCCCGCCATAAAGTGCGGGCAGCGTGGGTGGAAACGACAGCCCGTCGGAGGGTTGACGAGACTCGGCGGTTCGCCGGGCGGCACTTCCTTATAGGTATCGGCGTTGGCCGCGTCCGGGTCAGATGTAGCGGCGAGCAGCGCGTGAGTATAGGGGTGCAGCGGATTTGACAGGAGCTGGCGCGTATCCGCTTTTTCGATCAGGTTGCCCGCGTACATCACGAAGATACGTTTCGAAAAATATTTCACCGTCGAGAGGTCATGCGTAATATAGATCACCGAGAGACCATGCGTTTCCTGCAGGGCGCGCATCAGTTTCAGGATCTCCACACGCACCGACGCATCGAGCATGGAGACGGGTTCATCGGCCACAATTAGCTTTGGTTCACGCAGCATGGCGCGCGCAATGACGATGCGCTGCTGCTGGCCACCGCTCAGCGTGTGAGGAAACTTCTCAAGAAAGTCATCCACCGGGTGCAGCTTTACTTCACTCATCACCTTGCGAATGCGGTCCAGCCGTTCCTCCCTACTCTTCATGCCGCTGATAATGAGCGGCTCCTCCAAAATCTTTTGCACGTTCATAAATGGCGGCAGGGCGCCATAGGGATCCTGCTGCACGTATCCGATCTTAAAGCGATAATGACGCAAACCTTCCTGGCCCAGTTTGGATAAGCTCTCTTCATCGAACATCACATCGCCACTGGTGGGGATGTTCAGCCCAAGGATCGTTTTCATCAGGCTGGACTTTCCGCATCCTGACTCGCCGACGACTGCCACCGTCTCCCCCTCTGCCATTTCAAAGCTGACGCCGTCCACGGCCTTGACATAGCCCGCGTGACCAAACCCAAACCGGCGCAGCTCATACCAGACGTGCAGATCCTGGATGGACAGCAATGGCTCGGCACCGTTGACTCTTGGCGTGTTCATTTTCACCTCTCGCAGTTCAGTAATCATGTCCTGCTCCTATTATTCATGTCGTTGCGAGGGCATGTTTTCGCCCGAAGCAATCTCCTCTTAAACGGGCTAAACTCATCGGCAGGGTCCACCCATTAAACGGGAGATTGCTTCGCTCCGCTCGCAATGACACTAGTTATCTCTTCTCCGTAGCCGAACCAAAACCGGTCTGCAGTCCCTTCAAACATTCCATCATGCCCAGGTGGCGACAATCATGGGTCAGGAACACAAGCAAATTCACGCGCACCATCTCGACCTGCTTGCGCAGCTCATCATCCAGATCCTCCAGGCGCTCATACTTTGTATCGAAGTCTTCCACGAAGCATTCAATGGCTTTATAGGATTCCTGCAGGTATTTGACCAGCTCATCCTTTTTGGGGATGGGTAATGATCCAGCGACTTCATCGCTTAGCCCTGTTCCGACGGTTTCATGCAATCCGTCGGGAAAGCCCCACTTCCAGGCAAGCGAATCTCGCTGCCAGATCTCAATCGCATCGCCGAATTCCGTTCCAATATTGGGGTAATACTGCAGGATGGCCGCTTTGAGATAATCAGATTCGCGCGCCAGGTGCCAGAGGTGGAATCCGATGGATGTGCTATAGCCTTCGGGCTTCCATTTAAGTTGTTCATCATCAAGATCACTAGCGAGGTCGAGGACGACTCTGTGAGTCTCTTTGAAGGAATGAAGAACATTGTACAAAGCAAAAGTAGACATATAAATCCTAATCGTAGTAACGACTTTAGTCGTTACTAGGCGACTGAAGTCGCTACTACCTATCTATTCATATAACCAGCACTTGACCTTGCGGCCGTTCTTCCCAAACATGGGTGGTTCCTTGTCGCATTTTTCAAAGCGGAAAGGGCAGCGCGCTTTGAAGCGGCAGCCAGTGGGCAGGTTGATCAGGCTCGGCGGTTGGCCCGTGATGAACATCGGGTCTGATTCGCTGCGCAGGCGCGGTACGCTGGCCATCAACATTTGGGCGTATGGGTGCAGCGGCGCGGGGAAGAAGTCTCTGGCGTGCCCCGTCTCCACGATCTGACCGGCGTACATGATCGCGACCTCATCGGCAAGTTCGCTCGATGTGGCAATGTCATGCGTGATGAGAATGAAGCTGGTACCCAGTTCCTGCTTGATGCGTTTGAGCACGTTCATGATGTTGGCTTGTGTGAGAAGGTCGAGGGCAGAGGTCGGCTCATCGAGGATGATCAGGTTCGGGCTTGTCACAAGCGCCATCGCCAGCGCTACGCGCTGGCGCATCCCGCCGCTCAGTTCGAACGGGTAGCGATTCAGAAAATCTTCCGGCACGCCAACGTGTTTGAACATGCGTTTGGCGAGGTTGATGGCTTCGTCCTTTTTGAGTCCAAGATGGACGATGGCAGGCTCAGCCACCTGGTCACCGACCTTGAGCACAGGGTTCAGGGCATTCATCGCCGCCTGCGGGACGAGCGATATCTGGGCCCAGCGCACATTTTGACGGAATTGTTCCTCGTCGAACTTCATCACATCTGTGCCTTGCAGATATACGTTACCGCTGTAGGCTTCCACGTTGCGCGGCAGCAAACGCAGGATGGCTTTGGCCAATGAACTTTTGCCGCAGCCTGATTCGCCCAGGATCACCACTGCGCGATTTGTTCCGAGTTCGAAATTCACACCATCCACGGCTTGCACGACGCCGGCGCGCGTCTTGAAGTGCAGCACCAGTCCTTCGATCTTGAGCAATCGTTGGGAAACAGTATTTGAAACTGGGTGTATGGGAGTGTTTATTGGAGTAGTCATCAAATATCCCTTAGTTTTGGATTGAAGACACGATCGAGCGCGAACCCAAGCATGGCAAACCCAAGACCTGTGACCATTAACAGGGCCGCCGGTTCCAAAATCCAATAGTAGTAGCCGCGATAGAGAGCGCCATTGGCATTCGCATCGTTGATGATCTTGCCCCATGTCGGCAGGACCGGATCGCCCAATCCCAGTAATGCCAGCGATGCTTCGAGAAACACGAATGCAGGGACCGAGGAGACCAACCCTGGAATGAGGAGCGGGATCATGCGCGGGATGAGATACAGGAAGACGATGCGCGGGCTGCTCGCGCCATAAGCCCGGGCTGCTTCGATATACGCCGACTCTTTGACCTGCACGAAAATGGAGCGATAGCCCTTGATCGCACCAGTAAAAATAGTCAGCAGGATCGTCGCACCCAGAATGACCCAGATGCTGCGTGAATAGAATGTGCCGATCATGATGAGGATCGAAAGGAACGGCAACACCAGGTTGATCTCTGTAATGCGCTGGATCAATTCATCCACCCAGCCGCCGTACCATGTGCCTACCGCGGCAATGACCATGGTGAGGACAGACGTGCCCAAAGCGGCAAGCAATCCAAATGCCAGAGCGACAGGTGCGCCCCATAACAGTGGCACTACCAGATCGCGCCGCGCCTGATCGGTGCCTGCCAGGCCAAAGACCTGCCCGTGAAAGACAAATTCCACATTGATATCCGAATCTGGTTCAAAGGCCGTGCCGGTGATCAGTAACTGGTATTTGCCGCGCATCAATTCGCCGGTTTCAGGGTCGGAGAACAAGGCAGGAATCACCTCATCGGTGAACAAACGGGTTTTCAATTTCGCATCCTGCGAGAACCGATACGTCATCTTTTGACTCAACGCCGTATTGACAATACGAATCGTACGCCCATCGGGCGTCAGCCACTCGGCGGAGATAAACGGCTGCTTTTCCTGATAGGTGGAGCTGAGATACAGGATCAAGTCTTGAGGGTAGTAATCAGAATTGAAGTCAAAGGTATAAGAGGCATCCATTGTAGAAGTCCCCTCTGCACCGGGTGTCACGGTCTTCGAGATCGACCCATCAGAGGTTCGGACTGCAAACGATTCGGCGTATTTCTTTTTCGAGAAAAGGTTGATCCATGCCGGTGGTGCAAACTTGGGATTCTGATACCAGACCTCTTCGCCGCCGCGCCATAAACGGATCGCTTCATCATAGGGGATCGTGATCATCGCGTACACAGCAGTGAAGACCAGTAGAAAGACAACAATCATGCCCAACACTGCTGACGGGTAGTAGAACAGATTTCGGAAAGAATTTCTGATCGAATTCATGGCATCAACCACCGATCTTCACACGTGGGTCGACCAGTGCGTACATGAAGTCCAGCAGGAATACGGTCATCGCCAGTAAATATGCATAGATGATCGTCGAGCCGACAATAATGGGAATATCATAGAGACCAATGGCCTGATACAATGTGCGTCCGAGACCCGGCCATAGAAAAACTGTTTCTGTGATCGTCGCGCCGCTCCACAGGGTAATGATCAATAAGGCAAAGTTCGTGATGATATTGGGAAGCGTCGGGCGCAGGATATATCGGCGCTCTACATCCCGCGATGGCAGTCCCTTTGCTTTGGCCATATCCACATAATCTTCACTGGAATAGATGAGGAAAAATGTGCGGTAGTTATAAATGCTGAGGAAGAACGAGCTGAGCACCAGCGACAGCGTTGGCAGGATCAAATGCTTCGCCAGGCTGGCCGCATAATCAAATGGATTGGAAGGCGGCGGCGAATCCACCATGCCGCCAAAGGGAAGGATTTTGAACAGTGAAGCAAATATCAGGATCAGAAAGATCCCATAAAACCAGGGTGGAACCGCAGAGGTTGGCGAAAGCGTCACCACCAGCCTGTCCCAAAAATTGCCGTAACGGCGCGAAAGATTGAGGGCCATGAGCACGCTGGAAAAGAACAGGAACAATTGTGAGATGCCCATTAACAACAGAGTGGCAGGCAGTCGTTCCAGCAAAATAAGGCGAACTGTTTTGGATCCCGCGTCACTGGTCATGTTGATCGAACGTCCCAGCTGCAGGGTAAGCGCATTTTTGAGGTAACGAGCGTTGCGGATGGCGATAGGCACATTCAACCCCAGGCGTTCCTCTTCGGCAGCGATCGAATCCTGGATCAGTTGCCTTCGCACTTCAGAGTCCATGCTACGCGCCGAAGGGCTATTGATAATGGACTGGGTCACGGTGTCGCGGATCTGCGCCCGCATGATATTATCCACAAAGCCACCCATGTTGGCGATCAGAATGGTCAGGTACACACCAATGACCACGGTCACGAATAAAGTCAACAGGCGTACGACAACATACCGGGAGACTCGCAAAATAGCGTTATCGCGGGCCGCTTTTTTGACGACCGATTTTTCGGGAACAGGTTGAGATACGACAGCCATGGCTACCTCACAACAGGAAGGATGCACAGAGGCAGGTGTTGATTGCCTCTGTGCATATCGAGAGCAGCAATTCTATGGAACTGCTACAAAGTCAAGCGACGTGAAGGATGGGATGGCCACCGGGAGCGGCGCCACAGCCACTTCGAGTCGGGCGGAGCCAGTGGGTAACATTGCTGTTTCCTCCGGGCTCAGGGTAACCTGGTACTGTCCATCGGCTACAGAGGTGGCGTCGCCAACAGCTACCACGGTGCCGGTCGTATCGTACAGGATATATTTTGCCTGGGCGATATCAGACAGAGGGTACGGCTGATCCTTGAAAGTGACTGTGATATCGAAGACTGCTTCGTCTCCGCTCTTGACCTGTCCTGGTCCATCGAGCAGGGTCGTAGCCCGCTTTGGCTCGCTGAATTGCGCCCAGCGATCAGCGAGATCGGGGAATTCGGCGAAGTTCTTCAAGACGGCTGTCTTCTCGGTAGTAAAGACCTGGTCCAGATAGTAGGGACCCGTGCCAATCCAGAAGTGACCGTGATCCTCATACCACTGTTTCAAATTGGCATAGCGCAGGTCAGCCTCTTCCTTGGTAATGTATTGACCCAGGGTAGGCTCGAAGGGAATGTAGGACTCTGCGGCAGCCTGGTCAAGATACTTGTTGAGGATCTCAAGACTGGGTCCACCCACCCAACTGGTCTGTTCGATCTGCGCGGCATCTGCCTTATTGGATGAGTAGGCCAGTTCACCAGCTGCTTCTGCCAGATTCGAGACGGCCATGATGCCCCAGCTGTTTTCGCCCGAAAGACCAAGCGGTGACTGCGGCCATTGCGGCAAAATATTTAATTCAGCATCGGTGACATAGGTATCGGTATATGTCTCGATCGTCAGCGGATCGGTCGAGGTGATGCGGAAACCTTTGAAGCCATCCAGAGTTGCATTGACGCTGATGGCAAGCGATTGATCGTACATCGGGCTTCCCTCCTTGCCCGGATCGATCGTCTCGATCATGTACATCACGAAGTCGGCAACAGAAATGGGGCTGCCATCATGCCACTTCACCGTATCGAACAAGTCAGAGGGGTAAACGACCACGCTCTTGACATTGGCTGTGGCGCCGCCGGGGAACTTCTCTGCCGCGGTGATCCAGCGCTGCTCGGCAGCATTCCAATCCACCCAGGCATCTTCAGGAACATCAACCTGAGGCACCGCATTCACGGTTAGCCAGTCGGCGCTCTGATGGATCGGTAAGCCTTCCTTATAAGTCAGCTCGGCGCTTTCAATGCGCTGGGGGTATGCCAGTCCGGTGAACGGGTCAGCCATCAGACCACCGCCGCCCACATAGTTCGAAGTACCCATGGTAGTGGCGTGCATTACGCCCACATCCCAAACGCCATTGCTTCCAGCGATCGTATTCCAGGGCTGCGAGAAGAGGTCATTCGTGCCGACCTTCAACGTGCCACCTTCCTGGTCTTTGAGACGCAGATTGTATGGACCGACGTTCGTGCCTTCGTATCCAGTAGCAAGGTCATAAGCGACCTGTACCTTGTCGCTGTAGGGTGAATACACTTGCTGCTCGATCGTCCACACAAAGAGGGAATCTTCCAGCGAAAGTTCAAGAGCACGGCGCATGGCAGCATCGCGCTCACCTTTTTCTACGTACACACCTTTCGCCAGGTCATCGCCGAGTTTCTGGAACTCAGGATCAGACACATTCGAGATGTAAGGTTCACCTGCTTGAACACTAGTGTTCAAATAACTCTGCTGAATATTTGCTGATTCATCGCGCAGCGTGCCAAGACCAGAGGGGGAATACCCGGCGGTATATAAGCTCCACTGCCCATCGTTTGCAGGAGTATCCAGCCAGATGGCAAAGGCTTCTGAGGAGGTCTTATACTGACGATCCACAGTAAAGCCCACGCTCTCCAGCTGATTGGCTACATAATCGCCCATTGGCTGGCGTGTGCCGTCTCCATCGGAGCGGATCAGGAAGGTCAATGTCACCGGCGCTCCATTAAACTGCCACGTGCCATCTGCGCCCAGCTCTGCACCCATGGCAGGCATCTCAGCATCGATCACTTCCTTCGCT
This sequence comes from uncultured Anaerolinea sp., assembly GCA_964489725.1. Classification (GTDB taxonomy): domain Bacteria; phylum Chloroflexota; class Anaerolineae; order Anaerolineales; family Villigracilaceae; genus Defluviilinea. Next base: position 4,290 of record CAZBAX010000098.1, on the reverse strand, counting down.
TTATCCACATTGAAGGCATATTTGCTTTCAAGGGCGCGGGCGGTATCGATCAGGTTCGTGTACTCCACCAATTGCGTGGTGATGGGGAGTAGTTTTGGCAATGAACCGCCTGCATAAATTTCCTGGTTGAGGTAGTTGCGGTCGATCAGCCAGTTCAACGCCTCGCGGATCTTGCGGTTCGAAAACGGATTCAGGCGGGCTGTGTCGGTGAATACAGCCGGGTTTAAGCTAATACCATAATAGCCTCCCAGAGACTGCGTGCTGGAGACGCCCGCTTCCTTGATCGCCGGGTAGGCACTGGATGCAAGATTAAACGAATAGAAATCGATGGCTCCCGCTTGGATCTGGGAGATGGCGGAATCACCATCCACCACAGATACGTCGATCTCATCCAGCCAGCCGCCGCGACGTTCTGTCTTCGGCGCTGCTTCCGTAGGCGCCTCGGTTGGCGCTTCGGTTGCTGCCGGTTCCTCAGTCTGTTGAGCGGGTGCTTCTGTCGCCTCATCGGTTGCTGTGGCTGCTTGAGGCGCACAGGCAGCGAGTACCAGGCTAAGCATCATCAATAGACTGAGAACGGAATATAGATTTTTGATTTTCATCTTCTCTCCTTAAGAATGAATTGATTTGGAAAAGGGCGTGCACAGCTCTTCTTCGATAACGCACCTCCTTGGGCCAATACGGAGGGAGGCGGAAGGCCGGGTTGCGTAGCCCCGGCATCCGCCTCTCCTTCAGGGATTGCTTTCGTGAGGAGATTTATGAAAGCAAAGCAGATTACGAAGCGCCGCAGGATGTTGGCGGCGGCTAGGCTAATCCTGATCCCATCATACGTTCATGAAGAGAATTAGGTATCCGTCTGAAAGCGTGTTTCATCCCCCATGAAGGCGTGATTTCCCCTCCCCCTTCGAGGATGGTAACCCTACACGTTCCAACACAGGCCAGTGCTATAAAAACCCCTCCAACGAGGGGTATCGGAACTCATTTGCAGTTCATACAATCAGATGGATATAGGCTATACTTTACAGAGTGCCGCGTAATCATCTACACTCAATTTTTGAAATTCAACTTACAAGTGCCGTTGAAAAGTTTAGTTAATGATGAGACAAGCGCTAAGAAGAACGATGGAATGAAAAACACATTGATCCGCGGGATCGGACTGCTGCTTGCTTTGATTCTTGCCTCCTGCGCGGGATTGCAAACGCCTCTTCCCACGCCTGAGGCTGATTCCGCGCTGTCCAGCTTTCCCCCCGCCGAGAACCGGGTCTCCCCCGCCTCGCTGCCCGAGATCTGCAACTGCGTCCTGCGGTTTGACCATATCAGTATCGAACAGGGACTTTCGCAAAGTTCTGTACGCGCGATCCTGCAGGATCGGCGCGGCTTCATGTGGTTTGGTACAGAAGATGGGCTGAACCGCTACGATGGATATACCTTTAAGTCCTACAAGCCCGATCTCGACTCACCCAACAGCATAAGCGACCGCTGGATCACCGCCATTGTGGAAGATTCGGATGGTTACCTGTGGGTCGGGACGCGCCAGGGTGGCCTGAACCGCTACGATCCACAATCAGATACGTTCACTCGTTTTTTGCATGATGAGCAAACCGAATCCAGCCTGGGCAGCAACCAGGTCAACGTGCTTTTTCTCGACGACACCAACAATCTGTGGGTTGGCACCAACAGCGGCATCGACCGCTTTCAACGCGACTCGCAAACCTTCGAGCATCTGGGAATGAATCCCTCTGCCACATGGGATGTTAGCGAAAAGAATATCACAGCCATCTACAAGGACAGCCTCGGTCACCTTTGGATCGGTACCACCGATGGCGGGCTGGGACGGCTGGACCCCGACGACGGCAAGGCCTTATTCTTTGCCTACCGGAACGATGAACAAAATGAAAGCACCAACATCGACAATAACGACACTGCCGTCAATGAGGACGAAACTGACGACACGATCAGCCACAATAACGTCACTGCCATCGTGGAAGATCAGGATGGCGTGCTTTGGGTCGGTACCCGCAGTGGATTGAATCAATTCCTGCCTGAGACGGGTGCATTCCTGCGCTTCATGCATGACGAGGAAAAAGAGAGCACCATTTCCAACGATATGATCTCCGATCTGTATGTAGACAGCACCGGAAACTTGTGGATCGCGACCTCCGATGGATTGAACCGCCTGGAATCGGAGTCGGGAGAGTTTGTTCATTACCAAAACGACCCGGCCTTTTCCAAAAGTCTGAGCAATGACCATATATTGTCCATCTATGAAGACCGGGGCGGTGTGCTATGGTTTGGCACCTATGGAGGCGGCATCAATAAGTATGACCGTCAGCGCGCCAATTTCGAATATTACCGGCACGACTCGACCAGCTCGAACTCCCTGAGTGAAAATTTCATTTTCTCTGTATATATCGACAAGGAAGACTATGCCTGGATCGGCACCTACAGCAACGGGTTGAATCGTTTCGACCGGCGCACCAACCAGGTAATGCGCTTCCAGAATGACCCCAACCGGCCGGGAAGTATCGGCTCCAATGAAGTCCTGGCGATCGCCGAAGACCAGAATGGTATGCTATGGCTTGGCACCGCGAACGGACTCAATCGCTTCGATCGGTCTAGATTGACGTTCACACATTTCACTCGCGATCCCACCAATCCAGACAGTATCAGCGCCAATTTGATCTATGCAGTGTTCGTCGACAGCAGAAATAACGTTTGGGCCGGAACCGTCAACGGGCTCGACCGATTCAATCGCGAGACCGGTACATTTACGCACTATTATCCCGAAAAGAAGAATCCGAACAGCATCAGCGGTATCATGGCCTATTCCATTACCGAGGATTCGAATGGCAATCTGTGGGTTGGCACTTTTACCAGTGGACTGAACAGGTTCGACCCGGAAACCGAAACGTTCACGCGCTACCGCAATGACCCCCAGGATAAAACCTCCATCAGCAATGATTCCATCCTGGCGATCCATGAAGATACGAAAGGGCGCATCTGGATCGGCACCGCCGGCGGCGGATTAAACCTCTATCATCCCGAAACCGATTCGTTCACCTACTACCTCGAAAAAGATGGGCTGCCAAACGGTGTGGTTTATGGCATCCTGGAGGATGAAAACGGACATCTTTGGATGAGCACCAACTTCGGACTCTCCCGCTTCGACCCCGAAACCGAGACGTTCCGCAACTTCGATGAAGGAGATGGTCTCCAAAGCAATGAGTTCAATTCTGGTGCGTATGCAGAGGGAAACGAAGGCGAGTTCTATTTTGGCGGCATCAACGGATTAACAGTCTTCCATCCGGCGGCCATCGATAACAATCCATACCTGCCGCAGATCACTCTCACATCCCTTAAACAGGATGACAGTCCCATTGCGTTGAATGCAAGTGTGGAGACCGTCCGGGATGTGACCATCGAATGGCCGCAGAACTCCATTGAATTTGAGTTCAGCGCGTTAAGTTATAACCAGTCGAATAAGAATCAATATGCCTACAAACTGGATGGTTTCGATACGAACTGGCATTTCAGCGGAACGAAACGCAATGGGCGTTATACCAATCTGCCGGGTGGTGAATATACACTACTGTTGAAAGCATCCAACAGCGATGGTGTTTGGAATGACAATCCCGTCCGGGTCAATATCAAGGTGGTACCTCCTTACTGGCAGACGACATGGTTCCGCGTCCTGCTGTCTCTTATCGCGGTAACTGCCGTCCTGGGAGGCATCCGTCTGCGCACCAAATCGATCCAGGATCGCAACCGCCAATTGGAGCGGCTGGTACGCGAACGAACCAGTGCCCTCGAGACACGCAACCAGGAAATCCAGGCTCTCTACCAGGCCGATGAGCGCATCCTGCGCAACGTCAGTTTGAACCAGGTTTTTCAGACGCTGGTAGAAGTGGCTGTAGAGATGCTGCACGCCGACCGCAGCGTGGTCTTTGCGTGGGACGAGAAGCAGACCAAAGTGGTGCCGCGTGTCAGTCACGGGTTTTCACAAGAAACATTGAAGGTGCTGGAATTCGAAAAAGGGGAAGGCATTGTCGGAAAGGTGTTGGAAACGGGCAAGCCGGCAATCGTGCGCCAGATCGAACACGACGATTTTCGACCCGATGTGCGCGAAGCTCTGCTCTCGGAAGGGATTCGCTCGTTCGTGCACCTGCCCATCATCGTGGACCACCGCCTGGTGGGCGTATTCAATGTGGCCTTCACGCGTCCCAACCTGATCGGCGACGATACCATGCGACTGTTCTCTGCGTTGACCCATCGCGCCTCGATCTCGATTGCGAA
>CAZBAX010000097.1:0-12415 GCA_964489725.1 uncultured Anaerolinea sp. | reverse complement strand
TGAACCTGACCGCCATGACCCCGCAGCCCAGCCTCTGTTCGACAGGCTACTGCCTCGCCAATGCCGCTGCCGTTGGCGCAGAGTATCTGGTCTACCTGCCTAATGGTGGAACGGTAAACGTGAATTTATCTGCGGCATCCGGGCAATTGCAGGTTGAGTGGTTCAACCCTGCCACTGGCACTGTTGGAGGCGCCGGCAGCGTGATGGGTGGGGCCACGCGCTCGCTCACCGCTCCGTTTTCCGGTGATGCCGTTTTGTATATTTATGCCCAGGCTGGCGGAACTCAGACTGCTACGAGTACGGTCACTCGCACAGCGACGCCCACGGCCACCGGCATAGCCACGTTAACACCTGTTGGCACGCCGACCACCATGGTTCTGCAACCCAACGGAGCGACCGGTATCGACAGCTACATCTACAGCATCTCAAAGAGCAGCAACTTTGGGGGTGCCAGCAGCATGGGCGTGGGAGAAGACAACGGCGCCAATAACCGCATCGCGCGCAGCCTGATCAAATTCAACCTATCCACCATTCCAGCCAATGCCACGATCACCTCAGCCACGCTTTCACTCTGGACCTCCGGTGACCTATCAATCAACAACCGGATCATCCGTGTCTATCGACTGAAGGTACCGTTCCATGAAACGCAAGTGACCTGGGACGTGGCGGCCACAGGGGCCAACTGGCAGCAGTCTGGTGCTGCCGGAGTCAATGATCGCGAAACCGCTGCCATTGGTTCGGTGACGATCCTCAACAATGAAGCGCTCAATACCGAGAAGCAGATCGTGCTGACGCCATCCAAAATCCAGGAGCTGGTGAATGGAACCTTCATCAACAACGGTTTCATCATCGTCGCAGATACTGAGTTGAATGATCGCTTCAACTACAACACATCGGATGCGAGCGTTGCAGCGCAACGGCCGAAGCTGGTGATCCAATACCTGGTAGGCACGCCAACGAATACGGCCACCGTAACTCCTTCCTCGACCCCCACATTTACATATACTCCCACGGCTACATTTACGCATACGCCCACCGCGACTCACACCCTCACAGCTACCGTAAGCCAGACGGGCAGCCCGGTACCAACTGCCTCCGGCACAGCTACACCCGTTGTGAGCGCGACGCCAAGCCCCACGTCTGGCCCGACCGATCTTATCTTTTCCGACGGATTCGAAAGCGGCAATTTGGCAGCCTGGACTTCCGGCACGGTCGATGGCGGCGATTTGAATGTTGGACCTGGCGGCGCACTCCGAGGCAGCCAGGGCTTACAGGCCCTCATCGACGACAACAACGCCCTGGTCGTGATCGATGATCGTCCCAGCGCCGAAACACGCTACCGCGTCCGGTTCTACTTTGACCCCAACTCGATTCCAATGGCTGCCGGCAACGCGCATGTCCTCCTGGTGGGGCTCGGTGGAACCAGCAATCTGGTGCTCGTCCAATTGGAGCTGCGCTTCCAGGCTTCTGGTTATGAGTTGCGCGCTCTTCTTGTAAACGATGCCAAGGGATGGAGTTCCACGGGCTGGATCCCGATCAGCGATGCGCCGCATTCACTGGAGCTCGACTGGCGCGCCGCCACAGCCAGCGGGGCGAACAACGGTGGGCTCACGTTCTGGATCGATGGCATTCAGCGGGCCGATGTGACGGGTGTCGACAATGACACGCGTCGGATCGACCAGGTGCGCCTGGGTGCGGTCACAGGAATAGACAATGGCACCCGCGGCACATATTTCTTTGATGCATTCGAGTCACGTCGCCTGACCTACATTGGCCCGTAGCCCTTCTTCCACATAACAATTCCAGATCACGTTTCCCGCTCCTGATCAGCCGCTCTTGGCGTTCGGGAGCGGGTGATTGATCGACGCCCCCGATGCGAATCCTCTTCTTATCGAATTTCTTTCCACCCGCCCGCCCAGGCGGGTACACCCAATGGTGCCATGAAGTGGCTGAACGTCTGGCACAGCGCGGTCATACGATCGGCGTGCTGACCAGCCGCTATGAAATGGCGAAGGCACCTGCCAACGAGCCGAACATCTATCGTCTCCTTCATCTCGAAGGAGATTTGGATTACTATCAGCCGCTTAAATTTTTCACGAGTTGGAAAAAACAGCACCGGGAAAACCTGGCATCTCTGGAACGTATCATTAGGCAGTTCGCTCCAGATTTGATCTTTGTGTGGGGAATGTGGGCTCTTTCCAAAGCGATCCCGGCCCTGGCTGAACAACTATTGCCCGGCCGAGTCGCGTACTACCTTTCAGATTACTGGCCCGCGGCTATAGATATGCATTCTGCCTACTGGCAGTCCCCGGTTCAGCGTTGGCCGATGCGGCTGCCAAAACGAGTTCTCGGCCGCATCGCGAGATCGATCCTGGCCAAAGAAGGCAAAGCCGATCTGGAATTGGAGCATGTGATCTGTGTCAGCGCCAGGGTCCGTGACATTCTCGTGGAAGCAGGTTTACCCATTCAGCATGCCCGAGTCATCCACGGCGGGACCGACGTCGAACGGTTCGCCAGCGTTGACAAGCGAGAGTACTCGTCACAAAGGCTGAAATTATTGTATGCGGGCCAAGTCGTGCATCACAAAGGCGTGCATACAGCTATCGAGGCCATGGCAAAACTGGTGAACCAGCGAAAGCTGGATCAGGTCTCGCTAACCCTGGTGGGCTCGGGTCATCCCGACTATGAGGCTTCGCTCCGCGACCTGGTTCACAGAGAACGCCTGCATGACTTTGTGACCTTCCACGAGCCGGTTTCAAAGGACAAGATGCCTGCCACCTTGCAGCAGTTCGATGTGCTCATTTTTCCTTCGATCTATGAAGAGCCACTGGCCCGCATGACACAAGAGGCCATGTTATCTGGTTTAGTGGTGGTCGGAACTACAACCGGCGGCACAAAGGAAATATTGAAGGATGGTGAAACAGGGCTAACGTTCGCGCCGCAAGATGCAGATGGGCTGGCCGACCAGGTCACTCGGCTCATCGGCGATCCGGACTTCTGTTCCCGTCTGTCTCAAGCTGGTCGACGGACTGTGATCGAAAATTTCACACTCGACAAAATGGTCGCCGAGATCGAAGCGTATCTTCTGGAATGTTATGCCCAGGCCCGAAATCCCTGATCGCCAGCTCTGCCTGGGTACAAAAGTCCTGGATTCGCCCGCTCGCAGGGTAATTCATGCCTGATGGAGTTTCCTTTTTCCTGTTACAAAATTAAGCTTGCTGCGTCATGAGTACATCTCATTGGCCACGCAGCACAGGGCATGTGCAGCCCAGTAACTGGGTGTTTTACCGGTTCGTCTCCGGAGTGGCCTACACGAGGCGTATACCCATCTACGCTCGTTCCCGGGTTTGGTTGGCTGCGGCCATCTTACGGTCCAGACCGAGTCAGTCGTCCGCATATCTATTTAGATGCACCATCAAAGAGGTTATCTGGTAATATGACTACAGCAATTTACAACAACTATTCCGCGATTTGGGGCAACTTATGAAACTGAACAAATACATTTTCCCATTACGCAAATGGTGGTGGTTATTGGTCGGATCAACACTCATCGCTGCAATTTTCAGCTCTGTGAGTGTGTTGCGGCAGCCCACGATTTACCAGGCGCGCACTACCCTCATGATCGGTACGACCATCAACAACCCAAATCCCTCCACCAACGAATTGTCTCTGGGGCAGCAACTTGCTTCGGCGTACGCAAACCTTGCCAATCGAGAGCTGGTCTACGACGCAACCAAGGATGCGCTGGGCATGACTCAATTGCCAGAGTATATTGCCAGCGCTTTACCGAACACGCAGTTGATCGAGATCGTCGTCAATGACAGTGACCCGCAGCGTGCACAGACGGTTGCCAATGAATTAGCTGCCCAGCTGATGGAACTGAGTCCTATGAGTGCGCAGTCTGAGGAACGAGACCGTCAGGAGTTCGTTCACGAGCGGTTGAATAGTCTCGAGGAGCAAATCAGAGAAACCGAGGCCGAAATCGAGAAACTGCAGGGGGACCTGGTCGATGCGTTCAGCGCCCAGCAGATCAGTGATATCCAGGCCCAGATCAACTCCTTACAGTCCAAGCTCGGCGCCATGGAAAATAACTATGGATTGTTGCTCTCCAACTCACAACAGGGAGCCATCAACACGCTGACGATTATCGCAGCTGCTGAACTACCAACTCGTCCGATCGGTCCGATGAAAGGCCTGACCATACTACTGGCGGCGGCCGCTGGATTGCTCCTGGCTGCATGTGAAGCCTATCTGCTCGAATACCTGGACGATACCCTGAAGTTCCCAGATGACGTAGAGCGCCTGTTCTCAGCCCCTATTATCGGACACATTTTTGAGCAGGGCGATGGAAAGAATGAAGTAGGCGTGCTGAATAATGCAGACGACCTGGGGCAGCCAATTGGCGAGGCTTTTCGCGGCCTGAGGACGAACATAGAAATATCGCAGGCCAGTCGGCCGCTGAAGACGATCCTTGTCACCAGTGCAGATATCGCTGATGGAAAAACCTCAGTCGCTGCGAATCTGGCTTTGTCCCTTTCACAAAGAGAAAAGGATGTAGTCCTGCTGGACGTCGACCTGCGTAGACCGAGCATCCATGAATTCTTCGAGCTAAGCAATGACCGCGGTCTGGTGGACCTGATTTCTGATACTGCTACCATTAGCGATGTGCTCGAATTCAAAAAAGATAAAAGACTAGCCGTACTTGCTTCTGGCGGTACACCCGTCAACCCGACCGAGCTGCTGAGTTCCAAGAAGATGGACCAGATTCTGTCCACCCTGGAAGAAGCCGCCGATGTTGTGATCATCGATGGACCACCTTTGATCGTTGCTGATTCCCTGGTGATGGCCTCAAAAGTGGATGGCGTGCTCCTGGTTGTTAGGCCGGGCCATACCCGCTTGTCGTTGGCCCAGGCTGCCGCAGAGCAAATCAAAATGTCTGGGGCCCGCACGATTGGTGTCGTTCTCAATCGCATCCCGCACGACCGCGCCGATGTCTTTGCCGGTAAGAGTCACGTCTATAGTTACTACATGGGTAACTACCGCGATGAGCGCGAACGTAAAGATAAGGAACTGAATCTCGAAAAAGTGCCCGAGATGGTGATGGAAACCCTCTCGCCTTATACCATGAAGGCCACAAACTCCATCAAACATTTCTTCAGAAACGTATTCAAATTCAGACCCAAGGAACGGCTTCCCTGATCGAGGCATTCGCTGGGTCACCAGGGCGAGGTCATTGTGACCTCGCCTTTTTTGTTAATTCAAACCTGTGGTGGTACGGGGCTTGAAAGCTGACTTGAAACAACGCATTTTTTGAATGTAGGCCTACACCCACAACAACCAGCTGAGCAACAATCCGAACAGATAAATTCCTATGCCAAACACAGCATGATTCATCAGACTGCGAAGCCTTGCTTCCACAGGATCTGGGGTCTTTGATGCAGCCACTCCGTATCCAAATGCTGGCTGCAAGATGAAGAATGGCGCCAGGACCGTGACGATCCCGAAGGCGATGGCTGGCATCGGTGTTGGACGTTGAAGCCAGTGGTTGCCGGCCAATGCAAGGAAAGCCACGGCGAACAAGACGCCAGTACCATAGTGAGCGATCCATCCTATCGTGCATTCTGCGCTTTTCCGCGGAGCAGATGCAATATTCGAATGTTTAAAGATACCTTCTGGCATGGTTCGAGGCCAGCGCCCGACCAGACAGAAATTGGATGGTGTGATCTTGAAAGCATATCTGAGAAATAACGACCACACATCAAAAGTGAGAGTTGCACGAAGACCAATAAAGATCGCAGCGAGCAAGGAAAGAACCACATTATTCATGAGTTACCTGTCCGTTCCTCTTGTCGACCAGGTCCAACAGTGTTCACCGAAAGCAATGGCATTCCCAGATCGCGCACTTTCTTGAGGAAACCATGCAGCGCAGCCTGATCGACGACCGGTCCTGTGAGCAGGGTATCCCCTTCCTCTTCCAGGAGGATGGTCAGCCCATCAAACCAGCCCATCCATTGCGGACTCAGGTGGCCGTTGATCCTGATCTGGTAGATCATTGACGATCCTAGCTCACCTTTCGGGCTGTGTTGGTTCGACATTCTTCTGTTCCACGGTGATGACGACATTTCCCTGTTTGTGCCCGGCGTCTACGTAGCGGTGCGCCTCGACCATCTGTTCCAGCGGATAGCAACGGTCGATGACTGCATTAATCTTCCCTGCCTCGATCAAACCTCTGATGAAAATCAGGTTATCCATGCGTTCCTTCGAGTCAAGCCTGGCCATCGTTATGTAGGTCCCATTCGGCGTCAGAAGTTTCGAAACCTTTGATTTCGGGAATTTCGCGACCGTGTCATAGATGATGTCATAGCGCTCTTCCATTGCCGGGAAATCCCCGTTTGTATAATCGATGACGTGATCGGCGCCCAGGAACTTTACCATGTCCAGGTTGGACGTGCTGCATACGCCGGTCACTTCTGCGCCAAAATACTTTGCAAGTTGTATCGCATACGTACCGACACTACCAGATGCGCCATAGATCAGGATTTTTTGTCCGCGCTGGATCTTTCCTTTACGCAGCAGGCGTAACGCTGTCGTCGCACCGATCGGGACGGCGGCCGCTTCCTCGTACGTCATGTTGATCGGCTTTTTCGCCACCATCGCATCTTCAGGCAGGCATTTATATTCGGCGTACGCTCCAAAATTCTCCGTGAGGGTGGATGCGAATACCTGATCGCCTGCCTTGAACCTGGTTACGTCATTGCCAACGGATTCCACTTCACCGGCAAGTTCCATACCGTAGACTGGCTGTTTTGGCTTTGTAAGGCCCAATGTCAGGCGCGCAGGGATCCAGAAGAGGGGAGGAACAGTAAAACTTCGCATTCGAAAGTCTCCGGCGCTGACGGTGGTCGCGTACACCTTGATCAATATTTCATTGGCTTTGGGCGTTGGTTTCTCGATCTCTTTGAGTTGAAGTACTTCCGGTCCGCCATATTTGGTTGCTACAATTGCTTTCATTTCAGAATCCTTTCGTTTGATACACAAGTTGGGGTTGATACCAATATTTAGATCTGTGCTGTGCGCAGCTGGCGGGTTGAGCGCCTGCGGATGGACCATTCGGCAATCGCGAGATTGATGACCCAGGCCGCGCCCATCAACAGCGCATTACCGAGCTCACTTGGCTGGCCGAGCAGCAATGCACCGACCATACCGGTCAGCACCTGAGTGCCTGCGCCAAGCCCGATCGCATAGGCTCGTGTCATCCATGCGCGGTGCTGAATGACGTCCCGCCGCCGGATCGCAGCGAAGCCAAGGATGATGGACAGAACCATGCCGGAGCCGAAAAAGAGCCGAAATGCATACAGGAGGTCGCCTGCGCCTTCCGGGCGCGGATAGAACACAGTCATCCACAGCCCCGAGAGTCCAACCAGAAGTCCAAATGGAACCAGGATCCTTCCAACCCAGCGGTGCCAGCCGGTCCCGTGCTTCCAGAGGCGACTCACGAATTGGAACGCACCCAGCAGGGCGTAGACCGCGGCGGTAATAATATGGATGACCACGGGTGATGGCGACGCAAAGAAGCGAGCGTTGGCTGATGTGATTTCTGCACCGTTGATCAATTGATTCAGGCGCATGACACCGAAAATGAGAGGAACGATGCTGAGCACGATCAGCCCAGCGGGCACCTTCCACGTGTTTCGGGTTTTTCTTGCGGATACGTTGATCTGACCGTTATTGTGGGCATTCGCTTTCATCTCGTACTCCTTGGAAAATAGTCCCAGTTCCAGTGGACACGCGGTCGCGCAACCGCTTGTCCACTCCATCCCATCTCAGGCGACCTTGCTCAGTTCCGGTGAAGCGCTTCTCTGGTCGAGCAAAGAGTCCGAGGATTTCTGCCGGCGTTCGGAAACGAGAGCGAATCCCAGCCATGCCAGAGCAAGCCCGTTCGGCACCAAAACCAGGGGTTGGTATTCAGCGGGAACAGCCAATCCTCCGACGGGTGCCAGCACGGAGCCGACGACAAGCAAAGCGCCCGCCCAGCGCGGCAGGACGCCGGCGCGGAACGTGGCGATGCCAAACAGCAGAGGTCCCACGAGATACATGGGGTCCGAGATCGCCCAAAACAGGGGGAGGATACCGAGGTCAATCTCGCTTGGGATGCCGGTAAACATCCCAAGGAAGCCGGCCACAAATGCCGGCGACTCAGTTGCCAGGGGCGGCAGAATGAATGCTTCTACGAATGAAAAGGGCATCATGAGCGCCAGCCATACGCTGAACAGGAGGAAGCCAGCCAAACCCAGCGAACCAGACCGTTCGGCTTGCCGGGCATACAGCCCCGCCATACCGAACAGTCCAAAGAAGCCCATAGCCATGGCAACAATGTGGACGTTCACCCAGGCAGCGGTGGTGACGGATTCCGGAACGTTAAGGGGATGGAACCCTCCAACGATGATGAAGCCCAGCCCGGCTAACATCGCAGAAGCTCCTGCCCAACGCATGAGAGTAGATGCGGTCATCATGGGTCTGCTCTCCTTGATCGAGGTCTTTCCTGTAGTGTTCATTTGTCTGTCTCCTTTTTTGAACTGTACGGATAAGTGTTTGACATCCGGTGTGTCTATCTGACTGGTGTCAACTGAAGACAATATACAAATGAATGTGGGGAGATGTCTTCCCCAGATGTGGGGATTTCGTGTGGGGAGAATCGAAAAACCTCGCCATATTTTCTGGCGGGGTTTGGGAATTTGTGCGTTTCAGGCTTAGATCAAGCCTAATTCAATCGCCCGCTTGACGGCCCCCCGTCGGCTATTGACGTTGAGTTTGCTGTAAATACTTTTGGTATGGGTACGAACTGTACTCAAAGCGATGATAAGTTCCTGCGCGATCTCGGGACCCGACAACTCGGTTTTGAGCAGGCGCAGGATGTCCAATTCACGCTGGCTGAGCGGCTCGATCAGGGACGATGAAGCTGGTGCAGCGGAACGAGCCGTGTCTACATCCGAGCTTTGACCTTTATCAAATCCAGATAGCAGCCTGGCAGTATAGTCTGGCATGATCCCGCGTGAGTCAATTTCGCGAATTAATTCTGCCATGCCTGCGCCTTCGGCCAGGAAGATGCGCATATAACCTTCCGGTTCAGCCAGTTTCAGGGCACGTTCAAGCGATGGTAGAGCCGCCGGAATATTCTCCTGCAGTTGCTGGGCACGCGCTTGCAAGATCAGAACTTCGATCACACTTCCAACCCTGCCGCCTTCCTCTGCCGCCTTCAAGAGACGTTCCAGTAATCCCATTGCGTTTTGAAGCAAGTTGATGGAGTTGTCGCGCTGATATTGAGACAACAGGATCCTGACGAACGTGATTAGCTCGAACTCCCGCAGGTAGCTGGGCTCTTCCTCAATGGACAACTTCCGTTTGCGGGCCCAATCAAGTGCTTTTTCCAACTCGCCTTGCCCGGTCCATACTCGTGCCTTCCACGCGGATATTGGGCGGACGTTCGGTGAAAAGTCACCCATATACAGGATTTCTGCGTCATCAAGCAGGTCGAGCGCGCCTTCCAGGTCCCCCTGCGTTTCTCGTATTCGAGACATGGCAACGCGCCAGCGATACGGATTTTTCGGTAATTGGTTGAGTTCACCAAGCTCCCTGCTTTTCACCAGGTGCTGCTCAGCGGTATTCAACTCATTGCGTTGATAGTAAAGCTCGCTCATTCCTACATGCATGTCTGCCGCGCCGCGCAAAACTGATGCCCCCTGTTTTGTCGCAAGCTGCAATCCGCGCTCGTAGATACTCATTGCCTCATGCAGACGACCCTGCGTAATCCTTATCTCTGCCAGGGTAACGGAGCCGCCGATTACATCCGCGATGAACCCGACCCTCTGCAAGTGTGCCATACCATTACTGAACGTCTGATATCCTGTTTCGAGGTCCCCGCTTGCCCAGGATGCAAGCCCTAGCAGCGACGATGCAGCTCCGCGCGGGAAATCGTCATCGTCACGCGTAAGTTCAAGAACTTTGCGTGCATGTTTCATGGCGTTGCCCACATCGCCCTGCGCCTGGGCAATGGCAGCACGGTACATAGACACCGAGCTGGGCAGACGCTGAAATTCCTCTTCATCCACATAAACCGCTCGTCCCCGAATGTCTTCGGGCATAGCCAGCCACCGTTCAATTTCCCGCAGGCGCGGCTCCACGCCGTCAAACTGACCATTCTGCAATAGTGTGCCGACATAGTGAACGTTCAGTACAGGATGGTGCTGAAACAGTTCGTCGGGAAGCGCCTTGAGCCATCCCAGCAAGGTGGACTCCTGCCTGCTCTGGCGCATGAACGGCAGCGATCTTTCGATCAGCCCCGCGGCACGCTCAAAATCAGTTCCAGCCAACGCGTGGCGGATCGCCTCTGCCATCAAATTGTTTTGCTCATACCACTCACTTGCACGCTTATGCAGGATGGGAACCTTATCGAGTTGCTCTGCCATAAGGTGCATTCGAAGCACATCGGCAAAAAGATGATGATAGCGATACCAGTGACGCTTGTTGTCCAACGGAATGAGGAAGAAATTACCGCGTTGTAGCATTTCCAATCGTGCCTTGCCTCCCGGCTGGCCAGTGACTGCATCACACAGCGGACCACTCAGGCGATCGAGGATGGCAGTCTGGAGTAGGAAGTTTTGGACGGGTTCAAGCTGACGCTGCAGAACCTCTTCGATCAGATAATCCACTATATACTGATGATCTCCGGCGAATGTCTGAATAAATCGATGGACGTCCTGATTGCCCTGCATCGAAAGTGCAGCCAACTGCAGACCGGCGATCCAGCCTTCCGTGCGGGTTTCCAATGCAGCGATATCTTCTGTTGTGAGGCTCAAGCCCATCACCTGGTTGAGAAATTCGGCAGCTTCGGATGGAGTGAAACGCAAATCTGTGATGCGCAGTTCGGTCAGTTGGTTGCGGACCCGAAAACGAGCCAGCGGTAGATTCGGGTCCTCACGGGTGGTGATGATCAGATGCATTTGCGGCGGCAGGTGCTCCAACAGATAGGACAGAGCATTGTCGACCGGCCTTGCATCGATCAAGTGGTAGTCATCAAGGACGAGAACAAAATCGTCGGGGATCGTCGAAATTTCGTTGAGCAGGGTTGTCAGGATTGATTCGACTGGGGGCGGCTGCGAGGTCTGTAAGGCCCGCAAAACATCAGCGGCGAGCCCTGCATTAATTGTCTGCAACGCGCTGATCAGATACGTCAGAAAGCGCGTGGGATCGCTATCCTCTTCGTCGATGGATAGCCAGGCGGCCGGACGGTCGGAACTGGCGATCCACTCACTCACCAGGGTTGTTTTGCCAAATCCGGCAGGGGCAGAGATCAGAATAAGTCTGTGGTGTAGGCCCGCATTTAATCGTTCAAGGAGGCGGCCACGCAGGACAATTTTAGAGCGAGCCGGCGGAACATAAAGCTTGGTGGCCAAGATTGATGTAGGCATGGATTCATTATAAGCACACATCCGAAATTTTGCAGTTCCCCGATACGCGAGACCATGGCTTTTTCAAGAACCACAATTATGTCACTCTGAGGGAGCGTTGGCCGCGACCGAAGAGTCTAGCGCACCATATTGGAGATGCTTCGCGGAGTTTATCCTGAACTCGTCGAAGGGCTCAGCATGACATGCCAGGATTTGTCAAGCTTTCTTGAGAAGACCATCTACGCGAGACCCCTTATTGCACCAAGTGGACACCCATAACGATGAAAGGATTCTAAAAATCCTTGCGTTTTTTCATATAAAAATATTTCTGCGGCGACCTCATTGAAGAAATTCGAGAATTCGATCTTCGAATCGTTTTGTCTCCGTTTTTACGACCGCGTGACGTCCGCCCTCGATCAGGAACAATTCTGCGTTGGGGATCAGTCGCGCAGTGTCGCGGATGTTATCTGCGCCGTAGAATGGATCATTGGCGCCACCGATCACCAGCGTGCGAGCGGCGATGCGCGGCAGTTTCTCCTTCACATCCAGGTTCATATCCGATTCAAGCACCACCGCAAAATCCAGGCCACTTTTGGGTTGACCGAGCAACGCTTTACCGAAAAAGCGCATCATCAAACGCGTCACCCATTCTGGAGTTCCGCCTTCCGCAACGTCCACGCCCATGCGTTGATAAAGCGCGGGCCAATTCCCAGCCAGGGCAAGGTCGCGCCAGATGCCCGCGACCTCCATCCCGTTCGCGTTGAGGCGATAGCCCGTCATTGCCAGAATAAGCTTGTTCACTAGTTCCGCATGGTCAACGGCGAAGTGCATCGCGCTCGATCCGCCGCTGGACATGCCCATGATGTGGACCGGGGTTCCAATATCCGCACGCACCATCACGGCGAAGTCGTCGCTCATATCTTTGGCAGAATAACCGCGCGGCAGGTTTGGTTTGCGGCTCATCAGGT
>CAZBAX010000096.1:0-13171 GCA_964489725.1 uncultured Anaerolinea sp. | reverse complement strand
CACCATTTCGCTTTCATTGATCCCCATATATCTGGCCAGGCGGATCGTCATCTCCGTGACCCGGCGGGTGTGTCCTTCGGTTTCGCGGTCGCGGATCTCAAGCGCTTTTGCCCAGCCTTCAAGGGTTGTATCGTACGCCTGCATTAATTCCTGGTTGGAGCGCTGCAGGTTTTCGAATAATTGTGAGCTGTCGATGGCGATTGCAGCCTGGCCTGCCAGTGTATGCAGGAATTCCATCCAATCCACAGTGGGCGACAGGGGCGAGCGGTGGAATACTTCGAAAACTCCTTTGATCTGTCCTTTGACGATCAACGGAATTCCAATATAGGTGACAAATCCTTCCACGCGAATGAACGATTCGCTTCTACTTTCCGGTGCACTCTGAAGATTTGTAACGTGCAATGTGGACTGTTTGAGGATCACCTGCCCGGCAAGTCCCTCACCAAGCCGTACCACTGGCCGCGTCGGGCTGGCCGTGCGGAACCCATGGCTTGCCAGATAGGTCAGGCTCTGGATTTCGGGTCGATACAGCCCGATGTCCACCGCATCCACGTTGAGGTGGTTGATGGTCTGGTCCATCAGGATATTGAGAGTTAATTTCAAGTCGAATGAGGATGCGATGGCAGAATCAATGTCGCGCAGCGTTGTTAATCTGCGGACCTGTCTTTGGCTCTGTTCATATAGCTGCACGCGATGGATTGAATTCCCTGTGATCTCTGCCAGAATGGTCAGCAGGTTGGTGGCTTCATTGGTATCATTTGTCTGTTCAACGGCGATCGTCACCACACCTACGGGGCCGGCAGTGGATTGGATCGGTATGCAGATCCCGGTCAACCCGGGCTGGATTCTGTCGCGGTTCAATTCGAAGAGGAGCGGGTCTTTGTCAAGCTCTGCCGAGAAGTGGATCGTGCCGGTGGTAAACGTCCTGCCGATCAACCCTTCCACGGGACTGATTGAAGTTCGGTTGATTTCTCTTGCAATGCCGCTTGCCAGTCTTTGGACCAGCGTGTTACTTGCCGGATCGTACATCCAGAGGGCGCCGTGGTTGCTGTTTACTAAGTCCAGGGTCTCATCCAAAAGAACAGGAAGCATTTCATGGATCGACTGAGCCAGGCGCAGAGAGGTGGAGACGCGGTTGATGATCTCCAGTTCCTTAATACGGCGCTGTGTTTCATCATATAGGCGCGCGTTTTCGATGGCAACTGCCGCCTGCCGCGCGAGACTGGTAAGAAATTCCAGCTCGCGCTCCTTGAATTCGATTCCCACGCCGGTGCGCCAGACGGCCAGCAGGCCCGTTTGCTTGTCCTTCAATACAATAGGTACGCCCATAAGATGTTCGTGAAGCTGCTTTTCTGTGCCCTTCACAATAATGGTGCGTGGATCCTCCGCCGTGTTGTTGACGATTTCCCCGCTCGTTTGCAGGGCAATGTTTCCCAAAATACCTGTACCCAGGATAAGCGGGTCATTCTTGATTTCTGCTGCTTCCACTCCGAGTGCCGCAACGGCCCGGAGGCGGTTCCCGTGGGTTAAATATACGGCGCTGGTTTCACTGTGCAGCAGATTGATTGCATACGAAGCAATACTCTCAAGCACGACATTCAATTGGAGTGTGGCAGAAATATTGCGACCCACTTCGGCAATGGCTGCGGCCTCACGAGCCTGGCGACTCGTTTCCTGGAACAGACGTCCCGATTCGATACAGATGGACACCTGATGGGCAATCCCCACCAAAAAGCTCAACTCTGATTCATTGAACAATCCATCTTCTTTGGGACGCCAGGCATTGATCACGCCGATCGGTTTGCCCCGCAGGATCAATGGCGCACACATCAGGCTTTCGAGCTTTTCCTCTTTCGATGGAGTTCCAGGTACGGTGACCCGGCGTGGATCTTTTTGGGTATCGTTTATGATTTCTGGCTTGCCATTCTTAAAAACGATGCCGGTAATTCCTTCTCCGGCCTTGCGAGTGTGAGATAGCAGCTCGTTTCGATAGGCGCCGTGCGCAGTAACCGTCTTGAGGGTGACATCGTCATCCTGAAGCAGGTAAATAGCCGCACCGCTGGCACTGAGCATTTCCAGGGCCCGGTGCGTAATCTGATCGAGGACGGGCATTAGCTCGCGGGTTGTCGCAATTTCGTTGGCGATATCGGCTAGTGTGGCAATGATCCGGGATCGTCGCGTCTGATCCTGGTAAAGGCGCGCATTTTCCAGCGCAATGGCTGCTGAACTGGCAAGCGCGGCAAGGATTTCTTCATCCTTTGCATCGTAAGCGCCCAGCCTGGTGGATTCAACATTGATCACACCGATCACCTGGCCTCTTGAGATCAGAGGCACGCAAAGCTCAGACCTGGTCTCTTCCACGAGCTTGAAATATCGAGGCTCCTTTGAAACGTCATTCGAGCGGAGCGGTTTTCCATGTTGTATGACCCAGCCCGTAATGCCTCTCTCCCAACCAAACTGGTACTCGAGAAGTTCCTTTTTATAGGCTTCCGGGTCTTTACCCTGGCGACTGATGGCTAGCGGGATGACTTGTTGATTCGACTCATCTACGATTTGAACTACGCAATGCTCATACCCCAAATGCTGTTGCATGATCGTGACCAGGTTTTCCGCGATGACATGCGGCTCCAGGCTCTGGGTCAGGAGCTTGGTCGTTTGGTAAAGCGTCTCCAGCTCGCGCGATCGCTGCTGCTCCGCCTGGAAGAGGCGAAGTCTTTCCAGCGCGGTTCCGAGGCTGCTGGCAATGGTGCTCAGGAGGCGCTCGTCGTCCTCATTGAAGGCATTCGATTTGCGGCTCTCGACATTGATCACGCCAATAATGTGCTTCGATACCCGAATCGGCACGCACAACTCAGACTTAACATTGCTGGCGATCTCGATGAAGGCAGGGTCATGCGCTGCCTCGTTCAATCGTATGATCTGGCCAGACGTGACCGATCGGCCGGTGACCCCTTCGGTCGCGGGGAAGCCCTGGCGCCAGTTCGAAATATCGGCGCCCCGATACGACCGATGTGGAATAAGCAGCCGCCCATCTTCCCTGAGGATCAAGATTCCACAGATTTCAGAATAGATTCCCGCGATGATTTCTGTAACACTCGCGATGATTTCATCTTCAGAAGTACCTTCTGTTCCTGCCACGGTTGCAGCCTGAAGGATACTTAACTCATGTAACTGCCGTTGCAGCGCCGCTTCATTCTGCTTCTCGCGGGTGATATCGATGATGATGCCCTGCCAATACAGTGCGTTTCCATCCTGGTCATAGATCAGATGCGTATCTTCCCGTACCCATATGACCCTGCCATCGCGGTGGATGATCCGGTATTCTTCGAGGAATGGGCATTGAACCTCGCGTGATACCTTGTCTGCGGCCACGATTCGCTCCACGTCATCGGGATGAATTGCATCGATCCAGACATTCGTCCTGGCATACCAGTCAGTAGATGGATACCCGGTCAATTCCTCGATGCGCGGGCTCATGTAGATGGTATCTTCGTACTCATCCGCCTTGTCGAGAAAAACAGCGGCTGGAATTTGCTCGACCAGCGACCGATATTTGACCTCTGCCTGGCGGAGGGCTTCCTGTTCGCGCAGCAAACGGTTTTGCGCCACGGCGTTGCTGATCACCACTGGAAGTCGATGTAAATAATCGCTTTGCTTGACGAGATAATCGGCCGCCCCCGCCTTGAGCGCTGCTACTGCCACTTCCTGATCGCCCTGACCTGTAACCAGTACCACAGCAGGTGTCGAGCCACGCGCTCTGACCTTATTCAGCAGGTCCAGCCCGCTGCCATCGGGAAGGCGCAGATCGCTTAATACCAGATCGATCTCAGGGTCTGCGTCCAATGAATTGAGCGCAGCCTGCATGGTTTCGGCATGAATCAAAATAAATTCCTGATGGAGGTTGTCCTCAAGAGTCCTTTGTGCCAGCACTACATGTGCGATTTCGTCTTCAACGTATAAGATTTTCATCGGTAGGCAACATTTTTAATCGGGTGGTATTGTGAATATGAGTTCACGATTTCATTATAAAACAATGTCTGACTCGGCTCATGTCAGTATAATAAGAAAGCTGCGTTGCGGTGCCATCAGAATTGTTATGTTGCCACCGACTGCACTGGGCATATGCCCCACTACAAAAGAAGAGACGCCTTGCGGCGTCCTTACTTATTTTTGAAGATTGAAGGTCTCAAAAACACGCTCTTTCTGCGGATCAGTTCAGACGCAATTGAGACAGTTCTATTTTATTCAATACCTCAGTACGTCACAGTCTATTGCTCAGTCGATCTGATTTGCATCATCCTTTCTTTCGGATGAGACTGAATAAAAAGACGCCTTACGGCGCCATTGCAATGGTGTTTCCTAGAGGCGTCGAGGGGATTCGAACCCCTGAATAAGGGTTTTGCAGACCCTTGCCTTACCACTTGGCCACGACGCCGTTTGATTACCGCTTGTGTTTTGATGGATATTGTCTTCGACGTTATACGGTATTTTTTTAAACTACTGAGCGGGCGATGGGATTCGAACCCACGACCTTCTCCTTGGCAAGGAGACGTACTACCACTGTACTACGCCCGCAAATCCTGGTCCGTGTATTTCTGACCGAGAGTGCCGAGACCCAGGATCGAACTGGGGACACCGCGATTTTCAGTCGCGTGCTCTACCAACTGAGCTATCTCGGCCAGACATTTTGTTGTTAAGCGTCCGTGATTTTACTAGGGGATATAGGGATTGTCAAGCAACCATAAATTGTTGGAGAACCAGCGGCGCTTCTCTCTTGACCCGAGCCTGCTTCCACACTACAATCTTCGCCTATTCTGAACGATTCGTCATTGCGAGAAGGATGCATTTTCCGACGAAGCAATGACGGGAAGAGATCTATGTTTGAAAATTTAACCAATCGACTAAACCAGGTATTCGACCAGCTTCGCAGGCGCGGCAAACTCTCAGAAGCCGACGTGGACGCCGCGATGCGCGAAGTGCGCCTGGCGCTGCTCGAAGCCGATGTGCACTTCAGCGTTGTGAAGTCATTTATTGCCCGCGTCCGCGAGCGCGCCATAGGTGCCGAAGTCTCGAAGGCGTTGAACCCCGGACAGCAGGTCATTAAGATCGTTAACGAAGAATTGATCCAAACATTAGGTGAGCCTGCGCCTCTGAATTTCAGAGGACCCAAGCCTCACGTCGTCATGCTGGTCGGTTTACAGGGTTCGGGGAAAACGACACACGCTGGTAAGATCGCCCGGATGCTGCGCTCGAAAGGGGAGCGTGTCATGCTTGTGGCGGGGGATCCATACCGTCCCGCGGCTGTGACGCAGCTACAGCAGTTGGGCCAACGCATCGATGTTCCCGTCGAATCAGATTTGGGTCTCAAGCCTCCGGAGCTCGTCCAGCGCGCGTTCGACAAAGCCGAAAAGGGCGGATTCGGCGTCATGATCGTGGATACGGCTGGCCGCTCGCAGTTGGACGCGCAGCTGATGGAGGAGTTGAAAGCCATCGTGGCGAAAGTCCCGCCGGTGGAAACGCTGCTGGTTGTCGACTCGATGATCGGTCAGGAAGCTTTGAACATCGCCCAGGGATTCCGCGACAATGTTTCCATTACAGGTCTGGTGATGACCAAAATGGACGGTGACTCACGCGGCGGCGCGGCGATCTCGATCCGCTCGGTGACGGGCGTGCCGATCAAATTCATCGGTACAGGCGAGAAGCTCGATGCGCTAGAGTCCTACGACCCCGCGCGCTTG
Organism: uncultured Anaerolinea sp.; assembly: GCA_964489725.1. Classification (GTDB taxonomy): domain Bacteria; phylum Chloroflexota; class Anaerolineae; order Anaerolineales; family Villigracilaceae; genus Defluviilinea. The sequence continues at coordinate 7,433 of CAZBAX010000096.1, read as the reverse complement.
TCGTCGCGCATTTTGGGTATGGGTGATGTGATCGGGCTGATCGAAAAAGCAGAAGCGGCCTTCGACCAGGCCACCGCGCAGCAGACCGCCGACCGGATGATGAAGGGGCAGTTCACGCTTGAAGACTGGCTCGACCAGATGAAACAAATGAAGAAGATGGGCCCGCTGGCACAGATCATGGATATGCTGCCGGGCCAAATGGGCCAGGCAGCACGTCAGATCGACCCAAAAGATGTTGAACGTACCTTCAAGCAGTCAGAAGCGATCATCAACTCCATGACCGTCAAGGAGCGCCGAAATCCCGATATCCTGAACGCCTCCCGCCGCCGCCGCATTGCTGCAGGCTCTGGCATGGAAGTTCAGGACGTCAATCGACTCATCAAACAATTCCGCGAAGCGCAGAAATTGATGAAGATGATGCAGAAGACGGGACCCAAAGGTTTGGGCAGGCTGTTCGGTGGTTGATGCCTGGCGAGGCTAGTTGCAATATTTTGAATCCATATCGCTTTGTGACCTCTGAATCTTGATCGATTCTCCATTTTGCGCAATATACTCGATCAGGGTCCCAAGGCCGGCCGCCACCTCGTTATTGATCAGTTGCCACTGGGCACGGTCCACGAACAGAACGTCCGGGAAGATCTGATCCAGTTCGGGAACTTTCGAGTTGGCATTCTTGACTCTGGTTGTAATTTGCACCCAATTCTCGAGATCACAGCCGGCATAGCCGTTGATAAAATCACCTGCCAGCTGCTGGAAGGAATCGTAGGCGGTGGTTAATTCAAATGTTGGTTCGTCCACGCGCACCATTTGTGCGGGTTCAATTGCCTGTTGGAAAAGCTTCGCTCGGAACTGCGCTTCATAGTACCAGTAGACCGATTCATCCCTATCACCGAGATCATAGAATCGGATGGCCAGCACGTACATTTCTTCGGGGGTAAGTACGTCCTTTTGTTCGGCCATTTCCTGCGCAAGAGCGTTCAATGCTTCCAGGTCGGTGATTCCCAATCGTTGACTGTAGCTGCCCACACTGATTTGCGGACCCTCCGAATCATAGAAGGGCGTCACGGCGATGGGCATCGCTACCTTAACTTTGGTTGGAAGCGGAGTCTGCGTGGGGGCAAGAGTCACGGCTACCTGCGCAGCTGGCAAATCTGAACCCGATGTGGGAGCGCACCCGGCAATCGAAACGAATACCAGGATCGCGGAAAGAAGAACTACACAGATTGATTTATTCATAACCTGTCCTCACTGTGAGTGGATGATAACGCCGCTGCGTTTTTACAATACATTATAGATTGCCGATACGAAAAAGCAATCTTAGGAATTAAATCACAAGTGCCGTGTGGGTTCCGATAGTCTTTGGCATTATTGGGCCAGCATGTCTTTCGGCACAATTAATGATGCTGGCTATGGCATTTTGTTTACCCCATGCGTTGTACGATATCGTCAGCGCAATTCCCCTCGTGAACTTAATAGCAGGAACCAGGAAAATGCCGCGTTGGTGGGGGAGAGGCATGGCTGGACCTTTGCTTTCATTTCATGGATCACAGACCGAAAAGAATCATAAAAGGCCCAGGTGGGAGTGGGCCTGTACTGCAAGCTTGTCAATTCGAAGTGGGCGAGAATACTTTTCACAGTGTTTGGCTTGACCAGCACCTCGCGCTGTGGATGATAGTAGGTGGGACCGATCGTGAGCAGCGACCATTTCGCCAGCTTCTGCGTTCGCAGCAGGTCCAGCATGGCTTCAAACCCGGCCCGCGTATTTCCATGTAACAACTCTTCGAGACTGCGAGCCAGGAACTTTTCATCGTCGCCGGTCAGCGAGGCTGCAAAATCTCGAAATCGGGCCTTTTCGAATATGGAGATCACAGACGAACGTCCGACCACTTTCACCATGCTCTCGACGATTCGATCGGGCAGTTTGAAATTCCTCTTCGCAAAACTCTCCTGGGCGAACGCGATCATCCTGTCGACGTTATGACGTTTCTTTCGTATGGCCGCGATCTCAGGATGTTCGAAGCCGCCGGGATATTGCTGCAGAAATACAGCTTCCGCTTGTTTCAGCTTTTGAACGTTCACGTGTCCTCAGTCATTTTTCCAAACGGCGGCATACTTGGCGCGGTACTGGGGGTCTTCTTCCAGTGGGATCAGTTCAAGAGCCTTCTTCCTGATCTTCTCGTCTTTGACGACATTGTAGACATTCCTCATGCTTTGAAGAATGTCATACCGGATCAAAGTTGTGTTCCTCTCTGCTATGCATTCTCTATAGCGGCGTTCGAGACCCTCCAGGTATGCCTTTTGCTGTTTTTTGCCGGCTGCACCGACCTTCCATAGAGCCTGCATACAGTGACGCGCCGTGACGAACCTGTCATCTTTGGTCACTTCGAGCAGTGCGGGGAAATCCTTAAGAATGCGTTCCATCGGATCGCTCTTGGCGAGATTGCACAGGATTTGTGCTGCTATGGCGCGTACATGGTTATCTTTATGCGTCAGGCCGGCCAGCATGTCATCCCAAACGTCATAGGCCCAATCGACAGGCTTCTCGGTAACATTGAGAATGTAAAAGAAGGCCTTATTTTGCAGTTCCCTGTCTTTGGAATGGATGTGACCCAGGTGGGTACGCGTGAGTTTATCCATGATCTTCTCCTCTCCGATCGGTTTGCCCAAGTTTAGAACGTATATTCTAGGGTGTCAAGCGCTTCGATTCCTCCCTGTTCTCTTCACAATCAATTCACAAGCAAACTCTATACTGCCAATATACATTCAAAAGGAGTAAAACATGAACGAAAAAATAGGTTTACGCATCCTGGCTGCCTTGATCCTGGTTGCGGCCATCGCAGGTATCGGCTTCTTTGCCTTCCGCGCCGGTATTGCTCAGGGGTCGCCGATCACCATCGAAGCGCCCGCGGGTGATCCTTCGAGCGTGCCGGCGCCATATCCATACTACGGATATGGACCTGGAATGCCGTTCCATCACCGGTACGGATTCGGGTTTGGATTTGGTTGTTTCGGCCCGCTGCTGGTACTGTTCCTGCTCTTGCTGGCGCTGAAATCTTTCCGCGTGCTGTTCTGGGGACCGCGCTGGGGATGGGGACATCAGCATCACGGCCCATGGGGCCGGCACTGGGAGAACGGTGTCCCGCCGATGTTCGAGGAGTGGCACAAGCGCGTCCACGAATCTCCAAACGAATCCACAAAGGGAAACGAGTAAATTCAAGAAGGAGTTCTCCTGTAAGGGAGAACTCCTCACATAAGGAACTGCTATGAGTATCTCAAATAAGACCTTGCGAAATCTATTGCGTGTCATTCATCTTGTTGTGGCGGCATTGATCGGAGCTTATCTCTATTCACCTTTAGGCGACGTGGCATGGTTTGTCAATGTGGTAAGGGCGTCAGTCCTGCCTGTCCTGCTGGTCACTGGGCTTTCCATGTGGCAGATGCCAGTGCTCACGAAGTTGCTCAAGCGCTGAGATTTTCCGGACAACACACAAGACCATCTGCTGTTCGGCGTATAATTAAATTCACTGCAATGAAAACGATCCTCGTTGTTGATGACGAACCCAAGATCACCCAGCTCGTGCGCGATTATCTGGAGCGGGCCGGGTTTGGTGTTCTCGTCGCGCATGATGGGAAGAAAGCCTTATCGCTTGCCAAGACGGAAAAGCCGGATGCGGTCATTCTGGACCTGGGCCTGCCTCAGCTCGACGGGCTGGACTTCACCCGTGAGTTTCGCAAAAGCTCCAACGCGCCCATCATCATGTTGACGGCACGATCCGAGGAATCCGACAAATTGATCGGGCTCGAACTCGGCGCAGATGACTACATGACCAAGCCCTTCAGCCCCAAGGAATTGGTGGCACGAGTGCGTGTGGTCTTTCGCAGGATCGAAAATGCAGTCAGTGCAGGTTCTGAGATGATCCGAATCGCAGACCTGACTCTCGATGTGCCGCGTATGCGCGTGACAACAGAGAAACGCGATATCGAAGAGCTGACTCCTACAGAATTCGAATTGGTGGCCACGCTGGCACGCCAACCAGGGCGAATCTTCACGCGTGCCCAATTGCTCGACGCGATCCACGGTGTGGCGTTTGAATCGTACGAACGAGCCATCGATGCCCACATCAAGAACATCCGCCGCAAGATCGAAGTCAAAGCTAGTGAGCCAAAGTATATTTTGACTGTGTACGGTGTTGGGTATAAATTTGCTGATAAATAGTTAACCCAAGTAGGGACGGGCAGCTGCCCGTCCCTACTTGGGTCCACCATTATGAAATATCGCTACCAATTCACCCATCGACATCGCCCGCCGTGGTGGCCAGAGAACGAAGAATGGCCCCCTAAGCGCTGGAAACATATGCGCGGCCAGCCGTTCTTTCGCAGAATGGGCTGTGTGTTTTTGGTATTCGCATTCCTGGCATTGACCGGCTTCTTTGCGGTCCTGCGATTCATCCTGTCGTCTTTCATGGAAGTTCCCGGCGTGCCGCCGATAGGACGCCCCGATTTCATTTTTCCTTTGGGCCTTGCTGGTTTCTTTGTCCTGCTGGCTGTCATCTTCTGGGGCGGGCGCACCTTGAGAAGGATGTCGATGCCGTTGGATGACCTGCTGGATGCTTCGAATAAGGTTGCCGATGGCGATTATTCTGTGCGCGTGGAAGCCAAGGGTCCACCCGAAATCTATTCACTTATGCAGGCATTCAATTCGATGACTGAGCGACTGCAGGTCAATGATAGTCAGCGGCGCGCTATGCTTGCGGATGTATCACATGAATTGCGAACTCCGATCACGGTCATTCAGGGAAATGTAGAGGGCATTATCGACGGCATGTATCCAGCGGATGAAATGCGGCTGAAATCTATTTTGGAAGAGACTCAGGTCCTTTCGCGGTTGGTGGACGATTTGCGAACGATGGCTCTGGCGGAAAGCGGCTCGTTGCAGCTCAAACGGGAACCCACAAACCTACCGCAACTGGTCCGGGAAGTGCTCGCAGGTTTTGATACGCAGGCGGATGAAAAAGAGCTCGATATCGGACTGGCGCTTGCAGACGTGGAAGAGATCCTTGTCGATCCGCTGCGTATCCGTGAGGTATTGGGTAACATCCTCTCGAATGCGCTGCGCTACACGCCAGCTAGTGGGAACGTACAAATCGGCTTAACGGGATCAGGTTCCGGTGAGGAACGAAGCGTACTCGTGTTCGTCCAGGACAGCGGCCCGGGCATCGAATCCGCTGACCTGCCGCATATCTTCGAGCGGTTCTACAAATCCAGCGATTCGGGCGGGATGGGGCTGGGACTGTCGATTGCAAAATACATCGTCGAAGCACACGGTGGGAAAATCTGGGTGGACAGTGAACCTGGGCAAGGCACAAAAATTTCATTTACCCTGCCAAGCTCGGTCGGGGCTTAGCCCCGACCGGAGCAGCGGGAGCGTTTTATCTGGTAAAATAAACCCCTGTGATTTCAGCCCGCATGCGTCCTTTCACGCACTCTCTATGCCTGTCTGAAATGCAAAGTGCCCGAATGGGTGCAACGTGCCCAAATGGGTGCATAACATTCCAAGGAGAAAAAGTAAGATGGTTCGTTTACGTTTACGTCGTATTGGTCTCAAAGGCCAACCCACGTACCGCATTGTGGCGGCTGATAAAGAGTCACCGCGTGATGGTCGTTTTTTGGAAATTTTAGGATTCTATAATCCCCGCACCCAGCCGGCGACGATCCATGTCAAGGAAGATCGCGCCTATCACTGGATGCAGAACGGCGCATTACCGACTGAATCGGTGGCGCAGGTGTTCAAGAGTGCCGGCATCCTGGAGCGTTTCGAACGCTTCAAGAAGGGCGAGACGGTCGAAGTGCTCGTCAAGGAAGCCGAAGAAGCAGAAGCCAAACGCAGCGCTCCCGCAAGGACAAGTAAGTAATTTTATATGTCGTTGCGAGTGCACGCTGCGAAGCAACCCCAAACAATGGTGAGATTGCTTCGTCGCAAACAACGCTCCTCGCAACGACATGGGAAGACCTTATGAAAGACCTCATCGAATACATTGCCAAATCGCTGGTAGATCATCCTGAAGAAGTACAGGTGCGTGAGAGCGGGGGCGGGCAGCGCCTGCGCGTCGAGCTCAGCGTCTCGAAGGATGATATGGGACGCGTGATCGGGAAGGGCGGCAAGGTGGCCAACTCCATCCGCACGCTGCTGCGAGTGGCGGCGGAACGGGAAGGCAAGCAAGCCACTCTCGATGTGGTAGAGCCAGAATAATGGCAGATACGAAAGAGACTTCAGGCTCGCCCAACGGCGAGCCTGTCTATTTGACCGTCGGATTCTTGCGGCGCCCGCATGGACTGCGCGGCGAGATCATTATGGATCTGCATACCGATTTCCCTGAACGGCTCAAGCGCGGCAGAAAAATGTTTGTGTCTGAAGAACACAAGCCTGTAACGATTCAATCTGTGCGCGAACACCAGAACGGCGTTTTGATCAAGTTCCATGGAATCGATACCACTGAGGATGCCGGCCAGTTCCGCAATCAATGGGTGTACGTCAAAGCCCGCGACCTGCCGCCATTACCTGAGGGCCAGATCTATCAACATGAGCTGTACGGATTCAAAGTGGTGGACGACCAGGACAACATGCTTGGCGAGTTGGTCGAGATTATCGAGACCGGCGCGAACAACGTCTACGTAGTGAGGGATGGATCGGGACGCGAGCTTTTGCTGCCGGCGATCCCCTCGGTCATTCTGGACCTGGATACGGGCCGCCGTTTAATGCGCGTTCACTTGCTTGAGGGACTGTAAGGCGGTGGTCGAGTGCGCAGCGTATCGAGACCACCAGTTTCATTCAAGCGCTTTGTTCCCATGTAATGCTTGGTCTCGATATGCCCTCGACGAGCACTCGGGCTACTCGACCAGCGGATTATCATTGAAATTATGGACGAAAAAAAATACTGGGTTGGTTTCAATCTGATCAAAGGAATCGGCGCGGTGCGAATGCAGGCGCTGATCAATCACTTTGGCGATCTCAAGTTGGCGTGGGCCGGGAAGCCTGCCGATTTAGCGGGAGCAGGTTTGAGCTTGAAGCTGATCGAGCGCGTCGTCCAGGCCCGCGAAAATATCGACCTCGATAAAGTGTGGGCGCGCATCGAATCGCAGGGCATCAAGATCCTGACGTGGCAGGACGAAACGTATCCGCAGCGTTTGAAGGAGATCGAACAGCCGCCGCCTGTGATCTATCTGCGAGGCGAGTATCTGCCTGATGATCTCTACGCAGTTGCCATCGTGGGTACAAGACGGGCGACTCCCTATGGAAGGCAGATTACGCAGGAGCTGGCATCGTTCCTGGCTGCAAATGGGATCACGGTCATATCCGGCTTGGCGCGCGGCGTGGATGCCATCGCACATCAAACCGCGCTGAAAGCCGGCGGGCGGACGATCGGCGTGCTGGG
>CAZBAX010000095.1:0-13297 GCA_964489725.1 uncultured Anaerolinea sp. | reverse complement strand
TTCTGTCGCTCTCAGCGCATCTTCCGCGCTGCTTCTGCCATCTCTAAACTCAAGTTAATTATGAGACGAGCGGTAAAACGTGGGAATTGTGAAGTAAAACGTGCTGCCCTGCCCCTCGAAGCTCTGCACCCAGATCTTTCCCCCGTGTGCTTCAACGATGTGCTTGGCGATCGAAAGTCCCAGCCCCGTACCGCTGCCGGCCCTGGATTTGTCGACTCGGTAGAACCGTTCGAAGATGCGTGGGACATCGTCCAATGGGATTCCGATTCCCGTATCCCGAACGGCGAATCGCACCAGGCCGTCCATCGACTCCGCGAAAAGGACGATCTCTCCGCCCGCGCGTGTGAACTTGATCGCGTTGTGAATGAGATTAACCAGTACCTGCTCCAGTCGCTGCAGGTCAATTTTGACGTGTGGGATGTCCTTGTTGCATTCCACCCGCAGGTTCAGTCCGGCGCGTTCGGCCTGCAAATGCATCCGCTTGGATGCCGAGACAAGCAGGTCGTATGGCGGAACCGGTTGACGGTCCAGCGAGAGGTGACCCGATTCGATGCGCGAGAGTTCCAAAAGTTCGGTCGCCATTTGCGTAAGCGCATCCACCTCCACCTGGATCTGGTCGATGAACCGACGCGCCGCCGGTGGATCGTCAAGAGCGCCATCCTGCAGGGTTTCGGTTAATGCCTTCAGGGAAGCAAGCGGCGTGCGGATTTCATGCGAGAGGTTGCTGATAAAGTCGCGCCGCACTGTTTCCAGCCGGCGGATGCGCGTCAGGTCCTGCACGAGCAGGAGGCTTCCACTGGAATGTTGATCGGGAATCACCACCAGCTGCAGATACTGGTGCCGCGTAGGAAGTTCCACAGTTTCGCTTTGCATCTGACGCGATTGCTGACAGCGCCGCCACGCTTCCACAAGCTGGTGATGACGCACCACTTCTGCAATACTTCGATTGGTGGGGTTCGAGGTTTGAAAGAGTTGCCCGGCCGCCGGGTTGGCAAATTGGATGATGCCCTGCGAGTCGGCGATCAACACTCCATCGGTGATTTGCTCGAGCACCGTAGACAGGCGGGCGCGTTCGGAGTCTAAAGTAGAAAGCTGGGTGTGGAAAGTGGAAAGTGCGGATGCGATGGAACTGGATAGCTCTCCGAGTTCTCTGATCTCAGTGATAGGTTCCTTGCGGCGAAGCTGGTTTGCATATTCACTAACATCCCGGCGCAACCGGTGATACCGCCACGCAAACCACGCCGCGACGATCAGGAGGAGGATAATGAGAATAGACGTATAGTTCATTTCGGGTACATCGTAATTGGTAACTGGTAATTACTATTTACCAATTACTTTTATTCATCCTTCAAACCGATACCCCCCGCCTCGCACGGTGACGATGCGTTTTGGTGCACTGGCATCTTCTTCGATCTTTTGTCGCAGCCAGCGCACATGCACATCCACAGTGCGGCTGTCGCCGATAAAGTCCCAGCCCCAGACGCGCTCGAGAATGAACTCGCGCGAGAGCATCTGTCCCCTGTGTTCTGCAAAGAAAAGCAGCAGGTCATATTCCTGAGGTTTCAATGCAAGCGGTTCATCCTTCAATGTCACTTCGCGGCGTGTCACATTGATGGTGAGAGTATCGAAGGTTAATTTTTCATGCTTCTTTTGAAGGTCCACCGATTTCCCCAGTTCTTCACGCAGCAGGCGCGAACGCCTTAACTGTGCCTTGACACGCGCCATCAGCTCACGCATCGAGAACGGCTTGGTCAGATAATCGTCGGCGCCCACCTCCAGGCCCACAACGCGGTCGATCTCATCATCGCGGGCGGTAAGCATGAGGATCGGAGTCGTCATTTCTTTGCGCAGGATGCGGCAGACTTCGAAGCCGTCGATCTCCGGCAGCATCAGATCCAGGACGATCAGGTCGGGACGCAGTTTGCGCGCCGAATCGAGCGCGGCGCGTCCATCGCCGACGGCTTCGACGGTGAAACCGTCCTTTTTCAAGTTATAGGAAAGCGTATCGCGTAAGGCGGGTTCGTCTTCGACGACGAGAATGGTTTCTGACATGCGATGACTATATCATAAGACATTTTTATTAAAGTTAAGGTCTTGTTAACTGCAAATCCTTGCGAAGGCTTTCTCAACCCGCACGTTTTGTCGCCAGGCAACCTTCGCAAGGATCGAATATGCTGGATTTCTTCTATTCGGCAACAATGAGCGCGCCGCTGCTTCCGCAATCGTTGCTTTGATTCCGACAAATGACCACAGTGACAAAATACGTTCCTCGATCTCTAAACGTGTATTCAAATGTTGCCTGGCCCTCTTGCGGCCCGAAAAGGATGTTGCCTCCCGTCCGAACCTGCCAGGTGTAATTACATGCGCCACATGGAAAAACTGCGCCAGTTACATCGCGGAAAATTGTGTTTTTGGTATTGAACTTCACATTGAGGGGAATCCTGCCACGGGTCTGATTGGCAATCAGGCTGACTTGCATCCCGCTAGCAACTGTTGGGTTTGGCATCAAGGTGAGTGTCGGCGTCTCGGTTGGTGGGATGAGTGTGAAGGTCTCGGTGGGTAGAAGGGTCGGAGTTTCGATTGGTATGGTTGTCAGCGTGGGTTCGGATGTCAATGTTGGGGTTGCTGTCGGGCTGTCGAATAGCTTTGGAAAAAGTGGTGAACCAATCAACGCTACGATAATCGTTCCCACCACTGGGATAATCACCAACAAAATTCTGAACGTGGTACTTTCTCCAGATTGTTTCGGTTGACCCTTTTTTCTACTCATAATTTCCTCCTGAAGTCATATTCTACTGAATAGGACAAGTTAACAACCATTGTATAAATCTGAAATACGCTTGTCAAGCGGAATAGCGCCGGGGATGGCACTGGGAGCGCTATGGGAGGATGGAATATATCAGATTCGTAATGTAATTTTCATGAATCGACTGTAAAATTCAGACTAGCCTGCTCATCTATCTACTATGACCAAAGAATTCCACTTCTCCTGGCAATGGGACCTGACGTCTGCTCCTGAAGCGCTCTGGCCGCTCGCCTCCGATACGAACCGCTTCAATCGCGATACCGGCCAGCCTGAAGTGGAAATATTGAGCAACGTTAAGGGGACCAAACAGATGCGCATGAAGCTCCCGGTCCTGCAGGTGGAATGGGAGGAGGAACCCTTCGAATGGACGTATCCATACTCATTCGGTGTTTCGCGGCTGTATAGCAAAGGTCCTGTTGATTCGATGCGAACTGAGACGAAGTTTGAGCGCCTCCCGAACGATGGCACCCGTATCCTCTACGATACATGGATCGTGGTCAGCAATCCACTTGTCCAGCTGCTTCTTCCGTTCGTGATCGGTGTGATCGCCAGGAACCGGTTCGAGAAGGCATTCCGTTTGTACGATCGGATCGCGGAGAAACCCGAACCAGAGCTCTCGATCATTCGTCCGCGTGGATTAAGCGCCTCGGAGCGGGCCCGCTTCAAGGCGCTGAGTGAGACGATCATCCGCCAGGGCACGGATGCCTCGTTAGTGGCGCGCCTCGAAGATTTTCTGGAACGCGCCGACGAGTTGTCCATCCAGCGCATTCGACCGTATGCCCTCGCTGACCGCTGGCAGGCCGATCGACGCGCCGTCCTGGAGATGTTCCTGCGTGCCACGCGCGCCGGTATCCTCGACATGTCATGGGATTTGTTGTGCCCATCGTGCCGGGGCACCACCGAGGGACATACCAACCTGGGCGATGTGCGCGGCAACTCACATTGCAACACCTGTCAGATCGATTTCAGCGTTAACTTCGATCACAATATCGAAGTGATCTTTCGCCCCAACCCATCGGTGCGCCCGGTGGATTTTGAGTCTGCGTTCTGCGCCGGCAGCCCGCAGCTTCAACCGCATGTGGTCATGTCACAGCCGATCGCGGCGCTGCGTTCGCTTCCGGTGCAGATCCATCTCGAACGCGGACGGTATACCCTGCGCGCCTCCAATGCACCAGGTTCCATTTCGCTCTTTGCCGATGTGGATGGAGCGCCACAGGCTGACCTGCGCGTTTCCCATTTTGGATGGCCGCCAGACCAGCAACAGGTTTCGCTCGAACCGACCCTCAACCTGATCAACGCGACTGATGCAGATACAACCTTTCAGTTGGAGCGCACCGCCTGGAGTGACCAGTCCTCCACGGCGGCCGATGTGACCGCGCTGCAGGTCTTCCGCGATCTCTTCGCCAGCGAGGTGGTACGGCCGGGCGAGGAGATTTCGATCGGTTCGGTCACGCTCATGTTCACCGACCTGCGCGACTCGACCCGCATGTACCGCCAGATCGGCGATGCATCTGCCTTCGGTCGTGTGCGCGAACATTTTGAGATTCTGGAAAAGTCGATTGCTGCGGAGGGCGGCGCGATCGTCAAGACCATGGGGGATGCCGTCATGGCAACCTTCCGACATCCTGTGGATGCGTTGAAGTCTGTTTGGAATGCGCAGTCAGAGATTGCGAAATATGGCGAGCCAATGCTCTGGCTCAAAGCTGGGCTTCACAAGGGTCCCTGCATCGTCGTGAACCTGAATGACCGGCTGGATTATTTTGGCTCCACGGTCAATATTGCAGCACGCCTGCCGAACTTCTCGAAAGGCGGGGAGCTGATCTTTTCAGAAACGTTTTACCAGGACCCTGAGACTCAGAAATTTCTGGCAGAAAATGTCAGCACCAACGCACTAGAATGCTTCGCCAGCGAATTGAAGGGGTTCGATGAACCGTTCACGATGTGGAGGGTGAGGGTGTAGTTTTTGGAAATCGGTGGTCGAGTGTCCTGAGCGGAGGCGAAGCCGAAGACGAAGGACGTATCGAGACTACCACGTTTCTTGAGCAGAAAGTGGAAAGTAGAAATTACCATCGTTCTACTTTCCACTTTTTACTTTCCACTCTCCACTTTTTTATTTGTCGAATGCCTTCCCGATCTGCAGGGAGAGATATGCAAACATCACCATGGCGAATGGAGCAATGCCCAGCAATATCCAAAACTGATTTACGGTCAATATATTCTCAGCGAATGCACGGCGAAACAAATAGAATGAAAACGGGAGTGTGATTAAGACAGCCGTAACCACTCCAGGGCTATACATTCGGAAGCGGATCGCGGATCCGATGTGGGGGATAAATGCATTGAAAAGCAGGATCGCCTGAATTCCCAGAACCAGAAAATACCCTGTTGGCTTTGGCAAATAGTCCAACGCGATATAAGTCAGCAGAACTCCCGCCAGGGTCAGGAACGTCACGGCAATTGCAAATTGACGCGTCGTCACCGTTGGATGGACTTTCCATGGGATTTTCTTCGACCAGCCATCCATGAAAGGCGCTTCTTCCAAATTGTGAAGTGCGAAGAAAATGGGAACCAGCCATAACAGGCGGTCAAAGGAGAGGGAATTCAGGAAGGGAACGATCACGCTGATGTTCATACTCGTTTTCGCGATGCCAGTTTAAATGATTCCAAGCCTGAAAGCGAATTCGTTAATTTCTCTGATTCCAGCTTCATCACTTTGCTGTTCGCAAAAAAGCCGAAGTCAAAGCTGGTCGTGTCGCCTGCATTCTTTCCAGGAATTGGCATGAGGCGTGCGGTCAGCGGCTTGTCGAGCCGTAGTGCCAGTGCACACAGATCGAGCAATAGCGGTGTGATCTGCTCGGCTGTTGTACTTCCTGCAAGTGGTATGCAATCCAAGCCAGTCCCGCACACTGCGGAATAGAGCAATGCATCTTTGATGGTCAATGTCCCTTCAGCCGCGCGTTTCGCAAGGACGGAATCTTCCAGCACTGGCTGCATGAATCCGCTGAAACCGGTGTGGGGGAAATCGGCGCGGTCTACGGCTTCGGTCAGGATCGCGGCAACAGCGAGGGAACCATGCAAACCAATCTTTGGAACGCCAATCTTTTCCACAGCATTTCCCAGAGAGTGAGCATCATCAGGAAAGGGCGCCAGGGAGAAGTCGATACCGCCAAAACGCAGAGAAGTGGAAAGTAGAGAATTGGCGACTTTCGCTAAGGTCTGTCCATGTTTGGTCATCTCGGCGATCAGTGCGTTTCTTCCCTCTTCCAGAGAATTCGCATTTTCAAAGGCCTGCACGGCAAGGTTTGCTGATTCAGTAGCGATCGCGAACATTGGCTCTTCGCTCTCATGATAGGCCGCCGGAAAGAACGGCGCGCCCGCATCGACGTTGGCCAGGGCGGCGAATTGCAGGTTGGCAAATCCATTTGGTTCGAGGGTCGAACACTTTACGATCACATCTGCGCAGGCCCGGATTGCAGACAGAGCGATGCCGCGGTTTCGATCTGCCATCACGCCGCCGAAGAAAACATTCTTCGATACAAAGATCGCCTCCGGGATCACCTCATAACTGCGCGGCATTTCGGGCAGCGCGGGTCCCAAAGAAACGTAGCCAATGCCAAGCCGTTGCGCCATATCTGCGATGCGACCGGTGAATTCCGGTAACAAATGGATATTCTCTTCCCCGAGCAACTGAGGAAAAGGGATAGTTGCCAGCCGCACCGTCTGCACTTCGTATCCCGCCGCTTCGTATGCAGATTTGGCTTTGGATAGAAAATTTCCTGCCTCTTGCAGGACTTTCTCATCAAGTGGGTACTGAGGGTTACAAAAGTATGTGATGGAACGGATCTTCATGAGTGGTCACCAATTACTATTCACCGATTACCAAGCACTGATCTCTGCCTCATTACCTCAAACATCAGCACAGACCCGGCAACTCCAGCATTCAACGATTCAACGTTTCCTGCCATGGGAATGCTGATTTGCTGACTCGCCAGCTTGAGCGCTTCCTCACTAGCGCCTTGTGCTTCACTGCCGACGATCAATGCCAAAGGGTGTCGAAGGTCCATATCCCAACAGGAAACCCCATCCATATCTGCGATGTACATTTGCAAATTTGCAGATCTGCAGATTTGTTCGATCTCCTCCCACATCATCAAATGGACCGGCAATCGGAAGTGTGCCCCCATCGCCGAGCGCACTACCTTCGGCGCAAAGGCATCTGTCGTTTCGGGAGGGATCAACACAGCCTGTACACCGGTAGCTGCGGCGGAGCGGAGTAATGTGCCAAGATTGCCAGGGTCGCGGATCTGGTCGGGGATGATGACAAAATCTAACGGATTAGCAATTGGTAATTGTTGGAACTCAAGTACTGCGAGGAGTCCTTGCGGTGTCTCTGTCTCGCTTAACGATTCCATGAGTCCGGTTGAAATCATTTCAACATCCACACCACTCGACTTTAAACGTTCCACTTGCACATTTCCCCTTTCGCTCAATGTTTCATCATAGAGGGCAAACCTTAAGCCCCAATTACTAATTACTGCTTCCTCAACGAGCCTCACACCTTCCACCACAAACGCGTTCGCCTCGCGTCGCTCTTTGGCACGTCCCAGCGCACGGACAAGTTTGATCTTCGAATTCTGCGATGACGTGATCATGCGTCCGATCCCCACTTTTCACGCCAGGATGCCAGAAATACATCCACCGTGTGCTGATCGAACAAGGTAAGCCTGACCACCTGAACACCAGATGATGGATTTAACTCAAAATATTTCTCGATTGCATAATAGATGATCGCGGCAGCGCGGTCTTTTGGAAAACCAAAAATCCCTGTGGAAATCGCCGGCATCGCGATCGATGAACAGCCTAATTCATCAGCGACCGCCAAGGAGCCGGTTACCGCAAGAGCAAGGTCATTGTCTGTTTTGCGGATCTCCTCAGTATGCTGCGGATTGTCCCACACCGGCCCCACAGCGTGGATCACATATTTCGCAGGCAGATTCCCGCCCGAGGTCCATGCCGGACGCGTGTGGGTGACAGGTCCATGCTGGCGGATCCACAGATCCGATTCGCGCTGAATGGCAATTCCGCCTTTTTTTGAGATCGCCCAGGCCACTCCACCGCCGTGTTGTAATCGTTCATTTGCGGCGTTGACAATTGCATCCACTTCTTCGGTAGTGATGTCACCCTGGACGATCTGGATGGATTGTGTCGAAGGCAGTTTTCTTTCAATCAGCACGATATTCATAAAGAATTATGGCGTATCCGTTTTTGTGGGCACCGTGGCGTATGGCAGGGGATGGTTATGTCTGTTCAGAGTTGCTTCGTAATGGGAGACCAGCTTTTGGATGCTCTCCAGCAGTTCATGCGATGTGTCGATCAATTCTGTATCGGTGGTGTGTTGTGATTTCTCGTGCGCTGTTCTTGCCAGTTGCAAGAGCGACGCTAACGTCTCGCCTTGCAGTACCAGACCCGGAAAGCTCTGGCTGGGCATCTTTACAATGCCTCGATTGATCGATTGGGAATAAACTTCCAATTCCATGTATTCCATGTGTCCAACTTTCTGGGAGCAAATTTTGATTGGTCGTCTAAATGGCAATTGTTATTTTACCCCCGTTAAAAATTGCAGGGGCGACCATCTGGTCGCCCCTGCATTATTATTTCGTCTTTGCGACCACTGCCGCAAATGTTGCTGGTTCGCGAACGGCGATATCGGCCAGCATCTTGCGATTGAGCTCGATATTCGCCTTCTTGAGTGCTGCCACCAGTTTGCTGTAGGTGGTTCCGTTCAAGCGGGCCGCGGCGTTGATGCGGGCGATCCATAACTTGCGAAGATCGCGCTTGCGCACACGGCGATCACGGGTCGCGTACCAGAGGCTCTTAAGCATGGCCTCATTCGCACGCTTGAACAGGCGATGCTTGGCGCCGCGCTGTCCCTTGGTGATCTTCAAGACTCGTTTGTGACGTAGATGCCCTTGTGGGCCTCCCTTAACTCGCATTGCTTTAGTGCCTCCTGCAAACTCGCGGGCGTCGGTAGCTGCGACAGCGTACCAGTTGCTTACACCCGAAAGCCGCAAATAAATGTTGGATACGATTGGAACCGATTTTCGCCACAGAGCCACAGAGTGCACAGAGAAATTCTTAAATCTTCGTGCTCTTTGCGTCTCATCGTCCCCTTGCGGGGTCGCGGTTCAAAAGGTTTAGTCCATGTTGGGCGCAAGACGCTTGACGCGCTTGATAATCTTACTGCCCTTTACTGTTTGCATTTCACTCAACTGCGCCTTGGTGCGCTTTGATGTGTGTCGGCGCAAGTGACTCTTGCCGCCTTTGGTGCGAACCAGCTTGCCAGAACCGGTCAGGCGAAAACGTTTGGACGTTGCCTTGTGGGTCTTCAATTTGGTTTTGCCGCCACCAGCCTTTGCTTTGCGAGGCATTGATGATGTACTCCTTTCAAAAATTTACAGGCATGAAAAACCGCGGGACATCTTTCCACCCGCGGACGATCAACATCTTTGGGACTTGCTTTTCAGAATTAGGTTTGCGTTTCTTTCTCAGCCGGAGCCGGCTCGCCCTTATCTTTCTTTTTTACCGCGCCCTTGTGGGGAGCCATTACCACGAGCATCGTGCGGCCTTCCATTTGGGGCGGGACTTCGATCGCAGCGACATCAGCGAGAGCCGTGGCGATCTCCTTCAGATCTTCGAGGGCGATCTCGGGATAGTCCATTTCGCGGCCGCGGAACTTGATCGTCACGCGGACCTTATGTCCCTGGAGCAGCCAGCGGCGGGCATCGTCCACTTTGAAACCGCGGTGCGCTTCATTCGTCTTTGGGCGCAGTCGGATTTCCTTGACCTCGATCTTGGTCTGCGACTTCTTGGCCTCGCGATCCTTCTTTGCCCGCTCATAAATGAACTTTCCATAATCGATCACACGGCAGACAGGCGGGTTTGCATTGGGGGAGACCTCCACAAGATCCAGCTCGGCGTCGCGTGCAATTTGCAGAGCCTGGCGTATCGGCACAACACCGACGTTGCCGCCATCCGGCCCGATCAGGCGAACCTCCGCAACGCGGATGCCCTCATTTACTCGAAATTCTGAAGTGCTGATAAGTTTCTCCTATTTCAAAACAGTTTACCAGCCAGTGGCTGGTTTTTTAGCGGACAGATAATACCATGAAGGCGTAAGAATCGTCAACAAAATAGACCGTGGACAATCATTTTCCCTTGTTATCCACGGTCTGCTTTCTATTTTACAACTCGGGTGCTCTTCTGGCAATCCTGTCTTTTACGCGTGCCATAAACTCACCCAGCGGAATGTTGTTCTGCTGGCTGCCATCCCGTACACGCAGGGAGACCTGCCCGGCGTTCATCTCGTTCTCGCCAACGACGAGCATATACGGCACCTTCATGAGCTGTGCCTGACGGATCTTGGCATTCATGCGTTGGGCGCTGATATCTGCATGGACACGGACGCCATTCTCGCGCAGCTGTTTGACAATGCCCTGTGCATATTCATTCTGCCCATCCGTGATCGGGATGACGCGTACCTGCTCTGGCGAGAGCCAGACCGGGAAGCTGCCGGCATAGTGTTCCAGTAAAAAGCCGATCATACGCTCATGCGTGCTGAGCGGGGCGCGGTGGATGCAGAGCGGCACTTCCTCGTTGCCTTCGCGGTTCGTGAACTTAAGATCGAATCGCTCGGGGACAGCGAAATCCACCTGATTGGTCATCAGGGAAAATTCCCTGCCTATGGCGCTCCAGACCTGTACGTCGATTTTCGGTCCGTAGAACGCGGCCTCATCTTCGGCTTCCACGTACGGTACATTGCCTCTGTTCATCGCACGCCGAACCATCTCTTCCGTCTTTATCCACAGGCGTTCGTTGTCGACGTACTTCTTGCCAAGCCCGGCTTTGCTGTGCAGCGAGAGGCGCATCACATACTTTTCGATGCCGAACAACTCGAAATAGTTGCGGTACATATCCACGACGGCCAGGAATTCCTCTTCAAACTGGTCTTCTGACACATAGATGTGTGCATCGTTCATCTGCATCGAGCGGACGCGCATCAGTCCAAATAATTCGCCCGATTTTTCGTAGCGATAGCACGTCCCATATTCTGCGAGACGGATCGGCAGATCGCGATAAGAACGTCCCTTGGAACCAAAGATCTTGTGATGCATTGGGCAGTTCATCGGCTTGACGTAATACTTCACGCCTTCGATCTCCATCGGCGGGTACATGCTTTCGGCGTAATAAGGCAAATGACCCGAGCGCAGGAACAGATCTTCCTTCGTTACGATCGGCGTACGGACGCGGACATAACCTGCCTTTTCTTCCATTTCCTTGGCAAGGTTTTCCAGTTCTTCGATCATCACGCCGCCGTTCGGCAGCCACAACGGCAAACCGGGTCCCACCTCATCGTCGAAGATGAAGATTTCCAATTCCCTGCCGAGCTTGCGATGATCGCGTTTCTTGGCTTCCTCCAATTGATGGAGATATGCCTCGAGGTCTTTCTTGTTTTCCCAGGCCGTACCGTAGATACGTTGCAGCATTTTGTTATGTTCATCGCCGCGCCAATACGCGCCGGCAATGTTCATCAACTTGAAGGCGTCCTGCTTGATCTCTTTCGTGCTTTCGACGTGCGGTCCGCGGCAGAGATCCGTGAACGTGTCGTGCTGGTAGATCGAAATTTCCGGCTTCTCCTTGAGCGGATTTCCATATTCGTCCAATCCGCCTTTTTCGAGACCTTCGATCAATTCCAGCTTGTAGGGCTGATCCTTGAAAATCTGCTTGGCTTCTTCTGCGGATAGCACCGTCTTCTTAAATTCATGTTTGCCCTGGACGATCTGGCGCATCCGTTTTTCGATCTGTTCAAGATCTTCAGGCGTGAGATTGCGCGGTAAATCGAAGTCATAATAGAAGCCGTTCTCGACGGGAGGACCGATCGTATACTTTGCTTCCGGGATCAATTCCAGTACCGCCTGCGCCATAACATGCGCGGCAGAGTGACGGATCTTATAGAGATGCGACTCTTCGTATTTTTCCTGTGCTTGCTGTGACATTCTTGATTCCTTTCGTTTCCGTTGTCACTCTGAGCGAAGCGAAGAGTCTCTATACACGTAGTAGAGATTCTTCGGTCGCAACGAACGCTCGCTCAGAATGACATATTGTTGAGTTGCTACCGCCAAATGGACATGCTGCGACCCGAAGAGGCGGTAGGGACATAGTTAACTATGTCCAACCTCCGAGTCGCCGACGAGTGTGGGTAGTCATAGCGACCTCCAATTCTTTTCACCACAAAGTGTCACAAAGGTACACTAAGGGTTAAAAACAAAACTCTCGCCCGAATACGGGGCGAGAATTTGATTCACGCGGTTCCACCCGAATTGTATTAGTTTTATAGTTCCTTCGTTTGTCGGTTTAATAGTTGCGTAACTATTCAACTTTCAAACGATCAAACTAGACCAACACATCTCTTAAGCCGATAACGGGGCTATCCGTTCCACATACTTGCGGATAAGGGCAAGCCTTATCCTTTCAGTGTCACGCTCGCGAGGGGTTTTCGGTGATTTTCCCTGGAAGAGATTCTCAATCTTAGATCTCTTCTCCCTGTCAGGGACTGGACCACGTACTCGTCTCGGTCAACGCGGTTGCTATTGTGTGGTTATTATATGCCGCCCGTTTGGATTGTCAAGCGAGAAGTTATGGTATTCTCGGTAGATGAATATTCGCAAAGCGACCCCCACTGATTCCCCTGCTCTTTCCAGGTTATCTCGCGATGTGCAAAGCCTTCATGCGGAACATCACCCAACGGTGTTTCGAATGCCGGAGTCCGATGATTTTGCCATATCCTTCTTCGAGGAAAGGCTGGCTGATCCCACGGTCACTATTTTTGTTGCTGAGCAGAGCGGAGAGGTACTTGGTTGCATTCTCTGCAAATTGATCGAGCGACCGGAAAATTCGTTTACTTTTGCTACGCGTACTCTGCTCGTGGATCAGATCTCCGTTCGCCCCGAAGCACAAGGACAAGGTATCGGTGCGGCGCTGATGCGGGAGGCAGAAGTGTTAGCGTTCGAACTGCAGGTGCAACGAATTGTGCTCGATTCGTGGGATTTCAATACGAAGGCACATAAATTCTTCGAGAAGCAGGGTTTCAGCAAGTTCACCTTCCGCTTTTGGAAATGGCCGTCGGAAAAATGAAAAGTCCCAATGAAGGGACTTTTGTCTGGGCGAGATAGCGCTCGAATAGCATCCCCTTGTGGGAACCAACGACCTTCGATAAAACAAAACCCCGGTTATAGAACCAGGGCTTTTGTGGGCGAGATAGGGCTCGAATAGCATCCCCTTGTGGGGACCAACGACCTTCGATAAAACAAAACCCCGGTTATAAAACCAGGGCTTTTGTGGGCGAGATAGGGCTCGAACCTACGACCTCTGCTATGTCAAAGCAGTGCTCTAACCAACTGAGCTACCCGCCCGAAGGATTGACATTATAACGAG
>CAZBAX010000094.1:0-13583 GCA_964489725.1 uncultured Anaerolinea sp. | reverse complement strand
GCTGGATGTCACCTGTGGTGGATTCAGGATCGTACTGATCGTTCTGACAACCAGAGCCAGTCCATAGAACAAAAACGCTGCCATCAGGAGGTTTGCGCTGAACCGCAGAGAGGTCGTTTGTGTGCGCCAGAGCTGATAGATCAGCAGACCGTCGACCACCATAGATCCCAAGGAAAGTACGATCACACGCTTTCCAAGATCATCCTGCCAATATCGAAAGTACAAGAGAGCAGCCAGAACGACCGCAATCACCGTGATGACAAATGGTTTGCTGTACGAAAACCCCGTGAATTGACTGAGCGCGACATAGAAAAGAACAAGCCCCGACAGGAGCAGGATGTTCGCTACGATGAAAATCAGGAAGTCAGGCAGCCAATCCGCGAACAGGCGCAGCAGCAGGCAAACGGCCACACACAGGTTTGCCAATAACGCTGCATATACGCCTCGATATTGTTTCAACTCTCTGATCAGGTATGCCTGGGCCCCGATCGCCGCGGCCTGGATGAAAAAGCTCATACCCACAAAGAGAGCAATGACCCGTACATCGAATTGGAAGAGGATGTCCATCTAAACGAAACCTTTGTGGACAAATCATATCGTATTTGAAGTTGGGGGAATAGAGTGGAATCCCGTACAGGGTGTTCACCTGCACTCCACCGAACGCCCGATCCCGCCAGGCGAGATCGGGCCCACAGTACGAGTATGCTGGGTGCGCGTGCGGCGCCGGGGGTGTCGCAAAAGCGGTCTTGAGCGCTAATCAAGGGGATTTATCCCGTGCGTTCATCTTTTTTTTCAAAAAACGGCACGAACATGGAGTGATTAAGAACGACTAATAATAAACGTCGGTCATTCGTCAACGGGACGTAGGTGACGCGTCCAGCATGGTTTGTTTACGCATGATACAGTTGGGGTCGTAAGGTGATTTCTCTTCTCCTCCTTGGAAATTGAAAGAGCCGGGCTGGGAGCCCCGGCTCTTTCAATTTAACTCATACCGCCTTTAGGAATGGGTTACCATTTTTGTTTACAAGGACGACAGGCTGCGCAGCAATCCTTTCAGAATTCCAGTGTATTCATTGGGATCGTAATCGCCACTCTTTGAACGTGAAAACAGCGTAGTCCAAGAATTCTCTATGGACTGCGCTGTTTGTCTTCACTCAGGCGGGTGTGGCCCAACTTTGCGTGGGCGCAGTGCTTTCACAACCTGGGTCAGTTTCTTGTGCGACAGCGAATGCACACCATCCTTTTCCTGCTTGGTCAAGCGACGACCGATAGTCTCCTCAATGGCTTTGACTTTGTTGCGTCGATAGGCTTTGGCGAAATCGGGGTGCGACACTCTTTTGGCCAGCAACTCCAATGCAGTCATGGGATATCACCTCCTTTCTTCGAAATTCTGATCATCCAGCTGGTTCCGTCTCGATATGGCAAGCGGATCTGCTATTCTATAAAAGAAAACTGCGCAGCATGGAGGCAGATGGAAGCGCGGTCAACACCTCCTGCCCTGCTTTGCGGCTCGCTGCCTGACGGTAGAGTAAATACTCGATTAGATCCTGATTGTTTAGCTTGCGTGCCTGCTCCAGCACACCAGCCATCCATACTTCGAGGAGGTTCAACCCCCACTGAAAGCCTTCTCGCAACACCCAATCGGCTGGTGACTCGCCGGTGGTCTTTCGACTCTGTGCCTCGAAAAGAAAGTACGTGGGGACCTCCTGCGAAAGGTCCTCGTGCCAGTGGAAGAGATCGCTGTTCATTTGATGCCAGCGTCCAAAGTCGTCCACAAGCTGCGACCAGGGCTGGATATCTTCGGGACGGTCATACACATAAGCCACAGCCGCCAGGGGAATTTTTATCGCACAGATCTTCTGGGCGGCACGTTCGATGAATTGTTTCTGGTCTGGCTGCACAGACTTTGTATCCATGATGGTCACATCGGCGGAGTGAAACCAGGTGGCCCGAAAAAACTCCCAGAATGGATGGGCGTGGTCAAAGTATTTCTGGTAGGGCTGTTGGAATTGGGTATGGAAAATCCCGAGCGCCGGAAGGAGTTCCAGTTCCACGGTGGCGTGATGGTCTGTCAGATTATCGATCAGCCGAATATAGTAATAGCCATTGACCGTTGACTCAACCAGGTCCGCTTGCAGGGCGGGGATGGGTGTTTTGGTGAATGACTTTTCCAAAAACCACGGGAACCAGAACATGGGCGAAATCGGCATGTGTCGATAGTAATCGGCCGCATCTTTTGTGCCGGATAGATATTTCAACCAGTCCTTTAAAAAGGATTTCGATAACGGCAGATGCTGGTCCAGCGTCTGCTCGAGTCTGTGGACAGCGCTTGTGATGGCGCGTTCCAGGGTCGGATGGTATCGGCTAAAGTCTGGCGCTTTCATATGGCTTGGGCACGCTCCAGGTCATAGGCTGCATGGGACCGTTCCAACAAACGGATCGCCTGTGCAATGTGATCGGAATGGGAAGGGTCATCGGACGAGAGATGACGCGCGATCTCATAATGCAGGATGCCCTGGTCATAGATCATGCCGAGTTGTTCCGCATGATGCAGGCCGGTTTGCCAACTTCTATGCGCCGGATCCTTTTTGCCGTTCAGCCAGTGGTGCCAGCCCTGGTAGCGCAAGAGCCGCGGCTGGCCAATGGGAAAGACCCGGGCATATTTACCCAGAGTTCGGACAGACAGTTTGGCCTGCTGCGCGAACTCGGTACTGGCGGGCTGGCTTTCCCAGAGGGTCAGGTACACTTCGGCAGGAGCCGTATATCCTGTAATGGCAGCATAAAAACTTGGGTTGGCTTTCACCGTCAGGTCGAGGGATTGCTGCGCGGCTTTCAGCGCCTCGTTATATTCTCCCTGCTGAAGATGTACGAGTGCGGTCAGGCCGAGTAATTCCATTTTGAGGGGAATGACAGAGACCTCGCTGCCTTCTCCGATCAAAGCCCGAAGGGTGGATAAATGTCGGGTCGCGTCGTCCAGCCTGCCTGCGTAGAGAGCGTGATGAGCCATATCCTGCAGGGCGAGCGCCATAAAGCGCGAGTCCTGTCGATAGCTGGCTACTTTATGCAGTTCATCGGCCAGTTCTGCCGAGGAAGCAAATTCACCGCGGAAGTAACGCATGGATGTAAGATGGCTGGTGACATCCTGCCAGCGTCGTTTGTCACCCAGGCGGTCGGCCAATGCCAGGACCTGACCAGACTGTTTCTGGACGTTGTCCCAATCGCCAACGCCGCAATAATAGTAGGAGGAGGTCATCGAAACAAATTCACGCGACTCGAGATTGTCGAAGTCGTAAGCCATCGCCTGTGCTCGATCGAGGTAACCGCGGGCGATGCCATGCATGGGGATGAATCCCAGGAGCGCACCCACCGCAGCCGCGCTTCGGGCGGTTTCAGGTGACGGACCGGCGCCTTCGGCCAGATTCAAACCCCGGAAAGCAGAGTAGACGGGCACGAGAGTTTCGCCCAGAAAATATGTTGCTTCCGACAAACGTTCGTACGCCCGGGCAAGCACCAGTAGATTTTCCTTGTTCTCGGGAGATCGTCCGATATAACGGTCGGGCATCCTGCGATGCATCACCTGCCGCGCGATCTGACCGAGGACGCTGGTGACCTGGTTGGATGTTTTCGATGGGACGGGCTGTCCTACGCGAGCCAACCCGGCTTCCAGGTACCGTCGGCCGCTGACGTAATCAGACATGTTTACATAGGCTTCCCCGGCCTGTAACTCCCAGCGCGCCCGACGCAGGGGATCTACTTCCACGTGGCCTTGATCTGCCAGCGTCAACGCACGTTCAAAGAAAGCCGCAGCTTCGGGATTGGCAAAATCTCGCAGGGCTTGTTCACCTGCTTTTTCAAGATACACGATGGCTTTCGCCGGCTGCTCAGCATTCGACCAGTGATGAGCCAGCAGCGCGTAATAAGCAGAGAGATCGTCCGCCTGGAATTTTTCATACCATTCAGCAATCGTGCGATGCAGCTCACGCCGTTGCGAGAAGAGCATCAGACTGTAGGAAACCTCCTGGGTAATAAAATGCTTGAATGCATACGTGATCTCGGGTTCGAGAGTTTCGAGGCTGGTCAGGTCGAGGCGGCCGAGCGTTTCCAGTTGTGTACGGAGCGCGGTGCGTTCGTGATCGATCGGATAGGAATCATGCAGGATGCGGTAGATGAAGATGCGGCCGATCACACTGGCCACTTTGATGGTTAATTGCTGCGCATGTGAAAGACGATCGATGCGGCTGGTCACAAGGTCCTGTACCGATTCGGGTAGAGCGAGCGCCTTCAGATCGAGATTCGGCGCAAGCTGCAATTGGTCGCCGCTGACATGGATCAACCCGGCATCGCGCATGGCGTACGCCAATTCCTCGGCAAAGAACGGATTGCCCTCCGCTTTTTCGGAGATCAAGCTTGCGATCGAATCGGGCATGCGCTGCACACCCAGTCGTTGTGCGACCAGGGCATGGACGTCGTCGAGCGGCATGGGGTGGAGAGTTAAGTGGGTTGTGGATGCTTCCGCGAGCAGCGCCTGGTATTCGCCGGATACCGGCTCACTCAGTGGGCGGGTTGTCATCAGCATGAGGATGGGGCTGACTTCCGCGGCGACGCGACGAGCCAGCGACCAGGAAGCTGAATCAAACCATTGCGCATCCTCCAGCACGATGAAGACCGGACTATCACTGGCAAGATTTTGCAAAATTTGCAGCAGGAGCAGTTGGGTATTGTCGGCCCGTACCTGCCCGTTCATTTGTTCCGTAAGTTCATTTTCCGGGAAATCCAGTGGGATGACCGACTGAACCAGCGGTATCAGTTGCCTGAGAGGAGAGTCCAGCGTACCCTCCAGCTGGGAGAGAACGTGAGCGCTGCGTACACTCTTATCATCGGGCAAAGTGTCCAGCTTGAAAATCTGTGAGAAGACAGGTCGCCAGGCGTAGTACGGTGTCGATTTCTCGATGGCATTGCCTGTGCCGGAGAGGGTCAAAACAGCATGGTCGAGCGCCTCGCTGCGAGCGTATTCGAGCAGGCGTGTCTTTCCGATACCGGCCTCGCCCTCGAAGATAATCACATGGCTCGTCCTGTCGACCCGCAGCGAATCCAATTTTTCAGACAGCAGGGCACGTTCGACGAGACGGCCAACCATGCCGGTCGAGGCGTTTTTTTGCGACCGCGTACTTTCCCGTCCCTGAAGTTGATAGACGTTGACCGTATCCTGCTTACCTTTGATCGGGATGGCACCCATCGGACTGAACTGATAATGGGCGCTGCCTGCATTAACCACACGCTCGGTCACCAGGATCTGCCCGGGTGCGGCCAGTTCCATCAGGCGTGCTGCAAGATTTACTTCATTGCCCAGAACGCCGTACACATGGCGCTGCTTGCTCCCATAAGCGCCTGTACGCATGCGCCCCTGACTGATACCGATCTTGATCGGCGTAATGTGACGGAGGTTGGACGGGAGTTCGCGCACATCCAGCGCTGCTCGCAGGGCACGAATGGCGTCATCGTCGTGAGCGGCCGGGGCCCCAAAGACAGCATACAAATAGCTGCCCTTATCTCCGATCGTTACTTCGAGGAGTGCGCCTTCATATCGGGTAAGCACCCCCTGAACCCAGCGGACAAAAGCATTCAATTGATCGCCGGCTTCATCGTCACCGTCGTAGTCGATCCCACTGAAGCTAATAAAGACTGACAGGGTGTAACGCAGCTCCGCCAGGAAATCTCCCTGCCCGCTTTGCAAACGGTTGTAGACAGACTCCAGCAGCCACGGGCGGACCTGTTCGTCGCTCAGTGCATTTGGATCGACAGGTGTTACGGGCGCCGGTGGAACATCAACGTTCAAGCCAGAGATCATGGCAAAACGCTGTGAGTCGCTGGTACGCCATTCCTTCACCGAGGCTGATGCGCCTAGAGCTTCATAGGTTGGTTCATCGATCACCACTTCATTTTTAGCGGTCAGGCCGCCTGCAATGGCGAGTCGGTCGATGGTGGAGCCGGCCAGCGTATCGAGGAGTTGAATCGCAGGGTCGCCGATCAGGAAGCGTCGGATTGGGCCGGTAGCAACCGCCACTTTCACAGAAAACGAAACAGTTCCACCCTGAGGAATAACCACAGTACGGAACTGTTGCATGGCAGCCTGCATGGCAAACCCTGCTGCTACAGCACGAGGCGCTTCATCCGCTTCAAACCAACAGGTCACACCGTCGCCGCTGAAACCGATCACGCTCCCACCGAAGCGATGGACTTCTCCCAGAAGCGCGTCGTACACGCGGTCCAGGGTTTCCACCAATTCTTCGGGGCCGCGTGCCTGCCCAAAGGCACGCGTCAGCGCCTCTGTCAGTGGTGTGAAGCCGGAGATGTCGGCAAAGAGCGCAGAGCCATACGTTCGGGTGGGCAGGGAGGTGCCCGCAGCGATTGCCCGCTGGCGATCAAAGGGAATGTACGCGCTCGAGGCTGGCATGTTTTATTTCAATGTCCGATTCTATATGATGTATTGATCAACGATCAGATCCACCTGAAGATACATCCGAACAGCAAGAACGAACCCACCGGGAAGACAGGCAACACGGTTGTAAACAAATATACAACTCGAACACGATAAAAGTTGTCCAAGTTTCATTATATACGACATAAGTATCACAGTCAAACAATCAGCCTCGCGCAAGCGATTCGGGGATTTGGATTTGATTTTCTCGAATACAAATGAGGCCGCGAACGTTCGCCAATGCCGGATGCACATGACGGACTTGCGAATCGTTCAGGAATTTATGAAGATCGTATTCTTGTGAAATACCTCTCAACTAAAAGTGGCTGTACCGTTTTCAACGGGATTCTTTTTTACCACCAAGGAGACAAAGGGACACAAAGGAAAAAAAGCGGAAAACATCCTTTGTGTACCTCACCTGCACTTGCGTGCGGTGCAAGTGTTGTGACCCTTCGTGGTAAGGGTTTTCCCGTCAGAAACGGAAGAGCCATAAGAGTCAATCAACCATGGAGACATCGGGTCACTCCAATTGACCCTGATGGTTGCGCATGTTACACTGCCAACCATGGCTGCCCGTCCTTCGGCGCGTCCTTCCCTTGCTCAAACGAGAACAATTGAAAATGTGCTTCAGGCCGCTGTTCGTTTTTTAGCAGAGCGCCAGTTGCCGCATGGCGAGTTCAAAACACTGTCCGCCGAAAATGCAGCCATGACCAAAGGCTGCGTATTCGATAGTTCGCCGTTCACCACCGCCTATGTACTGTATTCGCTTGGCTTCCAGCAGGATGAACATACCAAAATCATCCTGGCAAAAGGACTGAAGTTCCTTCAGGCTGAAATGGAAACGGGAGGACTGTGGCGATACTGGTCCTCAAGAAATGCTGCGCACAGCGTCCTGCCACCGGACCTGGATGACACTGCCTGTATCTCCTTCGTTCTCCAGCAGTACAACCTGGCTCCTGCCAACCATACCGTGCTGCTTGCCAACCGCAGAGATGACGGTTTGTTTTATACCTGGCTCGCGCCGCGTGAAACAATGCCTGCCCGATTAAAGACCAGACTGCGGCGCCTGACACGCGGGAGTTCACTGCCGCTGTTTTCGATCAGCGGCACGCAGGATAACGTGGACCCGGCCGTCAATGCCAACATCTTGCTCTACCTGGGTGAGCGCGAGGAAACCCGGCCTGTGATCGCTTACCTGGTTAAAGCCATACAGGATGCCGATTCTCAAAACGACAGTTACTATGCAGACTCGCTGGTGTTCTACTATTTGATCTCACGTGCGTTCCATCAGGGTATCAGGTCGCTCGCTGAAACACGCCAAACGATCCTGCATGCTTTGAGCGCTCGTAGAAGCAGCAACGGCTCGTTCGGGAATGAACTCCTGACCGCCTTAGCCGTTTGCACCTGGCTCAATTTTGATGGCAGCCGTAGTCCGCTCGTGGACTCCATCCGGTATTTGCTGCGAATGCAGAGAAAGACCGGCGCGTGGCGCGCTCTGCCGATGTGGCTTGGCCCTGCGCCGTATTATGGATCGGAAGAACTGACCACCGCGCTGTGTATGGAAGGCCTGGCGCGCTATATCTCATGATCGCTTACAAAGAGGAGTGAGACCATGCCGTATATCAGTAACATCACGCAACGCCGCCCCACCCGAAAACGATCGATCAATGTGATCCCATCGAGTTGGTCGCCGTATCCGTATGTGGACACACTCTACGATCACACGCAGTATCTCAGCCCGACGCGGCCGATCGCCTCCTTCCCCGCCAGTCCCTGCCCGGTGGCGCAGGTGGCTGTGATCGGGGCCGGTGCTGCGGGGATGGTCGGGGCGTATGAGCTTTTGAGGGCGGGCGTTCAACCCACGATCTTTGAAGCGACAGACCGGGTCGGCGGGCGGACCTGGTCACAGAATTTTGAGCCACTACGCAGAGGCGCAAAACCCATCTGGGCAGAAATGGGTGCGATGCGCGTGCCGGTTTCACAGAAATTGTTCTGGCATTACGCGAACGGCTTCAACGTCCAGACCGGCACGTTTCCCGATCCGGGCGTTGCTCCTACGTTGCTTTCCTACGAGAATCAACTCCACCAATGGCAATTCCCGGGTCAACCTACGTCGCCTGTGCCTCCTGTACCGTTCACCGATATTGCCGTCGCCTTTGATAAATTCATTATGCCATTCGCCTCCAAAATTTGGGAACCCTGGTACAACAATGGCGGCGCCCCGGATTGGAATCAGGTCGCTGCGATCTGGCAGGGCTATATCGATAAGTATCGTGAAGTGAGTGTGTACGACATGGTGCGCAAAGGGATTCCGGCCTGGGGTGACGAGCAATTGAATGCATTCAGTGCGCTGGGTGTAGGCTCAGGCGGATTTGGCACCCTGTATCGCGTCGGCGCCCTGGAATTGCTGCGCAATGTCATCAACGGTTGGGAGATCGATCAGCGACTCATCATCGGCTGGGGAGATTCAAGCGGGCCGGAAACTCTCACAGGCATTAACGGTCTGGCCCACATGTTCCGCAACCAGACCGTCACATGGAGCAACGGGCAGACCGTTTCGCTGGCAACGTTGAACGCGGTCAAGTTTAATTCGAAGGTCACGCGCATCGAGCGTGACCCAGTCTCGAACGGCCTGAAGGTGTATTGGACCAATACATCAAATGGGAAGGAATCGTTGTCAGCGTTTGCGGCCGTTGTTGTTGCGGTATCGACACGTTCCATGGAGATCGACATTGGCATGACCCTGCCCAGCGGCCCTGAAGTGGATCTGAAATCCGAAGACCTCAGGAACGCGATGCGGAATCTATTCCATACCGCCTCCTCCAAAATGGTCATTCGCACGGCAACCAAATTCTGGCTCGATGCGAATGGGAAACCGATCCCGACCATCCCGCAAACGATTCAGACCGATGAATTGCCGCGCGGCGTGTACTGTCTTGACTACCCTCACACCAGCGAGGGCGTGGTTATCCTCAGCTACACCTGGGGCGATGATTCCTCCAAGATCTCGTGCATAGACCCCGTGGAACGATTCCGAAAATTCAAGCAGATCTTGGGGCGCCTCGCTCCGCAGTTCGCGGCCGGACTCGTCCCGGCGCGCGGCGAACGTGACATCCTGAATGTGGACTGGGAAATGAGTGAGCATTATTACGGCGCCTTCAAGCTGCAATTGCCGGGTCAGGATTCTCTCGTCCAGGCGGCTTACTATCAATTTCTCAGTGCGCGCAACCGTGCCGCGGATCCGGGCCTTTATCTGGCGGGGGATAGCGTCTCCTGGTCGGGCGGTTGGGTGGAGGGAGCTCTGCAAACGGGAGTGAACGCAGCCTGCGCGGTCGCCAAACACCTCGGCGGTACCTTGCGCGCCAGATCGCCTCTTTCTCAAAACCCGAAGTTGTATAACTACTCCGGCTGAAAACGATGAACTGACGGACCTTGCCACTCACAAATCGACTATATCTCTATACTTTCTGCATCCATCGTTCAGCATTGCAGAAACAACTCTGATTCGTTCACCCGCCCGACGGTGAACCATCGAGCATGGACGTTACATCAACCCCGCAACCCGACCATACTGCCACGCCAATGCATACTCTTTGGCTCAGGCATACATTCGCAACATCACCCGCCCGACGGTGAACCATCGGGCTCCAAGCGGAAGCCCGCTTAAGCGGGCTTAAACAACGAGCATGGACATTAATATCATCCCCTTGCGGGACGTCCATGCGGACATGACCATTCCATCAACCCCGCAAACCGACTATATCGCCAAGCCAAGGCATCTCAATGCGCAAAAAAAGAAAACTCCGAGATTTTCTCGGAGTTCGTTTTTATCCTGCCGTAGATGAGACCTGGTATTCAATTTTACCTGGCGCGCTGACTCGCTGCGACGCGTCCATGATCTCGAGCGATACAAGATTGCCTTTATCATCGTAATCCAGAATCACACCTGGCTTATCCTCATCGCTCTCAGCAACGGAAGTCTCTGTAAATATAATAGTAAGAATGTCGGTTTGGCTATCATAATTAACTCTCATAGCTGATCTCCAATATTTCTCGACAATTCAAACTACAGAAGACTCTCTTTTCGGCGTTCTTCCATCAAGGCTTTCAAGGCACCTTTACCTTTCAAAGAGCCTCTTAGCTTATTGATATGCTCTCGTGTTGGAGCGGCGACAGAAGTTGCCTCACTCAAAATGACTTCGTTCTCGAACTCCCTGAACCATGCACGAAAACGAGCCAGCTCCTCTGGCGATAGCCTGGTAACTGCTTGTTGAATTGCCTCGATATTCATCTCAAACTCCTACTTGATAAACGATTTTGCTATTTTACTCGTTTTCGAAACACACCCCTCACCCCGCCTACCACTCCGCTCCACTTCGGGCACGATGTCCCCTAAAGGGGAGAGGCTAAGACCGCCCTCAAACAAAACTCTGGCTTGCACAACCTCCATAACTATCAAGTGACTGGCTCCCTTCCCATCATCCTGAGCGGAGCGACCGCTCTTCAGGGAGCGAAGACGAAGGAGGGAAGGGCGGGGGGAAAGGTCCTACCCCGCAAACCGGCCATATCGCCACGCCAACGCATCCCGGCTGGGATAGTGACTTTTCGGATTCAAGTTTACCAAGTAGTCAATTTCCGACAACTATATTTCTGCTTCACTGAATGTAGGGAAGTACCTATAGTATTTAGTATACTTTTTTATGTCTTCCTGGGGCACACCATAGGCTTTTATCTCAGCAATTCTGTTTGGCAAATACGTATCAAGGTGTCTTATCTCCCGAAAAGATAAATTAGGAGGCTCAATTTCGTATGACTCTTCACCGTTCCTTATGAAATCCAAATGCTTGAAAGCACATTGCTCGATAAGATACTCTTGACCTTGCTCGTATAAAATTCCACCGACCGTGAGGATTTTTGCTCCATCTGCATAATGGAAATTGAACAATTGATCGAAAATTAACTTCTTTTGTTTTAGACCATTTCTTTTGTTTAGAGTTTCAAATATTTCATTCAACATGATTCTTCTCGAAACTGCTGCAAGACCCCAACCATTCAATTCAGTACCATTAATAATGTCGGTTGGTATTTTTTCTTCACCAACTCTCGCTTTCAGAAGTTGCAATCTCTGATGTGGTCGTTCAATGGGCGGAATCTCTTCTAATCTTTCCGGATGTGCGTTTACAGAGACGACAACGATACTTCCTGGAACAATATTAGTAAGACAAAGCTTAATATCGGTTAAAACATCAAAGTCCAGTGGACCATCATAGTCAAGCCAGATAATACTTTTTGGTTTCCAACTGAGTGTCGGCAAGACTGTTTTCGACTCTCCGAATTCAATTCGAATACATCCAAACGGACGATTGAACTTAAATCTCTCTTCGTTATGCTTATCTTTTTCTATACTGATCATATTTTTTATTCCGAGCATCTTATGATAAAGAATAAAATCAGTAAAATAAGTGGAGCCAAATCCGATGTAACGATAAGCCGTGATTTGTCCAAATGGAGACAACTTCTGGAAGACCTCGCCTAGCATTTTCCTCTCAATACATTTAGCAGGACGAAGACTATAGTTTATTTTCTCGTAGCTACCTTGAGGCTCTGGCATTGTTACTCACCCTCCATTTTTACATAGTACTCAAACGTTTTTTCACCCACTTCACGCCAACTCTTGGCGCCTAGTGATTTTTTTACCTTCTCGGCCTCTTGTTTTGTTTTGCTATACGTGATATTTACTAAGTCAGGACGCTTTTCTTTTATCACCTGTATCTTCGGAGCCTGAAACACCTTCGTAAAAGTTTTTATTTCCTCTATCTTCATTACTTTAGCTGATAAGACGACGTTTTCCAGCTCACTATCCTTTTCATCATTTGCGCCCTTAGACTCCTTTAGCGCATTTAGGAAGTCAATGATTGGTCGCATTAGATTAATCATTTCCAACCTTATACCTTGATAAATTGGAGAGTCTGTATCCACTCCAGTTTTAGTGGTATTCCACGGCAACAATTCCGCGCTATCCGATTCAAAAAAAACATATCCCCGAAAACTAGCATATTGATTGTGGAACCGAGGTATAGTACGTCCCTGATCTTCTCCCCATCCGGTAATCGATCCCTTGTCTTTTTCCAATAACATTCTTCCGTTGCAAAAAACATACCAACCTGCATCAGATGGTTCTGAATCAGCTATACCAGCATATATCTTTACTTTGACTGGAGATGGCTTTGTTTTCAAATTTAATTCTTTGAGGACAGGTTGAATCTGCTTTGAGAATTTGAAGAGTAAATCTCGCATTTGAAGTGGTAAACCGTTTAGAGTTATTGCCAGCCCTTTATTCATATTTAGCAAATGCGCCGTTTCTAGTTCTTGGCCTAGCTGTGTGCGAAAATTCTCAAGCATAAAATTCGCAACAACCATCTCATTCAAAGATGTTACTTCTAACGCAGTTCCCACTTGGTCTGCTGAAATTATGGCACTTTCGTCAAGTTCCTTGAACTCAAAAGCCCACTTATTATCGTCCTTTTGCCATTCTTCAACATCCACCTCTACAGTAAATCGAGACTTTCTGGTCTTTGACTCAACAGAAAATTTTCTACCAAGCTTAAAAATTGCACGCTTCATCCCGACGCCAAATTGACCCACAGATCCTGTTGTCTTTTTGGCTTCTTTAGGACGACCAAATCGAAACGCATAATTTCTAGCAATATCAACTGGTATTCCGCCACAGTTGTCTGATATTCTAAACGTGTCGTCTGTGACTTCTAGTCGTATCCATAATCCAGTATAGTCCCCATTGGGACGCGTGCGCCTAGCACCGTCTATTGAATTATCAACCAAATCAAGGATAGCCCTTATTAGTGGTATATCCTTAGTTAGCATGCCTATGAAAAGAGATTTAGTAGGTCTGGCATCGATGGTATTAGGGTCTTCATTTACACTCATAGCTTCATCTTTTTCCATTGTTTTCCTCCACAAAACCAACACAAAACTTTACGATTGGTCGCTTTCCAGCAGACATCTTTTTAGCAAATTACAAATCCCACGCTCTTACAATACCTTCGCCAAAAATAGGTAAATGAAATAGGGCTAATCGAGTAAAGTT
>CAZBAX010000093.1:0-14671 GCA_964489725.1 uncultured Anaerolinea sp. | reverse complement strand
CCTTTTCCTTCTCCTCTAGGCTGTCTTTCTCTACTTTTTAGACAGCCTCTTGTCACCTTTCCATAAACCCGTCCCTCGAGGGGTGTGTAAAGCAACCCTATCTCCTATAATCGCGGCAACCTTGTACGACGGGAGAAGAGATGAAACCACTCAGCTTTGCGATTCTGTTCACACTGTTTTTGCTGGCGGCGTGCGCCGCGCCGGAGGCTGCATCCACCGCGACCCCGCAGCCGGTCCCCACCAATACCATCGTCCCCACCCCCACCGCGGGGCTGGCGGGCACAATCCTTCCGGAGCTGGTGAGCGCCCTCGGAGACAAAGAGAACCCGCTGCGTAACCCGTATGGCGCGGCCATCAACTCTGCCGGGCAGGTCTACGTGAGCGACGCCGGGAACAGCCGCGTATTGGTCTTCGACCCGGCCGGGGCGCTGCTCGCGCAGTGGGACGAACAAGGCAGCGGCGACGGTCAGTTCAACTCGCTTGGCTTCGGCGGCATCGCGGTCGATGCGAATGACAACGTCTTCGTGGTGGATAACGGCAATCACCGCATCCAGAAGTTCGACAAAGATGGGAACTTCCTTTTGCAATGGGGCAGCGAAGGAACGGGGGATGGTCAGTTCGTGCGCGCCATCGGGATCGCGGCCGACGGCGACGGGAACGTCTACGTGACAGATGATGGCAACCCGTTCGTGCAGAAGTTCGACAACAACGGCCAGTTCCTGATGAAGTGGGGCGGGCTGGGGAGCGGCGACGGCCAGTTCAGTCACGCGACCGGCATCGGCGTGGACGGAGCGGGAAACGTTTTTGTAGCCGATTATGAAAACCGGCGCGTCCAGAAGTTCGACGCGCAGGGGGGCTTCGTGGCATCCTGGGGCATGGGCGGGGATATCGGCGTGACCGGCACACCCGAAGGCATCGCAGTCGACTCGCATGGCCGCGTCTATGTCACCGATTATGGGCTGGGGCGTATCCAGGTGTTCGATAACGATGGCAATGCCCTGTGGACTCTCGGCACCGACAGCGTGTCGAAGAGCCTGTTCCACAAGCCCACCGCCATCGCCCTGGACGAGGCGCACGGCACGTTTCTGGTAGTCAATCAAGCGAGCAACAGCGTGCAGGTCTTCCAGCTGCCGCAGCCGTGAGGGTACAGTCTTCTCGATGAAACCCATCCACCAAAACCTATAACGCCCCAGGGCAAGTGTGTGACCATGAGGGGTTTACAAAGGAGTCAACGCTCTCTCGGCAGATTGTAAACTGCGCGGGGACCCACCTGTGATATAAGAACAGACAGGGAGGGATTTTTTTTCTATCCAGTCGATCCATTCACAACTACAGCACCAGGAGGTGTCACGATGAGCACAAATGGATTGTCCAAACCCCGCCCGTACTGGCACGTCGATGCAAAATGGATCTGCGGCCTGCTGTTGTTGTTGGTGTTGAATGCGACGTTTCTCGCATGGATCCTGGTGCGCGTCACGGCCCCTGAGCGAGGAATCGAACTTCTCACCCTCCTGATCGCCAGCTCTTTCAGCCGGGAGGGATTGGACCAGGAGGCAGATACCGAGATCATGCTGCAAAAGATCGCCGACTCGCCCAATGGCAGCTGGCAGCCGATCTCCAGCCTGAACATCGTGGTCCGCGAGCAGGATATCGCTGGACTGACTCCGCGTGAGATGCGCCTGTGGTTCTTTCGGCAGTTGGCCGAACCCATCTACTATGAAGGACAAGCAGGCCTGGCAAGCCTGGCGACGGACCCTGAAATGGCAAAGAACATGCAAGGAGGCATCGGTCCCTTCGGCTTCCTCAGCGCAGAGAGCCATGCCAAAGTAAGAAACATATTTCTCGGATTCAGCCTCCTCTCTGTTGTGCTGCTTGGGCTCCTATCGTTCTTCAGTTATCGGTTCGGGCGCCTGGGCAGCCCGGGGCTTGTGCTCTTCCTGGCAGCCCTGCCGGGCATCCTTGTATTCAGTGGAATGCTCGGATGGCTGGAACATGGCGCGCAGGAGCTGACCCAACCCACGCAGGTCACAGCGGTAACGATGTACGCGCAACCACTTGCCCGGCTGGCAGCCGACGCGCTGCCGGATATCGTCCAGATGGCAATTCGAACATACCTAAGCATCGCGCTGCTGGGGCTGTTCCTCATCCTGGTCGCCTTGATCGCGCCGCTGTTCTGGCGGGAAAAGAGGACTGGAAGTCCGTCTTGATCGAATCCTATCTCCATGCCGGGGGTAAAATCGCAAGAAGAACATCCGATCTTTTCTCTCCGCAACAGCGATTGAAACCAGTGCTGTTTTGTTATATATTGGTAACATCTTACGAGGTCCCTGGCGGGAGGAGTTATGGCTCACATCTTTATCAGTTATAGCCATGATGATATCGAGTACGTGCGAAAACTAGCCAGCCATTTGCAGGAGGAGGGGTTCGAGACCTGGGTAGACATGCGGTTGGATTATGGCTCACGCTGGCCGCATGAGCTTCAGGAGAAACTGGATGGCTGTGATGCATTTATCCTGATCATGAGTCCGCGCTCCTTTGCATCCGACTGGGTGCAGAGTGAATTGAGCAGAGCCAAACGAAAACACAAACCAATCTTCCCGATGCTGCTGGAAGGCGATGAACCCTGGCTGTCGGTCGAGGCGATCCAATATTTCGACATCCGTGACGGCAGCCTGCCGGACCGGAAGTTCTATTCCGCGCTCGAGCGCGTCATCAAACGGGGTAAGCCCTCGATCACAGACTCACTCACAAAGCCTGTCCGAACACCCCCGCTCATAAAAAAAACGATTTCGACCCCGAGATATGGAGCGATCATTCTTGTTGTCATTCTGTGTGGATTTACTGCCGTTGGCGCGATTATGATCCCAATTATCTGGTCGGCTCTTTCTCCCGAACCGACGTCTGTTCCCACGCCGACCCGCGTGATCCCTCCGACAGGTACAGCTCTCCCAGCCACGGGCACACGTCATCCTCCGACAACGACTCTGGAACCCACAGCAACCTTCGATACCCGCCCCAGGACGTACGACTTTCAAGCCTGCGCAACACCCTGCAATGGGCAGAATAACATTACCAGTTTTGCATCAGGAATTTCAAAGATATATTTTCAGTTCAATTACGAAAATTTCAAAGCGAGTATCCCGTACACGCGTACATGGTCCATGAATGGCAGGGAGTGGATTCGTTATACCTGCAACTGGGACGGACCCTCCGCAGGAACGGAACCCTTGAAACTGACGGAACCAAAGGGGTTGGCCGCAGGCACCTGGACGATCCGGGTCCTGGTCGATAATGAACTGGTGCTCGAGGAAGAAATCGTCCTGGTCGGGAACCACGATTACTGGGACCCGGCGGGCACCATCAATGCCTGTCATGGGACCAATTAAGGCAGGAACCGGCCTGCTGGTCCTCAGCATCACCAGGTGCAAGATTTACAGACGTTTTACAGGGATTTCATAAGACGGTTACTCGGGTCTTCTACAATGATCTCAACGATCAAAGGAGGATCGTGCTTATGAAAACGACCAAACTTTCCCATGTTCTATTCGTTCTGGCTGTGATCGCGGCGCTCATGCTGGCAGCGGTTCCGATGGCGCCGGTTCATGCCATGTCTGACACAGCTGCCCAGCAGAGTACCAGCATTGCCGCGGCCGATGGCAGCTCCACTACGCTGACTGCCGGTGCAGTGGTGTGCGTCTGGAGGACATTCTGGCGCAACGGTCATTGGGTCAGAGTCCGCGTTTGCCACAGGGTACACGATAAGGACAAATGATCGCCTGTCTGTAAATATAATACCCACGGTATAGCAAACGTCCGGAGTCTGTTTGAGACCCCGGACGTTTCAGTTTGGCTCATTCATTGGTACGGTCATGGTGTGGGCGTTTCGGTAGGCGTGGGCGTTTCTGTTTCGGTGGGTGTTGGTGTATCTGTGGGTATCGGTGAAGGCGTAAGCGTGGGAGAGGGCGTACGTGTAAAAGTCGGCGTGATGGTGGGCGTATTGCTCGGCGTGGGAGTTGGTGTCAGTGTGACAACAGGCAGGTTGACGTTGCCGCCCACGCCGGCCACCAGCAGGTCGCGGCGGATCCAGCCGCCTTCGAACTTCACAACTTCTGGGTCGGTTTGATCGTTAGCAATTAATAGCCATAAACCGTCCTCGCTGATGGCGGAGAACGTTAGGCACTGCGGATTCTGGGTCCGCGGATTCTTCGTCAACAGGCCTTCTTCGAACGGCGGGTACGTATCGTCGGGACCAGTCCGCACATAGATGGCAGTGAATCGGCGGGCGATATCTCTTGATACGCAAAAAGGCAGAGACTCCAGGACTTCGATCGTAACGGTCGGTGTGGATGTGGGGCGCGTGACGGTCGCGGTCGCGGTGGCGGTCACCGTCAGCGTGGGTGTAGCCGAGGGCGTGAGACTGGCTGTAACGGTAAGCGGCTCAGGCGTGGACGTCACCGTCGATGCGGTAGTTGGCGAAGGCGTAGGAAGAGGCGTTTCGGGTCCCGGACGCAGGATCAGGAACAACAGGAGGACGATCCCGAGAAGGGCCGGAATCCCATAGCGCATCCAGCTCGGAATTGTCGCCTGCACTCTCTCGAATGGCGTTACGACCGGCGGCTTGTCGGTATATCCCAATGCTTTCAGCAGTTCTGTAAAGTTATCCTGATACTCACCGGAGACGAAATTTACATAGTTGATGGTGTTGAGTGCAAAGGGAACCGGGCACGGCGTGAACATGATGGGAATAATGCGCTTGTGTAAACCGATGGCCTCTGTATATTCCTTGCGCACCCATTCCGATTGGATGGAATCGGGTGAAAGCACAACGATGATGAAATCACTCGTTTCGATGGCAGCCGCGATGCGAGTGACCCACTCGTCGCCGCCGCGCAGGTCGGTGATATCCCACCAGACGTCGTAGTTGGCTTTTTCCAGATCCCCGGCCAGCTTGCGGACGAAGTCAGTATCCTTACGTGAATAGCTAATAAAGATCTTTTGCATTCTCTTCTATAATGATTCGACGGTATTGGATTAACGGATGTTCCGCGCAGACCATACGATACTACCCACGGCCACACACTTGCCCGGGGGCAGTTCCAGGGAATTGTGCTCTCCACCGTTTAAAAAAACGCAAGTTGTGACCGAGTGCGGTATACATCAGTACTGGCATGCCAAAACACAGGCCCACCATTTGTTTGAAATGTATCATGAACGAACGGTGTACCGATATTACCACCCAGATGCTGATTTGGGGATTGCCTATTTACCCATTTCACTGGAAAATTATCATCGATCGATCAAGGAGAGACTTGCATGACATTTCTTCGTTATCTTCTTCTGGCAGGTGGGGCCTTCGCACTCCTCCTGGGGCTTGGCTTCGTCTTTCAGATGCCATTTGCGCTGGGATCCTGGCCGTGGCCCGATGGGCGCTATTCCTACCTGTTCGTGGGTTCCATTCTCGCGGCGGTGAGCGCGGCGGCCTTATGGATCGGTTGGAGAAAGGACTTCGGCGCGTTGCCAGCCGGTTCGCTGAATCTGTTCGTGATCGAGTTGACAGCCGCCATATACTTCAGCCTGCTGATCGCACGGGATGGGCGCAGCGAGCTGCTGGTCTTTGCGATCGCGGCATCGCTGCTCGCGATGGTCAGCGGTGGATTCTTTCTCTGGAGCCGCAAGCTGGATGTACGCGACGCGCGCCCGACTCCGATGTTCCTCCGCATTTGTTTTGGGATTTTCTTTGCTTCACTGATCTTCACCGGCACGGCGCTGGTCTTGCGAGCGCCGATCTTCCCGTGGAAGTTGAACCCTAATTCGTCTGTTCTCTTTGGCTGCATCTTTTTGGGCGATGCGTTCTACTTTTTGTACGCGCTGATGTACCCGCGCCTGTCAAACGCGATCGGTCAGCTGCTTAGTTTTCTGGCGTATGACCTGGCCTTGATCGGTCCATTTCTACAATTGTTCGATTCGGTCGAGCCGTCATTGCGACTGAATTTGATCGTGTATTTTGCTGTGCTGGTCTTCAGCGCGGCGGTGTCGATCTACTATCTGTTTATTCACCCTGAAACACGTAATTGGCTTTCATCTTCATCCTGGTGACGACTTTCTGGATTATCAATTTTTTCCTGCTTAAACACTCCCGAAAGAGCATCGGGACGATGTGAGCCACGGCGTCTTAAAATCTTCTTCTCAGTGTCTCTGTGTCTCCGTGGTTCAGCCAACGGACGACTGACCCTCACCAGGGTGCTACGCGAACTCGTCACTACCTTGCAAACAAAACGTTCTCCGGGTTGGAGAACGTTTGGCTCGCAAGAGCCGTGCGGTATAATCTCGAAGCGAGTGCCGAAGGAGGGAATCGAACCCTCATTCCCGGAGGGAACACGATTTTGAGTCGTGCGCGTCTGCCTATTCCGCCACTTCGGCTCGTTGCTCACAGATCCCGCCCAGCGGGGCGACCCAAAGTATACCACTCCTAACACGAGGGTCAAGCAAAATCTCGTAGGCCGGATTGGCCCTGCCTCCGGCAGGATGTTCCACAATCCGTCTTACTTCACTAAGGACAACATGAAGCTCGGAATCATCGGATTACCTCAATCAGGCAAGACCACTATCTTCAACGCGTTGACGCGCGGGAACACACCCACCACTGCCTCTGCCGGCCGTATAGAAGTCCATAACGCGGTAGTGGATGTCCCGGACCCGCGCGTGACGCGCCTCTCGGAGATGTTCAAACCGAAGAAAACGATCTACGCCAAAGTGACCTATGCAGATATCGCCGGGCTGGAGGCGGGTTCCGCCAAAAGCGGCATCTCAGGTCAACTGCTGAATCAGCTGGCCCAGATGGACGGATTCATCCTGGTGGTGCGCGGCTTCGAAAGTGACCTGGTCATGCACCCCAACGGAAGCGTGGACCCGGTCCGCGACGTGGACTCGATGCTGAGTGAATTGCTGCTCAATGACCTGATCGCCGTCGAACGCAAATTGGAGCGTCTCGTGGAGGAACGTAAGAAAGGCGGCACCGACAAAGCCGTGAACGAGAAGCAGACGGTTTTATTCACACGTCTCCATGAAGCTCTGAATAACGGCACTCCGCTGCGCAAATTGGAATATAACGCCGAGGAGAGTAAGGAACTTGCCTCGTATGGTCTTCTGACGCGCAAACCTGTGCTTGTGGTCTTCAACATGAGCGAGGGACAGGCAGATCCAAAAATGGAACTTGATACTCCGTCTGTCGCCTTGCAGGGCAAGCTTGAAATGGAAATTGCCCAGCTTTCCGCGGAAGACGCCGCTATGTTCATGGAAGAATACGGCATCAACGAATTGAGCCTGAGCAAGATGATCCGCCTGTCGTACGACCTGCTGGCTGTGCAGACGTTCTTCACTGTCGGCGAAGATGAAGTGCGCGCCTGGGAGACGAAGCGCGGCGCGACGGCGCAGGAGTCCGCGGGCGAGATCCACACCGACCTGATGCGCGGATTCGTCCGGGCGGAGGTGGTGGCCTACGATGACCTGATCAGCCTGGGCGGGATGAGTGAAGCGAAGGCCAAGGGGAAGTTCCGCCTCGAAGGCAAGGAATACCTCGTGAAGGATGGAGACATCGTTCACATCCGGTCAAGTTTATAAATACATCTTGTAGGGTACGGCAGCTGCCGTACCCTACAAGATGATTCTGATTAAGAGGAGATAAATCCATGGCATACGCCCCCACCAAATGGAGTCTGAACGAGCTATACCCCAGCTTCGACAGCCCGGACCTGCAAGCCGCGTTCGATAACGTGGAGGAGCAGGTCATGTCATTTGAGGGCATCCGCGGCAAGCTGCAGCCAGATCTTAATGCGAATCAATTCCTTGAATTTGTACGCGCCTCCGAAGCGACCGCACGCCTGATCAATAAGATCTACGCGTTTACAGGTTTATCCTTCTCGTCCAATACACAGGATGAGATCGCCCAGACGTATATGGCGCGCGTCCAGCAATTTGCAGCCAGCATGCAGAACCGGACGTTATTTTTCAGTTTGTGGTGGAAGGAACTGGATGACAAGAACGCTGAACGCCTGATGAGCTCGGCGGGCGATTACCGTTATTATCTTGAGGAGATGCGTCACTTCAAGCCGCACACGCTTAGCGAGGCAGAAGAAAAAATTATCAACATCAAGGATGTGACCGGTACCGGCGCGCTGGTCACGCTTTACGATGCGATTACGAACCGTTACGTCTTCAAACTCGAAGTGGATGGGGAAACGAAGGAACTAACCCGCGGACAATTGCAGCCGTTCATCCAGGGACCGAATGCAGAGCTGCGCGCCAAGGCATACCAGGAACTGTTCCGGGTGTTCAGTGCAGACGCTACGATCCTCGGACAGATGTACCAGACCCGCGCCCGTGACTGGCACAACGAAAACGTGGACCTGCGAAAGTTCTCCAGCCCGATCTCGGTCCGCAACCTGGGCAATAATATTCCCGATGAAGCCGTGGATGCCTTATTGGAAACAGCCCGCAGGAATGCAAAGATCTTCCAGCGCTACTTCAAGCTGAAAGCAAAACATCTGGGACTTCAAAAGCTGCGCCGCTACGACATCTACGCGCCAATCGCCAATTCTGATAAGAAGTTCGATTACAACGACGCCACTCGCATGGTCTTTGAATCATTCAACTCCTTCGATCCGCAGATCGCAGAGATGGCACAGCGCGTCTTCGACCAGGATCATGTGGATAGCGAAGTACGCAAAGGCAAACGCGACGGCGCGTTCTGCTGGTCTGTGCTGCCGGATATGACGCCGTACGTGTTGTTGAACTACCAGGGACGCGCCCGCGATGTGGCAACGATGGCGCATGAACTGGGTCACGCCATCCATGCCATGCTGGCGTCGCATCACAGCACGTTCACCTGGCATTCGTCATTGCCATTGGCAGAGACCGCCTCCACATTCGGCGAAATGATGCTGACGGAGAAACTGCTTGCGGAAGAAAAAGATGAGTCGGTTCGCCGCGATATCCTCTTCAAGCAGGTCGATGACGCCTACGCCACCATCATGCGCCAGTCCTATTTTGCTTTGTTCGAGAAGCAGGCCCATGAAATGATCCAGAAGAATGCTTCGGTCAACGATCTGGCAGCGGCCTACATGGAGAATCTCAAGGAACAGTTCGGTGATGCCATTGAGTTGAGCGATGAGTTCAAGTGGGAATGGGTTTCGATCCCGCATATCTATCACACACCGTTCTATGTGTATGCGTATGCGTTCGGTCAATTACTCGTCTTCTCGCTCTACCAGCAGTTCAAAGCCGAAGGCGACTCGTTCAAGCCGAAATATCTCAAGATCCTCTCGGCAGGCGGCTCGGAAGCACCGGCAAAAATTTTGGGCGACGCAGGTATCGACATCCGCTCGGCAAAGTTCTGGCAGGGCGGTTTCGATGTGTTGGATACGTTGGTGGGGGAGTTGGAGAGGTTGTAAGAAGTTCCAAAGTGAGAAGGAAGAAGTGAGAAGTGAGAAGCCGCGCGGGCCGGATGGCGTCTAGGCGCTCATGAGAAGTAAAACGCAGAACAAGAAACAGGTACACAAGTTTGTCTCTCTTGCGTACCTGTTTACTGTTTACTGTTTACTTTTTACTTCTTACGTTTTACCTTTTACTCTCTTTACTCATACGCCAACGTATCCCTCACCGTCAACTTCGAAGCGCGTCGTGCGGGTAATCCACTTGCCAGGGTTGCCAGAACGATCGTGAAGATTAACCAGGCAACAATTCCCATCGCGTCATAGACGGCCAGCATCGGTGCGGTGAGCACTGCCATACCCACGCCAAAGGTCAAAACATTGGTGATCGGGAACGAGAGCAGGATGCTGATCGCCCAACTGATGAGACCGACCACCAGCCCTTCGACAATGACAATGCCCTGGATATCCATGTTGGAAGCGCCGACGGCGCGCATCACGCCGATCTCACGCGTCCGTTCGATGACGTTGATGCTCATGGTACCC
Organism: uncultured Anaerolinea sp.; assembly: GCA_964489725.1. Taxonomy (GTDB): domain Bacteria; phylum Chloroflexota; class Anaerolineae; order Anaerolineales; family Villigracilaceae; genus Defluviilinea. The sequence goes on along the minus strand of CAZBAX010000093.1, from coordinate 4,697 downwards.
ATGAGTCCCAACCCGCCAACGATGGTGATCAGGACGGCCATTGCCATCATGAAATAGACCAGAACATCGGTGGTTGCCTTCTGACTGTTGATGAAATCCGCGCCGAGCTGGGTGGAACCCACATGGATGCCGCGTTCCTCGTACAGCGCCAGCAATTGATCGTTCACACGCTTCTGTGAGGCAGCGTCGTGTGCGTCCGTCAACACACGCAGTGAGTAGACCTGTCCAGGCAAGCCAAGCACCTGGCTCAGATATTCATAGTTCACATACAGCAGCGGCGGGCTGACATTGCCAGTAATCGTATACGTCCCAACGATATGCCACTTCGTCTCCTTGCCCATGATCTCAATCGTCAGCCAGTCGCCCACTTTGAGTTCGGGGAAGACCTGGAGCAGGTGATTGCCGATCACAATGGCATTCTCGTCACCCGTTTCGAGCCAGCGACCAGCCGTAATGATGGGATCGATCAACGTCGATGTGGAAGGAGGCGCAACGAAAAGGATTTGCGTGCCGGAGCTTTCGTCATCCATCTTCAGCGTACCGGGGAATTCGAACCAGCCTTCCACGCTCGATACACCCGGGATACTCTGCGCCAGATTGGCAACCTCTTCAAAACGGTAGCCGCGTTGAAAAGACATATTGATATCCGCCAGGAAGTAACCCTGGATGTCTTCAATCGTCTTATCGAACGAGGCCCACATATTGTAAACACCGATAAAGACCGCGCCGCCCAACACGAGCGAGAACAGGGTTAAGCTCAGGCGTAGTTTGCGGCGAAACACATTCCGTAACGACAAACGCATGGGACGCGGGATAATGATGGCGCCTCGACTGACCGATGACTGTTTTGGCTTTGCGTTCCCGCCGATCCCATAGTCACTGATCGCCTCGCGGACCGTGATCCGAACACTGTTGTAAACCGGCCATAACGCCGCCAGCAGCGGGACAAGCAATGCGACAATGACTTGTTGAATGACGGCTGACGGATACATTCTAAAGGGCAGCGTGTTGAAGTTAAGGTAGGCCGCCATCCCGGCGCCCATGGTTGTCGCGAGAGAATTTGCCAGAGGTATGGCGATCAACAGCGCTACGAAACCAAATCCCAGCACCAGCACCACATACATGAAGAAGATCTGTGAATTACCACCACCGATGGCTTTCATGATGCCGATCTGGCGGGTCTGCTGGGTCATGATTGCGGTAATCGTATTGATGATCAGGAATCCACTCAGCAGCACGGTCATGTACCCAAGCGTGCCGAGAACGAAAAAGATACCTTGTGTAATGCTCCAGGCGAAGTGGTGACCGGGCTGGTAGACGTTGACGAAGTAAATGATCTGCCCGGCTTTTTCCAACCGGTCGGCCACAGCCTGCACCACCTGCTTGACGTGCACTGCATCGGTCTGATTTTCAGAGACACTGATTGCCAGCGCAGAATATTGTCTTGAGCCACCCAGCCACTCCAGCGTGTCGGGAGTTACATAGGCATTGACCTGCTGCGCCAGGTTGTAGGGAAAACCTGTTACAGCGTGCATATACCCGGCAAAGATCAACTCGCGCCGCCGGCCGTTATCCAGTTCGATGACCACCTTGTCACCAACTTCATAGCCAAGCGATTCGGCGGAGGCGTCGAAGATCACCTGCTTATCGCCATAGGTCGGGATCGTGGATTCACCGGACTTCGGTTTGAGGCGGTCGAGCGTTGCAGTGCTCGGATCCTTGATTCCCGTAAACTGGATGGAAATAGGCTGGCCTTCGGCAGGGATCAACTGCGCGCTAGTCGTTGCGCTTCCTTCCGCAGTATCCACACCGGGCATCTCACGCGCAACCTTGACGAGTTCATCGTCGAAGTCCGACATGTAGATCTGTCCTTCGGACGGGTTGGCAGAAAGGTAGTCACCATCCATGCTTTCGAGCATATAGGCGCCCAGGTTGGCATTGAATCCTACGGCCAGTGTTCCCACCATGATGGTCAGGATGGTGAGAAAGGTGCGGGACTTATTGCTCCAGAAATCTGCCCAGATTTTCTTCCAGCGGCTGGTCATGAGATTACTCCCCTGGCCTTGACGTTCTCTGCTTCGTGCCGGTCTGCGGACTGGTGCAGCGCCTCACGCGTGACGTCGGACTGAGTCAGCAGTTCGTTGAGCTTGTCGTAGCTGATGGCAATGACTTCCACCGGCCCATGTTCAGAGGCGCGGATCGAGGCGCGATGCTTCTTCTCGTGGAAGAATTCCATTTCGCCGAAATATTTTCCGGGTCCGAGTTGAACCGCCACCACGTCCGATTGATTGGCGCGCGGCAGCACCACTTCCACCGTTCCCTGGGTGACAACGTAAAATGCGTCTGCATTCGTGCCTTCCGAGAGGATCATCGTGCCGGCTTCGTAGTGTTGCTCCTTCGCTTCGCGGGTCGCCTGCAACAATTGATCGCGTGACAGCGTGGGCATGGCTTTGGCCACATACTCGTTGACGATCTCGCCATCCGCGATCAACGCTGTGCGGTGGGTGCGTTTGGCAAGGCTGCTATCGTGCGTGACGATGATGATCGTTTTTCCCTGCGCGACCAAATTCGTGAACAATTCAAAAACGCTATCGGCCGTTTTCGAGTCGAGGTTGCCGGTCGGTTCGTCTGCGATCACGATCGGAGGGTCGTTGGCCAGGGCGCGGGCGATGGCCACGCGCTGCTGCTGACCACCCGAGAGAGCCGTCGGCAGTTTGTAGGCATGATCCTTGAGTTCCACCAGTTCCAACAATTCCAGGGCACGCTGCTCGCGTTCGCGCATCGGATACGTGCGGCAGAAATCCATGGGCAGCATGATGTTTTCGATCACCGAGATGGTGGGTAATAGTTGAAAAAACTGAAACACGATACCGAGATTTTTGCCACGCCAGCGCGCCATGCGATTTTCGTTCAGCTCATGCACAGGGGTGCCGTTCACAAACACTTCGCCTGAGGTCGGGCGGTCGATGCCCGTGATCATGTTCAGGAGCGTTGATTTGCCACTGCCCGATTTACCGATAATGCTCACAAATTCGCCGGCATTGATCTGCAGGTCGATACTATCGAGGGCGTGATAATCGCCAACAGCCGTCTTGTAATACTTGTGAACATCGCGCAGATCGATCATCGGATGATCGCCGTTGCCATTGTTGGGTTTTGTAAAAAGGGACATGGGACCTCACTGATAATGACTTTACCGCTTGTCACATTGATGATTACGTGTGAGAGTAAATTTTGGCGGTGAATTGTAGTTTCGAGTTCACATACGCCAGAGGCGTGCGGCACTCTGCAAAAATATCCCGCAGGCTTGCCCCATCACACGTGCAGGGAACCTGCGGGACGTCTGATTCAACACGACGAATTAATCTTCTGCGAACGTTACCGCGGCGGTCATACCCCAGCGCATACCGGGATTGGTATCCGCCAGCATGACGGTGACTTCATAGACCACATCGCCCTGGTTCTCGGTGTAGGTTTGCCCGATGGATACGATGTTGCCCTGCAGTTCTTCATTCGGGAAGGCATCGAAAGCGATCGTCACCGGTTGACCTTCAGCAAGTTTCACGACGTCGATCTCGGTTACATCGGTGGTCTTCACGACCCAGGCAGAGAAATCTGCCACGGTCACAGCCACCTCTCCAGCATTGATCGAGTTGCCGGTTTTGGCGTTCATTCTGGCCACCACACCATCGAACGGAGCGGTGACAGAGAAGGAGTCCACTTTTGCCTTGGCGGCATTCACACGCGCCTCGAGCACGGCGAGTTGGTCAGTATCCACGCCGTCTTTCATGCGCTCATAGGCGCGTTCCAACTCATCCACGCGGGCCGTCTTCAGGTCCAGATCGTTCCGGGCTTCCACGATCCAATCTTCAGGGGCGGGTCCTTTTATGTTCTTGGTGCGATATTCGTACTGATACCCCTTCCAGGTCTGGACGAGGAATACCTCTGTGCTGGTCTGCGGGATCTTCGCGGTAGTCTCCAGATAATTCAGGTAGTTTTCTGCCTTCTTCTGCTCTTCGCGGGCATCCTTGAGGTCGATCACTGTTTGAGCCAGGTCGCTGCCGGCAGTGTCCTGGAGATCATTCAAGGCCTGTTGCGCGGTGGCAAGCTCAAGCTGAGCAGCGGCATAATTCGTGTCAGATCCGTCACCCAAACGGACGAGAAGGTCGCCTTTTTTGACTTCCTGCCCTTCCTTGACCATCACTTCACTCACGGTACCGCCCGCGCTGAAAGCGATCTCAGCATAATGAATGGGTTCGAGCCGTCCTTCGGCGATGATGGCATCGTCTGCAACGACGGTGGGAAGCGTTTCGGGTGTTGCCGGTGCATTGGCAGCGGAGCCGCAGGCAGAAACCAGCATGGCAAGGCTCAAGAGTACGATTGCATAAAGAAATCTTTTGTTCATGGTGATTTACTCCACTATCAGTTTTGAGTATAGGATACATCCTTGCAGAAAACATGTCCCCCGCTTGTGGGAGAGTATTCACTATCCAAGTGGACAGTGTGGTCAGGCGGTCAGGTTGTTCCTTCTTCAATATCTACGCCGAAATTTCAGATTGGTTGCGGAGAAATGCCCCAAACTGCTCGGGACAAAAACATTATATGACGTTCCAGTCCTTGCCAACGCCCATCCTGGGCACACAATCGAGTAGGAGGCGGCGGCTAACCGCCTCCTCTCACACCACCGGACATGCGGG
>CAZBAX010000092.1:0-14941 GCA_964489725.1 uncultured Anaerolinea sp. | reverse complement strand
GTCGTGAACACAGAAACCGAAGCGTTGAAGAAATCACGCAAGTTCGTGCTCTCGATGCTGTTCAGCGAACGCAACCACTTCTGCCCGTTCTGCCAGGTCAGCGGCGGCGATTGTGAGCTGCAAAACGCGGCCTATCACGAAGAGATGACGCATTGGCCAATTCAACCGGGCTGGAACACATTTGCGGTCGATACGTCGCATCCGTATTTTGTGCTGGATAACAACCGCTGCATCCTGTGCCGCCGCTGCGTGCGGGCTTGCGCTGAGATGGCTGGCAACTTCACGCTGTCGGTGGCCGAGCGCGGCGCGAAGAGCATGGTCGTTGCAGATACGGATGTGCCGCTTGGCGAAAGCACGTGTATCAAATGCGGAAGCTGTGTGCAGGTCTGCCCGACCGGCGCGCTTATCGACAAGACCAGCGCCTATCAGATGCACGACAAGGATTTGACAGAAGTCAAATCGATCTGCACGGGCTGCTCAGTCGGCTGCTCGATCAAGCTGATGGTACGCGATAACCGCATCGTCCGCATCGAAGGCGACTGGGATGGAAGTGTGAATCACGGTGTACTGTGCGAACACGGGCGTTACAGCGCGCTCAATAATTTACGCAAGCGCATCACCTCTCCGCTGATCAAGAAGAACGGCAAGCTCGAGCCGGTCACGTGGAATGAGGCGATGAAAGCGGTGGCAGATAAAATGCGTCCGCTGCATAGCCAGAAAGATGGCATTGCTGCGATCGTCGCGACAAAGCTGCCTGCCGAAACACTGATGGCGTTCAAAGACTTGTTCAACGGAAATGATCTCGTCACCAGCGCTGAAGAAGGCGTCCCCACAGCCAGCGTGCTGAAGTTCGCTGAGAAACAAGGCCCGTTCGAAGGCAAGTTGGATGTGTTGCGTACAGCAGATACGGTCCTATGCATCGGCGCAAACGTCGGACACGCACACATGGTGGCGGGTTTTATGTTCAAGCGCAATATGCCCAGGGGCACGCGCCTGATCAACATCGATCCCGGCGAGAGTGAACTGGATGACCTGGCGAACATTGCTCTCAAGCCCAAAGCCGGGTCGGACCTCTCGCTCATCCTTGGACTGCAAGCGGTCATCGTGAAAGAGGGCCTGGGACGCAAACCCCTGGCGCTCGCCAACGAAGACTCGCTGATCCAAAACGCTGTCGAAGAAACCGGGCTTTCCCTCGATCAACTGACCCAAACCGGGCGCGTGCTCGCCAACTCGATCACACCCGTGATCCTATTCGGCAAGGGAATCACTGCCCAGCGAGATGAAACGCTTGTGGAAGAACTCTACAAGCTGGCAGTGCTCGTCGGCGCTGTGGATGCGGAGCGCGCTGGATTGCTCTCGGTCAAGGGTGAAGCCAACAGCCTGACCGCTGCACTGCTTGGTCTTGATAAAGTGATTGAACTGAACGGTCACAAGGCTGTTTACGTCGCAGTGGGCGATGACTTTGTTTCCAAGTCACTGGTGGAACGCGTTTCGAAAGCGCCGTATCTTGTGGTACAGGCCAGCTATGAATCCAAACTCACAGAGCAAGCGGATGTAGTGCTGCCGGTCACGATCTGGTCGGAGCAGGAAGGCCATTACATCAATCTGGATGGTCGTATACAGAAGACCACCAGGGTGCTTCCCACACCTGAAAATGTACGCGACAACTTAGCCGTAGTCCAAGAACTGGCCACACGCATGAATATTTCACTGGAAAGCAACTGGCAGCAGGCGATCACCGCTCGCAAGTCCAGTGTGTCGTTGAACTAGATAAACGTAGACTTCCAAGCAGCCTTGCGAAGGTTGCGCACCATCGCCAGGAATAACCCTGGAAAACCTTCGCAAGGCTCTCAGAAATGAGAGAAATTATGACTAAACCAAAAATCGCTTCCGATTGGATCTGTGGCTGCGCAGGCTGTCACATGTCGCTGCTCGATATGGACGAGCGCATTCTGAAGATCGTGGAACTCGCCGACCTGCGTTCCACTCCCATCACCGACCTGAAAGAGCCCGATGAAAGCGGTGTGGATGTGGGTGTGCTCGAAGGCGGCATCAATAACAGCGCCAATGAAGAAGTTGCTCATAAGATGCGCCAACGTTCGAAGATCCTTGTGGCGCTGGGCGATTGCGCGGTATTCGGCGGCGTCCCTGCCATGCGGAATTTGTGCGGCGTGGAAGCAGCTCTCAAGCGCGCCTACGTGGAAGCTGAAAGCAACGAACCCGGCAGCCAGATCCCGAACGACCCCGAACTGGCCACCATGACCCAGACCCGCGCCATTCACGAAGTGGTCCCTGTGGACTTCAACGTGCCCGGCTGCCCGCCCGATGCAGACACGATCTTTTACGTACTCTCAGAATTGGCACAGGGACGCAAGCCCGAAATTAAAGATGAGTACCTGCACTGGGATTAAAAGTGGAGATGTAGAATGACACAGAAAATTACGATCGAACCCGTTACCCGTATCGAGGGGCATGCCAAGGTCACCGTCCACATGCTGGATGATGGCACTGTTGGGCGCGCCTATATGCACGTCAACGAATTTCGCGGTTTTGAAAAATTCTGCGAAGGACGTCTTTACTTTGAAATGCCACAGATTACACCGCGCATCTGCGGGATCTGCCCGGTCAGCCATCACCTTGCGGCAGCCAAAGCGGCGGATGCGCTCACCGGTCAGACTCCGCCCCGCCCGGCCAGCCTGCTGCGTGAACTGATGCACATGGGGCAGGTCATCCAGAGTCACGGGATGCACTTCTTCGAACTTGCCGGACCTGACCTGTTGCTCGGCTTCGACGCCGCGCCGGAAATGCGAAATGTGGTCGGCCTGATCGGCGCCAATCCCGACCTGACTGTCAAAGCAGTTCAGTTGCGCAAGTTCGGTCAAACTGTGATCAAGACTCTCGGCGGTCGGAAGATCCATCCGGTCTTTGCTGTACCCGGCGGCGTGAACAAGGCTCTCAGCGTCGCCGAACGTGACTCCATTCTGGCCGGTGTGGATGCAGCGATTGCCACCACGCAGGTCGGCTTGCAGATCATGAAAGACTGGGCCGAGAAGAACATGGAGGACATCAACAAGTTCGCCGTGTTCCCGACTGGCTATTTGGGCTTGACCACGCCTGAGAATTCACTGGAACTTTATGATGGTGATATCCGCCTGATCAGCCGCGAGGGCGCTCCCCTGGAGAAGTTCCCGGTTGCTGAGTATCTCGACTATATCGCCGAGCATGTTGAGCCGTGGTCCTATCTGAAATTCCCGTACTATAAGAAATTGGGCTATCCCGACGGTGTCTATCGCGTCGGCCCGCTGGGACGTTTGAACCTGGCCGAGAAGATCGATACACCGCTGGCAAACGAAGAACTGAAATTCTTCAAGGGCCTGAATAACGGCCAGCCCGTGGAAAATACTCTGTATTACCACCTGGCTCGTCTCGTCGAAATCCTGTTCGCGATTGAACGAGTGCGCGTGCTGTGTGAAGACCCGGATATCCTGAGCACCGACATTCTCAATACCCGCAAAGATTACAAGGGACACGGTGTGGGCGTGCTCGAGGCGCCGCGCGGAACACTGATCCATGATTACACGGCTGATGAGAACGGCAAACTGCTCAAAGTCAATTTGATCGTCTCCACCGGACACAACAACTGGGCGATGAGCAACGCCGTTGACAGCGTCGCCAAGACATACGTGAAGGGACCAGATGTCAGCGAGGGAATGTTGAATCGTGTGGAAGCCGCGATTCGTGCGTATGACCCGTGCCTCTCGTGTTCGACTCATGCGGTCGGACAGATGCCCATCCAATTGGATATCGTCGGTCCGGATGGCGAGTTGGTCAAGACGCTGAAGCGCGATTGAGGACAATCAGCCTTGCGAAGAGATCCTTCGAGCTTCGCTCTCAGGACAAGCCTTCGCAAGGCTGCTCCAGATTAGATTCTCGAAACGAACCACAGGAGATCTACCATGACAACAGTTCGCAAGTTACTCGATGAAAAAGCCGAAGCAAGGATCCTGACCGTTCCCTCCACTGCAACCGTCTTCGAAGCCTTGCAGGTCATGTGCGAGGGAAATGCCGGCGCGGTCCTGATCGCGTCTGACGAGAAGATCATCGGGATCTTCACCGAGCGCGATTACGCGCGCGAAGGCGAAGTCAAAGGTCGTGCAGCTAAGGATACGCCTGTTACAGAAGTGATGACCAGCCAGATGGTATTGATCACGCCGGAAACCACGCTGGAAGAGAGCGCCCAGTTGATGCGCACCTATCATGTGCGTCACCTGCCAGTTGTGGAAAAGGAACGCGTGATCGGCATGGTGTCCATCCGCCGCCTGGCAGAAGCCTTGATCGAACAGGAACAGGGTACGATCGGCAAACTGGAAAGCTACATTCTGGGCAGCGGTTACGGCGAATAGCGTTTTCGGATCAAAATAGATGTCTTACAGTTACAGGGCAAACGTGATGTAAACCTTTTGAGCCACTGAGACACGGAGACTCTGACACCGCATGATTTGCCAAGCAAATCACGGTCGGTGCAGGTGGAAAAACAAGAGAAAAGCTCCGCGACTCACATCGTCCCGGTGCTCTTTCGGGAGTGTCTCCGTGGCGAAGATCGGACTTTTGCAAGAGGTCTAATCATTCAACAGACCAGATACGAGGGCATGTTTTGTCCTTGTGTTTGGTCTGTTTCTTTTATAAAATTCAAGTATGGAGTCCAGGAGCTTGCTCCTGGTATTTGGACGGCAAGTGTCGCCCCCGCCAGCGCAGGATCTCACCTGCACTGCACCAAACGCAGTGCGGCGCAAGTGTCGACACGGCGCTATGGCGACGCCATCCGACTCCATATGAAATCTCGAAGAAGGTAGATCCATTGAAAAAACTATTACTCATTGGCTATGGCAACCCGGACCGTGAAGACGACGGCGTGGCCTGGCACATCCTGCGTGCATTGACCGAGAAACTCGGATTGGATGCACCGGCATCTTATGAAGATGAATTCCCAGCGGCGGCTGAGATCGATCTTGCGTTTTATCTGCAGCTGACTCCCGAGATGGCAGAAGACATCAGCCAGTATCAATATGTCTGCTTTATCGATGCGCATACAGGCAACATTCCCGAACCGGTTCGTTTGATCGACGTGGAGAGCGAATTTCAACACTCCCCTTTCACGCATCACCTCACGCCACAGTCACTGATGTCGATGTGCGAGACGATCTATGGAAAAAAGCCAGACGCGGCATTGTTGTCGGTGCTGGGTCATCGCTTCCTGTTCACGCGTCAGCTTTCCGAAAATACATCACAACTTGTTCCCCAGGCTGTCGACCTAATATGGAATTGGATTCGTGCGCGCCAGATTTTGAATCCATCAACACAGTAAATTCCAGGGTGCGTTGTGTGGTTCCGATATGAGCTATATTAAGAGGAGAAACCATGGTCAAGCTTGAACCGATTCAGCAGGAAGACTTTGATGTCTTTTTGGAACGCGGCATACGTGAATATGCCGAAGATCATGTTCGGAATGGCAACTGGGATGTGGAGGGCGCGTTGGAACGCTCTCGACAGGAATTCGAACGGTATTTACCAAATGGCATTCACTCCCCACATCAACATGTTTGGTCGATCGTTGATGAAGCAAATCATAAGATTGGCGTATTATGGGTCCAGGTGAAAGAGGGGAAAGCCTTTATTTTTGACTTCATCATCGACGAAGACTATCGCGGCAAAGGCTACGGAAAACAATCATTGGCAGCAATGGATGAAAAACTCAAATCGCTGGGCGTGCAATCAGTGGCGCTGCACGTATTTGGAGATAATGTCTCTGCGCAGGAGCTTTACAAGAAGATGGGGTTCGAGATCACTGGGATGAACATGATGAAACGTTATTCGCAGGAATGATTTGCTGAGTCCCGATAGACTCTCAGACTGCATTTTGCTATACTGTTCGTACACCTGTGGCAGGGCTTCTGCTTCCGAAGAACCATGAATAAGGAGTTGCAGAGTATGGCTACTGTAAAACATCTGGTCGATTCCAAAACAGACAGCACGCACTACGCGGTCAAAGCAAATGAAACGGTCCTCAGGGCTCTGCGCGTGATGGCAGGCGCGACGATTGGTTCCGTCCTGGTGATGGACGAAGGCAGGATCATTGGCATCTTTACGGAACGTGATCATGTCTTGAAGGGAGAACTGGAAGGTCGGAGTGCAGCGACAACACTTGTTACAGAAGTGATGACGGAGCAGATGCACACCGTCACCAGCGAAACATCCATCGACGAGTGCATGGCTATTATGCTGCAATACCACATCCGCCATTTGCCTGTGGTCGACGAGGGTACACTTGTGGGTGTCGTTTCCATGCGCGATGTAGTGGCCGCGGCGCTGGAAGAGCGTGAGACCCAGATCAAGGGACTGGAGAGTTTTATTCATACATCCGGTTTCAGCCGATAATCCTCCCAGTACTTTCAGGCTAGAGAAATGGGCAATGACAAAGTCATGGCTCGTCTTTTATTCGGGCTCACGTTTGGTAAAATCTCTCACATGCTGCGCACTATATCCCGCTACATATCACTTTCCACTCTTCTATTGTTTCTGTTTTCCTCCTGTACGCGCACAACTTCATCCGGTGCATATCCCACCTACGATCCGTTTGCTCCTGTGAACGGAACCAATATCGCACCGGCGCCCATCAGCACGGGTGTGGTCGCGCAAGATAGCGGCACGCCGCGCGGTGCCACCCCGACGCGTGCGCCGATTTCAGTGGTATTCGTACAGCGCAGTACCAGTGGGATCTTCGTAACGCCAACACCCGATTCGCCACATCCGCTCCCTTCTCCGCGCACTGATCTATATACATACACCGTCGAGGCGGGAGATACACTTGGCAGCATTGCCCAATCGTATGGGATCACGCTGGATGCGCTGCTGCAGGCCAACGGCTTGAACGAGACAAGTTTCCTAGCCGTCGGGCAGGTGTTGAATATCCCTCCTGTTGACAGCGATGTGCAGCCCGGTTCGTCGTTCAAGATCATCCCTGACTCTGAGTTGGTTTATGGTCCAGCGGGTGTGAACTTCGATGTCGATGGTTATATCCAAAGCCGGGGCGGTTACCTGGCGAACTACGTGCAGGATGTCAATGGCGAATACCTGACCGGTTCGCAGATCGTGCAGCGCATTGCACAGAGTTATTCCGTCAACCCGCGGCTGCTGCTCGCCCTGCTGGAATACCGCAGCCAATGGGTCACGAATTCGGTGCCGTCCAATATCGATTATCCGATGGGATTCTTTGACGACTACTATGCCGGGCTGTACCGTCAACTGGCATGGACGGCCAACAACTTGAACCGCGGCTATTACTTGTGGCGCGTCAATGGAATCGCAACCCTGCCAATGACCGATAACACCTATGTGCCAATGTCACCGAATATCAATGCCGGGACCGCCGCGCTGCAATATTTCCTGGCGCAGTTTAACAACCGACCCGTCTGGGATCTGGATGTGAGCGAGTTCGGATTCTTCCTGACCTACAACCTGCTGTTCGGCTATCCTTTCGATTATGAGATCGCCTCTCTTCTACCCCCGGGCCTGACTCAACCACCCATGCAGCTGCCCCTCCAAAACGGGACCACCTGGTCTTTCACCGGCGGCCCGCATGGAGGCTGGGACGCGGGTTCCGCCTGGGCCGCGCTGGATTTTGCTCCACCCGGTGAAGGCGGCGGGTGCGATCCCGCGCCCGAATGGGTTACGGCTGTGGCCGACGGATTCATCGTACGCGCCGATCATGGCGCGGTGATCCAGGACCTGGATAACGATGGATACGAACAAACAGGCTGGACCGTCCTGTACATGCACATCGCAACCGACGGACGCGTGCAGCCAGGCACCTACGTGTACGCCGGAGAGAATATTGGTCATCCCTCCTGTGAAGGCGGCGTATCCAATGCAACTCATCTGCACATGGCGCGGCGTTACAACGGAGAGTGGATTCCGGCCGATGGAAGTATCCCCTTTGTTTTGGATGGCTGGGTGAGCAGCGGGAACGGTGTCGAGTATGATGGCTTCCTCACGAAGGGCTCAAGCATTATCGAGGCGTGGGAAGGCGTACACGAGGGTTTGAATCAAATATCGAGGTAGTCGGATTGCCCCCGCCATTGGCGGGATCTGCGACAATCCGACCTGCTAAACAGGTATAATTCCAGCAACGGTCTATCAGTGAAACGTATCCTCGGTTTATTCGTCGCGATCTCCTTTATCACCACATCCTGCGTTGGAAATGCATCGCTATGGGGTCAATATTTAACCCCCACTCCCGTAGGATATGTACCAGCAACAGAAACCGTTACACCTGAACCATTTGTCATTTCCACCCCAACACTTGGTCCGTTCGTCCTGCCGACCCTCACATCGACGTCCACAGCTGCAAGTGAAACATTTGTAACAGAGGTCTCGCCTGCTGCACAAGCTACGAGCACACCGACGAACCTGCCCGGTGGACCGGTCGTACTGTACTACACCCAAAGCGGCGACTGGCTTCCGGCCGTGGCGAAACGCTTCAGCGTGGACCTGAGCGAGATCACCTCTCCAAAAGTGCTGCCTGAAAACGGACTACTCGACGTGGGCACGCTGCTCATGATCCCCGATCGACGCGAAGAGACCGTACAATACACTTCTCCATTGCAGCTCCTCCCCGATGGTGAAGTGGTGTATTCGGCAACCGCACTGGATTTCGACATTGCAGGATATGTACGGGATGCAGGCGGTTATCTTTCGACCTACCGCGAGTATCTGAAACAAGGCTGGGTCAGTGGATCCGGCGCGATCGAGCGGAGCGCTTTTGAAAATTCGATCAACCCACGCTTATTTCTCGCCCTCCTTGATTATGAAGCACGCATCGTACGCGGCACGCCTGAAAACAAGTTCAGAATTGATTATCCATTGGGATATGAAAACTATCGCAACAAAGGCGTGTTCCTGCAGCTTGCCTGGGCGGCAAATCAAATCTCCAGCGGCTATTACGGCTGGCGCACCGGAAGTCTTACAGAGCTTAAATTCAGTGATGGCACACAATTAAGATTGGATCCGACGCTCAATGCGGGCACGGTGGCGATCATGTACTATTTTTCACGCCAGCATAGCCTGAATGAGTGGCTGCGCATTATGGATCAGACCAGCGGCTTTGCATCCTATTATCAGAACATGTTTGGCGATCCATGGACGCGTGCCGCACAGATCGGTCCCCTGTTCCCTCCGAGCCTACGTCAACCAGAAATGGTGTTGCCTTTCGAACCGCAGACGCCGTGGGTCTATTCAGGTGGTCCACATGCTGCCTGGGAACACGATGGACCGCTGGCCGCCCTCGATTTCGCACCAGCAAATGATAAAACAGGCTGCGTTGTCAACATGAAGTGGATCCTGGCTTCCGCGCCGGGGTTGGTCGTCCGTTCGGGGAACGGCGTGGTGGTCGTGGACCTGGACGGCGATGGCTCCGAACAAACCGGATGGAACATTCTTTACCTGCACGTGTCCAACACGGCCCGCGTGTCAAAAGGTCAATGGGTAGAAATGAACGATCGTATTGGGCATGCCTCGTGTGAAGGCGGTATCTCGACCGGCACGCACCTGCATTTTGCCCGCAAATATAATGGTGAATGGGTCACGGCCGACGGCCCGATTCCGTTTGTGCTGAGTGGCTGGCGGGCCTACGCCGGTGATAAACCATACGAAGGTACACTTGTAAAGGGCGATAAGACGATCATCGCGGATGTCTACGGACAATCTCGGGCCTTGATCTATCGCCAGGATGATGAAGAATAAGGTCGAAGTTGCTCGGCAGTTTTGACCTCCTAGTTCCTGAAGAAAAGTCCCCATGAAAGCGAAACAAAATACTCGTACGACATTCAAAAACACATTGTTGTGTTTATTCACATCCCTGATGATTCTGGCATTGGTGACCTCCTGCGCTCCCAGCTCACCTGGTATCGATCTGGACAACATGATCACGCCGCTTGCGCCGACGCCTGTTCCCGCGCCAACCTCCGAACGACCGGAATATCCGCCTGGAGAGCTGGTAGATTACATCGCACAGACTGGCGATACGCTCCCGGCGCTGGCCAGGCGATTCAATACCACTGAAGAACAGATCATGGAGGCAAACCCGATCATCCCGGGCGATGCCACGACGATGCCGCCCGGGCTTCCGATGAAAATCCCGATCTATTATTTGCCGTTGTGGGGCACCGCCTATCAAAGCATTCCTGATTCTGCCTTCGTGAATGGACCATCACAGATCGGCTTTAGCACCTCGGCATTTGTTGAATCTACTCAGGGCTGGCTCAAGAACTACCGCGTCTATGCCGGCGACAGGAACCGCACCGGTGCGGAGGCGGTGGACTATGTGGCAACGAATTACAGCATCAGCCCGCGCCTGCTGCTGGCTTTGCTGGAATATCAAACTGGCGCGCTCACACAGCCCGAGATACCTGCAGGCAGATATACATTAGGTTTTCGGCGAAACTTCTACGACACACCCTATCTTCAGATGGTTATTGCCGCGAATACATTGAACAATGGATATTACAGTTGGCGCCGCGGCCATCTGCTGGAACTCGAATTATTGGATGAAACGCTGATGCGCCCGGATCCCTGGCAAAATGCCGGATCGGTCGCGCTGCAATATTATTTTTCCCGGCTTTACGCGGGCGACAAGTTCTACGCAGCGATCGGACCCGAAGGCCTGGCGCGCGTCTACCGAGAGTTGTTCGGCGATCCCTGGGTGGAGCCGGCGACCGTCCTGCCGGGAAGTTTGCAGCAGCCCGATATGCGCTTGCCATTTCGGTCCGGTCAGGTGTGGGCGTATACGGGAGGTCCGCATACTGGCTGGGGGACCGGAGAGCCTTTCTCCGCTATAGACTTCGCGCCAGGGGCCGAGGAATCCGGGTGCGCACCCGCTGCGCCAGACGCCTTTGCGCTGGCTGTGGCAGATGGTCTCGTGGTGCGCTCAGATATCGATGGAACGATCCTCGACCTGGACAAGGACGGCGACGAACGCACCGGCTGGACGGTTTATTACCTGCATCTTGCGACCAAAGCTCGCACAACTGTTGGACGTGAAATGAAAGCAGGTGAGCCGGTTGGTTATCCGTCCTGTGAAGGCGGGCACGTCACGGGTACACACGTGCACATCGCGCGAAAATACAACGGCGAATGGATCCTGGCAGATGGTCCGCTGGCATTCAATATGGAAGGCTGGGTGACTCACAATGGTTCACAGGTCTATAAAGGCACACTGACACGCGGCGCACTGACTATCATCGCCTGTGACTGCTCCGATGCGCCGAGTCAGATCGTTTCGGAACGGCAATGAGAATTTGCCACAAAGGCACGGAGACACAGAGTCTTTTTTCTTCGGTATATCGTTTACGAGAATCAAACATGTGCTTGGAGCCATGCTCCGCGCACGTGGTGCTTATGGAGTCAGGGAGCTCATCGCACTCGCAGGGTGTGCTCCCGGAATTCGCCAGCAAATGTAGGGCGACATTAATGTCGCCTTACGACAGATCTGCTGGATCATTACGGCATTTCCCAATGAACCTGGTCCTTTGTGGTAAGGAGTTTTCCTCACTCGTGGAATAGATTCTCAAATACACCCTGATGGATCAACTGCTTCTCCCCATTCTCGTCAGCTTCGTAAATTTCGTAAAGCATGTCGATCGGAAATGCCTGTTCGAGCATGGCATGTACCGGGCAATATTTGGTGACTGATAGTTCGATCGAGCGTAAGACTGCCTCTTCTTCGATCCTTTTTCCGACAAATACATAGGTGATGACGGCCCGCGTAAACACCCTGGGGTGGTCAGCAGAACGGTCGGCATGAACCTGTACATCAAACCTGGTCACTTGCTGGCGTTTTTTCTGCATGATCGAAATCACGTCCATGCCTGTGCAGCCAGCCAGCCCAAGCGCGATCATCTCCATCGGACGAACCCCGTTGTTGCCTCCACCCACCGAAGCACCCGCATCCATTTGGATGCCATGCCCGGAATCGGCGCTGCCCACAAAGGTCATACCCTGTTTCCAGTTGAGGATCGCTTTCATTGGACCTCCTTGATGATGGGTGTCACATACTTTTCAAGTGTTTTTCCGTTGACGCCGCCGACCCAGCTTAAGACAATCGTTCCGCTGCGATCAATGACAAAGGAACTTGGCAGGTTCAGCGTCTTGAAGGCCTGCTCAGTAGCAAGGTATTCCGGGTCAAGCCAGACAGGAAACGTCAAACCATACTCTTCCACGAACTGCACTACATCTGGCGCAGGATCACCGTCGTTGATCGCCACGATCACAAAACCATCCTGTTTGTACTTGCGATAGAACGACTCGAGCGCAGGCATCTCCTCCTTGCAGGGAGGGCACCAGGTCGCCCATAAATTAACAAGTACCACCTGCCCACGGTAAGAGTCCAGGGATGACGGGTTGCCAGCGAGATCCATAAGCTGCAGTTCGGGGGCCGAATATTCCACTTTCGCGGGAACGACAGAAAGGTCTGCTTGAGGCGGGTTAGCCTGCATGACCAGGGTGACGGCGCCAGCGATCAACATGAGTCCGAATCCGAATAGCAGGATCGGAATGATTTTGGGGGAACTTCTGTTCAAGATGCTCCTTTATATCGGATGATTGGAGAGTATACACCTGCCAATTCGACGCGGCTCAAATTCAGGATAAATGTCATGCGAATCATGATATTCGCCACTGGAACGCGCCGATTCGCTACGTTAATATCCATTAAAGGGTACCGAAGTGAAGCAACTAGCGATCCTTAAGAATATGAAAGAAGACCACGTGACGTTATTCCAACGATTGTTCGAACGATACTCGTTTCGTTCGGGGACCGTCGTTGTAGAGCAAGGTGCGCCGGCAGATTACTTTTACCTGGTGATCAGCGGCAAGGCACAGGTTTCCTTCAAACCCTACGATGGAACGCCGATCACCGTGTCACATGTTGGCAAGGATAGTCTGTTTGGCTGGTCTGCCGTGGTGGGAAGCCCTACATATACATCCTCGGTGACCGTGGTCGAAGACATCGAAACCTATCGTATTCATGGCAGTCGTCTGCGTAACCTATGTGTCAACCATCCCGAAGCAGGCAAGGATATTTTGGATCGGCTTGCGAACATTGTGTCTTCGCGATGGAACAATGCTCATGAACAGGTGAAGTCCATTCTGGCGCAGGGGATGCAAAACAATTACACAGTGCCGCATAATTAGGTTGACTCGAAATTTGGGTTACAGACTATAAATCAATTTGAAAGTTTGCCTAAGTATGTGAGACAAGCGGTAGAAAATACTGGTGAGGGCAGGGTACGAAGGAAACGGGGACGCTGAAGCGTCCCCGTTTTCGTTGGGTCGAGAGGCATCTACTAACCGGGAGATCTATCTCTAAAGAAGCGGAAGATAAAGAATCCGCCCAGCACGATCAAGACGGCCGGCCAGAAATAACTGGCCAGGCCGAAGAACGGGGTTCCCAGAATAGCGCCAAACAAGACAAGCAGGATGCCGGGGATCAAAGCCCACGAGCGCGATCCTTCACCGGGCAGCAAGGCTACCAGCAGAAACGTGATCCCAAGCCCCAAAAAGAAAATTCCGCCGGTCTGCAGTCCTTCGACGTTATCCAAAACAGATACAGAGCCTAACGTGAGTAGAACCCCAGCCGGGATGATCGCCCACCAGTGAGTGCGATCGGTGAAGTAAACCCACCAGAAGCCGGCGCTGATTCCCAGAAAGAAGACAAATCCATCGTAGGCTTCAAGCGACTCGGGAAGAAGTGCAGAAGCTGCCAGCCCAAGCAGTGTAAACCCCGGGAACGCCGCCCACCAATTGCTGCGGTCGCTGCGCATCAGGTACAGGAAGGCAAGCCCGCCGGCTGCAAAGATCAATCCCCAGAAAATGCCACCGGCATTCGAAATCACGCCCTGCACATCGAGCAGTGAAAGCACGCCGCCGAGCACAAGCAATATGCCGATCAATACGCGCGGATCGATACGACGCATTTTGTTCTCCTTTCAAACGGTGACAATCTCGCACTTGTACTTGTCACGTCCTCATCTGACAGTTACCGAGCTCACGCCTGAGTCGATGTTGATCTCGGTTCGGTTTTGCGAGGCATCGAAGTTGGCCGATTGATAAATGCCGGAGTCGAGCAGCGGGAAGCGGTTCGTGTCCACGTTGACCGACACCACATCCTCTTTGACGCGGATGCGGGCCGCGGTCACATCAGGGACGCGCACATTCACTGACGCCGCGCCAGCTTCCACGTCCAGGATGGATGCGCCGCGCGCCGGCATGGTCACGCTGGAGCTGCTGGCGCCGGTCCTCAACGAGAAGCGCGTCGCCAGCACATCGGTCAGATCGATCAGAAGGGAGCTGGCGCCCGATTCCACATCCAGCAGAACGGGAACATCCTGCGCCAATTGGAAGCGCCAAACACCCTGCTCAGGTCCCACCATCGGCAGGAAGGACGGCCCCGCTTCCACGCGAACATCGAGCCTGTCTCCGTTCAACCGGCTGGAGCGGTTCATCCCGACCGCGGATGTACCCACCAGGGCCAGTCCCGCAGGTGCTCCCCCGCTGATCTCAAGCTGTCCCACTCCGTGCGCGAAATGATACTTCACGCTTTGCGCGCCGCCGAGCGGGACCGTAAACGTTTCCACCTCAGATTGGGCCGGCTTCCAATACACACCAAGAATGATCCACGCGCCGACCAGGATCAACGCGAAAGGCCAAATGTATCGGGAAACGTTCCCGATGTAGCCCTGTCCTTGCAGGAAGAACAGCACACCAAGGACGATCAGGGCGACTCCCCAAAAGATGCTATCGCGCCTCATGGGTGCCTCGGTTCGAGTTTCGCAACATGCCGCGAACGAGGACGTACAATCCCAGCGCGATCAACAGGATAGCGGGACCG
>CAZBAX010000091.1:0-15040 GCA_964489725.1 uncultured Anaerolinea sp. | reverse complement strand
ACCCGATTTCCTGTGCCGATCAACATCCTTTTGCTAAACTGTCAGGTCGCTAGTACGTAAAAAGTGCTCGAGTAAGACGTGATCGCAAGAGATGCTGTAAACAGAACTCCACCCGTAATGATCAGGAGACGGCGTTTCCATACATCGCCGAGGATGCCGATGAATGGTTCGATGAAAGCCGCGATGATTCCCGGCAGGCTGAGCAGTAAACCAATTTGTGTGTATGTGAGCTGAAGATCGTCGCGAATGAATGGTAATGCAATTTCACCAACACCGAAGACAAGTTCGTCGATGAATTCAATGAGAAGATAAATGGAGGTCATAAAGATAACAGTTCTATTAATTTTGCGGGATTATAGCGTAGCGCAGAAAAAGTGATGACAATTTCGTGATGCAAAACGGTTGACACATTTGCAGGACATAGTATAACTACCGCAACAGAGTCTATCTGAGGACGGTTTCGCACGTTACACAAGGCACACATCTTGTGGATCGGGTTGAAATTTCAAAGTTCGATGTCTTCAGATGGGTTCTTTATCTTTTTAACACCGGAGGTGTGAGTGAACGCGACTTTGAAACTGGGAGAGCACTTTATTTTTGATCTCTCCAACTGCAACCATGAAATCCTCATGGATGGCGAGCATGCCTACTCGCTGTTTGCGCAGGCCGTACGTGAAAGCGGCCTGACGGTTGTGGACGAGGGCTTTTACAAGTTCAGCCCACATGGCTTTACCTGCTTTTTGCTCCTCGCAGAGTCGCATGCAAGTTTGCATGCATGGCCAGAATACGATTACTGCGCGATCGATCTTTTTACCTGCGCGATCGGCAAGGATATGATGCCGCTGATCCAGCGTCTCAAACAGGCGTTTGGCGCCGATAACTTCACGCTTCGCAAGATCGACCGCGATGCAGAGATACAAACCAGAATCGCTGTGGCAGTGTAACGTATGAGCATCTGGTTTACAGAAGAGCTGCATCCCTACTATCGCAAGGGAGTGCGGGTCAAACGCGTCCTGGCAGATGAACAGACGCAATACCAGCATTTGCAATTCGTCGAAACGGAGTTCTTCGGCAATGCGATGATCCTGGATGGCATCATCCAACTGACCGAGCGCGACAATATGGGCTATCACGAGATGATCGTCCATGTGCCGATGCTGGCAGTACGGCAGCCCAGGCGTGTGCTGATCGTCGGCGGCGGTGACGGCGGCTCCCTGCAGCAGGTGTTGCGCTATCGGTCGGTGGAGGAAGCGGTCGTCTGCGAATTGGACCAGCGCGTGGTGGACCTTTCGCGCGAACACTTGGCCGCGTCCTTCGGGGATCCGTGGGCGGATTCGCGCGTCAAATTGCTTGTGCGCGACGCTTTTGGGTTTCTCGACGAAAACCCCGGTCAGTTCGACGTGATCATCTCGGACACGACCGACCCGATCGGGATGGCAGAGCGGCTTTTCTCCGATGAGTTTTACAAGCTGATGGTACGCGCCCTCGTCCCGGGTGGAGCTGCCGCAACACAATGTGAGCAGCCGTTCTTCGATACTGCCCTGATCAAACAGATCTACGAATCAGCGAAAACGTTGACAAAGAATCCTGCCTATTACTATGCCAACGTCCCCACGTATCCCGGCGGCGGTATCGGCTTTATGTACGTCTCGGATACGCCCTGGGAAAATGGGCTCAAGACTCCCATGCCACCCGGAGTGAATAATTACATCAACCCGGACGTTCACAAGGCAGCCTTTGCCTTGCCTGAATTCTTCAGAAGAGAGTTATACAAATGATAAACACAAAAGAAGTTACGACTACAAATAAGGAACAGGAAGCCGAGTACTGGGGAATTTCCACCTGCATCAATCTCTACGAGTGTGACCTGGCGCTCATGCAAAACGCGGATGCGATCCGCAAGTTCGTCGTGGAGCTGTGCGACCGTATCAAAATGCGACGCTATGGCGAAACGCAGGTGGTATTCTTCGGCGATGAGCCGCGCGTGCAGGGTTTCAGCATGACACAGCTGATCGAAACGTCGCTGATCTCGGCCCATTTTGCCGATGCCAGCCGCGCCATCTACCTGGATGTGTTCAGCTGCGCCCCCTACAATGCCGAGGACACGACGAAATTTGCAGCAGAATATTTCAAAGCCGAGCGGTACACGTTCGAGGTCGTTCATCGCCGCTAAGAAGATAGCTTCCAAAACGCGGACGATCATCTCCGGGCGCATTGCTCGGAGATTTTTATATGAATCAGGTAATACATTACCCTTCCAATGTAAGATTGGCAGCCATGCCACGCTCTTGTAATGCATAAGGAGTAAAAATGGATCCGATCAAAGGTTTACATCATGTCACGGCAATTGCCAGTGACCCACAACGAAATGTGGATTTTTACCGGAACGTACTCGGCCAGAGACTCGTGAAACGCACCGTTAACTTCGACTCTCCCGACACCTACCACTTCTATTTCGCCGATGAGATCGGCAATCCCGGCAGCGTATTGACGTTTTTTGCGTGGCCCAACATGCGCCGCGGCGTGCGCGGCAATGGCGAGACGAATGCCGTTGCCTACAATGTTCCTATTGGGACACTGTCTTTCTGGCAGGAACATCTCAAGCGGAATGGCATCACACCCAAGGCAATCGAGACCCGTTTTGGGCAGAAGGTACTTGCATTTAATGATCCGGATGGCATGGGCGTGGAACTGGTGGAAACGGATCATCTGCCAAAGATTCAGTTTTGGTCTGACGGCCCGATCCCACTGGAGTACGCCTTGCACGGTTTTCACAGTGTGACCTTGTGGCTGGAGGATATCGATGCGACCGCAGAGTTACTGACCGCCCAAATGGGGTATCAAAAAGTGGGACAGGAAGAAAACCGTCACCGTTTCGTTGCCGATCAAGGCACGCGGGGACATTTCATCGATCTCGTGGAACGTCCCGGCAAACCCCAGGCCGGATTCGGTGTTGGTTCGATTCATCACATTGCTTTCCGCGTGCCAGGCGATGAACAGCAGTTGGAATATCAGTCCTTGATCCGCAGCGCCGGCTTCGGCGTCACGGATGTGATGGATCGCAGCTATTTCCATTCCATCTATTTCCGTGAGCGCGGTGGTGTGCTGTTTGAGATCGCCACCGATACCCCGGGATTCGCGATCGATGAGCCTGTAGAAGCCCTGGGAGAAAATCTAAGACTGCCTGCATGGCAGGAGCGTAACCGTACGGCAATCGAAGAGAGCCTGGCGCCAATTGAATTAAAATCCATCGAGAAAGCAGGCTGAGCCATGTCACTCCCGCATTTGACTCAA
Source organism: uncultured Anaerolinea sp. (assembly GCA_964489725.1). Taxonomy (GTDB): domain Bacteria; phylum Chloroflexota; class Anaerolineae; order Anaerolineales; family Villigracilaceae; genus Defluviilinea. The sequence continues at coordinate 11,746 of CAZBAX010000091.1, read as the reverse complement.
CCTGTATATTCCACGGGCCCGAGTTTGGATGATGCATCCGCAGCCGTGATCCTGCTGCACGGACGCGGCGCCACAGCCGAGGACATTCTTTCACTATCCACGTATCTGGACTTTCCGAAAACTGCATATCTGGCTCCGCAGGCGGAGGGGTACACCTGGTATCCCAACCGGTTCATCGCGCCGGTCGAACAGAACGAGCCGTTTCTTTCTTCCGCCCTTTCCAAAGTGGACGGGATCGTCAGGGAAGTCGAAGCACATAATATCCCTGTTGAAAGAATCTTCATCGGCGGTTTTTCACAGGGCGCGTGTTTGGCCAGCGAGTACGTCATCCGCAATCCGCGGCGTTATGGCGGACTGCTGGCCTTCAGCGGCGGGTACATCGGTCCGCTGGGTATACCCCGCGCGCCTGCCGGTAATTTGGGCGGAATGCCGGCCTTCCTGGGCTGCTCTGATCTGGACCCGCACATCCCTCTGGGACGAGTCAAAGAGACATCTGCATTGCTGAGCTCCATGGGCGCTCAGGTGACCGAGAAGATCTATCCCAATATGGGACATACGATCATCGATGATGAGATCGAGCAGGCGCGTCAGATACTTGCGAACATTGTATAAAGAAAATCTCCGGGCTTGGATTGCTCGGAGATTTTTTTCATTACTTCACTGTGCCGCGTTTTTGTTGATCCTGGATTGGTCGGTCATTTGGAATGTTCGATTGAAACCGTTTACGAATTGCTGGGAAGGGCGGCAAACCATTGGTAGAATCAGGGCAACACAGGAGATACCATTATGGACAAGAGTAAACGGCGCGCACAGTGGGGCTGGTACTGGTATGACTTTGGCAATTCAGCCTACGCAGCTGTGATCCTGCTGGCTGTCTACGCGGCTTACTTCCAGGGAACAGTAGTGGGCGGCGCCGAAGGGACGCGCTTGTGGGGAGTTTCCATGGGGCTGGCCATGCTGGTGGTTGCATTTGTTTCTCCCGTTCTTGGGGCGATTGCTGACTATTCGGTTGCGAAAAAACGATTCCTGTTATTCTTTTCTGTGCTCTCGTGGACGGCCACCGCGCTGCTGTTCTTCGTCCAAAAAGGTGACGTGCTAACGGGCATGTTATTCTTCATCCTGGCAGAGATCGGCTATCGTGGCGGACAGGTGTTTTACAACGCGCTGCTGTATGATGTGGCCAACACCGCCGAAATGGGACGTGTCTCAGGCAATGGCTGGGCATTCGGCTCGATTGGCGGCATCGTCTGCCTGTTGTTCATTTTGCCGCCGATCGTCATCAGTCATAGCAACGTGCTGGTTGTGCGCGGCTCATTTGCATTCACGGCGCTGTTCTTTGCACTGGCGACGATTCCCATGTTCCTGTGGGTGAAGGAAACCCGTACGCCGAAGTCCCTGCCAGCGGGTGAGAATTATGTTTCGATCGCGTTCAAACGAATTGCCAGCACGTTCAAGTCGGTGAGGCATTTTCGGGAGTATGTTCAGTTTATCGTTTCGTTCCTGATCTACAATGATGGCATACTCATGGCGCTTGGCTTTGCTTCGATCATCGGTCGCGTGTTGTTCGGGATGACGCAAACCCAGCTTATCATCTTCATGATCATCGTACAATTCACCAGCGCCCTCGGCGCGTATGTATTCGGGATATGGGGTGAAAAGTATGGCTATAAGCGCGCCTTGAACTGGTCGATCCTGCTGATGATCTTTGCAGTGCTCGGTATGATCGTAAATCCATCGCTGACTGGCTATTATTTCATTGGCGCATTGGCGGGCTTTGCGCTGACCGGTGTCCAATCGTTAAGCCGCACCATGGCCGGGTTGTTCGCGCCGGCGAGTAAGAGCACTGAGTTCTTCAGCTTCTTTGCCGTCGCCGGGAAATCCTCCTCGTTCATTGGTCCCACTATTTATGGTTTGCTGGCGTTCTCAGCAACGCAATTCTTCACCGGCCAGGGAGTTGGCGCCACGCTGGCCGAACAATACGGTCAACGCGCCAGCATTGCAACCATTGCCATCTTCCTGATCGTCGGATTCCTAATCCTCACATCGGTGAACGAAGCGCGGGCACGCAAAGCCGCGCTGGAATATGTGGCGGGAGATTAAGTGTTTATCCGCTACTCCACGCTACTCTTTTCTTATTCGCGGGGACTAGAGTAGTTTCTGGTGCGAAAGCCTTGCGACACTTGCGCCTGCGCGCAGTGCAGGTGAGGTTTCTCTCGAAGGTATCCAGGCGCTTACTGACAATGTCGCCACGGCGCCACGGCGACGCCTTCGCAAGGCTGATCTTGAGAGTAGATTAGTGGAAAAGATTCTTATGGCGAACTCCTCCCAACGCTTTCTGACTCCTCAACGACAGATCATTCGCAGGTTTCTTCACTGGCTGTCGAAGCCTGCCTTCCACCTCGTTTCCGAGTTGACGATCATGGGCGAAGACAATCTACCGAAGTCTGGGCCGCTCATCATGGTCGGCAATCATTTTAGCTTTATTGACCCCGTTTGTTTTGTGCGGCTTGCTCCGTGGCCAATCGAATTCGTCGGCGGCGCAGATATGCCGCACGCGCCGCTCGCTACTCGCATGCTCCCAAGGCTGTGGGGCTATCATCCGCTGTATCGCGGCACGGGTGCAAAAGACTCGCTCAAAGCTGCCGAGGGCATTCTTCGACAAGGCGGCGTTCTGGGGATCTTCCCCGAAGCGGGAAATTGGGCAACCGTCCTGCGTCCCGCTCGCCCCGGAACGGCGTTCCTCGCGGCCCGCACGGGCGCACCGATCCTACCCGTCGGGCTGGTCGGTCTCAACGATGTGTTCCCCAGCCTCAGTCGTGGACGACGCGCCAGGATCCAGTTCAATATTGGCAGGCCATTCGGGCCATTCCACACGGATGGACGAGGGCAAAGACTACGCGCACAACTGGACGAGGTGGGTCATGAGATCATGCGTCATATTGCAGAGCTGATCCCGCCAGAGAGAAGAGGTTATTATTCAGATGATCCTGCAATTCGCGAGGCCGCAAAAGGGACGGAAATTTATCCGTGGGCTGATAAAATGGAGGGTGAAGTCAAGGGAACGATACATTAGCAGCCGCAGCATTGCGTTCCCCATATTTAACTCTGAAGGTATGTGATGGCTAAGTTATTCGTCTCGTATTCCAGAAAAGATTCCGCCGCTGCCCGTAAACTGATCGAAGCATTCAAAACACAGATCGGACATGAGGTCTGGGTGGATTGGGAATCCATCCCACCGGCTGTCGATTGGCTGGAACAGATCTTCCGCGGCATCGAAACGTCAGATGCCTTCATCTTCATGATCAGCCCCGACTCGATCGCATCGGAGGTTTGCAACGTGGAGCTTGGGCGTGCAGCTCTAAACAATAAACGTATCATTCCCGTTGTCCTGCGCGATGTGAGTTCCAAGGATGCGAATGAGATCATCCGCAAGCTGAACTGGACGTTTGTTCGGGAAACAGATGATTTCGAGGAAGGTCTTGCCAAAATCAAAACGGCCATCGACCTCGATATCGACTGGCTGCAGGAACATGCCCGGTTGCAGAACAGGGCTTTGGAATGGCACCGCAAAAAAGATGTAAGCCTGCTCCTGCGAGGCAAAGACCTGCGTAATGCGGAGCAGATGTATAAGACGTACACAACCAAAGATCCAATCCCCACAGATCTTCAAAAAAAATATATCGAGCACAGTCGAGCGTCAGAACGGAACCGCACCTTTGCCTGGATCGCGACAGCGATCGCATTGACGGCTTTGTCTGTGCTCTCGTATACCACCTACCAAAAATCTGTGCTCGCCACCAACAAATCCATCGAAGCTGACAAGCAGGCGGCGATCGCCGAAAAAAATGCAGTGACCGCCCTCAAAAATGCGCGTGAAGCACGCAAAGCTCAATTGGAGGCCGAAGCCGCGCGCGAAGAGGCAATAGCTGCCAGGCTGGAAGCCGAAAGCCAGGAGCTGATCGCAGAAGCGCAACGCAGTGTTGCGCGCGCCCAGATCTACCAAACTCGTCCCGGTGAGTTGTACACCAGCACATTGCTGGCAATCGATTCGTATCTCACTTCTTCCTCACCCGAAGCCGAGGAAGTGCTGCGTGCCAATATCAGCCTGCTCCCCATCCCGGTGGCCCAGATGGACCTGGGCGGAAATATCAACACACTCGAATTCAACCGTGATGGCTCCACGTTTGTCACAGCCAGTGACGATGGAACGGCATGCGTTTGGAAGGTGGAAGACGGGACAAAACTCTTCTGCGCATCCAGCGCCACACCCGTGAATGACGCGGCATTCAGTCGCAGCGCGGATATCCTGGTGATCGGCGATGAGGCGGGCGTGGTCCAAATTCTGGATAGCATCAACGGCGATGTTCAGAACACATTTAATTACGGCGTCCCGATCTGGGATGTGAACATCCGCACCGATGGCAAGCTGTTGGCGGTCGCGCGCGATGACGGAAAAATCTCCATTATCGATCTCAACACGCGCAAGGAAAGTTTTAGTCTGCAAATGAACGGGCAGCTCGTCCAGGCGGCATTCAGCCCGAACGGTACCTGGATCGCCGCCGGTTCGAACGCCGGAAGCACCACACTGTGGAATTTGACAAATGGAAAGATCATTTCGGGCGCCCGCCACCGGTCCGCGATCCTGACTCTTGAGTTCAGCCCCAACAGCAGGCTGCTCCTCTCGGGCGGAAAAGACAATAATGTCTATGTGTTCGATACGGCGATCAACCAGGAAGTGCTGCGAATTCCAAATGAAGACTGGGTGGAAGACATTGCATTTCATCCCAGCGGGGCCTGGTTCGTCACTGCCTCGCGCGATAAGCGCATCCGCGTCTGGGATGTAGGCTCAGGCGCTGAACGCCTGCGCATGTTGCAGGATAGTTTCGTACAGGAGGTACAGGTCAGCGCGAACGGGCAATGGATCGCAACCACTGGCTCCGATAAAACCGTGCGCGTCTGGAATGCGGCTACCGGCGCAGAGATATTTCAGATCCCGATCGCGGATACCGGCTCGGTGCTGGCCTTCAGCAAGGATGGACGTTACCTGGTCGCAGGCGATCAGACCGGCGAGGTCAACATTTGGGATATTTCGGTAACACCTGCCGCAGAAAAATATCTGCAATTCAACGGCACCACCGGTGACACACAATTCGCTCCATCTGCAGAGTGGATCGCCGCCTCCGACGAAAATCGGGCCTGGCTGCTGAACCCGAGCCAGATCTCCACGCTGACGGCGCGCCCGGAAGGCAGCCCGCTCTTCGAGATGAAGAACACGATCCGCGAACTGGTCGTCAGTCCCGATTCGAATCTCATCGCCGTGGCGTCGACTGCCAACGATCTGCTGATCTATAACCTGGAGAAACGCAGGGGCATGACCCTCCGCCACACCGGGACGAGTCACAAGCTTTCATTCTCTGCTGACAGCACACAACTGATCACCAGCGATGCGGAGGGCAACGTACAGGCATGGGACGCTTTGTCCGGTGACTTGCTGACAACCTTGATCGAACAGGAGCCAGGTATCAACTCCGTTGCAGTGAGCCCCGCGTTGATCGCGGCTGGATTAACAGACAAAATCGCCGTGATCGATATTGCCAGCGGAGATCGACTGCCCGATCTCGAGTCGCCTGGCAACCATCAAACCCTGGCGTTCAGCGCCGGTGGCAATCTGATGGCGTCTGGTAATTCCACCGGCCAAATCAATCTTTGGCGATATGCAAACGGCGGATTTACGGAGTTCTTTTCGATCAACAGGGAGCCGGCCGCATCGCTATCCTTCAGTCCAACAGGCGACCTGCTCGCCATCGGCACGCTTAGTTACGTCTACTTAATCGACACAGAAAGTGGATACGAGGTGGCGCGCATTCCGCATGCCAATACCGTCAATTCTGTATCCTTCTCCGCAGATGGAACCACCCTGGCCGCGGCTTCGGGGCGGGTTATGCAATTCTGGCAGCTGGCAGATATCAAATGGACCCAGACAGATGAGATCGTGCCAACAGCCTGTTCCCGCCTTGTTCGAAATCTGGACGAATCGGAATGGAACGCATTGTTTGAAGGTGCGCCGTATAGGCAATTGTGTGAGAGTTTGGCAGGGCCGTAGCAGAGCGTACAAAAAACTTCCGAAGTCATTCAGACTTCGGAAGTTTTTTTTATACCAACATTCTCACGGGATTTTCCAAAAACTCTGTCAGCTTTTGCACCTTCGGCTGTGCTGCCTATGCTGCTCGATGGCTGACACGGTGGTCGACGGAGATGGTGGCCTAGTATGCTTCAGCGGGTAGTCTTTTTCTGCTCTAATTTCTTGAAATCTACAAGATCCTTTGGTCTTCCGCTAGCTTTCTTATTCTTCTTGAGATTCTCAAGATCAATGAGGTTGACTTCAATTCCATCCAGTGTATCCACAACTCTAGATCGGTAGCATTCATCAAACTCGACACCTGAAATGGACGTGGTAATTTCCAATCGCAATGGTGGGACCCCCATGCGCAAAATCTTTTTTTCCTGCAAAAACACATCGGGGGTTAGAGCTGGATCATCAATTCCGAAAGCATGAAGTGCTGCTATTATTCTTTGAGCATTGTCTGGATGAATGGCTATCCATATATCCATATCCCCAGTTGCGCGGATATAACCATGATAGTTCACCGCGTACGCCCCGATCAACAGATAACGAACATCATGCTCTTTCAACGATTTCAAGAACTCTTTGAAATCGCGTGGTAGTCGGATCGTAGCCATAGAAAATTTGCCTCAAAGTTTCCAGCGCATCCAACCTCTCGTGAGGGGTCTTGGAAAGCCAATACTCCATTTCATCGTCGTCGGCTTCTTCCAATGAAACAATCGAAAAGACTGTCTTATCCATTCTGGGGAATTGATTATCATCCATGCGTTAAGTATAGCATAAGCATAATAAGGACTTCGGGAGTCTTTGCGAAGCGCCCCTGTGGGGTGACGACTTCCGAAGTCTGCCTTTCCATCTATACCAGCATCCTGACCGGATTTTCGAGGAACTCAGCCAGCTTCTGCATGAACTGGGCTGCCTCTGCTCCATCGCTGACACGATGATCGACCGAGATGGTGGCTTTCATGCGCCAACCGGGTTTGATCTGTCCGTTCTCGACGACCGGAATTTCTCTTGCAGAAGAGATGGACAGAATCGCAGCCTCAGGCGGGTTGATGATGGCAATGAAATCTTCCACGTCATACATGCCCAAATTGGATGTGGAGAAGGTGGAGCCATCCACATCATCCGGCTTGACCTTACCTTCGCGGGCGCGCCCGGCCATGGCTTTGACTTCGCTCGAGATCTGGCGCATGGTCTTTTGATCTGCATCCTGGACGACCACGGTCATCAGCCCGCCAGGAACAGTCACAGCCACGCCGACGTTGACATGTCCAAACTGTATCACTTCGTTACCGTTGATGGTCGCGTTCAGGTTCGGGAATTGACGCAAGGTGAGCGCGGTCGCTTTGAGGATGAAATCATTGACTGATAATTTTTCATTGTCAGGCAGGTACTCGTTGGCTTGCTTGCGCATCGCAAGAAGCGCATCCATTTTGTATTCGTGTGTCACGTAAAAGTGCGGAATGGTCTGCTTGGATTCAACCAGTCTGCGGCCAATCGCCTGGCGCAGTTTTGTCGTTTGGATCTTCTGATCTTCAGCAGTAGCTTGATACACGGTTGCCGGCTGCACTGGCTGACGACCGACTCCCGACGACTGCCCACTGGACAATGCCGCCTCCACATCCCTGCGGACGACGCGCCCGCCGGGGCCGCTGCCCTGCACACTGGCAAGATTGACGTTGTTATCGCGGGCGACCTTCTTCGCAAGCGGACTGGCTTTCACGGGACCAGAGTCAACAGGAGCTGCGGCCGGTTGAGCGGGAGCAACTTCCGGCTGCGCGGGAGCCGCAGGCTTTTCCTCCGCTGGAGGTTGCGGCTTTGGCTCTTCTTTCGGCTTTCCACTTTCCACTTTCGATGGCGCAGCCACCTCCGCCTTTTCGCCTTCCGCCCCGATCACCGCGATAGGTGCATTAACAGGAACCACCGTCCCCTGATCGACGATGTGCTGCAACACCACGCCGCTGGCAGAGGATTCCACCTCCACAGTAGCCTTGTCGGTTTCGATCTCGGCGAGCACATCGCCTTTGTTGATGTTTTCGCCCACCTGCTTCACCCAACGGATGAGCGTGCCCTCCGCCATATCGAAGCCGAGTTTGGGCATGTTGATTGTTTCAGCCATTATTTCAAAACCTCCTTCACAGCCGCGACAATATCAGGCACTTGCGGGAGTGCTGCCTGTTCGAGCGTGCGGTTATACGGAAGCGGAACTTCCTTTTGTGCGACGCGCACGATCGGCGCATCGACGTAATCAAACGCTTGTTCATAGATACGACTGGCAACCTCAGAACCGACCCCGTAGGATTTCCATCCTTCTTCGACCACCACAGCACGGTTCGTTTTCTTGAACGACTCGAGCACAGGTTCCATGTCGAGCGGGCGTAATGTGCGCAGGTCGACGATCTCGGCTTCGATGCCCTGCCCTGCCAATTCCTCGGCGGCCTTCATCGAGAGTTCGAGCCCTTTGCAGTACGTAACGATGGTGACATCCTTGCCTGCACGCTGCACTTTGGATTGTCCGATTGGTATGAGATATTCGCCATCGGGAACTTCGCCGCGTACCTGATACATGGTGGCATGCTCGATGAATAAAACCGGATCATCCGAGCGAATGGCGGTTTTCAGCAGACCCTTGGCATCCTCCGGCGTTCCCGGCGAGACCACTTTCAAACCGGGGAAATGCGCAAAGATGGCGTCGGGTGTTTGGGAGTGAGTCGCACCCAGCTGACGTCCACCGCCGCCGACGGCGCGGATCACCATCGGGACTTTGAATTGACCACCGAACATGTAGTGCAGCTTTGGCGCCTGGTTGACGATATAGTCCATGGCAGAGAAGCCAAAGTTGATGGTCATCAGTTCAGCGACAGGTCGCTGCCCGACCATCGCGGCGCCAATGGCGCCACCGATGATGGCGTTCTCCGCGATCGGGGTATCCTTGACGCGGTCTGCGCCGTACTTATCATAAAAACCTTTGGTGACCGCATACGTACCGCCCCACACCCCAACTTCTTCACCCATAATAAAGACGGCAGGGTCACGATCCATTTCTTCCATCAGTGCCTGCGAGATTGCCTCGCGCATAGTGATTTTAGCCATGTGTAAACTCCAGTTTTCAGTCTTCAGTGTTCAGTATGCAGTCATTCAGCTCTGGAAACTGAATACTGAAAACTGTCCACTGTATACTGTTTAATTCTCTACGTAAACATCAGTGAACAACTCTTCCATCGCGGGTTCGGGAGAGGTCTCGGCGAACTCTACAGCCTTGTTCACTTCCTCTTCAACCCCGGCTTCGATCTCGTCAAGGGCTTTACGCGTGGCAGCTTTCTTATCCAGCAGATATTTATTGAAGATCCCAATCGGATCGTTCTCCTGCCACTGCTTTACTTCCTCTGCCTTGCGATAACGCTCCGGGTCGCCCATCGAATGACCGCGGAAACGGTAGGTATCGATCTCTAGGAAATATGGCTGACCTTCGCTACGCACATAGTCAATGGCTTCCCTGGAGGCTTCATAAACAGCCATCACGTCCATGCCGTTGACTTCCGCGTTCTTCATACCATAGCCTTCGGCCTTCTGACGGATATCATCGACAGCCGAGGCGCGCTTGACTGCCGTACCCATACCGTACTGGTTGTTCTCGCAAACCCACAGCACGCGCAATCCCCAGGTTTTCGCCAGGTTCAACGCTTCATGAAAGTAGCCGATATTGGTTGCGCCATCACCAAACATACAAATGGTCACATTGTCATTTTTGGCGTACTGGTCGCCAATCGCAAGGCCGGCGGCAATCGGCAGGTGTCCACCTACAATAGCGTGCCCACCCCACATATTCTTTTCGGTATCGGCCATATGCATCGAGCCGCCTTTGCCCTTCGACATACCGGTCGACTTTCCCAGCAGTTCTGCCATCACAGACGCGGCGGGAATACCACAATTGATGGCAACCCCGTGGTCGCGATAGGCGGTGATCACACGATCGCGCGGTTCGCGCGCTGCGATCAATCCCGTGGATACAGCTTCCTGCCCGATGTACAGATGCATGAAACCGCCGATCTTTCCCGCCTGATATAACTCAGCGCCGCGTTCTTCCACGCGGCGAATCAATACCATTTGATGGTACAGGTCCAACAGTTGTTCCTTCTTCATCTCAACTCCCAAACAAAAAAATATAATTGCACGCTGTTTGCCTCCGTCATTGCGAGGAGTGGCGCCGCGGCGCCATTGCGACGAAGCAATCTTGCTTATAGTATGTAGGCAGGCAATATTTTACGAGATTGCTTCGCTCCGTCCCGAAGGGACAATGACGTATTGGCCTGCAGACAAAATAACATGGCGCTACAAGCGCCACGATATGCCCGGGTCTCTCGGTCAAAAAATTATATCAGAGATTTTGCATCCGAATTTCCATCGAAACCCTTCAGTTTTCAAAGTACAATTCCAGCAAGCCGGCAGTCCGCCCTTCTCGCCTTGTTACAGAGTGCCGCATAATTTCCTAAACTTTATATTTGAATTTTAGCCTACAAATTCATGTCAGAAGTTAAATTCAGTAAATCACGATTCTCATGTCACTCTGAGTGAGCGTTCGTTGCGAACGAAGAGTCTCGGCGCAAATTACGGGAGATTCTTCGTCGCCAGAAGAACGTTGGCTCCTCAGAATGACAAACCTGTGATTTACTGAAATTGATAGTGAGACAAGCGGTAGACGCCCGGGTGACAATTCCTTTACGGTGGGCGATTGCGCTGGCAAAAGAATCTCTGGAAAGTTTTGGATACATTCAGATCTGATCAGTCGCGAAGCCGAAAATTTCTTACTGGTGAACAATCTATGAAGCAGATTCATGTCTTGCTCGGTATACAATCGCTGTTGGGAATCCTGGTTTCGCTCAACCGGCTGGGCTCATGGACTCTTAGCTACGTCCTCCCAAATGAATTCCTGCGCTGGGTGGATCTCAACAACATCCTGCTCTCGCTCATCAGCCTGGTGGCTCTTTATCTCCTCAAGAAGACAATCGAATATGACGCTCCCCAGCGTGAAGGACGCGCTCATTCTGCCTGGAATCTGGTTTTCATCGTCGGGGTGTATCTCACAGCGGTCAGTTATGGCGATCATGAGGTGACAAACTACCTGCACCAGCGATTCTGTGCAACGGATTCCACCAGCGATCTATGCCGTATCGTGATCTTCAACGATGATGAATTCAGTCACTGGTTGTTCTTCGCTGGTTTTGTGATGGTCAATATCGCAATCCTGTTTCTCCAGGATCTTTTCCCTCATCGGGAGAATATTTCCACTACCGATATCGCGCTGCTGGCTGTCAACGCTCTTTTCTTAGGCGCGGCGGTGCTGGCAAATCTCGGATTCGAAGAGATCGGCCTGGATTTATACATTGTCGCCTTTCTGGCATTAATTTCTGCTTTCCTCCTATGGCGGCGCGTCCGACAGCCGATGTTCATCTATTACACGATCGCGTACTGGCTGGGTCTGATCGGCAGTTTGCTGGCGCAAGCCCTGCGGTGAAGTGTGGACGGGTACACGCGCATCCTGTTTGCACTCAAAGTGTTTCTGTAATTTTGCTACCGTACATCTTCACCGCGAAGCCCGCAAAGTGCGCTAAGAAAACC
>CAZBAX010000090.1:0-15115 GCA_964489725.1 uncultured Anaerolinea sp. | reverse complement strand
CCTGCATCAATCCATTGTTGGATGACCTCCAACTCTTCCGTAGTGAGGTTGGCGAAGTGGTCACCCTCACTTTGGACCTGGACCAATACACTTTCAGCAGAATTGCCCGGAACGATCACCGCGCCATTGGAACTGCCTTTCAGCAGGTCAGCGTAGGTTAGCAGGTTGAGTCCGGCTGTTGCCAGCTCGCCATGACAAACCGCGCACTTGGTGGAAAGCAATGGACCAACATAACTGTCAAAGGTGAGAGCGCCAGTCGACGTCGGCAGTTCAGGTGTCGGTTCAGGTGTAGGCAATTGTGATTGCAATATCTCCCGCAGGGCTGGAGCATCGAAGCCGGCAAACGTGTACACATTTCCATGACAGGCGGAATTGGAGCAGAAGGATGTATTACTCGTGCCGCCGGGGTCATCCATGGTGTGACATGCCGTGCAAGCCTCCCCAAAAGCCTGGTTGTGGAGGCTGATCCAGTTCGCGTTGAGATGCGAGTCGGGTTCGAGTCCGCTGCTGATCTCGATCGTGGTCACAAAATCTTCCGAACCCTTCACAACCGGGATGGAATGGCAAACGTTGCATTCGAGCCGGATCGCCTGCTGATTCTGATCGAGGTGTTTGCCGTCATGACAACGGAAACAACCCGGTGAGTTGATATGACCGAGATTGTTTGGGTGCGTCTTCCAGTCGATCTCCTGTTCGTGGAAAACGGTGCGGTCATAGATTTCCTTGAGTTCCTGTACCGCGGCACTGATCTGTTCCTCATGGCCGCTATAGTAATCAGTGTCCTCATAATACGCTTCGAGAGCATCAAATGCAGTGAAAGCTTGCACGCGTGAAATATAATCCACCGACAGGGTCTCAACCGCCCTTCTATGGATTTCCGGAATCCCAGGGTCGATCAAGCCGCGCGCCATTGCAGTATTTACCGATTCTGCTGGATACGAGAATTCGTGAGTGACACGATTATGGCAGGTGACACAATCCATGGTGATCAGCTGGCTCTCCTCCAGTGTGGATTTGTCGAACCCTGATTCAACATCAATATATTCGGTGATGGTGCCTTCGTCGTTTTGCACGCGCACATACGGGATCTCCTGATCCAGCTCGTCGGTCGAATAGTATTCGACCTGGTTCTCAATGTGCCAGTGGATGCCGCGTCCCAGTCCTTCCCGCTTTGCTCCACCTCCGGTTTTCATGACGAGATAAATGCTGGATTGTGTGTTTTGCGCATCATCCGCAAAGTGATGAATAATACGCAGACTGTCGTCGGAGAAGGTTTCCGGGAGATGACAGGTCTCGCACGTATCGCGAGCCGGGCGCAGGGCTTGGGCGCGAATGGGGAACTCATAGAGTTTGAAGATCTGATAATACAACTCTTTAAGTCCCTGTGACTTGCGGGTCAGCTGGTTAACGAAGGACGTTCTTCCAATGTGGCACTCTTCGCATGTCACATTGGCGTGCGGCGATTGTTTATATACGATATCCTGAGGCGGCATGGTATGACATGCTGTTCCGCAAAACTGAGGTGAGTTTGTATACTCCCAGGCCTGGATGCCACCCGTCACTACGACCAGTGTCAACACCCCCAGCACAGCGTAGGGAAGAATAAGAATGCGGAAGGGCGAACCGGGCTCGGGAAAGAAGAACCCGGCAAGGCGTTCTCGCAGCTTTTTCATGATGTCCTCCGATGCATGTGTGATGGAAGAGGTTGTATTCTTCTTTTGAAAAAAATAAGGTGCAGGAGTAGACCCTGCACCTTATCTCACTGCTTAGTTCTCCAAAGCACCAGCGTTGATCCAATCCATAAGTTGTTGGAGTTCCTCGGGTGACAACTGCCCAAAATGGTCACCTTGCTGCTGTACGGTCACAAGCGGGCTGTTGGCGGGAACGCCGGGAATGAATCCCGGGCCTGCGTTTCCACCTTCCATCGCGCTGCCATAGGTGGAGATCTCTAATCCCCCGCTCGCCGTGGGGCCATGACAGGTTCCGCATTTTTCCTGGAGCATCGGGCCGATCGCGCTCGTCCAGGTGAGTGCGGAGCCTGATGCAGATGAGGTGACTTCTGTTCCCGATGTGGTTTCCGTTGTCGGAGCCACAACTGTAGCAGTCGCGGTTGCAGTCGGAGGCGGCGTATTCGTTGGCTCAGGCGTGAATGTTTGAGTCGGCGCAGGTGTTGGCGTGAATGGTACAAATACTTCTACGGTGGGCGCCTGTCTCTCGGTAGTTGTGATAGCAGTCTCCTCGGCGTTGACGAATCCATAGACGCCGCCGAGCATAAAGAGCGCCAACACCGCAGCGATCGGCAGGTACAGGCGCTGACGTTTGCGCAGTTCGGCCGGGTCGAGCGGACGTTCGGCAACACCAGCTTTGATATCTGCCAGTTCCAGCGGATGTTCGTGCAGCATGTCAGCTTCGCTCATCCTGCCGGTGAACATGGACTTGTTAAAACGCTTGATATGCACGCCGTACATGTGCCAGATGATGATGGCAAGCACGGCCAGCACGGCTTCACCACCATGCGCCGCCTTGGCAGCAGGGATCACTTCGCCAGGCAGGAACCTGGCCGTGGTGATCGGATTCCACATCAGGAAACCGGTTGCGCCCATGACAATAGCGCCCCACACGAATGCCCAGTATTCCATCTTCTCTTCAAAGGTGTAACGTCCCATTTGTGGAAAAGACCTGGCAAAGCCCAGGTTGTACAGCAGCGCCTGCCAGCCATCTTTGATATCCTGGATGCTCGGCAGCATGCTCAAGCGCGTGCGCCGGACGTATGCCAGATATCCAAAGACAAGCAGATGCCAGGCAGTGCCTAGCATCATCACAACGGCCGCAACGTGATGGATGGAACGCAGGGACTCGATGCCGCCGAGGAAATCCACAAACCCGATCGAGATCGGTGAATCCGCATACTTTTGCGGGAGTCCGGTCAGTCCTAATGTGATAAACGACAACATCATCACAAGATGTTCAATACGACGCGCAAGCGGGAAACGCTCATACATACGGATACCATGCTGGCTCATGAGTGCGTTTCTCCTTTTGTCGTGGATTTGGGGCGTGCAATAAACCTGCGGTAAATATCGGTAAGTACATAGAAGATCATGCCCCCGAGTACTGCCGGAATGAAGATCTTATAGAACAGGTTGACGTAATACACAAGCGGGAACGCCTGCGGGCTCGGCTCGTAATGACTCATCCACGAGTCGGTGAAGGATTCGGTGGTGGCATCCGGGTGGCATTGTTGACATTTGGCAAGCAAATTTTGCTTGTGCGCAATGCCTGCCTGAGGATCATCTGGTCTGGGGATATCGTGAACGCCATGGCAATCCGTGCAGACTGGTTTGTTTGTTGGCTGGTCGGGGAAGTTCTCTTCGAACATCTTGACCGTGGTGCCATGGAAGTCTGCCACGTATGTGTTAAGTACATTCGTTGAAATGCCATATTGCTTCATGAGGGTTTCATTGGTATGACAGTTCGCACAAAGGCTGGGCGTGCTGTTACGGAATGTGTTGGAAGTAGGATCTCCGATGTTATGAACGCCGTGACAGTCAATGCAAGTCGGAACGTATTGATCTCCTTCTTCCGTCAATGCTGCACCATGAACACTCGTTTTGTATGTTTCATAGATGGAATTGTGGCATTTGGCGCACGTTTGCGGAATGGCATACCGGGCGCCCATCAACAACTCGCCCGTCTGTTTGTCGGTGAGACGTGTTTGTGTATGCGGGTTATGACAATCAGTACAAACAGCAGCGTTCGTATTGCCGGCGGCCAACGCGGTCTGGTGCACACTGTCCAATACTTTCTGATACTGTTCGCTATGACACTTCTGGCACGTGGGATACAGCTCCAGTGAAAAATCACGCGGGCTGCTGGCAGTCACCTCCGGATGAGGAAACGAGGTAATGTTCGTATGACAATCTGCACAGGCGATGGCTTCCTCCCCATGGACGGAGGCATCGTATACGGCTCCATCGATCGTCAGTGGAAGCGGTTGTCCGCCGATGTCCACGCTCATCCCTGCTTCTTTATGACAGAAGAGACATGTCTCATTCGATGGCGTAGTTCCCTGGTGCCGGGGAGCTGCCTGCACCGCCCTGGGCTGCAAAAAGGTCAGCACACTCAGAACCAGGAACACTCCCAACGTGATTCCCACCAGTCCGATCTGATGTGTGTGCATCTTGAACCAATTGTTCATTGCACGCTCCTCATTAAAATAAGCTGCGAATTTGCAGATTATACAGTGAAATTACCCACTTTATTGCGTGGGGTAAGTTACCCAATTCTACGTGGGGTTGTCATCATCGCGTAGTGAATTTAATCATGGGATCAGCATGATTTGAGGAGAATTAGCGAATCCATACATTACAGATGGGAATAGGATAAATTTGGCAAGTTTACATGACATTTATCTAGGTCCTTCTCAGTGAGCATTAATCTCGACATGTACAATAAGAAAAACATCCTGGTTCATGCTATTCGTGTGATTTCACATTGGAGGAAGACATGCAATTTAATAAGTTCGTACTCGGCGGCATACTTATTCTGGGTGCTGTCGTTTTCTTAATTTGGAGCTCCACTGCATCCACGCAGGAATACTTCCTGACCGTTGATGAACTCAACGCCAAGGGATCGAACATCACCAGCAGGAATCTTCGTCTCTCCGGCGCGGTGATCGGCGACACGATCCAGTACGATGCTGAAACGCTGACCCTGGCCTTCGATGTTGCACACGTGGCAGGCGATAATGCCGAGCTCGAGACCGAGGGTGGGCTGGCGATCGCTCTGCATGAGGCGGTGACAGATCCCACGCGCTCACGCGTTAAGGTGATCTATGTGGGGCCCAAGCCGGACCTGCTCCGCAACGAAGCGCAGGCCATCATGACCGGCCGCATGGGCGAGGATGGAATTTTCTATGCCGAGGAACTCCTGCTCAAGTGTCCCACCCGCTACGAAGAGGCTTTGCCAGAGCAGGCAGGTTAAGAAAATGAACCCTAAAGGTCAGTATGACCTTTAGGGTTTTTGCCGCTTATGTATCATTCGCCGATCTACTCAACCAGGTTTCCAGTCAACAGATCAATCGGCGACATGAAACTGGTGCGGCACTAGGTAATCATCGAAGGAGATTTACATGATCGCGAACTTCGGGTTTGGAGTTTTAGTCATATCTTTTTTAGTGGCGCTCTATAGCGTCTTCGCGGCCATTTATGGTGAGCGGAAGAAGAACCCTGCCATGGTGGAAAGCGCGCGCCGGGCCATGTTGTTAACCTGGCCGCTGCTCACATTGACCGCTGGCATTTTGATCTATCTGCTGGTGAACGATCACTACGAGGTGCAGTTTGTCTATGAAGTGACAAGCCGCAGTATGCCCACCTATCTCAAGGTCACCGCCTGGTGGGGCGGGCAATCTGGCTCGCTTCTGTTCTGGTCCTGGCTGATGTCGGTATTTACATCGCTGGTCACATTACGCAAGTGGGACCGCGACCGTGAGTTCCTGCCGTGGGTCATCGTGGTATCAGGCATCACGATGGCGTTCTTCATCGGCATGAATGTGTTCTTCGAGAATCCGTTTGCCCAGGTCTATCAAACCTTCGACGAGATCAAAGCCTACACCTTCCAGCCTGCGGATAGTGTTCTCTTCACGCCTGCCGATGGCCGTGGACTCAACCCGCTCCTGCGCCACCCGGGCATGGTCATCCACCCCCCCATGCTTTATCTTGGCTTCGTCTCCTTTGTCATTCCATACGCCTTCGCCATCGCTGCGTTGATCACCGGCCGCACCGATGACCGCTGGATCCGGCTCACACGCAGTTGGGCGTTATGGGCCTGGTTGTTCTTGTCGTTCGGTCTCGTGCTCGGTGGACGTTGGGCATATGATGTTCTCGGCTGGGGCGGCTACTGGGGTTGGGACCCGGTGGAGATCGCGGCATTCATGCCCTGGCTCACGGGAACTGCCTTCCTGCATTCCGTCATGATCCAGGAAAAGCGCGGCATGTTGAAACACTGGAATATGCTCCTGATCATCCTGACCTATGATCTCGTGATCTTCGGCACGTTCCTGACGCGCTCCGGCGTGTTATCTTCTGTTCACTCCTTCGCACAGAGCGCCATCGGACCTTTGTTCTTCATGTTCATCGGCGCCACACTCATCACATCGGTGGCATTGATCATCTATCGCTGGAAAGAGTTGAAATCAGAAGCCCAGATGACATCCCTGCTGTCTCGTGAAGCGCTGTTCCTGTTGAACAATTTGCTGTTCATGAGCATTCTGGTCGTGTGCTTCTGGGGCGTGATCTATCCGTTGATCTCGGAATTGTTCAGCGGCCAAAAAGTGACCGTTGGACCTCCGTTCTACGAGAAGGCTACTACACCGCTGTTCGCGGCGCTGTTATTCCTCATGGGGGTAGCTCCCCTCTCTGCCTGGGGACACTCCACGGTCCAGACTCTTGGACGGGCCATGTGGAAACCGGCTATCGGCGCGGCCGTGATCACAGGTGTTATTTTTGCGACATACACACAGAGCATTCCTGCGCTGATCGGCTTTTTCATCATTGCACTGGTGCTCCTTGTTACCCTGTATGAGTACGGGCGCGGCATTCTGGCACGTACACGCAGCCAGGGCGAAAGCTTCCTCACAGCCTTCTGGAACCTGACAGGACGTAACCGCCGCCGCTACGGTGGCTATATCATCCACATTAGCATGATGTTTATGGCGATCGGCATCATTGGCATTGAAGGGTTCCAAACGGAAACCCAAGGAACGCTTGCATCCGGTGAATCATTGAACATCGCCGGTTATGAAGTTCGCTATAAGGAAATCGCCTCCTGGGACGATCGTCCGGCGGGTGTGAACTATACCCGCTCGGTGGTGGATGTGTACAAAGAGGGTGTGTATATCGGTCAGCTCACGCCTCGCATCGACTATTACTTCGACTCGCAGCAAACCATGACCATCCCGGGGCAGCGTTCCACAATGAAGGATGATCTCTACATCCTGCTCGTGAATTGGGAACCTGTCACCTCCACCAGCGCCACGTTCAAGGTGTACGTCAATCCATTGGTCAACTGGTTATGGCTGGGAAGCCTGTTGTTCCTCGTCGGAATTGTTGTCGCAGCCTGGCCCGAGAAGGAAGCAGAACGCGTTCCGATGAAGGCAAAAGTTCGCGCCCAACAACCCAGCGCAGCGGATTAGTTTGTAATTGGTAAATCGTAATTGAGAGGAAGTATGAACTCGATCGCAGCTACAAAAATTACTGATTACAAATTACCTCTGGCAGTCCTCATCGCCATCGCTTTTACGCTCTTATTTACCATCCTCGCCTTCGCCCAGGGAGCCACCCCCACCGACGACGAAGTGAATCGCATCGCCAAACAGTTGTACTGTCCTGTGTGCGAAAGCACGCCATTGGATGTGTGCCCCACAGAAGCGTGTCGCCAGTGGCGCGACTTAATTCGCACGATGCTGGCAGAAGGCAAGAGTGAAGCAGAGATCAAACAATATTTTGTCGAGCATTATGGCGCACGGGTCCTGGCCGAGCCACCCAATCGACTCGCCTCCTATCTTGTTCCGGGAATCGCCATTCTGCTGGGAGCGCTGTTACTGGCGCGCGGGTTTCAGTTATGGCTGAAGCCCTCCACAACGGAAACAGGACCGGCTGACGCGGAGCGTGAGGCGCAGCCCGTCGATCCGTATGTCGCCCGGCTCGAAGAAGAAGTGAAGAAACAGAAATAATGTTTACGTTTTGTAGGGTAGGGCAGCTGCCCTACCCTACAAAACGACTGAGGAATCATGACAGAATCTACCATCCCCGCCGAGCGCCGCGGTGTGCCAGTGTGGGTACAAATCATCATCTGGGTATTGTTAGCGGGTTTGCTGGCGATCGTGGCATGGCAGCTCCGGCGCGCCCAACAGGGAACTGTGCAGCCCGGTGAAAAGATCGAAAACTTCAAACTACCGCTGTACGCAGGTTATGAATATGAAGGAAAGAGTGAGATCCAGTTGGAAGACCTGCGCGGTAAAGTTGTGGTGATCAATTTCTGGGCATCGTGGTGTAAACCGTGCGAGCAGGAAGCCGCTGAACTGGAAGCCGCCTGGAAAGAATATGAGCCGACCGGTCAGGTTGTGTTTCTGGGCGTTGATTACGTAGATACGCCCAACCATGCCTTCATTTATCTCAAGAAATTCGGCATCACCTATCCAAATGGTGAAGACCTTAACGTAACCTTGAAGCGCCCCATCTCGCAATACTTCCGCATCAAGGGCGTGCCTGAAACGTACTTTGTAGACCAGGAGGGTGTTCTGCAATATGTTCAGGTGGGACCCTTCTCATCCATCGACCAGATCCGCGCCCAGATCGATCCATTACTCGATCAGTAGAGGGTTTCATGCAGCTCACCGCAATTTTCTTCACACTCGCCATACTGATTCTTGTCGCCATCTACCTGTATGCTCCATTCATGGAGCGCCGCGCCCGCCGTGTTACTGAAGAGGAGCATGAGCTCTCCGCACTCATGGCGGAACGCGACCGCGTCATCAGTTCATTGCAGGAACTCGATTTCGATTTCAAGCTCGGGAAGATCCCCGAAGAAGATTACCCAACGCAGCGCTCGAGCCTGCTGCAAAAGGGCGCCGATATTTTGCGACGGATCGATTCCATCGCCCCGCAGCCCGCCTCTGTACAGGATGCCGATGCCCGCATCGAAAAAGCCATCGCCGCACGCCGTGCCGACGCATCCGTTACCAGGCCCGAACCCAGCGATGATGACGTCGAATCCATGATCGCTGCCCGCCGCAAGGTACGCAAGGAAAAATCATCAGGCTTCTGCCCAAAGTGCGGCAAGCCAGTCATGGTTTCGGACCGCTTCTGTCCGTCCTGCGGAAAGTCATTATCGTAAAGGTCCTCCATGAAATTACGCAACCTTATTTTGTTAGCTGCCTTAAGCGTCATCCTCTCAGCCTGCAATTTCACGCTGGCGGAGGATGTTACTCCTCCTCCGGGATACGTGGCTCCAACACCCCTGCCAACATTAGTTCTTAACCCGCCACAAGCGCCGAATTTGGAAAGTGGAAAGTTGATCTACGCGGAAAAGTGTGCGGCCTGCCACGGTGAGACAGGTATGGGCGACGGCGAACAGGGCATTCAGTTGGGCGTTACGGTTCCCGCCTTTGGGCTGCCAGAAGTGGCGCGCCCCGCAACGCTTGCCGAGTGGTACACCGTTGTCACGCGCGGCAGAATGGATCGCCTGATGCCTCCATTCGCAAGCCTCAACGATCAGGAACGCTGGGATGTAGCCGCCTACGCGATGACCCTGCATAGTACAGAAGAACAACTTGCGCAGGGCAAAGAGATTTTCGAATCGGAATGCGCAGATTGTTCGACAGAATTCTTCCAGGACCAAAGCAAAATGTCTTCATTGAATGAAGTGGACCTGGCGCGGATCGTTAAGCAAGGCAACGAATCTGTTCCGGCATTTGGCGCGAACCTGAGCGAGGACGATACGTGGGCCGTGGCCATGTATCTGCGGAGCCTTTCCTTCGACACGTCCCCCGCCGTAGCACAGGCGCCCGCTTCCACCGCGACGCCGGAAGCTGCCGCCGTGACCGAAGTTCCGGCCGCCACTGACGCGGGAACGCCCGCAGCGGACGAAACGCCCGTTGGGACCGAACCGGCCGCGGCGTCGAATGAACCGACGGCCGTCGTGCAGGCAGGCTTCGGCTCGATCAGCGGCACGCTCGAGAATCAAACCGACGCCGATCTTCCATCCGGGCTGAAAGTCACATTGCGTGGCTTTGACCATGGCGCAGACCCCAGCGCGGGGCCACAGGAAGTCACCACCCAGGAGACCAGTGTGAACGAAGATGGATCGTATTCGTTCGAAAATGTCGAGCTGCCCAGCAGACGCATTTTCATCGCCGAGGTCGATGTGAATGGGATTCAAATGCAGTCGAGTTTTGCGGTCGTGGAGGAGGGCGCGACCTCGGTCACGATCCCGCCGCTCGTCCTTTATGAAACCACGAATGACATGTCGCTGCTCTTTGTAGACGAAGTGCGGCTGTTCTTTGATTATGGCGATGCAGATATTCAAGTGGTCGGTATTTATTCCTTCCGCAATCCCAGCGATAAGATGGTCGTTGTCGAACTGGAAAACGGAAGCGATGTTCCGTTCATCCAACCGCCTGAAGGAGCCGTCATGCAGGGGTATGAAGCCCTGCAAGACAGCAAACCGTTCGTCAATACCGAAAAAGGGTTTGCCATCCCGCCAAGCGATGGCTCGTATGGTCTGGCAGCTTTTACCAGCATTCCCAAACAAAAAGAGTTTGAGATCACACAGCCATTCGTCCTGCCTGTTTCAAGTTTGTCAGTTCTTCTGCCTGAAGGGGTAACAGCAGAAGGAGATCGACTGACCGGCGAGGGACAGCAGGCAATACAGAACTTCAATTTCGAAGTATACAGCGTGACGAATATCCCTGCAGGTGAAACCCTGAAGTTCACCGTCTCGGGTCAGCCTGACGATGCATCGGGGACCACGGCAGAATCGTCGAACGTGAATCAGAACCTGGTGTTCGGTGCGATCGCACTGGGAGTGGCGTTGATCGCGGCCGGTGGATGGTTATATCTGCGTGATCGCAAGAGCTCCGAAGAGACAGACGAGGATGAAGAAGAATTCGAGTCTTCAGACGATGTTCTCGATGCAATCGTTGCCCTCGATGACCTGCACCGCGCTAAAAAGATTTCGCTTGATGCATACCATAAACGCCGCGCCGAGCTGAAGGATATTTTGAAGGGAATGATGTAAGCGGAATCCCGATGTAGGGGCGGGCAGCTGCCCGCCCCTACATCGGGATTTATGAAAACCATGATCACCGTCAAAAAACTCGTCAAACGATTTGGTTTGAAGACAGTCTTGCGCGGCCTGGACTTTGAAGTGCAACCGGGTGAGTTCGTTGCGCTGCTGGGCCCGAATGGTGCCGGCAAGACCACCTTTTTGCGCATCCTGGCTTCGTTATCCCGTCCATCGCTGGGCGAGGTGAGAGTTGCCGGTTTTCGCTTGCCAAACGAAGCCGCGGCGGTGCGGGCCCGGTTGGGTGTGGTATCGCATCTCCCTCTCTTGTATGGTGATCTGAGCGCCGAGGAGAACCTTCGGTTTTACGCCCGCATGTACGGAATTACCAATTATGAATTACGGATTACAGAAGTCCTCGAAATGGTCGGTCTGGATCACCGGCGCAGGGATCTTGTGCGCACATTCTCACGCGGTATGCAGCAGCGTCTCGCCATCGGGCGCGCCGTGCTTCACGACCCGGACGTAATGCTCTTCGATGAACCGTATACAGGGCTCGACCAGGACGCGTCCTCGATGCTGGATGAGGTGTTGAAAACAGTCGCTGCCGAGGGACGTACAGTGGTCATGACATCTCACGACCTGGCGCGCGCGGAAGAATTGGCTACACGATTCGATATCCTGTCACGCGGCGTGATCACGGCAACATCCACACGCCGACAGTTGAACAAAAGCAATCTGCTGACGTTCTATAAGGAAGCATTGGCGGGATAGCCATGAATAATGCGATCACAGACCTAAAGACTTCTGAGAAACAGGCCATTGCCAGGCCTTCGTTCGCGCGTGCGGTGTTCGCCATCGTCTGGAAGGATATTCAGGCCGAGTATCGTTCGCTGGAACTGGTGTCTGCCATGCTGGTATTTTCACTGCTGGTCATCATTATCTTCAATTACGCGCTTGACCTCGATATCAAAACGCGTCAGACGGTCACCGCAGGTGTACTGTGGACTACGTTTGCTTTTGCAGGCACGCTGGGACTCAACCGTTCGATGTCCGTCGAAAAGGACCGCGGCTGTCTCGACGGACTGCTACTGGCGCCTGTCGATCGGTCCGCGATTTATTTCGGAAAAGCGATCAGCAATCTGGCCTTCATGATGACCGTGGAAGCGATCGTGCTGCCGGTGTACACCGTGCTGTACGGGATCAACCTGTTCAAGCCGGGTTTGCTGCTCATCATTGTGCTGGGCTCGATCGGCTACGTGGGCGTTGGGACGCTGCTGGCCACCATGTCGGTCCAAACACGGACGCGTGACATTTTGCTGTCGATCCTCCTCTTTCCGGTTGTGATCCCGGTTCTGCTTCCCGCCATCATCGCGAGCAATGGGTTTCTGACGGGTCTCGACATTGCAGATTTCCTGTTTTCCATCGGACTATTGATAGCCTATGACATCATCTTTATCGCCGTGTCATTTATGGTGTACGATAGTGTAGTGGAAGAATAATTCGATCCTCTTCTCCCATCCCACGGAGAGAAAAAACCAAAGGAGTTTCCATGCAAAAGAAGCCAATCGTACTGACCGTTTTAGACATCGCTTCGATCCTTGTGCTTATTGTTGCGACGTACATGGCATTGACCGCCCCCACGGAACGGGTCATGGGCGAGGTACAGAAGGTCTTTTACTTCCATATCGGCACTGCCTGGACGGCACTGCTGGGGTTTATCCTGGCTGCCCTCTTTAGCATCGTCTATCTTGCGACGAAAAATCTGAAGTGGGACCGTTACCAGGTGGCGGCGATCGAAGTCAGCCTCGTGTTTTTCCTCATCACGATCGTGCTTGGGTCGATCTGGGCTCGCCCCGCCTGGAACACCTGGTGGACCTGGGACCCGCGTCTCACCACCGCGGCCGTCACCGAACTCATCTATGTCGCCTACTTCATGCTGCGCCAGGGTCTCGATGACCCCGACCGGCGGGCGCGCTTTGGCGCCGTCTACGCGCTGATCGGTGGGTTGAGCGCCCCAATCACCTTTTTCGCCATCCGTCTATTCCGCACGATCCATCCGGTTGTCATTGGCGGCACAAATGCCGAAGCCGAAGGTGGATTCAGCATGAGTGCAGATATGCGCACCGCCTTCTTCTTTGCACTATTTGCCTTTACGATCATCTTCATCGACCTGTTCTGGAACCGCATCCGCCTGGGTGATCTGCAGGACAAAGTTGAACAACTGAAGCTCAAAGTTACGATGTAAACGGAGAACCCATGTTTTTTCAGGAAGCCACCCCCGATACTTCAGGTTATATGATCGCTGGTTACGTGATCGCATTCGTGGTCATGGGACTGTATGTTGCCAGCCTGTATTTGCGCAGCCGTAATCTTAAGCAGGATATGTCGATCCTCGAAGAAATGGATGACCCTGCCGCGCCCGTGGATAAGAAGCCAGCTGCCAGGCCGCGGCCAGCGTCACAGACCAAAACTGTAACCAAAAAAGTACAAAAATAGTCATCCAAAGATCAAGGAGTCCGCTATAATAATCATCGTTTAGCGGACTTTTCTTTTTTTATGCAGACGTCTACCAGGGCTCGTCATCAGGGGCGGAAATGGCTCATCACAGTGGGTCTCGTATTCGTCTGCGTTGTAAGCGTTTTCAGAGCCACCAGCTCAGCCGTAGCGGCGCCAGAATATCTGCCTCCTGGACCTGATCGATTCTCCACGGTAACAGTCGATTACACAAAATACTATTGGTGGATGTTCCCATGGCGCGGGCCAGGTCCGGTGTGTGAAATAGAGATCGATCACGAAGGCCTGCCTACGCCTGGAGACGTCTACATCGACTGCGGCGAAGAGATTTATGAAGAATGGATCACACAGGCTCCCTGTCAGGAATTCGATGTGAGGCTGTGCGAGGGATTCTATGTGTTTCTGGCAGATACTGAACCCGCCCAAAAAGTGATTTCCACACAGTTGCCGCCGCCCATTGTTCAGGTGACAGTGGAAAATTGCCGCCCGGTATATTCATCATCCACAAGTATTTGTGAATTTGAACCGATCCTGGTATTGACAGGTATCGAGCCATTGCCAGATCATCAGATCATCGGCATCGAAGGCTTATATGAGGGGCAAGCCTTTGCCTGTGACCCGGTCTGCCGATTAAGACTGCCGGTCACCGAAGAACCCTTCACGATCCAGTTCTGGGCATATTCGAGTTATGGCGATAGCAGTGAGATGTTTGATGCGCAGGTACGTGTCGCCGTGCGAGATACGGGAGATCCCGATCAGATCTTCTGGTATGTGGATGTATTGAGTAGTCAGTGGGCTGGCGTGCCAGTGGCAAGTTGTGTGCAAACCTGGGGGACGCTGCCGCCCGTGGGTGGTCCGCCGGAATGGTTGAGCACCCCCACAGACAGTGAAGCACTCGGCACAGATATTCCCTATAATTACCTGGCATCGCAGCTGATTCGTCAGGGCGCTGTGGATGTAAGCTCATGCGGAGACGGCGGGCTGATGCCCGATGATTCAGCATCCAATTGCGGCATGGAAGCAGCCCGCGAGGCGGTGCGTGCCTGGCAAAACCAATTCGATGAGATCATCCTGAACGTCAGTAAAGACACCGGCGTCCCGGCCCATTTGCTAAAGAATCTGTTCGCCACCGAGAGTCAATTCTGGCCGGGAGCGAATCTCAAGAGCGATATCGGGCTCGGGCAGCTAACCAAAGATGGCGCAGATACGGCGCTGCTGTGGAATCCGCCTTTCTTCCGCCAGTTCTGTCCGCTCGTGATGGACGCGGCCGAATGCAGCAAGGGCTACCTGCAACTGGATGAAGAACAAATGCAGTATGTGCGGCTGGCGCTGATCGACGCGGTCAACTCCACCTGTGAGGAATGTCCTCTGCAGATCGACCTCGACCGCGCCAATTTCAGCATCGGTGTTTTTGCACATACCATGCTGGCAAACTGTGAACAGGCCGGGCAGCTGGTGGAAAATATCAGCGGCGGGATGGCAGGCGCTGCCGCCACCTATGAAGACCTGTGGAAATTCACGCTCGTCAATTACAACGCTGGTCCAGGCTGTTTGGGAACCGCGCTCGAAATCACATCGGATGAAGCACTTGCACTCACCTGGGAAAACGTTGCGCCGCGGCTCGACCCGGCATGTCAGGGCGCGATCAATTATGTGAATGATATTTCAGCGCAAAGATAAGATAACAGATTCAGCTTTGGAGTCGGACGGCTTGCCTTCCAAAATGGCAGGAGCAAGCTCCTGCACTCCATAATCGTGATTTACTGAGATTAAGCGGAGATAATTCTCCGCTTTTCCTTTCTGTGCTAAACTAATA
>CAZBAX010000089.1:0-15265 GCA_964489725.1 uncultured Anaerolinea sp. | reverse complement strand
ATGCCCAGCTGCGTTAGTGTCTCACGCCCCAGCGCCTGCAATGCCGACGAGGCATCCAACTGGCGGCTGACCGATTCGGTGATGGCCAACCCCGCACGCACGCGTTGGGCCCGTTGATCGAGATTCAGGATGGCAATCGTTTGGTCCAGGTCCTTGCGCAATAGGATGGGCAGATCGTTCTGCGTGAGGCTAATGAGACGCTGCTGCCGGGCCAGTCCAGACGTCAATGAATCGACTCGGGTACGCAGTTCGGTAAACCGCGCATAGTTCGTGATCGCCTGGGCTGCCTGCGATGCAAATATCTCCAGCGCCTCGATCGTGACCCGGTCTGGTCGCAGCCCATCACGTGGCGCGTCCACGCTGATGAGTCCCAGTGGAGCACCCTGGCTGTCTTCGAGAGGAACGATCAGAAAATCGTCAGGATCCCACATGGAACCAGGCCTGTCATTTTTTCCATCGTGTTCGAGCGTAACCATGTGAACATCCGCCGGAATGATGGGCGCTTCATTCACAGGGATGAAATACGAACGGCTGATCTTGAACTGCGGTCTGAGCATCTGATGGATGCTGGTAAGCGGTTGTTTTCGCGACATCAATTCATTCAGCGTTTCGGAGCTGAAACCAACACCTGCCACGCGGCGCAACATACCGGTATCCTGCTCATAGATGCTGATCAAGACGGCCTGGAATGGGGTCGCGTCGCGTATGCTGCTGGCAATGGCGCGCAAAGATTGCTCAAGCGGTTGTTCGAAATTCAATGCCTGCGAAGCTTCAGTGAGCTTTGATAACGTCTCCGCCCGTCGACGCAGCAGCTCGGAACGCTGGCGCTGCTCCTGAAAACGCTGGATGTTGACCAGGGCCACAGCCACGTGTGAAGCCAGAGTCTCCACCAGCTCAAGTGACGAAGCATCGAAGAACCCAGTGCGGCTTGAGTGTAAGTGAATGAGTCCCACGGTTGTGCCCTGCACAAGGATCGGCGCGATCAACGCAGAACACACACCGTCATGGATGGCGGTATCGCTCTGGGCGTTCACATCAGCGACGAGCTGTGCATTCCCACTCTCGATCACGCTTCGATCGAGTGGGGTGAGTCCATCTGGCAGCTCACAGCCCAGCGAGGTGGTAACCGTCGGATGGCTGGAAGATACTTTTGGATCGAGCAGCAGGATCGTGCCACACTCCGCCCGCGTGGTCCGTAGGCTCTCGTCGCGCACCACTTCCAGAAGCGACTTGATATCGCTCAATGAATTCAATTCGCGCCCCAGGCGCGCAATCGAAGTGAGCTGCTCCACACGTCGTCGCAGACTTTCATCGGTCTCTGTGGAGCGTATCGCATCATCAACCGCAGACGCAAGCTGGTTTGCCGCAGTGGAGATCACCTGCAGATCATACGTATTAAAGTATTCAGATTTGCGGCTGCCGAGAAGCAATTCTCCAAGACTGCGTTCGCGGACGACGAGAGGGACCACGATCACAGATTCCACCTGCAGAGCCGACGCTAACGGCCCGTAAAGCGGCAGGCTGCGGAGCTCTACACTGAGCCGCCCCGACAGGTACGGTTTCTGACTTCCCGAGACGGTGGACCGGTATTGAGGCGCGTCCACATGCAGCCGGGCCAACTGGTCGATCGACTCGCCTGTGACACCGATCACCGACGGCCGGTGCAGGCGTAACTCGCTCACTTGATCATCGAGCAGGAAGATGGCGCCTACATCGCTTTGAAAAAGACCAACCAGCTCCTGCGTCGAGTAGTGGAGGATCTCGTCCAGTGTGGCAGTTGAAGCCGCCAGGCTTGCAATTCGACGAAGCGCATCAGATCGTAAGGCGCGCTGACGGGATTTTTCCACGATGAAGGAATTCTCGATGATACCGGCGGCCTGATCGGCAACGGTTTTGATCAGGCGCAGTTCACTTTCCGAAAATCCGGCTGCGGTCTGACGATGGTTGGATAACTGCAGGTACCCCACAAAATGCTCACCGACCACCATCGGCATCAAAACAGACTCGCGCAGACTGGCCGCTTGTGCAAGGTCTTGCACACCCAGGGCGCGCAATGCCGCATCGTTCGCTGCACTTTGGGTAATAATGGGTGTTCGCGATCGCAAAAGGCGTTCAGCCGCACTATCCGGCTCAATCGTGGTGCGATAGATTTCAACAATATGCGTCGGCAGTCCCTGGAATGGGATCTGGGCCTCAAGGGTATGTTTGCCCTCGTCATAAAGCAGGAAGCCAAGCACGTCCACTGCAAAGAGCGGAGAAATGGTATCGATCAGACGGTTGATAAGATTGGTGTAATCCTGTGTGGAACCAAAGGCTTGTGCCAGGCTGGCAAGACCACTCAGTTCGCTGGAACGAGCCTGCTCCGCGGCATACTGCACAGCGTTGCGGATGGCATTCGCAGCCTGCGCCGATACGAGCCCGATCAGGTCATGATCGTGCTTCCCAAGCCCAGCGGGGACGAGATGTCCAATTTCCAATGTGCCAATGGATTGATCCTCAACCACCAGGGGATAACCGATGTAGGATTGCACCGGTGTGCTGTCTTTCCACTCAGGCAGTGAGAGGTCGGTGATCCGTGCATCTGGGATCAGGAGAGGCTGTTGCTTAACCTGCAGCGCAGCTGTTAACTTTCCAAACTGAGAAAGCCCCGCATGGACGATACGCGAAGTACCAGAAGACTCGAGGGCGTACGGAATGAGCTTTTGATGCGAGGCGTCCCAGATCTTCACTTCCACCACGTCTGCGGGCACCAAATGCGAGATATTCAACAGGATAGCATACAGTGTGTCATCCAGGTTCAGGCTGGCAGATACATTTTTCCCAAAATCAGAGACAATCTGTAAGATCGAGGAATCCACGCCGGCCTGTTCCATGGTCGTCGAGAGCTCAACATTCCTCATTAGGATGAACATCAACGGATAGGGACCCGGAACCTGATAGGAAGCGGCCTCCACCAATCGTCCATTGATCGAGAGTCGCTTTTGGCCGGGCAGCGCGCACAGATTCAGCAGATCTTCTGCCGGGCGGGCGCGCCGGATCAGCCTTTCCAGATCGATCGGCTCGTCAGGGCGCAGCCCAAACCACTCGCGGGCCAGGTTGTTAATATGCTCGACCCGCCCCCCGACCTGGACGGTCAATGTGGCTTCATTTGTAGAGGAATCGGGAATTTCGAATAATGGAGCTACGGCTGGCGCGGTGTCACCCATGGGTTGGCGTCGCCACCAAGCCAGAACCATCACTGGTATCATCATAGCCAGTGAAAGTGCAACCAACACAAGGCCTACATCCAGCCCCGCCAACATTATCTACAGTCACCTTATCCGCCAGTCGCGGCATCCTGGCGGCGCGCCTCAGCCGCAAGCTCAGTAATTTCGCGAATATCGGCGAATGAATTTACGCTCGGCGAGACAACCCCCACAGACATCGTCATAAACGGTACTTTCACGGTCGTACCATCCGACGCCGGAGCGTTCACAAATCCCTGCTGACGGTCAATGAAGTTGTAATGGGTCTGTACCTCCTGGTCAAACCTCTCCTTCAGGCGGGTTTTGATCGCGTCTGCTTTACTCTCGTTGGTGATCACGATGAAGTTATCGCCGCCGGCATGCCCGATAAAATCGGATGTCGTGCCGAGTTCATCGACCACTTCACCGATCAGCATGGCTGTGAATCGCAGCACATCATCGCCAGCCACGAATCCATAGACATCCTTGAACGCATCAAAGTTGTTGACCCGCGCATCGAGCAGGGCCCAGCCCTTCTCCCGTATGATGCGGCGGAGCTGTTCCTCGATGAGACGGCCTGCTGGGAGTCCAGAGCGGGGATCCGTCAGGCTTTCGCGTTCGGAGCGTCGGATCGCTCCCTGTACACGCAGCTTGAGCTCTTCGATATCGAACGGCTTGGTGATGTAGTCGTCGGCTCCCAGCTCGAGTCCCTGGAGCTTGTCGCTGCGCTCATCTTTTTGCGTCAGGAAAATGACCGGGATATGACTTGTCCTCATGCTGGTACGCAAATTGCGGCATACCTCATACCCATCGATATCGGGCAGCATGATATCCAGCACGATCAAATGCGGCAGGACCTGTTTGGTTTTCTCCAGTGCATCTGACCCGCGCACAGCGACATCGACATCAAAGTCCATGCCGCTGAAATAGATCTTCAGCATGTTGCCGATGTCGATATCGTCTTCCACGACCAACAGGCGGGCTTTTCCCATAAGCAGCCTCCACTATTACATTTGCGCCACACGCTTTACACGTGTCTTGCGTGAGTGTATCGCCTTGCGGCGCACTTCATCGATTTGTCCTTGCGTCACTTCGCGCTCGAACGAACGAAAACCGCTCAAGCGGAACCCATGTTTTTTTGCGATCTCATCGATCTCTTCCACCCGGGCGCGGGTCAGGTGTTTGCCGAGCGTATAGTCCTCAAAACGACCCTCGAGCGCCAGGGCAATTGTCTCAGCCATACAGGCATAGGCCTTGCCGGGCGGGAAACCGAAGTTAAAATGGAAATCAACGGGTCCTGGCACATCCACCATTCCACCGTCAATCACTAATATATCATCTCTCGCCGCCGCCACCATTGCAGAAACATCACGGGGGCGGGCCACATCGCACACCACGCTTCCCGGCTGTAAATGTTCCGGGCGGATGACGTCGTGGATGGCGCTGGTGACCGTGAGAATGAGCTGCGCCTCCGCTAAAACGTCCATCGTCGTGCTGATGACCAGCTCGGCTCGGGCCTGGGTCTGGAGCCGGTCGCGCAGTTCTTCGAGCGCCTCCTGCCTGCGACCGATCAAGTATAACCGTTCCACATCGTCGGCCAGCAGTTCGGCACAGACCTGCCCGATCGCTCCCGTTGCCCCAACGACCGCCGCCGTGGATGTATGTAGCGGAATTTCCATCGCGCCAGCTGCCTCGCGGATGGCATCCACCGCAACAGATACGGTGAACGAGTCACCGGTGGTTACCGGCACGTTCAGCGCTTTTGCAATTGTAATACCGGCATCGCCAATCACGGAAGTGAATGCGCCCAAGCCCAGGATATCGGCTCCCAGTTTTTCAGCCAGCCTGCCTGTTTCGATGATCTTCCTGTACACCGTCCGTTCGGGCAATTCCATCATCCTGCGCGGCGTATAGGGACAGGCAAGGAACCAGCCTTTGATCTCCTTACCGGTTGCTGCCGATGTAATGCCTTCGATTTCAGAGATATACACCGGCGGGAAGAACGTGGAGAAAAAATCGAT
Organism: uncultured Anaerolinea sp.; assembly: GCA_964489725.1. Taxonomy (GTDB): domain Bacteria; phylum Chloroflexota; class Anaerolineae; order Anaerolineales; family Villigracilaceae; genus Defluviilinea. The sequence continues at coordinate 10,020 of CAZBAX010000089.1, read as the reverse complement.
CTGTCGTTCGTTCAGGATGTTCCCGAGCAGGGGGAACTTGCGGCTGACATCCCGCTTCGGATCGATGGGATGAATAATAAAAGCGAAGGTATCCATCGATTACCAGGATTCCAACTGGCCTTCGCCCGGGCGTGGATATAACCGTCTGTGTACACCGGCGGACTTCAACCTATGATGATCGCTATCCTCGTAACGAATATCGCGATCGATCACACGGCGCTCTTTCGACGCAGCCAGAACCACGTCTGACTCGATGGTACGCGCCGGATAGACGATCATGCCTGAACCGAGACGGCAGTTATGTCCCACGGCGCTTCCGATCACGGGACGGTTCGAGAAGCTGAGTTTGCCGTTCCCGTCCAGGGCGCGAATAGGAGTCGGGATCAGGTTGTAATCGGTAAAGGTGGAACCGGCGCCAATAAAGGTATTGCGTCCCACCACGCACATTTGCAGGCAGGTATTCTGTGCGATCATGGAATTATCCATGACGGTTGTCATGAACAGTGCAGCGCGGAACGGCAGGAATGCCCCATCCCCTACCACCGACAGCATCAACTGAACATCCTGTGAAACATTTACATTGTTCCCAATGGTGCAGTTTTCGATCACGGCACCGGCGTTGATGGTGACGTTGTCGCCAATGGTCGTCGGACCATGAATAATGGCATGTGGATCGATGACACAGTTTTTCCCGATCTTCACCAGTTCTGAACTTTCGAGAATTTGGCGTCCTTCATAAAGCGCTTTGCCAAGGATACGCAATTTGAAGCCAAGATCCTCATTCAGGCGTTTCTCAAACCTGGCCCCACGTGAGAACAGGCCAAATACAACGTCCACGATGAAGATATGCACCCACGAGTCGATGGCGATCAGGGTGCGCAGCGGCACCTGGAACAACAGGTCACCGCTCTGGTCTGCCATGTAGGTGGGGACATGATAATACCCAATCTCACGCGATTGCAGATCGATCACCAGCGGTTCCACATCTGCGACGGGCCCGCGCGGGTAATACCAGAGATCGGCCAGATAGAATTGTCCGGCGGGCGTATAGGATATGGAGAGAGGCAGGGCATGCTCTTTGAACGCCGGGTCTTCGGCAGAAAATGCTGCACGGCAGGGACGTCCGTTTTCGCGCGCTTTTGTCAGGAACTCGCGCATGTACTCTTCATCGAAGAATAAATTATCGCGGTATACGATGGTCTCATCACGTTCGAGTGGGAATCTCTGACCTGGCTTCAGCTCGAGTTCACGCGTTGTATATGGCGCAAGAACATTTCGTTGGTGCAGCCAAAGGGGCGTATTTTGTATCCGTAGATCCCGCGCCGGTTCATTAAAAGGTGAAATTGGATGAGGTGCGTTGAGAATGACCTTGAGCATATCACCAGCTATTATTCCACAAAACATGGAAAAAAGGGGCGCAGAGTTCGTGCGCCGCACATCGACACAGTTGACAAAATTGTTTGGGGGCAGGGAATTTTTTAAGTATACCGCACATGGGCACACTTGCTCTGGGGCAGTGCCAGGGCAAGTGTGTGACCGTGGGTATTATAGCTGTCGGAAAGTGTTTTTGGAAAGCCTATTCTGTCCAACAACGCTCCCAGCACCGTCCTCGGCGTTGGTTTCCTGAGTAATCGCCGCCTTGTACCGCTGCGCGGCATCTACGAGACGGCGGCGTGAACAGAAGTTGTTTCGCAAGCCCTTTTGCTAAAGGACTTGCTATATTCATCTTAGAAAATGGGAGACTGATCGACGACAATCGTACAGGTCTCATCGCCGGCAGCAATGCAGGTCTGTTCTTCTACATTAAATACCTTGCCGCCGCTGAGCCAGTACAAGGCTTCCTGCAGCACGCCCACAGCCAAATGACAAACCGGCTCAGTCGTGTGGCGCTCCCAACACAGCGGACAGCGTTCGATGTGCCAGAACAATTTCCCATCATTTTGTTCCACACGGACGCGCTGGTCTGTGAAATTATTGAAAAGCTCTGCCAGGGCAGATGCTCCCGCTGTGATCTTGGCCGGCAGGGGCAAAAGACGAAAGGCCACTTCCGTCAATCCCATTTGCTTGCTGTATTGGCGAACACCGTAGTTAAAACAGGCGCGGCCCACGCGCAGAGCCAGTCCACGCCCTCCATGGGGGCCGTAGGCGTGTTCCAGCATTTCATTGATGTTCCTCATCGTGGCAAAGGAAAAGCCGGGTTGCGTGTCATCGGGCGGATAATTATCGATCAGGGAGGTCAGCGAACCCAGGTTCAGGACGGCATTGACGCCGTTGCGACCCATCACCTCCTCCATCGATAATAGGATGATCCTCCCCATCCGATTTGGATAATAGAACGCAGGAGTCGTGGAAATCATAAGCTTATAAAGTCACAGAGGGGGTTTGCGAGTATGTTGCAGGTGCGCTTACCGGTTGTGGTGTAACCTGTTCCCGATCGAGGAAATTCTTGAGGCGCTCTGCAAATTGTTGCGGCTCTTCCAGCATGGGGAAATGTCCCGCCAACGGGAAACGCTCGATGTGCGCGTGAGAGATCCCTTTTTGCATAGGCTGCCACTGCCTCGGGTGTACGATCACGTCGCGGTCTCCGTACATACCCATCGCCGGGATCTTGATCTGATCGAGCATCGGGCGCAGGTCTGTCCTGCGAAGCGAGGCAATCGAAAGCAGGAATGATTCGAGTGTCGTGCGCGAAAGGTCGCGGTCCATCATATCAGCAAAGCGCTGGTCGCGGCAGATGATCGGCGAAGCGGCCCTCATCGCCAGGCGAAATGTACCCATCATGTTGAAAAGCATAAACGCAATCGGACGATAGCCAGCAAGCTTCAGTGGAAACGCGAGCGAGGAACCCACGATGGGCGAGCCCACCACCACCACCTTGCTGACGCGTTCGGGATAGCGGATGGCAACCGACAGGCTGACCGTGCCGCCCATGCTATGACCCACGAGCGGTGCATGCATGATCCCCAACTGCTCCATGAATTGATTTACGAGACTGACAAAATCCTGAACGGCATAGGTTTCGCGCTTCTTGCCTGATTCTCCAAACCCCCAAAAGTCCATGGCGTAGGTGCGGTAATAACGACCGAGATACGACATGGTCTCCTGCCACAGCCCCCACGAACCCAGCCATCCATGCAGCAGGATCACGGGTTTACCGCGCCCGTACACTTCGTAATGAACGATTCCCTGGTCGGTCGTAATTGATGACACGTTTACCTGATCACGGGTCCCCCCTAGCCTCCCGACTCCATTTCAGCGAGAATGCTGTACAGCAATTCCAACAGGACAGACTTGACGGTATTCTTATCGGTAGCCACGCAGGGCAGGAATTTCACTGAGCTTTCCAGGCGCAGCGCGTGGCGCATATCCTCCAGGTCCCAGGCGTCCTCACGGTCCTGTTTATTGGCGGCCACTACATAGGGCGTGGGAGCATAGGCCCGAAAGGTCTCCAGGATCGAGCGGGCTTCGCGGAACGTTTCAGGACGAGTGCTATCGACCATCACGATAAAACCCAGCATGCCTTCCGAGAGGATCTCCCACATGAAATCGAAGCGTTTTTGTCCCGGTGTACCGAATAAATACAGGACCAGATCTTCATCCACGGTAATGCGGCCGAAGTCCATCGCAACCGTTGTGGCTTCCTTGACGGAACGCTCGGCAGGATTGGAGATCTTCCGCTCTGTGGATACAACGTCAATTTCGCTGACAGACTGGATGAACTCCGTCTTGCCAGCGCTGAAGGGACCCGTGACCACCATTTTGACTGTTTGCATAATTTCTTTCCTTCACATCGATGATTACAGCGTTCGAATACGCCCAATCAATTTATTGACCAATGATTTCTGCTCTTCTTTATCCTGCGTCGGGAAGGTCTTGGGGCTCTGCGGGATCACCATACCTTCGGGTCGGACGATTTCTACCAGCCCGGCCTGCAACAGTCCATATACGATGCGGCGCACTTCGTGATCGTTCATCTTGTTGGTGACGGCGATCTGCTTCATGGTATTCTTGGGGTTGATAAACGAAACAACACGCCACTCTTCCACACTTAGGTTCACATTCTTCAGGGGGCGGTCGGTGAATTTCAATGCCATGTCGAGACTGGGGATCTCGTCATTCAACTGTTCCCATTCACGCAACTGGCGCGACCCCTCAATAATAATATTTTCAAGATCGAGTCGCACGTTGATGCGGTCGTCAGGGGCGAGCATATCCCCCTCGAAACGGAAGAAGCCTTCCACCCAGGTAAAGAGGCGGCGGATGGCCTCTGTAAAGTATGCCTGTAGATGGCCGAGAATCTCATCCTGTGAGAGATATCCCGCATTGATCAGAAGCAGTCCCAGTTCCTTATCGTTGATCCTGCCGGCTCGTTCGACGATGGCACGATACTGGTTCACGGTTAACTTGTTGGCTTTGTGCAGCACAGCGGCCAGGCTGCCATCATCCTGTCCTACGCGGGCATAGGCGAGCTTACCGTCACGAAACGAAACAAACGCCTGTTCTGTTGGGCCATCCACAACGAGTGTGCCGGTCTTCTGAGCAAGGTTGATTAAATTCAGGAGTTGGGTGATTGTAAAGTCTCGTAGATTGCCGCGCAAGGCCATGTGTACCTCAACAAAATCCCCCGCATGGGGATTGGAAAGATTATACATGCAATGCGATATAAGCGTCAAACAACTTCAATTTGTTGATAAGTGTCTGGAAGGTAATTGCAGTTGCATGATAAACTTCGGGTCGCAGCGGGAAATCCGCGAAAAATTTCACAATGGAGCATTCATGCGGAATCTACTTGTAGCTCTCCTACTCAGTTTTAGCTTGTTAACTGTATCAACCGGCCGCGCCCTCGGTCAGACGGAAGTGACCGATAACAATGTCAGGTTTGACTTCCCTGAGGCGGCCACATTCAGCGCCACCATCACAGCCGACGTGGATATTGTCTCTGTGGTCCTGGAATACGGAAACGAACAACAAACCTGCGGGGAAGTGATCGCAAAAGCATATCCTGAATTCACACCCGGCAGAACAGTCAACGCCGCGTGGACGTGGGAAATGCGTCAGAGCGGCTCGCTGCCTCCCGGCGCACAACTCTGGTGGCGCTGGCGAGTTACCGATGCGAATGGCAATGAGACGGTAAGCGAAACCAAATCTGCCACCTGGCTGGATGATGACCATGACTGGAAGACCCTCAAAGAGGGCAATATCAATTTTCACTGGTATCGCGGCAATGACGCGTTTGCCCGTGATCTTATGAATGCGGCGCAGGGTGGTCTCGAATTCAACCGCACACAATCGGGTCTCATCGCACAGGAACCCATCGATCTGTACATCTATGCAAACACCAGCGATATGCAGGAGGCGATGCTCTATGAACCTTCGTGGACGGGTGGGCGCGCGTATTCAGACTACAACATTGTGGTGATCGGTATCACGGAACAGGATCTCGATTGGGGACGAGATGCCATGGTCCATGAGCTGACGCATATTTTGGTGGGGCATCTCACCTTCTCATGTCTGGGCGGTGTGCCGACCTGGCTGAATGAAGGACTCGCAATGTTCAGCGAAGGCGAACTCGACGCCAGTTCACAAGGGCAGCTTGACGATGCCATTCGCAACGATACATTGCTGACGCTGCGTTCCATGAGCGCCGGTTTTGCCGAGCTGCCTGATAAGGTGAACCTCTCGTACAGCCAATCGTTTAGCGTAGTGAAATATCTGATCGACACGTACGGCCAGGAAAAGATGACCTCCCTACTTACACTTCTGCGGGATGGAACGGCCATCGACGATGCCCTGCAGCAGGTATATGGATTCAATACCGAAGGACTGGAGGATCAATGGAGACAAGCGGTCGGCGCGCAGCCGCGTGCTGCTTCCGCGCAACCGACGATACAGCCAACCCCCACCTTTGTGCCCACCATCGTTCCCATATCGGGCGGCGCGTTCAACCTTCAGGCAACACCCACAGCAATTCCTACATCGTCGAGCGCCGGCGTGCCTACAGAAACGACACCATCCACACGCAGCGGGCCGCCGCTCGCGCTGACTCTCATATTGCTGGGCCTTTGCTGCGTAATGATCCTCGTCATCGGCGTCGTTGTACTTGGATTTGTCGTCCGCAATCAGAATAACAAGGGAGGAAACAATGCTTAGCACTCTTATCCACGTGAGCAGAGCGCGTCTTTTGCAAGCCATTTCATTCGTTCTGGTTTTGGTCTTTGCGGTCACTGCGTCTGGGTCTGCTCCGGCAGCCGCCTTGCAAACCGATATTCCGCTGGATCAGGCGTTAGTCCTTTCGGGCGGTGAGTCGACCAATCCACGTTCATATGATCCTGCCACAACCTATAGCTCTGGTGATAAGCGCGTCTTCAGCGGACTGGTCTCGTTCGATCCAAAACTAAATCTCACACCCGATCTCGCCGAACGCTGGGATATCAGCCCCGATGGCATGGTCTACACGTTCAAGTTGCGTCAGAATGCAAAATTCCACGATGGACGTCCCGTCACCGCGCAGGACGTAGTGTATTCCTGGGAGCGCGCGGCCAGCCCCGAGATCGCATCAGATACGGTGCTCACCTATCTCGGCGACATCGTAGGTGTACGCGAAATGAATGCAGGCAGTGCCGATCACATCAGCGGACTCAAGGTCATCGACGATCACACGCTGCAGGTCACGATCGACGCGCCGAAACCTTACTTTCTTCTGAAGCTCACCTATGCCACCGGCTTCGTCCTGGACAAAGACAATGTGGAAAGCGGTGAGGAATGGTATCGTACGCCGAACGGCACTGGTCCGTATAAGCTGATCGAGTGGACTCGTTTTGAACGCATCGTATATGAAGCCAACCAGGATTTTTATCTGGGCGCGCCCAGCATTCCCTATATTGTCGAAGAACTCTACTCGGGTGACAGCCAGCGACTGTACGAGACCGGCGACATCGACATCACAGGCGTATATTCCATCGAGCGCTTCAGCGACCCCAGCGAACCTCTGCACAATGAATTGCTCACCGGCGTCAACCTGTGTACAGGCTATGTAGTCTTCGACACGACCCAGCCGCCATTTGACGACGTAAATGTCCGCAAGGCATTTAGTATGGCATTCAATCGCCAGCAATATCTCGACGTGATCTGGAGCGGGCATGCACTTCCGGCAAACGGGTTATATCCTCCCGGACTGCCAGGCTTCAATACCGCGCTCCAGGGTCTGCCATTCGATCCTGCACAGGCACGTGAGTTGTTGAAGCAATCCAAATATGGCGGGCCTGAGGGATTGCCTCCCATCGTCTACACAAACGGAGGCACGGGCAGCTACATCGATTCGTCCGTCGCGGCGCTGGCACAGATGTGGAAACTCCATTTGGGAGTCACCATCACCGTTGAGAACATCGAACCAAATTTCTATCTCGAGCAACTGTACTCCGGCAATCACGGTCAATTGTTCGATGGCGGCTGGTGCGCCGATTACCCCGACCCTGAGAATTTTGCAGATGTGCTCTTCCATACCGGTTCATCACAAAACAACGGTGGCTATTCCAACTCGCAGCTCGATGCGCTGCTCGATCAGGCGCGCATCGAACCCAACGTGACAACCCGCATTGCCCTGTACCAACAAGCCGAGCAAATGCTTGTGGACGATGCCGCGGCGTTGTTCACGGTCCATTATTTGTCGTATCAGTTGGTGAAACCGTATGTGAAGGGATATGTGTTTACGCCGATCGATATACCGATCGAACGGTATATGTGGTTGGAGAATAAATAATCAAGTAGGGTCGGGCAGCTGCCCGACCCTACTTGATTATCAGGGCCGCGCTTCAACGGCAAATTCCACGCGTGCGATCTTGCCTCCAATGCTGGAGAGCATAAAATCGAATGGGATGCTGCCGCCTGCAGCCAGCCCGTTGTCCCATTCCCATCGGCGGACTCCGACCACGCGTCCCGCGACGTCGTAGGCTGTCGCTGCTACCCAAACCTGGCGCGCGTCCCGGGCCTGACTCTGCGAAACCACCAGCCCACTGACGTGCGCGCTGTGCCCATCCGCGTTGACCTGCACAAGTGTGTTGTTGATCGTTGCAGAGATGTAGCGTTCATCGTTCGGCAATAAACGTATCGCAGTCAATACCTGAACCTGTGGCTTTGCTTCATAGGGGACATCTGGTGGAAAGAAAACAGTTAACGGCAGCGACGTGTTTGGCGGCAGGATATTCAATGGCAGTAATGCAGGCTGGCTGGCAAGAGCCTGGTTGTTCGCGTCTACTAACGTCACCTGTGCGCTGACATTTTCCATAAACTCTGCAAATTCATTGTGCACGAGCGCAAAGCACCACATCCCTTTATCTGTGGTGGGATAACATTCGATCTGTTCCACAATGAAAGGCACGGGAGTCGGTGTCGGTTCACCGGAAGGATTATCAGGATTGCTGGGAATCCGAATCACCTGCCCGATGGACATGCTGTTCGGCGAAATATCAGGGTTCGCGGCTTGCAGGTCATCCATGGAGACTCCGAACTCGAGGGCGATGCTGCTGAAGCTATCACCGGCTTTGACAGTGTAGGTAAAAGGCGTCGGGCTGGGCAGCGGCGTCTCCGCGGCGACCAGGCCTTCGGGCGTCTGTAGCGGGCTTTCCGTCGAGGTGATGTAGGGGATCAGCTCCCCGCTTTGGGATGGTGATGGAGTCGATTGAGGGGCGCAGGCAGTTAGAGAGAAAAAGGAAGAAGTTAGGAGTAAAAAGGAAAACGGGAGAAGTAAAACGTCCCGCAAAGTGGAATGGTGTCGAGGGTGTTCAGAAAAAGACGAGGCGTAAAGAGGCTTGCATTGCATGAGAAGATTATAATTGCAGAAATTTTCCTGGAGGTAACAATGCAATATCGTCATTTGGGTAAAACAGGGATTCAAGTGAGCGAGCTTTCCTTTGGTTCATGGGTTACATTTCATAACCAGGCAGATGTGAACGCCGCGGTCAAGATGATGGCTGCCGCCTATGATGCGGGCGTAAACTTTTTCGACAACGCGGAAGCGTATGCAGGCGGCAAGTCGGAAGAGGTGATGGGGAACGCCATCAGGGAGCTGAAGTGGCGTCGAGGCAGTTACCTGGTTTCCACAAAGCTCTATTGGGGGCTGCATGAGAACATCAACGAACGCAACACCTTGAATCGCAAACGGTTGATCGAAGGTATTAACGGTTCACTCAAACGACTCCAGTTGGACTATGTCGATCTGCTGTATTGCCATCGCCCCGATAAGACCACTCCCATCGAAGAGACGGTGTGGGCCATGCACAATATCATCGAATGGGGCAAGGCGTTGTATTGGGGGACATCAGAATGGGCAGCCGCCGAGATCGTGGCAGCGATTGAAATTGCAGAGCGCCATCATCTGCATAAGCCCGTAGTGGAACAGCCGGTCTACAATCTATTCGAACGTCATCGTTTCTCGCGCGACTATGAGCGTGTCTATCAAGAATACGGGTATGGCACCACCACCTGGAGCCCGCTGGCATCGGGGCTGTTGACTGGCAAATACAGCAGGGGTATTCCCGAAGGCAGCCGGGGTGCGCTTGAAGGATATGATTGGCTGCATGATAATCTCACCAATGCAGAGAAGTTAGCGAAGGTGGCAGCCCTGGAACCGCTCGCCAAAGAGCTCAATTGTACGCTTTCTCAGTTGGCGCTTGCCTGGTGTTTGAAGAACCCCTTTGTGAGTACGGTCATCACTGGAGCGAGCCGCGTGGAACAGGTGCATGAGAATCTGAAAGCCGGTGAAGTGGCGCCGAAGCTTACATCGGAGATCCTCGAACGGATCGATCAGATTTTTGGGATCAAGAAAGAGGAAGATGAGGATTAAGCAAACTGCCCGCCAACGATCTGGCGGGCAGTTCTTATTTATCACATCTTCGCTCGAAGGCGGTCTGCCTGCACGGAGCCGCCGGTTCCCTTACCCAGTAAACGGGGCTTACTTTTCAGGCACACCTGCATCAATCCATTGTTGGATGACCTCCAACTCTTCCGTAGTGAGGTTGGCGA
>CAZBAX010000088.1:0-16129 GCA_964489725.1 uncultured Anaerolinea sp. | reverse complement strand
ATCACGCCCACTTAAAAAAGTAAAGGGCTGCCCTCTTACTTTTTGGACAGCCCCCTGTCACCTGCTGCACCTCTTATTGCGACAAAGTGAATCACATTTTCATTGTTGTAAATCGAGTCTACAAATGTGAAATTTATTACAATCTCGTTACAGTATACAATCTGCCCAACATAGCTTACATCGTTGCAAGAGGGTAATTTTCATGCGGGAAAAATCGAGACCGATTCCATATAGACTGAAAACAGTTTTGTTTTGCATTTCCATTTTGCTGACACTGGCCACCGTTACACCGGTTCTGGCAGACTATTTGGGCCCTGACCGCACAGTCACCCAGACCGGTGGATCCTGTAAAGTGGTCCTCTATAAATGTGGGTTTGTACCCGCCAAGGGTATCTACAAATATAAAAGCAGCAATACCTGGTCCTGTTCCAATGAAAGCAAGCCCTGGCTGGCCTACCCCAGCTCAGGGCCGGCTTGTACAAAGAGTAATGTAGGGGCTACCTATTGGAAGAAAGTGGATGATTCGCAGGAGGAAACCATTACCTATCCTCCAGCCACAATAGAAGGTTTTCTTCAAAATTGCTCACCGAATAACGGATGGTGTACGACATTCCCTCAGTTTTCATTGAGTGCAGATGAACCTCTGCCTAATTATGACATCACTGCGATCGAAGGAACATGGAATGGGCAGAACTTTGCCTGTCCCGAGTCAGATTGCAGCGTGCCGTTAACTGAAGGAAATAATGCCCTCACCTATTGGGCTCTTTCATCCTGGGGCGACAGCTCAACAATGGGTTCACTGACAGTAAAAGTCGATTCGCAACAGCCAGTGATCAGCGGCGCCTTCAGCGGCACGACAGGATCGAATGGCTGGTACCTGGGACCGGTTTCTTTCACTGGCTCTGCTGCAGATACAACCTCTGGCCTGGCAAGTTTCACTTGTACGCTGGACGGTGCGGCACTGGCTTCCTGTACTTCGATAGATGTCAGTGACGAGGGTCCCCACACGCTTGTGCTTACCGCGTTGGACAATGCAGGAAATTCCAGCATGGTGGTGCAGGATACTTCAATCGACAGCCGGCCGCCTGCGCTCAATTCGTCATTACAAGGCAGCCTGGGTTCCAATAGTTGGTACAACGATGCTGAACTCCACGTATCGGCATCCGACCCTATTCCAGGTTCAGGATTGTTCGCGCTTGAATACAGTGTCGATGGCACCGCCTGGATCACTTTTCCATTGTCGGGTGTATTGGATCTGCCTGACGGCAAACACTCGGTGGATGTCCGTGTTGCCGATGGCGCCGGACATTCGGTTGCTTCATCGAAATCGTACTGGCTGGATAGCCTTGCGCCAGACGTAATTTTGGATCCGCAGGGAACGTTAGGCGCGAATGGCTGGTATGTAACAAATCTTAACCTTTCTGCTTCGGCGAGTGACGACACATCTGGCCTGGATATTTTTGAATACACTCGCAATGGCAGCACTTGGACAACATATACATCGCCGTTGGTTCTCGGGGATGGGTCGCACGCAGTTTCTTTTTGGGCGCAGGATACAGCCGGGCTTGTCACACAGGTCGATCAACTATATCAGGTGGACACGGTCCGTCCTCAAATTGCAGGCACACTTAGTGGGATACCGGGGACGAACGGCTGGTACACGTCAGATGTGATTCTTTCCGCCGCATCCTCCGACCCTTTACCTGGTTCCGGTGTGGACGCGTTTACCTACATCCTGGATGGCGGCATCGAGACTCCCTATGCAAGCGCGCTGACGATTCCAGACGGGGTTCATATCATCCGATTGAACGTCCAGGACAAGGCCGGGCTGACATATTTCACGGAACAGTCCGTCAAGGTGGATACCATTCACCCATTTCTGTCGATCCAGACCACGCTTCCAGCCTGGGTCAATGGCAAAGTAACTCTGAATGGCGCGTCAGAGGATGGCGGCAGCGGAATCTCAAAAATAGAAATATCCACGAATGGCGGGCAAACCTGGCGAACGGCAACAGGGACGACATCCTGGAGTTACGAGTGGGATACATCCGGCGATTCGAACGGTTCCCATACTGTGATCGTGCGTGCAACAGATCAGGCTGGTCTAACCAGCCAACAGACGGTCAGCACCGCAGTAGATAACCAGGCGCCAAACATCCAACTGCGTTCGCATTGGCTTTCATGGCAGGTCGCTCTACTCGACATTTGGGACACCGAAAGCGGGATCGCTGAGGCGCGCCTCGAAATCATTGATCCTGAAAGGCGATGGCCCCGGCGCCTGATCCAGTTAGCGTCTGAAGAGTTCCCCATGCACTTCAAGTGGGATCGCCGCTTTGGGGATGAGACAATCGCTCCCAACGGAGACTACGTTGCACTGGTAACGGCCATCGATCAATTAGGCAATGTATCTCAGCAGTATTCCTCAGTCAGCGTGGTGATCGACGTTCTTCCTGCTGGGCCAACCTCCACGCCACCGCCATACTATCGCGTTGATCCTGCCCCGATACTTTTGTCCACACCTATTCCCGTTGTATCGCCCGCAGCAACAGCAATGGCCGTAGTAAGTGTATTTGGTGAAATACAACCCACAGCAGAGGGTACGCAAACTCCCGAAGCTGCACTCATTCCCCGTCCCACTCCAACCCAAACTGGAATAGTGGAATGGTTGGAATCGGTTCTGATCCCGCGCCCAGATTTGACGTATCAAACCACAAAATTGGATACGCTCACCGCCCAAACTACCAATTCTTCTGTTCCCGGAACCAGATCCAATATTTTGTGGGGGGCTGCCGCGGCTGCCATGGTAGGCGCCGTCACTTCCTATGCATTGGAAGAGAAGCGAAAAAGGGAAGAGTCCCTTGCAGCTAAACGGGCCGAGGAAGCTGCCCTGGAGGAACGAAAATCCAGGATCAAAGTCCGCAAGATGGAAAAACTGGAGGACAAGTGGGCTCAGGAAAGAGAATGGGAAGTAGCGCGACTGACAGAGCAGGCAAAAGATGCGCGCATCAAGGCAAAGCTGACCCAGCGAGAAATTGAAGATACGATCGCCTGGACGACTCTGCAGAATGCCTTACAAAAAAAGGCAGAAGCGCAGCGACATTTTGACAAATTGACAAGAGTGGAAGAGCAGCATGTAAGGCTGGATACCTATGTGGAAAGACCGCTGGAACAGGTCACACTTACAAAGCCAACTGAAAAGAGTTGGTGGCAAAAAAGCATAGATTGGATTGATGATCATCAAACAGAAATAGCTTTAGGGATAGGGGTCGTCATTGGTGTTACCGCGATAGTACTCAGTGGTGGAACTGCAACACCACTGGTCGCGGCGGCATGGATAGCTGGAGCTGCTTTCATAGCGGGTGGAACTGCCGCTCTTGGAACAGTTGCGCTAAATAGATACTATGAGCGAGATTGGAATGAAAACCTTTTAGGAAACGTTCTTGCTGCCGGAGTGGTTGCAGCGATGCTGACGGGGGCCGGATTCTTATATCAGGCAGTTGCGGGCGGAGCGACAACTTTTTGTACAATAAACACAAATCTCTGTACGCGCGCTGAACCAATTCTCAAATTTGTAGATTCGATTGAGGAGGTTTCATTAGCTACCCAGTTAGGCTATCAAACTCTTACCCATGATCCTGGTGCTGCCGACACAGCATTAGAACTCCATATGGAGTTGGTAGATGGAGGCATGCCAGGAAATGCTATTGGAAAAGAACTCAGTACAGAAGTAGCAGAGAACCTAACGAAGCACGGCGATGAAGCAATCGAACTGGTGAAGTTGTACGGTGATGATGCCATACAGATCATACTCAAGTATGAGGATGAGGGTATTGCATTACTCCAAAAATATGGTGATGAAATAACGTCATCAACTGCAAAATATGGCGACGATGCAGTAGAGCTATTTGCCCGGTACGACGATGACGCCATTGACTTCATCAAACGTGCGGAAAAACTGGAAATTGATCCTACCAAAATTCTTTCGAAACCACCCTCACCTGGTCAGTCGCTAGAAGGGTGGCTACTAGGTGTAGAGGATCCTGCCAATCCAGTTAATATGCATCTAAAGTTTAAGCTGTCAGAAGCGGAAATTACCGAACTTAGGCGTCAAAGTATTCAGAATCCGGATAGTCCACTTTTTTCGATCGGATATGGTCGCGATGCTGAAATTCCCTTTGGTGAAATGGCCAATAAGTTTGATAATTACCCAATGAGCTTTTTGGACATGCCTGCTTCAGAGTGGAAAAAATATGAAGACGCCGGTGCTTATGGTGATTTCTGGGAAATCAACAGCGATGCCATTGAATGGGCGATGGAAGAAAGAAAAATATTTGTTCTTAACGTAAACTACGAATTGGCGACGAGAAGCACTGATCCCAATGCGACCAGACGCTTCACTTATGCTGAATTGAAGCTAATTGATAAAATAGACGACGGTTATACATTAGTTCCATACGGAAAATACTCCTTTTTGGTACCAGATGAGCATCTGGATGATTTTGAAGATTTTGTTCCAGTCGAGTTATTAATGCAATAAGGAGCATACAATGAATACTGATTTTCTTGGTACTGTAATGACGCTCTTTGGCTACTTGATTGCAGAGTACGGTTTTCACGTGGGGAAAACTGATATATCCAGCCGCAGCCCGAAGACAGAGGGTCGAATTGATTTCGAGTCTCCGACCACATTTGTGATTGTGTCAAGCGAGCAATGGGCAGCACGTACCATCGTTGGCCGAATTCAGGACGATCGATACAGGAACTTCCTTGATCCATTACAAATCAGGAAGTATTATGTCCTGACAGGATCTGAAAAGAAGTTGATGTTATCTCTTGATCCTCAAGATGATGAAAAAGCTAAGATGCTACACCAAGCTGCAAATTTAACTCGAGTAAAAGGCCAAAACGAAAGCACGGATGATTACATAATTGCTCAACTCTCTGATTATTCCAAATGGCTTCGTGAATATGCAGAAGCTTTTTTACGGGGAGATTTTACCCAGTGGCGAGCGATATATGAATTTAACGTGTTTAGTTCCCGAGCAGCCTATATTCGTTCTGGCAAGAAAGAGTTCATTCGACGAATTCCACAAGATAAAGATAAGCGGTTATCAATTTTTCAAGATGAATTCGATTATTTGGAAGGATTGGCAAGTGACCGTGGAAACCAGTAGTGATTACCTACTCAACTCTTAACAGCGTTATTCTCAGATCTTTTCATAAAAAAAGATCGGACAAGCAGGATGAAATTGGAAGCAGGATGCTGTCGAGTATTACTTCGAATATTAGACCTACAGCGTAGTGGCGACTTTAGTCGCTTCTTGCCAGAAAACAAACGACTGAAGTCGTTACTACCTGTGCCGTGAAGGAACAACATGCTCACATCGCTAAAAAAGTACTCTACCATTATTTCATTGCTGCTCCTCCTGCTATTATTGGTCGTTGCATGGTTCTATCCATCGCTGGGTTTCATGCTCGGCACAACCCTGCTGGTCTTAACCTTTACAATGGCCTGCATTGCGGTTGTCCAAAAACAGCGCAAATCCTATCACAAGGGTGAGATCACATACTACGTCTTCATGCGCAATGTAGCACTCGAGAGTACTGGAATATTGCTCGCAACCGCCTGCGCCGCACTACTCGGCAATTTCATTGCGTTGATAGCAACACAGTCGATTAGGGATACGTTGCTACGCTTTGCGGCAGGTGTGTTTGTTGGCCTACTGATCGGAATCGCAATAGGGACTCTAGTTAGAAGATTCTGGAATCGGTTGATCTCGCCGCAAACAAAATAACCATGTAGGGAAGGGCAGCTGCCCTTCCCTACATGGTCTAATCGCGGTTGGGTAAGCCTCAATTCCAGCGCTGGTTCGAACTTCGGAGGATCAACACAACCACAAAGATCAACACCGGCACAGCCACGAGATTGACGATGAGAATCGACGAGAAGTAGTAATAGAATCGCAGCACGAAGCTGACGATTACAAACAGCGCGAGCACGATGAATGCTACAGAGTCGAGAGGAAATTCAGCAGTTTTGCGGTGTCCGATCAGCCTGAACAAATCATCTTCGCTGGCATAGATATTATGGGTGTTCACTTTGGAGCGATCCCGTATCCAGGTGGGCAGGAAAATGGCGCGCTTCCCTTCAAATGCCTGATTGAGCAGGAGAAACAACAAGCCCAGGGATGTCGCTGCCCAAACCACAATCTGTAAATAGGATGCGAACGGGCCGGAAAGCAGGCTGCCCTGAATTTCGACGCCTACTCGCGGTAACGCCAGTAACAGGTTATCGGTTCCGAGCCAGGACGTGAGCCAGCCCAGGACGACCGGCACCGCGCTGGCGAGCAGAGTCTTTCCACTTTTCCAGGTCGTCAGTGTATCGCTCAGTTGATTGCACTCCGCCACGGCGGACTTTAATGCTTCCCGAAACTGCTCGAACTTTTTGCCCTCGGGGAGGCGCAGCAATAGTTTATTGTAGGCGACGTTCAATTCCCCCATTTTCCCTTTAATATGGCTTTCCAGGAGAAAACGTATAAAGGGTTTCCAGGTAATGGGCGCCCATAGAAACCATGACTGTCGATTCAGCTTCATAAATGTGGTTTCATTTTCATGGGGCGTCAGCAACGCTGTGAGATTCACAAAGAACGGCAAGCCGGAGGCAATGTCAATCGCAGAAATATATTCGCGCAGAAGTTTACGATGCGCAGCTTGAAATTCACGCAATTGAGGATATGTGGAATTTGCCATCCGGAGATCATGCCTTGAAGGCAATTATAAGAGCGATTCTATTTCCGCGCTCCCGGCAGCACCCAGGGCAGATCCAAAAACGGATGTTTGACCACCTGCACGGGCAAACAATAGGCGTCCTCGATCAGGTCGGCTTGCAGCACATCTTTTGGTTTTCCCATCGCCTTGATATTCCCGGCGACCATCAGGGCGATGCGGTCGGCGTAATGGGCGGCCAGGTTCAGGTCATGCAGCGCGACCAGCACAGCCAGATTATCCTTGTGTGCCAGTTCACTCACTAATTCCAAAATATTCACCTGGTATTGTAGATCGAGATGCGCGGTGGGTTCATCGAGCAGCAATATCGGCGTGGATTGGCACAATGCCCGCGCCAGTAATACACGCTGCTGTTCCCCGCCCGAGAGTTCGCCAACGCGCCGCTCGGCAAACGGAAGCGCGCTGACACGAGTCAGCGATTGGCGGGCAATGTCTTCGTCCACTTGCGAGGGCTGGCCGAGGAATCCAAGATACGGTGTGCGTCCGAATAACACGGTTTCCCACACCGTATACGCGGGAGGCAGGGCAACCGCCTGGGGAACGGTAGCAATGTATCGTGCGCGCTGCTGCGTGGAAAGCGAAGCGGCATCATCTCCATTCGTGCGGATGTGACCGCTGTACGGAATGACTCCGCTTACAGCGCGGATCAATGTCGATTTGCCCGCACCGTTCGGACCGATTAACGCCAGCACTTCGCCGCTTTGCACGTCGAAGGAAACATCATGCAGGATGCGGCGTGAGCCATACGAGACAGAGAGAGTTTGGATTTTCAACATAATTAATCCATGAAGAGACAGGCAGCTGCCTGCCTCTACGACACAGATTCAAAGATCAAATACCAGAACAGGGCGGTTTCTCTTGTGTTCGGATTCATCGCTTTATAGACGTTTCGGTCAAAGCCGCTTAACACAAATCCACAGCTTTGGTAGAGCATACAGGCCGGGACGTTGTCATCCTGCGTCTCGAGCATGACGCCGGGAAAGTGATTTTCACGCGCCCATTGAATGCCGCGTTCCAGGAGCGCCCGTCCGATGCCATGGCCGCGATATTCCGGGTTGACCACCAGATCCTCCACATACGCAAATCGATTCCACCAGCGCATCATGCGGATGCGACCGGCGAGATGGCTGTCGACCTGCGCAAAGAAGATGGTGGGGCCAGACTCGTCGAATCCGTAGTCGCCATCTTCGGCATGGACTTCGCGTTCATAGGCAGGTTCCACAGGAGCTATGGTGTACACAAGCGTTTCATTCTCGATCCCAAGCACCAGCCGCGATGTCACCATGGATCTGCGCGAGAAGGAACTCGTCTGCTGTGATTCCTGGGCGTGCATCTTTCGGATCGTGATGTTCATGAGCGCTCCTTACCCTTTACCACCATCGGAATGCCTGCGACCATGAAGAGGACCGTATCCGCTTCACGCGCCAGCCGCTGGTTGGCCCAGCCGATGGCATCGCGGTAGACACGTCCCATCTGGTAGGCAGGGACAAGCCCCAACCCAACTTCGTTCGAGACGATGATCCAATCCTGTTTTCGTTCACGCAGAAAGAGGGCAAGTTCATCAACCTCCTTATGAACTCTGGCAAGAAACGGCTCTTCGTCCACGAGATCATCCTGCACATACGGCATCATCAAATTGGTGATGAGCAGTGTGATGCAATCCAGAATGATAACATCGGTTTGTATCCGCGCTGTCTGCGCTGCAATCGTATGAGGAATCTCAAGTGTTTCCCATTGGGATGGACGTTCGGCGCGATGCTTTTGAATACGCTTCGACATTTCGTCATCCAGCGCTTCGGCAGTGGCGAGATAGGTCACCGACGCACCGGTTGCTTCTGCCAGAGTTTGGGCGTGGGAGGATTTTCCACTCCGTGCGCCGCCAAGGATCAATGTGATTTTGTATTGAGTGGTCATGTTAGCGACCCAAAAACTTCCATGGAGGATAGAAAATCCTCTTCTGAAAAAATTTCGAGAGTCAACACGCCCTCATAGCTTGCGTCCGCGAGTTCATCCCACACAGCTTTAACTTTTTCGTAAGGCATACAAGCCAGCGAATGATGGTCTCGTTCTGCCCGGCCGTGTATATGAACGACACGCGTGCGCGGCAGCGCGGCGCGCAGATAAGGGATCGGGTCATGTCCATCGAGCCACAAGTGACCAATATCCACGCAGCGGCTGACGGGCACACGGTCGAGCACGGGCTGAATGAAGTCGAGCGGATACGTTTCCAGATTCTCGACCGCCAGTTTGTCCGCGCCGCCCGCCCAAATGGAAGCAATCTCCAGGGCTCGAACTGACTGATCCTGCCAGCGCTTGATCGCTCGCGCATCTGTGGATGTGCGAACTGATCTTCCATCCAGGTGCAGAACGTACGCCCATGGGTCAAGTGTGCGAGTGCAATCGATGACTCGTTTTGCCTTGATCAACGACGGATCCTGCTGCGAGCCGTCCTCTCCCAACTTGAGATCAAGCGGCAGGTGAACAGTATAGGTCATATCGTTTTCCTGTGCGATCTTTGCAAGTTCATCGATCACTTCGGCAGAAGGCAGATTATTCGGTCCATCATCCACTTCAAACAGGATCAATTCCATATCATTCACTTTGCCTGCCAGATAACGTGCATTTGGCAGGATGTCATCTGGAATGATATAGGACGTCGTGCCCAGGCGAAACGGATGGTTCTTCATGATTATCCAAAGACGAAGGCAAGTAATGCAATGACTTCCACGATCTCCACGGTCATGCCAAACACATCGCCTGTCACACCGCCGATGCGCGACTTTGCCAGCCATACTATCAAACCTGCGGCACCAACTCCGATCAGTATGGAAAAAAGTCCATGCACTCCTATAAGCATTGCCAATCCAATAGGAATGATCGCACCCCAAAAGATAAATGAACGTTGAACGCCAGATGCAAAATCGGCGCCCATGCCTGATGCGCGCGCTTGTGGAAGCAGCGCTGCCAACAAAATACACCAGCGCGCCAGGCTGGCGGCGAGAATGATTCCGAAAGCGGATGTCAACGTAAGCGAAGCTAATGCGGCTCCTTTGATAAGCAACACGAGGATCAACCCGATCACGCCAAATGCACCGATGTGCGGATCTTTCATGATCTCGAGCCTGCGTTCAGGCGCAGCGCTCACGAACAATCCGTCGCAGCAATCGGCGAGCCCATCGAGATGCAGTCCGCCGGTCAACAGCACCCAGGCGACAAGTGCGATAACGCCTGCTACAAGTGATGGAAAAACAAGAGTTGCCCCACGCCATGTCAGCCACGTCAACAGGCCGATGACCAGTCCCACAAATGGATACCACACAGCCGCGCGTCCGCTATCGCCCGCCGACCAGTTCCCGGGGAGTCGGAACGGTAGAGTCGTCAACAATCCAAAGGCAATACGCAAATGTCTCATGCTAAATCATTAAACACAAAGGACACGACGTGCACGAAGGAAAATCTACAAGAAGCCGTATGGTTGTGCAACTTTTCCAACCATTGAGTCCATTGTGATCTTTGTGTTTAAAAATTATTCCTTGTTACTTACACCGGCTTCGTCGAACGTCGCCATTTCACGCAGGATGCGCGTCGACGCTTCGATCAGATGGAATGCCAGCGCCGCGCCGGTGCCTTCGCCAAGACGTAGATTCAAATCGAGCAATGGCGTTAGATTGAGATGTTTCAACATCGCCTTGTGACCGATCTCTACTGATTGATGGGCAGCGATCAAATACTCACGCACGCGTGGCGACAACCCCACTGCGATCATGGCGGCGGCCGTCGAAATAAAACCATCGACCAGTACAGGGATGCGATGGCTTGCCGCGGCGAGCATCACGCCGACCAGCCCAGCGATCTCAAGACCGCCCACTTTATGCAGCACATCCAGCGCATCAGTTGCATCTGGCTGATTGACCGCCAGCGCTTGTTCGATCACACTGATCTTTCGCTGCAAGCTTTGATCATCTATCCCGGTTCCCCGCCCTACAACCTGTGAAACAGGCAAAGCAGTGATCGCAGCCACGATCGCGGACGACGGCGTGGTATTGCCTATTCCCATATCTCCGGTGGCGACGATATCCAGGCCGCGCCCAAACTCTTCCTCGAGAACATCCATGCCAACCTGGATGGCCTGTTCCGCCTCGGCACGCGTCATTGCGGGACCCTGGGCCTGATTGCGCGTCCCACACATGACCTTACGCCGGACCAGCCCCGACACCGGCTCGAACTCAAACATGACGCCGATATCCACGACTGTGACGCGCGCCCCGGCCTGTCGCGCCAGCACATTGATCGCCGCGCCGCCGTGTAAAAAATTCAACACCATTTGGGCCGTGACCTCGGCGGGATAGGCGCTCACTGCCTCGATAGCAACACCGTGATCTGCCGCCATGACGATCACAGCCTTGCGTTCCATAGATGGGAATGCCTGACCGGTGATGCCAGCCAATTGGATCGAAAGTTCCTCCAGGCGACCGAGACTTGCGGGTGGTTTGGTGAGATTATTTTGACGCTGGCGCGCCGCCTGCATCGCGGCTTCATCCAGAAGTGGGATCGATGGTAAGTTCATTGTTTCTCCTAAAAATCCACGCCCGCCTGGGCAAGGATACCTTTTTGAAATGGATGCTTTACTTCGAGCATCTCGGTGACCAGGTCTGCGTACTCGATCAATGCAGCAGGTGCATCACGCCCGGTAATGACCAGGTGCAGGCTCGTGGGTTTATTTGCCTGCAACCACTGGATGACCTGCGTTGTATCCAGCCAGCCGAACGACAACGCGTAGGTAAATTCATCCAGCACGATCAGGTCATACTCCTGGCTGCCGATCTTTTCTTTGGCGAGTTCCCAACCATGCCGCGCACGTGCGACAGTTTCGTCCATATCTTTGGACGTCCATGTAAAACCATCACCGGTCGTGAACCAGTCGATGCCCAGTTTTTTCGCAGCTTTGATCTCACCCCATTGACCGGTCTCTGCCTTGATGAATTGGATCACACACACGCGAAAGCCGCGTCCCCACGAGCGCAGCAGCATGCCAAAGGCTGATGTGCTTTTACCCTTGCCATGGCCAGTATTTACGATCACTAATCCTTGTTTCGTTTTTGGTTTATCCATTTGATTTACCAACTCAACTTGCGCAATTTTGCTACAGCGCCATACACTTGCCACGGGCGCAAGTGCCGTGGGAGAATAACCCTTATTTTTTTCTCTGGGACTCCGTGTCTTTATTATCCCCGTAAGGGGACCGTGGCTAGACTGCGTAACATTAGTTACCAGTATCCCTGATTCTTGGCGCGCCGCAGCACCCATAGAAAAAATGGAGCGCCGGCCAGCGCGGTGACGATTCCTACTGGCAGTTCCTGAGGTGCGATCACAATACGCGCCAATACATCGGCGATCAGCAGGACTGAGGCGCCGCCAAGGATGCTGAGAGGAATTAGTCGTCGATAATCCACGCCCCACCAGATGCGCACGATGTGGGGCACGATGAGTCCCACAAAGCCGATGATGCCCGCGAAGGAAACGGCCGCGGCAGTTACCAGCGACGAAGCGATGATGATCGTGAACTTGGCGCGGCGGACGTTCAATCCCATTTGCGTGGCCTGGTCATCGCCAAATTGCAGCAGGTTGAGAGAATATCCTGTCAGCACCAGCAGGGTCATGCCGACCACCAGATAGGGGATCAACGCAAGCGTCACATCCCAGCCAACGAGACTCACACCCCCCAGCAGCCAGCCGATCGCGCGGCGCACCTCGCCTGTTGAACGCAGCATCAGAAATGTCGTGATGGACGTGGCAAATGAGGAAACTGCCACTCCTGCCAAAATCAGATTTGTCGTTGGCACGGTCCGCCCGATTTGAGCGAAGGCATACACAGCATACACGGTCAACAGGCTGGCGAGGAACGCGGCCAACGGAATCGCGAACAGTCCCAGCAGGGTGTACGGCCAATTGACAGACATGGCCAGAATGGCGCCCAATCCCGCGCCGGAGGCCACACCGATCAGATACGGGTCTGCCAACGGGTTGCGGAACAATCCCTGATATGTCGCGCCGCTCCCAGCCAAGGCTGCGCCCACCAACGCGATCAGGATCGTGCGCGGCAGGCGGATATTGAACAGGATCGTGCGGAAGGTCTCATTCGATCCATCGCCAGCCAGTACGCGCCATATCTCGATGGGCGCGATGAACACAGAACCTATTGCCATGCTAAGGGTGAGCATAAGCAGTAGTGTAAGGACGGCGAGGAGGAAAGGATTACGCATGGGGAAATGTACACAAGTAGACAAGTAAATGTCGCCACGGCGCCACGCGACGCAAGTACAAACCTGTCTACCTGTGTACCTGTCTACCTACTCAAACAACTCTGGTCGCAGGAGCTTCGCCAATTCTTCCAGCGCGTCCACCAAACGCGGACCCGGGCGACTCACCAGGTCATCGTTGAACGGCAGGACGTTTCCATTTTTGACCGCGGTCAGGTTTTCCCAGCCGGGACGCTGTGCGATGGTTTCGGCTGAAACGCCATAGCGGGCGTCACCAAGGATAATGAAGGCTGGGTCAGCCGCCACCACCTGCTCAAGACTCAGCTGAGGATATCCTTCGATGTCAGCCGCGATGTTATATCCGCCAGCGCGCTCGATCAACTGCGTGATGAAGGTCCCTTTCCCGGCGGTGAACGGTTTGGCCGGGTCGGTGGCATCGAGTTCATAGAACACGCTCGGGCGTGAGCTGAGCGGAGCGATCTTCTCATCCACAACCGCCACGCGCGCTTTAAGCGACTCGATCAAGGTCGCTGCTTCCTCTTCGTGATCCGTCAGCTGCGCGACGATCTCCAGATTGACATACATTTCTTCGAGTGTCAGCGGGTTCTTCAGGTAATACACTGTGAGTCCCAGATCTTCGAGCTGCTTTATCTGTTCGACCGGATTGATCTCAGCGGTCAGCACAAGATCGGGTTTCAACGAAACGATCAATTCCGTGTTGAGGGCATCGAACGTCATGCCGATATCGGCGACAGATTTCGCCTCTTCGGGATAATCGGATAACGCATCGCGCCCCACCACTTGCGAACCTGCGCCGATGGCGAACAGAATTTCGGTATTGGAGGGAGCCAGTGAAACAATGCGTTGTGCCGGCCCATTGAGTTTCACTTCGCGACCGAGTCCATCGGTGAACGAGAGTGTGTTCGCTGCGGACTCAGTAGGGACAACCGTCGCGGGCGCCTCAGTGGCAGGGGCTTCTGTTGCAACAGGAGCAGTTGTCTGCGTGGCTTGAGGCGCACAGGCAGTCAACAAAGTAAGCAGTAAAGTGACGAACAAGATTTTTCGTAACATGGTTTCTCCATTTCAGATATAAGATCTGACAGGTTTTCAAAGGAAACTGTCAAAAGAGTTTCCTGGCGAAGGAAGTTGCCTTAATGGAACAACGCTCGCGGAAACCTGTCAGGTCTGCTCGTACGAGAATCAAAATCCCCAGACGATGCTGGGGAGGTTGGAGAGGCAATCCGAGTGACCGCGTCCTCCACCTCCTTTCCGCGAGAGTGTGGCAGAACCGATCAGAGCGGGCGACCTGACTTCTTTAGTTTTGTAGTTGTTTAGTTCGCTGGTTGTGTAGTTGAACGATCAAACTATTGAACTATGGAACTACCAAACTAAATTCACAGTTGCGCGACAGTGTCGGAGTTACACCGACTTCGCCGCTGGCTGATCGTATTTTGTTATCTGTATTGTATGATGCGTGAGCAGTAAAGTCAATATGACAAAGGAAACCAGAACCAGTGAAATGTTGCCATCACGTCCATACTGGATGAGGGCGATCGTTGGTACTAAAAAGCAGAGAAGCACAAGGATTCTCTGAAGGAGGCTGCTGCCATGGGTTAACACGGCAAACGGGACCAGCAGCAACAGAAAATCGTAGTTATACAAATACGGGCTGACAAGCAGCGTAACAAGCAGCGCAGCGCTCAACAGGATCTCATGCGATTTCAAGGCTGAACGCATGAAATAAAACGCAATACCGAAAAGGAACAACAGAACGACCGCGATCCACATCGCGTTTGACAGCGAGCCATCGAAGAACCAGCGCGACATCCAGACCGGCAAACTGGCGCACTCCGAGCATGTGGACACATTTCCTTCGCTTTGATACCCCAGCAGCATTTTGGGATAGCTGAGGATCCAGGCGGGATCGGCGATAAAGCCCGACGCAGCCAGAACGACAGCCGACACGATCAGCGGACGCGTCACGCGCCGCCCGAGGCTGCTTCCGTTGTAGAGGAGCCAGCCCAACGCTGCGAACAGGATTAGCCCGCCAACGTGAGGCTTGAATGTCAACAACACAAGCCCCAATACAGTTAGCGGAACATTCTCCCTGCGCAGCGAATAAACCAGCAGCGATGTGCCCAGCAGCACCGGGAAGTCATACTGCCCAACAGATAATCCTCCCAGCACAGGGAAAAAGAACAACGCCAGCGGAAAAGCGATCAGACGCACTCGCCCCGACCAGCCGTCCGTGAGAAACCAGACAGACAGGAACAACATGACGAGATTAAGTTCGAACCACAATGTGGCCGCAGCTTGCGCAGGCATGAATCCCAGGTAGAACGTACTCAGCGCATACCACGGCGGATACGGGAAGCGCGCCAGGAAGAATTTTTCAGGGTCGATATTGGCGTACTGCACAGTCAGCGCTTCCACTCTTTCAAGGTCGTAGATCGGAACGCGGTGTACCAGTGCAAGGTCTGTGTTGTAGATGGCGCTGAAATCGGAATAGGCAGGGAGAGAGGTGGGGACGGTGAGGGCGATGATGGGTAGAAGGAATAAGATAGAAGTAAAAAGTAGGAAAGTGAGAAGTGGGCGTTTCATTGGATTCCGCTTTGTTTGGCGATCTTCCGAATTAAACCGCGAAAGTGCACCATATGGAATGGATACAAACCATACCAAAATAGAAATCCCAGCAGCCCTCGCGGGCAGAAGAACACTGTTTGGGAGAAGTAGGTCGGATTGTCGCAGATCCCGCCAAAAGCGGGGGCAATCCGACTTACGCGCCACTCGATCCACTGTTTCCCAAACGTATAGTTTTTCTCGTGGGTACCCATTTTGTTGATTTCATTCGTTATCATTTCTACCCTGGCATCCACTTGAATTTCACGATGGTCGATCAAGCATCCCTCATGCTTGATCGATTTCGCAGCCAGGTGCCCATTATCCCAGACGCGCTCGATGTACGCCGGATGCGTTTTCTCCAGCGCATCTTTTGTGGCAGTGTCAAAGTCGATCAATTTCACTTCTGGAAAGGTCGTCAAAGCTTCAGAATGTTTGACCACGCTATCTGCGGACAATCCGCC
>CAZBAX010000087.1:0-16748 GCA_964489725.1 uncultured Anaerolinea sp. | reverse complement strand
ATGATTCATCCAGCTTTTGAACCGATTTCTACTTCCTAATTGGCGATGGTATTGATTAAAGAGATTTTTTCAATGGCACGCGCTTCGTCTACTTTCGGGCAACGATCGCCCTCACTCCGCTCACATCGTCCCGACGCAGTTTGCCGGGAGCGCGAGAGGGATTCTGTGGTTAAATTACATTGGAGGACGTGATGGCTCAATCTGATCCTGATCTCGTCGCTTTTTTGAAGGCATATCCAACCTACCCGACCACGCACATCATCGACGATCTGCGCTCGGTGGAATACGCGCGGCTCGATGTAGGCGGACACATTTATCTGGATTACACCGGCGGCGGCTTGTATGCCGAGTCGCAGTTGCGACGTCACAACAAATTACTTGCCGAGCATGTTTTCGGCAATCCACATTCGACGAATCCCACCTCACAGGCGGCCACACAGCTCGTGGAACATGCGCGCGAGTATGTGTTGAAATTCTTCAACGCCGATCCTGAGGAATATCTGGCGATCTTCACATCGAACGCCAGCGGCGCTTTGAAACTCGTGGGTGAGTCGTATCCGTTTCACAATGGGCGCTATCTGTTGACCTTCGATAATCACAATTCGGTAAATGGGATCCGTGAATTCGCGCACGCCCGCGGTGCAAACGTGACGTATATCCCGGTGGCGCTGCCCGACATGCGCGTGGACGCTTCGCAGCTCAGCCGCGAGCTGGCACAGCCTTCGAAGCGCGGACACAATCTGTTTGCGTTTCCCGCCCAATCCAACTTCTCCTCGGTGCAGCATCCGTTGGAATTCATCGACGAGGCCCACAAATACGGCTGGGACGTGTTGCTCGATGCGGCAGCATTCGTTCCCACCAGCAAGCTGGATCTGAGCGTCGTCAAACCTGATTTCGTTCCTGTATCGTTCTATAAGATGTTTGGCTATCCTACCGGGTTGGGCGCGTTGATCGCACGCAAAGAGGCGCTGGCCAAATTACAGCGTCCCTGGTTCGCGGGCGGGACGATCACCGTCGCTTCGGTACAAGGCGATAAATATTACCTGGCAGATGGCGCATCGGCATTCGAAGATGGCACCATCGACTATCTCAACATCCCGGCGATTGAGATAGGACTCAAGCATCTGGAATCGATTGGTTATGACGTTATCCATGAACGCGTCTATTCACTGACCGGCTGGCTGCTCGATAACCTGACCGAAATGAAACATAGCAATGGCGCGCCGCTGGTGCGGGTGTATGGTCCCACAAAAATGGTGGACCGCGGCGGAGCAGTCACGGTCAACTTTTATGATAAGGATAAACAGGCGCTGGACCACCGTTTTATCGAAGAACAGGCCAACGAAGCCGGCATCTCTCTGCGGACGGGCTGCTTCTGCAACCCTGGCGCCGGTGAGATCGCGCTGGGAATCTCGCGCGTAGAATTGGATGTCTGCTTCACCCGGCCCGGTCACGAGGAGCGCCTGACCGTGGATGACTTCCGTCATTGTATCGATGGGAAGTCCTCCGGCGCAGTGCGGATCTCGGTGGGGATGGTCACGAACTTCAACGATGTACAGCGCTTTCTTGCATTTGCAAGGGGACTGCTCTCATAACGCAAGTGGAGATGAATATGGCGCAACCTCCCGTTGACGATGATTTCCAGAATCGCATCCAGCGTATTCTCAATGAAAAGAAAAAGGATGATCTGCGCCAGAAGTTTGATATGTCTTTTGAGCATCACAGGGATGACATGTCACCGCAGCTTGAAGGCGAATGGCTGGATTACATCACTGAGTTCGAAAGACAATTCGAAAATGCCGTGCAAATTACCGTTCGTGCGCGGATCGGCAACCCTGAAATTAGACCATTGGCGGAGATCACCGATTCTGAATTGGAAGCTGAACTTGATCGTCTATTTGAGCTGCTCGATCTACACAACATCGCGATCGACTTTTTGCATGAACAGAGTGACCGTGAGATCTATCGCTTCATCACCGAAGAGTTGCTGGATGAAATGACCGATGACATGCAAATCCCTGGCATGGTCAGTCACTTTATCTATGAAGAGTTCCACCCTAACGACGAAGACGATATCAAACAATCGATTGACGAGTTTCTATACGGACTATTCAAAGAGGAGTTGAAAGATCAGGAGAGCATGTTCTATACCTGGATCTCCAAAGAGAACATGCATGGTTCACAAGGAGAGCCACTTGGCTTTGAGCAGTTCAAAGAATCTGTCAGCGATTTTTATGAAGCGTATCCTGTGATCACAAAGCATGTCTTCGAAGTGAGTGAGATCCTGATCGACGACGATGCCGCCACAGCAGGAGTAACCATAGAGTGGCACGGCATTCCCAAACACGAGGCAGCTATTGTCAGGCATCAGGCGGCTTCCCAGTTCAAACTGACCCGCAGCGTTTACGGTGGCTGGGACATCACTCAGGCGCAAATTCCTGGCTGGAACTTCAAAAACAAGTCTGCTGGGGCGTGAAAAGCTAGGAATCCCAGAGGTTTATTATCTTAATTTCATTTAACTGCTTGACTCTTTCCTCTATTTCTGTATAATTTACGTGTTGGATACAAAAACGAGCAAAAATACCGCAAGCGCTTGAGAAAAAATCTCGAAGCGCTTGCCTTTGTTTGTCTCTTATACCAGCCGACTATACGCTGTATGGGAGCAGGCTCGCGACTTTAGTATTTTGTGCCTCCTGCACATATCTTCTTGAGGAGATAACAAGTGGAAACCAAGGGACTGACCGCACTCCGTATTAGCCTCGCCTCCCCCAGCACGATCCTCTCGTGGTCGTATGGTGAGGTGCTGAAACCAGAAACCATCAACTACCGCCGCCTGCGACCGGAAAAGGATGGATTATTCTGTGAAGCCATTTTTGGTCCGCAGCGTGATTGGCAATGTTACTGCGGAAAATACAAGAACCCCCGTTATAAAGGAATCATCTGCGATAAGTGTGGTGTAGAAGTGACCCGGGCCGCGGTCCGCCGTGAGCGCATGGGACACATCATGCTGGCCACACCGGTTGCCCATATCTGGTATACGCGCCGCATTCCGTCCTATTTGGGAATGCTGCTCGATATCTCGCGCCGCAACCTCGACCGTGTGTTGTACTTCGCCCAGTACATCGTCACGTACGTGGATGAGGAAGCCCGCAACAAGGCCTTGAAGCGCATCGAAGATGAGATCTCCGTCTCCGAACGCGAGCAGGCCCAGACGGTCAACGCCAAGATCGCCGAGGTGAAGACCAAGCGCGATCACACCATCAACGACCTCAAGCAGAAAGCCTCCAACCTGGAGCAGGGATATGACGAAGCCATCGCTGAGAAGCTCGACCCTGTTATCAAGGAAGGACAGAAACTCGAAAAGCTGCTCCAGGGTCAAATGGGTGAAGCTGCCAAGAAAGCCATTGTCTTCGAATTCAACAATGAAAAGATCCTGGATGCCGGCGACAAAGTTGCTGCCAAGCATCTGACCCAGGTGCAGAAGATCGTCCAGAAGAACCTTGAGACCATCGAAGGCGACATGAAGGACCAGCGCGCCCGTGAGCTGGAAGAACTCAAGATGGAAATGGGTCGCGTCAAAGCTGATGCCGACATGCAGATGGAAGCCCTGCGTTCGCAGCTGGAGGACCAGACAGCCGCCTCTTCGAACCAGTCTTCCCGTATGCGCGATGAACTGCTCGAGCTGCGACCGTTCACCTTCATCAGCGAGATCCGCTACCGCGAGCTCAAACAGCGCTGGGGACAGGTCTTCCGGGCCGACATGGGCGCCGAAGCGTTTTATGACGTTCTCGAACGTCTCGATCTCGATAAGCTTGCAGAGGAACTCTGGAAGGAAGTCCGCACCACCAAATCGAAGCAGAAGCGCAAGAAGGCCACCACCCGCCTGAAAGTGGTCGAAGCCTTACTCCGTTCTGGCAACCGTCAAGAGTGGATGATCCTGACCGACCTGCCGGTCATCCCGCCCGATCTGCGCCCCATGGTGCAATTGGATGGTGGACGTTTCGCGACCTCTGACCTCAACGACCTGTATCGCCGCGTCATTAACCGCAACAACCGCCTGAAGAGGCTGCTCGAACTCGGCGCGCCGGATGTGATCATCCGCAATGAGAAGCGTATGTTGCAGGAAGCCGTCGATAGTTTGATCGATAACTCACAGCGCGGCAAGGCACTCTCCCGCCGTGGACGCCGCGAGCTTAAGTCGTTGAGCGACATGCTCAAAGGCAAAAAGGGACGCTTCCGCCGCAACCTGCTCGGTAAGCGAGTAGACTACAGCGGTCGTTCCGTGATCGTGGTGGGTCCTCAATTGAAACTGTATCAGTGCGGTCTGCCGAAGAGCATGGCTCTTGAGCTTTACAGACCGTTTGTGATCGCACGCCTTGTGCAAAATAATTATGCTGCCAACGTGAAGGGCGCCCGCCGGCTCATCGAGCGCAACCGCCCAGAGGTGTGGGAAGCGCTGGAAGGTGTGATCGGCGAACGCCCGGTGCTGTTGAACCGTGCACCGACGCTGCATCGCCTGGGCATCCAGGCCTTCGAACCACTCCTGATCGAAGGCTCGGCCATCCAGTTGCATCCACTCGTCACCACTGCTTTCAACGCAGACTTCGACGGTGATCAGATGGCCGTGCATGTGCCGCTGTCACAGAAGGCCGTCAAGGAAGCGCGCGAATTGATGCTGGCTTCCAAGAATCTGCTCAAGCCGGCAGATGGTGAGCCGATCATTTCACCGTCCAAGGATATGGTGCTGGGTGTGTACTACCTCACCATGAAGCAGAAAGCCAATCACAAGGGTGATGGACGCGCCTTCTCGGACTTCGATGAAGTCGAAATGGCATATGCGCTCGATCAGGTGGAAGTCCACTCTGAAGTCAAGCTGCTTGCCACCACCTGGTATGACGAGAAAGGCGACCGCCTGCCTGAACCTGTGACCCGCGTCATCGATACAACGGTCGGGCGCGTCCTATTCAACCGCATCCTGCCTCCCGAAGTTCAGTTCGTCAATGAAAAACTGGATAAGGGCGGTGTGAAGGATCTGATCGCCGAAGTGTATGAGATCTGCGGCCAGGAAAAGACCACCGATGTGGCCGATGCGGTCAAATCGCTCGGTTTCGAATACGCAATGAAATCTGGCACCACACTCGCGGTTGCCGATATCTCCATCCCGCCGGAACGCAAGCCCATTATCGACGAAGCTCTCAAGGCTGTCGAAGTGGTTCAGCGCGATTTCCGCCGCGGTCTTCTGACCGAACAGGAAAAGAACGAGCGCGAGATCGAAATCTGGCAGGATACCACTGAAAAAGTGGGCGCGGCGGTCAAGAAACACATGGACCCGGATGGTAACCTCTCCACAATGGCATCCTCCGGCGCGACCAAGGGTGGGTTCTCCACCATCTCGCAGTTGGCGGGTATGCGCGGTTTGATGGCTGACCCGTCCGGACGCATCATCCCGATGCCGATCCGTTCGAACTTCCGTGAAGGACTCACAGCGCAGGAATACTTCATCTCCACGCACGGCGCTCGCAAGGGTCTGGCCGATACCGCGCTGCGTACAGCAGATGCCGGTTACCTGACCCGCCGCCTCGTAGACATTGCCCAGGATATCATTATCAATGAGTACGACTGCGGCACGCACGATGGCGTTTACATCCGCCGCAAGGACGATGTAGCCGGCCAGTCGATGAGCAGCCGCCTTTACAGCCGCCTGCTCGCGGAAAATGTAGTCGACCCGCAGACCGGTGAAATCCTTGGTGAATATAACGATGTAATCAACCAGGAAATGGCCCGCAAGATCGCCGCTTCTGGTATTGCCGAAGTCAAGGTCCGCTCGGCGATGACCTGTGAGCTGCAGCACGGCATTTGTGCCAAGTGTTACGGTCTCGACCTCGGTCGCGGCGCCATGGTGGAACTTGGTTCTGCTGTCGGTATCGTGGCGGCCCAGTCGATCGGTGAACCGGGTACACAGCTGACGCTGCGTACCTTCCATACCGGCGGTGTTGCTGCCACCAGCGCAGATATCACGACCGGTCTGCCACGCGTGGAAGAGCTTTTTGAAGCACGCAAGATGCCGAAGGGCGAAGCCGTTGTGGCTGAGATCAGCGGAACACTGCGCGTGGACCAATCGGAAAAGTATGCCGACCTGCGCGAAGTGACCATCGAACATAGCGAGCTGGTCAGCGATGAATACAGCATCCCCGAAGACTGGAAGTTCGGAGTCAAGGATGAGGTAGAGGTCAAGGCCGGCGACGTGCTGGCAACCCAGGGCGACGCCAAGATCGTTGCCCAGCATGGCGGGCGTGTCCGCGTCGAAAAGAAGGAACGCAAGGTCATCGTCTCCTACGACCAGAAGGAATCCACCAGCTACGAGATTCCCACCACGTCACGCCTGCTTGTGAAGAACAATGAAAAAGTAGAAGCTGGCCAGCCGCTTACCGAAGGCTCACTCAACCCGCACCGCGTGTTGAAGATCCAGGGACGCGAAGCCTGCCAGATGTATCTGATGACCGAAGTGCAGAAGGTGTATCGCTCACAAGGTCAGAATATCCACGACAAGCACTTCGAGGTCATCATCCGCAAGATGTTGAGCAAGGTGCAGGTCACACGCCCCGGCGATACCAAGTTCCTGCCCGGCGACCCGGTCGATCGCCTGGAGCTGCGCAGAATGAACGAGGCGCTGCTCGCAGAAGGCAAGCAGCCAGCCAAGTTCTCGGAAGTGCTGCTTGGCGTGACGAAAGCCTCCCTCAGTACCGATTCCTTCCTCTCGGCATCCTCCTTCCAGCACACGATCAAAGTGTTGGCGGGTGCAGCGATCGGTTCCACAACCGACCCGCTCTTTGGCCTGAAGGAAAACGTGATCATCGGCAAGCTCATCCCGGCAGGCACAGGTTTCATTCACGGCCGCTTTGCCGAACACGGCAATGGCAGCGTCGACGACGGCGGCGCCTCGCAGTGGACGGAGATGTCATCCGACACTACAGCAGCCGACGACTAACAAAACGAAGGGCGACCAACCGGTCGCCCTTTTGATTTAAAAAGTGCAACGGTGGTCGAGTAGTGGCGCTTGAAGCGCCACATATCGAGACCACCTGTTATTTGGAATATTTATGCAACATAGTGGTCTCAATACCTTCGTACTCGACCACCGGTAAATTGTGGATAAAATAACTTCATGCCGCACTCACGCGTTTCGAAAAAGCCGGAGGGACAGCCCACCCGCGGCAAAACCGCTTCGAACCGGCTCCGCCGCGTCGACAACTTTATCCTGCTCTATGAGCCGTCGCTTCTCACGCGGACCGACGGCTTATTTGCCGATTCGATGTTCGTGGACCTGGGCTACGGCTTTGACGCGCGTACCACGCTCGAAAGCGCGGCGCGGTTCCGGCGCGTGAACCCCACTCTAAGGGTCCTGGGCGTGGAGATCGATCAGGAACGTGTGGACAACGCCCTTCCGTTTGCCGATGACAAAACATTCTTTCGTATGGGTGGGTTTAATGTACCGTTGAAAGACGGGGAAACGGTTCGTTTGATTCGTGCCTTCAATGTATTGCGTCAATACCCGGAAAAAGATTTTTTTCCCGCGTATGAGCGACTGGCACACTACGTGCTGCCGGGCGGATTGATGATCGAAGGGACATCGAATCCGTTTGGAAGTATTTGGTGTGCGAATGTGGCAAGATTAGAAAGTGGAAAGTGGAAGATGGAGGCGCTTGTCTTCAGTACGAATTTCCGTTTAGGATTTGATGTGGATGAATTCCAAACGATCCTGCCCAAGAATCTCATTCATCATGTCCTCAAAGGCGAACCGATTCACAACTTTTTCGAAGCCTGGAAACGATCCGCGGCGGAGACGGTTGCAATGAAAACGTATGGGGCAAAGCAATGGTTTATCGCGGCGGGGGAGCGACTGGCCGCACGCGGCTATACGGTTGAGTCTCAGCGCAAGTGGCTGACGAAAGGATACC
Source organism: uncultured Anaerolinea sp. (assembly GCA_964489725.1). Classification (GTDB taxonomy): domain Bacteria; phylum Chloroflexota; class Anaerolineae; order Anaerolineales; family Villigracilaceae; genus Defluviilinea. The sequence goes on along the minus strand of CAZBAX010000087.1, from coordinate 8,790 downwards.
TGATCTGGAAATTCGCTTAGAGTAATTTCTACAACCTCGCGCAGGTCGTCGGTAACGCCTCAGGATCGCTTTTGCAGCAGATTAGAGCTGGGAACCTTTCCTCTAAATCATCGTCTAATTGATGAGGGGCGATTTTCCGTACCATCGTCGCAATGTTTGACCGAAAGGAGGACAACATGCCCAAATACAATCCGATCCTTTTATCGGTTAGTTTTATCCTGGCCGTTTTGCTTGCCTGTACATCATCCGCAGTCGTGATCACTCCTGATGCCAATCAGATCGGGACTGCCATCGCGCAGACTCTGACTCTGCAGCCGCTGCTTCCCAGTACCGGCGAGCCAACCGCGACAGCCACCTTTACATCTGAGCAGCCCACGTTTACCCCTACGGTCACGCTCACACCTACCATTACACTGACCGCAACTCCCCTGTTCACGTCGACCCCGCTGGTGCCATTGGTGAGTGTATCGGTGCCCACCAACTGCCGTGTGGGGCCGGGCAGGGTCTATGATCGCGTGGGCGCGTTGCTGGTGGGTGAAGTGGCAGAAGTGGTGGGACGCGATCCCACGGGCAATTACTGGTACATCCGAAACCCGGATTCTTCCAGCGGCGGATTTTGCTGGCTGTGGGGTGAGTATGCCACGTTAGGTGGAGACCTCTCCGCGCTGCCCATGTTCACGCCTCCTCCCACACCCACGCCTGTCCCCGCTTTTGATGCGTCTTACAGCGATCTGGACACCTGTGTGGGCTGGTGGGTGGATATCAAGCTCAGCAATACAGGTGGCGTTAACTTTACATCGGTGGGTCTGACGCTGCGCGACCTGGATACAGACACCGTGCTCTCGTTTATCCGGGATGACTTTACCGACCTCGATGGCTGTCTCGACACAGATACTGACGATAACCTGCAGCCAGGCAGTACAACGACGGTCAGTTCGCCTCCATTTGCCTATGACCCAACCGGACACAGACTTCGAGCGACGGTCACGCTCTGTTCGAATGCCAGTCAGAGTGGGACCTGTGTAACAGAGGTGATCACATTCAGACCTTAATGCAAAGCGAGACACAAATCCAGCGTGCGGGCGGTAAAAACATGACTCAGCATCGAAAGATCAGATTCGGGGTGAGTCATGTTCTTGTTCCAGAGACAGAATCACGTGTGGTTACTGAGCTTTGGTACTTTCCCATCCGCCCTGCAGAAAATGCTATACCGCACTCGGTCACACACTTGCCCTGGGGCAGTGTGTGACCCTGGGTATTATTTACTGTCGACGCGACCAAAGGAGACTCATGCGCACTGAACAACAAATGCTGGATTTGATCCTCACCACAGCGCAACAGGATGAGCGCATCCGGGCGTTGATCATGAACGGGTCACGGACCAACCCCAACGTCCCGCGCGATCCGTTCCAGGATTTTGATATCGTGTATATTGTCACCGATGTCGAGCCGTTCCGAAGAAATCTCGAATGGATCCAACGCTTCGGTGAAATGATGATCCTGCAAATGCCGGAGGATATGCAGGATCCCCCGGCCGACAAGGGAGGATTTTTCAGCTACCTGATGCAGTTCATGGATGGCAACCGCATCGATCTGGGGCTGGTCACAATGGAAGAATGGAAGGATCAGACGGGCGAGCAAGACAGCCTAAGCGTGCTCCTGCTGGATAAAGACGGAGTGATCGAGCCGTTCCCGCCGCCCACTGATGCAGATTATCTTCCCAAGCCGCCAACTGCGCGGGCATTCGCCAATTGCTGTAACGAGTTCTGGTGGGTCAGCCCCTATGTTGCCAAGGGATTGTGGAGAGGCGAGATCCTGTATGCCAAACATCTGTTCGATGAGGTCCTCCGAAATGGAGAACTCATGAAAATGCTGACGTGGCATATTGGGCTGAAGACGGACTTCCAGGTGAGCCCCGGTAAGCTGGGCAAGTATTTCGAAAAGTATCTTGAGCCTGAACTATGGGATTCGCTTCTCAACACGTTTTCAGATGCGAATTACGAAAACACCTGGAATGCGCTATTTGCCGCATGTGATCTTTTCAGACAGGTGGCCATTCCGATCGCAGCGCATTACGGATTTGGATATCCATTCAAAGACGATCGCAGGGTCCTTGCCCATTTGCAGCATGTCAGATCGCTTCCAAAGGATGCAAAGGAAATCTACAAGTAAAATTGGAACGTTCTGCCATCACCAGATCGAACCTCAAGGAGTTAAAAACAATGTCAGCCAATCAGCGAAAGTTCGATGCATCCAGGCTAACCCCCAACCAGCTCTATCGAGTGATTGTCCCATTCACCGATTACGATGGAAACGTCCATGATGTCGGTGAGGAATGGCGCTTCATCGAAAAGAATTTCGTGCCATACGATGATGGCTTGTCCCTGTTCGTGGAACAGAACGGACAGAGGGTCCAGATCCGGATGCAGTGGCGGGATGATGCACAGGGACCCACAATCGACAATTTTTCTGACCACGTGCAGGAAGTGTAGCCATCGGACTTTGTGAACTTGAAAGTATGGGGTCATGGATTCATCTCTTGGCTGGAAGTGCTCTACTGCTTTCCAATGCCAAAGCTGCTCCTGATCACTGCTTCATCGCCTGAGATTCGGAGCGTGCGACGGTCCAGTTGTGGAGGACGGCACCCCTCAACCTGTTGTATGCCTGGCAATGGAGCCACACCAGGCACGAAGATTAAGACCCTCCAAAAGAAGCGTATCGCTTCGGCGCTGGATTCGTTCTAGATTCTATAGTGCATCATTCCTGGGATGAGCGGATTTCCGCTTGTGTCATACTTCCGTGCGGCCTGCTCGGGCAGCAGAAAGGAGGAGCTATGTCCAGGACTCTCTTGAGGCTTGCGCTGATCGGGATATTTGCGACCATTCAGGCTTGTGTTCCCACGAGCGCGCCAACGGTGGACCCGAACTCGATTGGCACATTCATCGCGCAAACTGTAGCGGCGTATACACCAACGTCTCCAGGCATCCCTGTTACCGGTGGTGAATCGCCTACACCTACATTGACTGTTACAACAACTCCCACCGCTGCCACCCCGTCACCGTCACCCACTGCAATATCATTAATGACATCGACCCAAGCCCTTACTCTCACGCCGCTGGTGACTTCCACCGCTTCGCTTGCACCCGGTGTGGTGCAGATCAGCGTCAGCGTGCCGACCAATTGCCGCATCGGTCCAGGTGTGGCATATGCGAGGGTCGGAGCGCTGCTGGTGGGTGAGGTTGCTGAGGTGGTCGGTCGTCATGCAGCCGGAAGCTACTGGGTGATCCGCAACCCGGACCGCGTAAATGGGACCTGCTGGCTGTGGGGGCGCTATGCTACCCTCGTCGGAGATACCAACGTCCTGCCGGTTCTCACGCCTCCTCCTCCGCCTCCCACCGCGACGCCCGCGCCTGCGTTCGATATCGCGTATGAAGGGCTGGAAAGCTGTACGGGTACAGGCTGGTGGGTGGACCTGGGGTTGGAGAATCTGGGCGGGGTCTCGTTCCGATCGCTGACGTTCACGATACGCGATCTCGATGCCGATGTCAGCCAGACGCAATACACCGATGGTTTTATCAATAGGAACGGTTGTAATGAATCAGAGACGCGCGATACATTGGCTCCCGGTGACTCGCGCACCGTCAGTTCTCCGGTGTTGGCAGCCAACCCCAGCGGCCATCGACTGCAAGCCACGATCACACTGTGTTCCAACAGCGGACAAAACGGCACGTGTATCACGCAGACTGTAAATGTACGACCATAGTTTGCGCCAACTGGATTGAAACGTAAACGGTCGGGTCGCTTTGCGTGCGCCGCAAGCTGCCCGACCGTTCGTGTTTACTGCTATCCGTCATTGTCCCTTCGGGAGGGAGCGAAGTGTCGCCGTAGCGCCCTGGCGTCACAATCTTATATACGATTTGTTCGCTGTTGAGTGTAGAGACGCCAGAGGCATGCGGCACTCTGTAATGCTTATGCGAGGTTCCTCCTTTATTACATAATGCGCTGAAAGAGAGACACTAGTGCTATTGCCAGAGAGAGCTTCTCACTTTATAGTTAATGTGCGGCAATGGCAGCCGCCCATCACAGAGCGCCGCATAATTTGCTTTCCCTGAAAAATGGATTTCAGCCTACAAGCCGACAGGAAAAGTCGAGTTATTTATGAGGCAAGCGGCAAAAGAAGGAAACATGGCAAAAACGACCACACACTTGGGTTTGATGTTGGCAGCATTGTTGGTTATTCTGTCCTGCGCCACGCCGGTCGTGACGGCGCCGCCGCCCGGCTTCGTTGAAACCGCGATTGCAGGGACCCATTCCGTCGCAGCTTCGCTCACGGCGCAGGTAAAGGTTGCGCAGGCGGGCCGTTCATCTCTGACCCCCACAGCTACGCTGGTTGCATCAGCAACCCCGCTTGCTACTTTCACGCTGGTGAATTTAGGAGAGTCGGAGATCGTGGCATTGGTAGATACTCCCTGCCGCCGCGGCCCGGGCAGTATCTACGATCGCGTGTTCCTGTTCCGCAAAGGTCAGACCGCCAACCTGGTGGGTCGCAGTGCGGACGGCGCCTACTGGATCATTCGTAACCCCAACCGAACACAGCAACTGTGCTGGGTGGAGCGTGGCACAGTGCGGGTCAACCGCGTGATCGGAAATTTGCCCGTGATGACGCCGCCGCCGCCGCCCACCCCTACGCGCACACCCACTCGCACAGCTCGGCCGCCGAGCACATTCACGTTCACGCCGGGGCCCATACTTACAGGCACCGCCACAGCAACAGGGACTCAGGCGCCGCTCGTACAGTTTGACTGGGTGTATAGCGGCCTGGATAACTGCGCATCGACGCCTGCATATTGGATAAATGTCGAGGTCGGGAACACTGGTGATGTGAACTTTGAGTCTCTTTCATTCACCATCACGGATAACGATACTATTCCCGTCCCCACAACCCTGACACTGCTCTCGGAAGAATTTGCATCCAGCGATGGATGTAATCCGTTTGTGACAATACCATTTCTTGAACCTGGGTTCTCACAGGTGGTGAGTTCGCAGCCTTTAAACTATGACCCGTCCAGCCCAAGTCATAACTTCGATCTCAGCATCACGCTGTGCACCGAAGATGGACAAACAGGCGATTGTGTCACAAAAACGATGAATATCAACCCCTGAGGATAGAGACAGGGCAGGATCCATGATCCTGCCCTTCTTTTTGTGCCATATAACGATACACTTGACGCATCACATATTTCCCCGTAAGATTATCCCCTGCAATTAGAACAAACATTCACTCAATGGAGCTTTGCCGCGAAGATTCCCTTCTGCCGCTTGTCCACACTGCCGCTATGCGGCGTGCTACGCTTATCTCACGCATGTCCTACATGCGCAACTAAACTTCTTGAACTGCTTTGTAGATCAGATTCAAAGCCTGAAGTTTACCGGATTATGCGGCACTCTGTAACGTGGGGGGACATTTCCTTTACTCGTTGGTCTTCGCGTACGGAACCTCACGGCGGTCAAAGATTCCCTGGTGGAAAAAGGATTTGACATGGAACTCGGTTTAATTCGAAAAATAGATATCGATAATGAAATGCAGCAGTCGTATCTCGATTATGCGATGAGCGTAATCGTGGCACGTGCACTGCCCGATGCGCGCGATGGACTCAAGCCTGTGCAGCGGCGCATCCTGTATGCGATGTACGACATGGGCATTCGGGCCGACTCGGTGTACAAGAAATCGGCTCGTATCGTGGGTGAAGTGCTGGGTAAATATCACCCGCACGGCGACTCGGCCGTCTACGAAGCAATGGCGCGCATGGCGCAGGACTTCTCGATGCGTACCCTGCTCGTCGATGGACAGGGGAACTTCGGTTCGGTCGATGGCGACCCGCCGGCGGCCATGCGTTATACAGAGGCGCGTCTCACCTCGGCAGCGCTCGACATCCTGTTCGACCTCAACAAGGAAACGGTCGACTTCACCCCCAACTTCGACGATACGCTGAGCGAACCCGAAGTATTGCCGTCTGCCATTCCGAATCTTCTGGTGAATGGTGCCACGGGTATCGCGGTTGGTATGGCAACGTCGATCCCGCCGCACAATCTCAGCGAGGTCGTCGACGCGCTTGTGTACATGCTCGAGAAATATGAAAAGCTCGATGACATCGACGTCGAAACATTGATGGAGTTCGTACAGGGACCCGATTTCCCCACCGGCGGTCTCATCGTCCAGCAGAAGGATGAAGATGGCATCGAAGCCGCCTACGGCTCGGGCCGTGGACGCGTGACCGTGCAAGCCAAGGCGCACATCGAAGAGATGGACCGCGGCCGCAACCGCATCATCGTCACCGAACTGCCGTACATGGTCAACAAGTCCAGCCTGATCGAGCGCATCGCTGACCTGGCGCGTGACGGTCACTTTGACGGACTCTCTGACCTGCGCGACGAGTCGGACCGTCACGGCATGCGCATCGTTCTGGAGATCGGCAAGAACGCCGACCCCGAGCACATCCTGCGTGATCTCTATAAGCGCACGCCGATGCAGACCACGTTCAGCATCAACCTGCTGGCACTGGTGGATGGCGAGCCGCGCACGCTCACGCTCAAGCAGGCATTGCGCGTCTATATCGAGCACCGGCTGACGGTCATCAAGCGACGCGCCGAATATGACCTGGAAAAAGCCAAACAGCGCGCACACATCCTCGAAGGATATCTCGTCGCTTTGAAAAATCTGGATGAGATCATCGAACTGATCCGCTCCGCTTCAGACGTCGACGCGGCCCGAACCCGTTTAATGAAACGCTACAAGCTGTCGGAGCTGCAGGCTACCGCGATCCTCGATATGCAGCTGCGCCGGCTGGCGGCGTTGGAACGCAGGAAGATCGAGACCGAATATAAGGAAGTGACCGCGACCGTCAAAGGATTGACCGACCTGTTGAAGTCGCCGAAGAAGATGCGCGGTGTGGTGTCGGAGGAACTGCTCAAGGTCAAGGAACTGTACGGTGACCGCCGCCGCACGCAGATCATCGACCTGTCGAAGAACGGCAAGGCCTCCAACCAGGCTCTTACAGCGCGTGACCTGCTGCCACAGCAAAAAGTGTGGATCGGCGTCACCGATGACGGGCTGGTCTCACGCAGTGTCGATGACAAGGAACCGAAGCACTCTGGCAACGACGCGCCGAGGTGGCTGGTCAAGGCGTCTACAACGGATACCGTTTTCTTCGTCGCGAGATCCGGGCGGGCCGCTGCGGTTGCGGCCCACATCATCCCGCAAGCCGAAAAGTTGACGCAGGGAATGTTGTTCCATCGCATCTCCCCACTGACTGATAACGACACACTCGCAGCCGTGTTCGCGCTGCCGTCGCAAAAATCGGCCCTGCCTGAAGAGACGTGTGTGATCACGGCCACCAAGCTCGGCATGATCAAGAAGAGTCTCATCAGCGAACTGCCCGGGCCGTCGTCGCAGACGTTCGTGCTGGTACGCGTCAACGAAGGCGACCGGGTGATCGAAGTCGCGCTGACCGATAACAAGACCAAGGACGTCCTGCTCGTCACGGCGGCAGGCATGGCGATCCGCTTCAAGGAAGATGACGTGCGCCCGATGGGACTCGTGGCGGCGGGCGTGAACGGCATGAAGCTCGACGACAGGGATGAAGTGGTGGGCATGCAGATCCTGCCGACCGAAGGCGAGATCATGATCGTCACCAGCGATGGCAAAGCCAAGCGCATGGACCAAAAGGAATTCCCCATCCAGGGACGTTACGGCAAGGGTGTGATCGCCTGGGACCTGGCAGATAAGGTGAAGCTGGCCGGCGTGGTCGTAGACAAGCCCAATCACATGGCGACCATCCATAGCACCAAGGGCGCGCCAAAGTCGACCAGGCTCGATGCTGTGACCATGCGCAAGCGCGCTGCCACCAAAGGCGACGTGGTCGTGGAAGTGAAACCCGGCGAAGAGGTGACCTCGGTGAATGTTGGCTGGACGGTGGAGAAGTTCGTGGCTGCCAACGGGCATAAAAACGGCGCCGATGGAAAAAAAAACGGTAGGGTAGGAGCTAAGGCGCAGGGAAAAAGGGCAAAGGGAAAAGAGGCTCCGGCGAAAAAGAGTACTCCAGCCAAAAAGGCACAAACGCCTAAAAAGAAGACTGCGTCGAAGACATCGTACCCTAAAAGGAGATCCTCTCCTAAGGGAAAGGCAACGGCAAAGCCAGCCAAGACCGCATCTGTGAAGGGGAAGTCTGCCACTAAAAAAACAACAGCAAAGTCAAAAAGAAAAAGTAGTTGATCGCAAAACTCTCGAGTTCAACGCCTCGAGAGTTTTCTTTTTGATTCGACTACTATTCGACTATGATTCGACTACAGGGTAAGCGGTATAATAAAATAAGAGAAAGGCAGAACGAAATGAAATTTACTGTTGAATATGAACAGGAAGAAGATGGTCGCTGGCTGGCAGAAGTGAAGGAAATCCCTGGGGTGTTAACCTATGGTGATGATCCTGACGATGCCGTGGCGCATGCTCAGGCACTGGCATTGCGGGTCATTGCAGATCGCATTGAGAATGGTGAATCGATACCAGCATTGATGTTTTCGTTTTCTGCGGCATGAGCGATTGGAAATCTGTTAAAGCAAAACGTTTGTTAGCCGCGTTGGAAAAAATTGGCTGGCGCGTGAAAAGACGAGCTGGATCGCATAAAATATTGGAACGTTCAGGGTGGGCTGAGGTTGTTTTTGCATTTCACGATGGTGATGAAATCGGACCCAGGATGCTGGCACGAGTGGCAAAAGTCACTGGTTTGAAACCAG
>CAZBAX010000086.1:0-17087 GCA_964489725.1 uncultured Anaerolinea sp. | reverse complement strand
ACACCTTTCTTCGCGAGAGCGTCCATTTCTATGCTCTCTCCGACAACCTGCTAGGGGATCACTCAACTTTTACTGCTTGGCGTGGGTCTGCGACCCCGCCAAGAATGGACCGCAGGTCTCCTCCTTGGCATCAGCATCAATTCCCATTCTAGAATCCTTTATCACGACCGACTGCGCTTTCGTGTACCTTTTTAGAGAGTGCCGCACGCCTTTGGCGTTCCTACACTTCATTCTTGATTTTCAGCCTGCAAATCCATGTGTACGTTTGGGATCGCTGAGACCAGCGGCAAGTACGTGGAAAGGAGTTGATCGAGGTGGCAAACACAAAGAATACGAACGGCAGTTGGAAAAAGGAACGTGATTCCACAAAAACCAAAAGAAGCTTGAAACGCAGAAGCCATAAATATCGCCCGGCGCCGGCAGATACCGGCCAGGGTCCCGCACCTGGCGCCGCCACACGCTATGGGAGGGCCGGCTATACCCGCAGGGACGGTACTCAGGTCAAGGGGCACTACGTAAACGAATCATCGTAGCTTATCGATACTCCTAATTTGTAATGGAACTGGGGAGCCATTTTCGAGTTCCTAAAGGTACAATAGGGCAGAAACGATTTGCTGATTTCGGATAGATCTCATTGAAGGAGGTCTCTCATGAACGATGATGAACTGCGCGAATTGCTGGAAGAGTTGCACAGGAAGATCGAGAGCATAAATTCCGTCGATGAAACAGGGCGCGAACTGCTGAGTCATTTGAGTGTCGACATCCGCAACCTGCTCGAACGCACCGGTCACGAGGAACAATTGCGCGGTACCAAATGGGAGGTCGGGCGACTCGAGGAATCGATCCGGCACTTCGAGATCAGCCACCCGAACCTTACGCAGGCCTTGTCACAGCTCCTCACCGCACTCAATAACGCCGGGATCTAACCAACAATGCAAAGCTCCGCCAGGACCGTACCAGCCTACATCAAAGAAGCTCCAGCCTCCAGACAGGAAGCCCTCAGGCGTTTGCGGGCCCTGTGCCGTGAAATCCTGGTGGGTTTCAAGGAATCGATGGACTATGGCGGCCCCTCTTATTCGCGAAACGGCGTAGTCGAGGTCGGATTCGCCAGCCAGAAGAATTTCATTGGGCTTTACATCCTGCGCACCGATGTAATGCTCTCGCATCGTTATATGCTCAACGTGCCGGGTGTCAGCTTCGGTAAGGGCGCCATCCGGTATTCGAAACCCGAGAAGATCGATTTTGGAGTGGTCGAGAAAATGCTGCGCGCCACGCTTGAGTCGAAGGGCGAGGTGTGCTGACCAGACGGTCTTGGGATCGCAAATTTCAATAGCATGAATAACCATGTAGGTGTGGGCAGCTGCCCACACCTACATGGTTTATGGCGAAGCTTACGGCGCCGGGTTGACTGTGAACGCATCGACCAGAACCGCAGTAGACGTATCGGGGTTGGTGACGCGCACATCCCAGACCTGGGCGGATGTACCATCATTGTGCGCCGTCAACGTAAACATGATCGTTGTCGGGTTAAGGACCTGCACATCCTTGATTTCCTGAGGCAATCCACCGCCGCCTTCAAAGGTAACCATGGCGCCAGTCTGGAAACCCGAACCGGTGATGACCACGCTCAGCGTTGTCTCTGCCTGCGCACTGTTGGGGGCGATGTTTTGCAAAGTCACTTCTGGAGAGGCTGTGGTTGCGATTGTTACCGTCGGCGAACCCGCGGAAGTAGGCGTGCCAGGGATCGAAGTCGTAGTAGCCAACTGTGTCGGTGTCAGCGCGGTGGCTGTGCTTGTCCCCGGAGTAGACGGAGCCAGTGTAGCCGTTGTGCCTGGGGTCGCCGTGAGCGTTGCCGGTGTCACGGTCGGGGAGTGTGTGGCAGTACCAACCGGAGTTGTGGTCGGCGTCATGAATACCGGGGCGCCAAATTCTCTCCATCCCAGGTCTGGTGCAGCTCCCAAAAAACCAGTGAGCGGACTGGGTGGAACCAGCTCTCCGTTGGCAGCCTGGAATTGTACGACACCTTTATCGATAGCCGGAGAGTCAGAGCGCAGCACGAGCCCGGTGAAATCATCATCCACGGTCGCCCACGTTCCATCGGGACCCGGATCGGGCGCGGCCACGAACCGCGGATCCACGCCTAGAATGACGCCTGGGCCAAGGCTGGTCTCATCTGCATCGGCGCCATTATTGTGGAACAAGGTGTAGGCGATCATGGAAATACCACCCTCCTCAGCTGGTACCCTCCAGGCGCCGCGTCCGGTTGAATTGGCAATGATATTATTGATGGCCACCAGATTATCCCCGCCAGAGATGCCATAGTTGTTGCCGTAGAAGGTATTGTTGATGACACGAATGGCTTCGAGGGTTGCCGCGCCGGAAAGGTCTTCCACAGTATTCGCGTTGGGCATTAGGCCGATCCCGGCCTGCTTATTATTCGCGAAAAGATTTCCGGCGATCACGAACCGACGGTTTGTATCCTGTGGAGCGCCCGGGTGATCGACAAACTGAATGCCGTCTTCACCGTTGCCCAGGATCATATTGTTCCACATGTTGACTTCGATCAGGGCAGGGGGAGCGCTTGTGCTCTGCAGGCTGATCTCGATCCCGGAATTGGCGCTATAGAGAATGCGATTGTTCTCGATCAACAGCGGCCGGTCGATATGATCCAAACGGATGGCATTGTCGCGCGCATTGAAGTAGACGTTGCCGCGGTTGACGCCGCCTCCACCCATTTGGTACGAGACCAGGTTGGCCGCCGAATGGAAATAATTGAACTCTGCAATGAACTCCGAAGATGCCTGTATATTGTCGACGCCGTTCTGCAGGACAAAGCCGCGAATGACCGGCATTTGACTCAATCCCGATGGAATGAAAATCGTTGCGCCGGTACCGGCGCCATCGATGATCGTGCTGTTTCTAACCGGATCGATCTCGTCGAACGTTGCAGCGATCAACGACACCGGCTTATCGAGGGTGATGTTTTCCTGGTAGATGCCGGCAGTCACCTGGATGATGTCGCCGGGCTTGGCAGCATCGATGGCCTCCTGGATGGTTAGGTAATCGTTCGGAACCCTGATCAAGGATCCGCCAGCCGCACCACCGCCGGCCATCTGGATCGCACGCACGCCGAGGACCAGCGCCAGCGCGACAATCAATGTCAGGACCGCCACACCTATCATCGGCAGGCTGCTGGGCGGGCCTGCGGGTTTCAGTTTTATTCTTCTGGTCATTTTGGTACCTCCGATCGGTCGTTCAGACAGGACAAAGGTACGTCTTGTCAGGGTAAATACTGTCGCTATCCCCGGATGTGAGAAACAGGCAAATTCTGTCTAAACGCCTTTAAAATACAACGATGGAGAGATAAGAACCGCACGCCCAAATTTCCTTGCCCTCCTGCATTTCATAGTACTTTGTACGTTCGAAATCATCCATCATGAACTTTGGATGAGAAATTTCTAAACCTGGATTTAGGATCAGCTCGTTAAGTACGATGTAAAGGTACATCTTCTAATGAAAAATCACACTCGTGTAAAGCTCATCGTTCTATGCAGTATCGGCATTTTGATCTTTGCGGGGTTTACACAGATCACGGCTCGTAATTCCGTCTCCCGGCTGCAGACCGAACCAATCCTGCTGGACGTACCCATTCTTAAACAAGCCACTGGCACGTCCTGTGGTGAAGCGGTGACCGCGATGATCTACAACTATGCCCATCCTGAAAACGTCATCAGTGAAGCACAAGTTACAGAGTATGCCATTGCCAATGGGTATTACACACCTGAGAAATTTCCGTATACCAGCCCTGCGAACATGGTCAAGATCGCCGAGTTCTATGCTGAAGACGTCGACCATGGGAATGTACACACACAAAGCCAGGCGCTTGGGCTGCTCATCAGCAAACTTCGACGCGGCGCGCCCGTCACGATCGACGTGCTGTCCAATTTTAGTGATCCGAATTCAGAAGCGCATTTCGTTGTCATAACGGGTATTTCAGTGGATGCACAGCGCGGCAATGCTGTGGTGATCCATTACAACGATCCGTTAAGCGGCACAAAGAAATCCAGTGATTGGTCTGGCAGCCAGGGCGTGTGGAACGCATGGCAAACCAATGGAGACCCCGGCGGCGCCGGCTGGTGGATGGTGATCCCACCGGCATAAACAGGATCTTTGTAAGTTTTCACTAAGTATCCATAACGGCAGACATGCTCCGCCGTTTAAGTAAGCGTGGATCGCTTAAGAAACAAGCACTGACCGTCCCTGTAATGGGCATTACTGTATGTCAGCCAGATTTCGAGACGGTTCCGAATCCAGTCTGAAAGGACGTAAAGCTATGAAAAAAAATCACCAGGAACACGAATATGAATATCTTACGGAAGGCACGAGCCGCGTAAAACCCATTCTTAGCGGTTTGCTATTGGGCGGGCTGATCGGCGCCGGCACAGCTCTGCTGTTCGCACCGCAGTCCGGCCAGGAAACGCGGTCTGCCATCCAAAACAAGACCCTCGAGTTACGCGACCGGACCACCGAAGGTGTAAAGGAAGCTGTCTCGCAGGTCACGAATAAAACCCGTCAGGTCACGTCGAGCGTAGTTGGCAGAGGCCAGGAACTTGTCCAACAGGGCAAGGATGTCCTTCGTCACCAGGTGGATACAGCTGCGAAAGCTGTGAACAGGAACAAAGCGATCCAGGGCTACGAGTAGAAGTAGTTCGCAGTGATAGCGGACGGTCAGCGGCACCCTCTCCCATCAAGAAGCCAAGGATGGGAGAGGGCTTTTTAACGCCTTGCCCAGGCTAGGTTTATTTAACGTTTCTCTACCGTACATCACGCCATTTTTACCGCTAAGAGCGCGAAGAACGCAAAGATTTAAAGGTTTTCTTGGCGCACTTTGCGGGCTTCGCGGTGAAGATGTACGGTAGCAAATTTAGCGTTGGACTTTCCTGATCACATCGCCGACGCGAACGGCTCCGCCTCTGACGACCCGGGTGTTGATGCCGCGCAGGTGAAGCCGCTTTCCTTCGGGCGAGTTGACGAACTTGAGCGCCTCCACGCCAAAGCGAGCCGAAAACTTCTGGCAGCCTGTGTGTGGGACTGCCGAAACTTCCACGATGACAGAGCCAATGGCGAGCTGCGTTCCTGGTGGGATGTTGTCATCGCTCAAATCGAAGTCCGCATACAGTTGATCGCCTGCCAGCGCCCAGCGATCTTCGGTCTGCGCGACCAATGCGGCAGCGCGGGCATTCATGATCGTGATCTGTGCTTCCAGGTGTGCAGAGCCATCCGGGTTATGACGGCTGCCACGGACCTTCCAGGTATCGCCCACGAGACCTTCTTCGACGGTTATTTCTGCTTCTTGCACAAGTTCCCGCTCATCCACGCGCGGACGTCGCACGATCATCTTCAGCGTGCCTGTTTCCCGGGGCGCCTGGCGAATGTGGTCCATCCCCGCTTCAAGTTCCGATACTGATACATGATACGTTTCCAGCATGGTTACCTCATTTCTAAAGTGTAGTTCAACTGCTCCCGCCGCCGTCCTTGGCGGCGACTCATGGGTATATCCGGCGCCGGTGACGGTGCAGTCAGAAGATGTCTGAGAGGTTCTGCGTCTATACGCTCTTTACGATTTCACTCCCAGCTTTGTTTCAAGATCCGATACATGTTCCAACTCGTGCAGGGCCTGTCCACGGGCGCGCCAATAAATCGATTCCTTGCGCGCCTTTTTCGATTCTTGCGTAACCCTCGACCACTTTTCGTTTGTCAGCGGTTCCAGCACACGCAACAGGATGGTCCTGCGTATCTTGAAGTACGACAGCAATTCTTCAAAGGATAACATATCCAGGCGCAGAAGCTTTCCCAGATTCCGTTCGGGATGAATATCCGGCAGTCTTGGCTCATCCAGCAGCAATGCCAGATAAATCGCCTCGGCCGTGATCGCTTCACAGTGCAGGATGTGTGCCAGCACCTCGGTGGGTGTACGTTCACCGGAGGCAAGCGGTGCGCGGAGTCGCTGCGCTGAAATACGACTGCCAAGATTTTCCAGTCTGGACGGCATCTTACTCAGCAACTGCAAGACCTCACGAATATTCGCTTCGGTCTGTTCGGTGGAGATGTGTTTCTTCATAAAAGAGTTGTCACCGGAAATTTCCAGCTTCCACCTTACGCCAGCTTGTGATCAGCAGCTTGACATTCACACGCACGCGGCTGTCGGCATCGCCTACTGCCCAGGCCGACCGGGTGGCACGTTTCGCTTCTTCGTCCAGTTCCAGAGACTCGTCCCATTCCTCCTCGATCCATTCTTCCATTTCGCTGGGCCTATCCCAGGAATAGGTATAGGGGAAGAATGTCTCCTGGGTGCGAACGAACCATCCGTTAACTGCAGCCTGCTGCACGGCGCCATTTGCCGCCTCATCGTCGCCCAGCCAGACCGGCAGATCCCGGAACCGTCCTGTTTCCTGGATGCCTCGGGCTGAGACCACCTCGATCTGCCAGCGATCGGAGATCGGTCGCAGGTCGAGCAATACTCCGTCTGGCGCCAGCACACGATGGATCTCACTCAGAGCATCGACCATGCTCGCGTGTTCCATGCATCAGAGCGACCAGGCCAGGATCGCGATGTCAAACTTTTCTTTGGCAAAAGGTAAATATTTAGAGTCAGTACATGCAACATGCACCTTTGTTTCCAGATCGTGCGGGCGATCTACGTTTGCAACCCGCAGGGCATCGTGGTCGAGATCTGTCGCGACCGTCGTCCTTGTTCGATTCGCATACTTCCAGGTCAGCCGACCTTCGCCGCAGCCGACCTCAAGAACCCGCTTGTCTGAGAAGTCGACATACTGGTGCAGAAATCTTCGTTCGTTCCCTTCAGCATCTGTTTGCAGGCTCATACTTGATGTTTGGTTATCGTAAACGCTTCAGTCATCAACTGCTTCAACACACCGCGATCCACATCGCTCAGCCGTTTGATATACAAACACGATTTCCCTGTCGAATGTTTGCCGAGTTTCTGCATCAGTTTGGGGAAGTGCTCATCATAGTCTGTGGTGATATACAGGGTGATATTTTGTTTGCGCGGCGAGAATCCCATCAACGGGCTGTCGCCTTCATGTCCGCTGGCATACTTGTAATGATAAGAGCCAAATCCCACGATGCTCGGTCCCCACATCTTTGGCTGTTGTTCCGTTACCTGCTCCATGAGTTTCAAAATCTCGAAACAATCACTTCTCTTTTGTTCGCCTTCTACCGCATTAAGAAAATCAGTCACGCTTGCATTGGTCTCTTTGGTTTTCAGTTCAGTTTTCGCCATACCTGCCTCCAATCAACTTATGTGTAAAACTTTGGCTCCACGGATTCTACCCTGCTTCATTTCCATCAAAGCGACGTTGGCATCCTTCAACTCGTATTCCTGTACCTCGGGCTTGAGATTCGCCTGCGCTGCAAACTCTAAAAACTCGCGCACGTCGGCGCGGGTCACATTGGCTACCGATTTGATCTCCTTCTCCATCCACAACTGCGACGGGTAATCCAGTGCCGACAAAACCTGTTGGTCCGATCCTTCCTTGCGGATGGCGTTGATCACCAGCCTGCCACCCGCACGCAGAAATTTTAACGCCTCATTCACCGGACCCCAAACTGGGGTGGTATCGATGACCGCGTCCAACCCCTCGGGCGGATTCTGATCGATCGCATCGGCCCAATCCGCTCCAAGCGAACGGGCGAATTCGCGTTCCGCAGCATTTCGGCTAAATACAAAAATGGGAGAATTCGGGAACTTGTGTTTTGCAAGTTTCAACACCAGGTGATTAGAGCCACCGAATCCCATCAGGCCCAGAGTTTGCCCGTCATGAAGATTGGTCAAGCGCAGCGAACGATACCCGATCGCGCCCGCACATAGCAGCGGCGCAGCTTCCGAATCAGATAATGCTTCGGGTATCCGATGCACAAAATCGGCGCTGACTGTCATGTATTCAGCATAGCCACCATCTACATCGCGTCCGGTCGCCTTGAACTTCGGGCATAGATTTTCCCGGCCTGACAAACAATATCCGCAGCGCCCGCATGCAAACGCGATCCATGCCACGCCAACGCGCATACCGGTAGTGACGACTTCAGTCGTCGAGCCAAGACGACTGAAGTCGTCACTACCATTTTCCACAACACCCACCACCTGGTGCCCCAATACCACCGGCAAGTGGGGAGGTGGAGTCCGTCCTTCGATTTCATCTACTTCCGTGTGACACACGCCGCAGTGCGTGACGCGTAGCAAGACGTCGCCGTCGCCTACCTCAGGCTCTGGAATTTCCTCAAACGCAAGTGGGTTGGGATTTTGCTGGAGAGACGTAATCTCCCGCAGTAGCATTGCTTTCATAATGGATGCAATTGAGAAACCTTGCGAAGGTTATCTCAAGAGCGAGTCTTGTCATAAGGCAAACCTTCGCAAGGGTTAACTACAATCAGAGTTAATCTCGAATCAGCCCGCCGTGATAGTCCAGTTCATACGCAAGTTCGGGCCCACGGTGTATCGATTCGTGTCCGCGAAAGAAGTCTACATCGCCCTCGTTGCTGTCAGTGTAGATAAGATCGTTCTCGCTGTATTCAAAGCTTCCCAGAAAGCGACCCTCCTCATACATGCGCGAGAGACTGGTTTTGATCATCTGACCGGCTTCTGCGCCGCTCAGCAGATCATCACGCACGATTCGCCCATAATAGTTCATAGCCCACACGGGCGTGTCCCCGTGATAGACCACCTCCTCGCCAATGAAATCTCTGCCTCCGAAATAACTGTCATGATATGACCATTCCTGGTCGACAAAACGCAGATCGTGCGACCCGAGTCGGCAGGGATCTGCATGTTGACCGTCGCCCACGTAGGTGGCGGCTTTGGCGCGTACGATAAAGGCGTTGAGTTCCTGGAGATCGATTGTCATGGTCTATCCGGTCCCGAACTGGCGGTCACCTGCATCGCCGAGACCCGGCACGATGTAGGCGCGTTCGTTGAGATGGTCATCGATGGCCGCGATGTGGATGGGAATGTCGGGATGCTGCGTCTGCATCAGCTTGATTCCCTCCGGAGCTGCAATCAGGCCGACGAACTTGATCTTCTTCACGCCCCAGCGCTTGAGTACGTCGGCTGTGGCAGTCGCGGAACCGCCGGTGGCAAGCATGGGGTCAAGAATAAGGCAGACCGACACGGTCGGTTCGAGCGGGAGCTTGTTGTAATATTCCACCGGGCGCAATGTATGCTCATCGCGATACAGACCGATGTGCCACACCTCCGCACTGGGCATCAATCCCCACACGCCTTCCACCATGCCCAGCCCGGCCCGCAGGATCGGCACCAGTCCGATCTTTTCCTGCAATTCCGCGCCGGTCATGTGGGCAAGCGGCGTATCCAGTTCACGGGGCGACACCGCCAGGTCAGCCGTAGCCTCGTAGGCGAGTAGGGCGGCGATCTCACGCACCAGCTCGCGGAATTTTTTTGGTTCGGTCTTTATATCTCGCAGACGGGAAAGTTTATGCTGCACAAGCGGGTGAGTGGAGGCATAGACGTTGGACATGGCATTCTCCAGGTTGGGTTGGTTTTCCTGGATTATATAATACCCACGTCACAAATGATGCCATTTGGAAGGGCACGGGGAAAAACTCCAATCGTATGACAACCATCCTGCGAAGTCAGGACAAGCGTCCCTTCGAAAATAATTAGCGGTGTTATAAAATGTAAACAGTGTTTACTGTTTGAAGCGAGACCTGCCATGAACCCAAACCGAAGAGAAAAGAAACGCACTGCCACCCTTGAGGAGATCCGCGAGACAGCCTGGAAACAAATTGCCGACCAGGGAGTGAACGCGCTCTCACTGCGCGGCATTGCCCGCGAAATGGGAATGACTGCGCCCGCGCTGTACAGGTACCACAAAGACCGCGATGCCCTGGTCACGGCGCTGCTCATCGACGCATTTTCTGCGTTCACAATTGCCCTCGAACGTGGGCGCGATCTGCGTGCAACGCAGGATCATGCGGGGCGTTTTCGGGCCATGTGCAGGTCCTATTTCGAGTGGGCGCGTCAAAACCCGCAGCGGTACGCGTTGATGTTCGGGACACCAATTCCCAGCCACCTGTTCGCAAGTGAGTTGGGACCCGTAGCGCAGCGCAGCTTCCTGGTCCTGCAAGGCGTGATCGGCGAAGCGCACAAGGCGGGATTCATCAGCGGGGAGAAAGCGGCTGTTCGACTGCCGTCGGGGCTCAGGTCCCGGTATGACGCGTTGAAGAAGATGGGCATGCCGTACACTCCACTTGTCACACATCTTGCGTTATCCGTCTGGTCGACGATGCATGGGATAACGTCGTTGTATCTGTATCAATATCTGGCAGGCTTTCTCACGGAAAATGTCGAGTCCTTTGTTGACTTCGAGATCGAGCGAATCGCCCGAATGATCGGGTTGGTTCAATAGAAAGAGCATGAAATGAAAACACAGAATAAATTTCAGTTCACCCAGCTCATCGTCCCCCTGGTCGTCATGCTGTCATTCTGGGGTATCGGCGTCTGGGGATACCTTGCATCTGGCTACGTTCAACCGATCCTGATGTTCGGATACATCGGCACGTCGCTTGGCTTGGGTCTGGGACTCTATGCCCTCCTTCCAAAGCAGAAGAAACCAGCAGGGCGCCGGTTGACCTTGTTCCTGGTCGGTCTATTCCTGATGATCGTTGCGATCTTTATGAGTCGCGAGAACGTTCAACTCGAAGGTGCTATCTTCGGGCTGCTGACCGGCGTGGTGCAGATGGGCGTGACCCATTACATGATCGCCAAGATTTTTGGACCACTCCTGTTTGGGCGAATGTGGTGTGGCTGGGCCTGCTGGACTGTGATGGTACTCGACCTGCTTCCTTTC
Organism: uncultured Anaerolinea sp.; assembly: GCA_964489725.1. Lineage (GTDB taxonomy): Bacteria > Chloroflexota > Anaerolineae > Anaerolineales > Villigracilaceae > Defluviilinea. Next base: position 6,201 of record CAZBAX010000086.1, on the reverse strand, counting down.
AAGCGCCCGAGCGGACGCCTGCCGCGGCAATATGGCTGGATCCGCTATCTGCATTTTGGACTCAGCCTGGGCATTGTTTTGGTCCTGCTCTATGGCGTCGGTTTCCGTGAAGGTGCGTCCGGTTCCATCGCGGTGACGTGGTTCATCGTTGGCAATGTGTTGTACTATGCTGTGGGTATCATCCTTGCGTATTCCCTCAAAGACAATCGCGCCTTCTGCAAATATGTGTGTCCTGTGACTGTGCCGTTGAAGATCACATCCCGTTTCTCACTGATCAAGATCGGCGGGGAGGACGCGAAATGCAACGATTGCGGCGCGTGTGTCAGGATGTGCCCCATGGACATCCGCATCCCTGACTACCTGCACGGGAATGAACGCATACTTTCGACAGAATGCAGTTTGTGTCAGACCTGTATCACGGTTTGCGCATCTGAAGCCTTGAAGCTCACATTTGCATTCGATGTCGGTGGAAAGGAACTTCTTCGCGAACGACACTGAGAACGGTTTCTGCGCAGTAATGTTGCCAGGGTTTTCTACATCGACTGCGATAAAGTCAATACAAACAAAAACGGCTGCTCGTCACAGCCGTTTTGATTCCTACGATACGTCGTTACCCGCCAGAGTCTGATGCTGCACTGAGAGCTTCATGGGCGCCGCGGAAGAATAATTTTTGGAACATGCGGGCCACATCTTCCGGCGAATGCTTCATGTCCTCCTCCAGCCACCAAATGAGACTACTCAGGAGTGCGCCGCTGAAGAAGGATGCAAAGAATTCGATGGGCACCTCATACAAGACCGGGATGGGATCGTGCTGCATCTTGGTCTGCGCAAATGTAACAATGTTCGCACTGCTGATGATGCGAATGCGTTCGACGATACGGCTTGAATTCTCACTCTTGAGCAGAACCTTGTAGAAATCGGAATGGTCGTAAATATGCTGAAACACCATCACCAGCGGCAGGAGCGGCGCGTCTGCCTTGCCGCATCCTTCGACACCCTCGATCGAAGGCAGCCACTCTGAAAATGGGATCTGTGAGACCAGCTGCACCATGTCTTCTGCCATCTCACCGAAGTGTTGCAGGAGCAGATCCTCTTTATCTGAATAATGCAAATAGAAGGTGGCCCGGCCTACATTGGCACGCTCTGTGATCTCCTCTACCGAGATGTGATCATAGGCTTTTTCCCTGGTGAGTTCGAGCAGCGCCGTTTGCAGCGCCTGACGCGTACGCTGAATCCGTCGGTCGATCTTGTTATGTTTTGTTGGCTTGACCATGAATGAGACCTTTCTAATCTGACAATTGACACTGTCAACCTCGCTCATTATAATAGACAACATATAATAATGTACATAGTCTATTATCTTGAGAGTTTAGCTCTCGAGAGATACCAGGAAACTGAGGGATTTGTGGAAGTCAGAGAGCAATCCAACGATAATACAGCCCTGATCGAAATGAAGGATGTAGTGAAAGTGTACGCCACGGCAGCGGGCGAATTTGCAGCGCTAAAAGGAGTCAGCTTCTCGGTGGGGGTGCGCGAATTTGTGGGCATTGTCGGAAAATCGGGCGCGGGAAAGTCCACCTTGCTGAACATGATCACCGGTGTAGATCATCTTACCTCAGGCGAGGTGATCGTCAATTCGAATGAGTCCTCCATCTCACTTCACACGCTGAATGAAGATGCCATTGCTTCCTGGCGCGGGCGCAACCTGGGGGTGATCTATCAGTCGTTCCAGCTCCTGCCGATGCTGACGCTGGTGGAGAACATTATGCTGCCGATGGATCTGTGCGGCCGCTTCAACGCCAAGCAATCGAGGGCGCGCGCCCTCGAACTCCTGCGGCTGGTCGAGATCGAAGACCATGCGAACAAATATCCGACGCAAATCTCGGGTGGGCAGCAGCAGCGTGTGGCTATCGCGCGCGCGCTTGCCAACGATCCACAGATCCTGGTTGCAGATGAACCCACCGGCAGCCTGGACTCGCTCACAGCAGATCATATCTTTGAAGTTTTCGAGCATCTGGTGAGCGAACAGGGCAAGACGATCGTGATGGTGACTCACGACCAGTCGCTCAAGCCGCGCTTTACGCGCACGCTCGAGATCGTGGATGGGGAGATCGAATCGGTAATGGAATCAGCCGATGGCATACAAAGAGGTGAACATCGTGAACACGCCTCGCACTAAGCCGAATCCGGTCACCGTTTCACAGGCCATGTCCACCCCGGACCTCACCCCCGGCCCCTCTCCTGAAAGGAGAGGGGAGTCTATGATCGACATGCACGGACTGGTCAAGATCTTCAAGAACGCGGCCGGTGAGTTCAAGGTCCTCAAAGGCATCGACTTGACGATCAACCGCGGCGAATTCGTTTCGATCGTTGGCAAATCGGGCAGCGGCAAATCGACGCTCCTGAATATGATCACTGGCATCGATCATCCTACTGATGGGCGAGTTGTCATCGGCGGCACGGACATTTATACAGGCGTGACCGAAAGTCAGCGTTCGCGTTGGCGTGGGCGCAACCTGGGGATCGTCTTTCAATTCTTCCAACTGCTGCCCATGTTGACACTGCTTGAAAATGTAATGCTCGCCATGGACTTTGCCGAGATGTACGATTTCGATGAACGTCCACAACGGGCGATGGAACTGCTGAAGATGGTGAGGTTGGAAGCATTTTCGAATAAACTGCCTATCTCGGTCTCTACCGGGCAGCAGCAGCTTGCCGCGATCGCGCGTGCCATGGCGTGTGACCCTCCACTGCTGGTGGCGGATGAGCCCACCGGTAACCTCGATACCAAGTCTGCCAACCGAATCATAGATTTATTTGAAGAACTTGCGCGCACTGGAAAGACGGTTGTGATGGTCACCCACGACCCATCGCTGACCTCGCGCACCACGCGTAACATCATTATTGTCGACGGCGAATTGATCGATGAAACGGTGGCGCGTGCGCTGCCATCCCTGCGTCACCGCCACCTGCTGGAATTTACAAAGCTGGTGGAAGCGCGCACGTATGCTCCCCATGAGACGATCATTCCAGCGGGCATCGAGCCCGAATATTTCTTTATGATCCGCAAGGGCGAGGTGGAAATCGCGTCGCCGAACGGTACAAATCATGAACAGGTTCTCTCCTGCCTGAAACCCGGCCAATTTTTTGGTGCCATCGAGCTATTGAATGGCGCCAAATCCACTGCCAATGTTCGAGCTGGCGCGAACGACGCTGTCGAAGTTCTGGCAGTGAAGCGCGCTGATTTCCGGCGTGTGATCGAGGAGTCGCCGGTCACCGCCCAGGAAATTCGAAAGGTCGCGCAACAGCGCCTGGAAGAACACCGCGCAATGAATACATCGCAAGTCGTAATTAACGATGGGTAATTTGTACATCTTATGAAACCACGCTGGCGAAAAGTACTGCACGACCTGATCGATAACAAGGGACGCACTCTGCTCGTCGTATTGTCGATCGCTGTGGGAGTGTTTTCCATCGGTGTGATCGCGGGTGCTCATCAGATCATCTCCAATGATATGCGAGTTTCGTACTCTGCGAACAACCCGGCCAACATCGAATTGCGTATGACAGATTTCGATGAGGACGCGCTTGACTATATGCGTAATATGCGCAATGTAGAAGATGCACAGGCACGCCGGGTGTTTAACATGCGCGTGCGCGTGCCCGGTACTGAAAAATGGACCACGCTCGATATGGTTGCCTTCGAAGATTTCGAAGAGAACTCCATCAACCTGCTGATGCCGATCGAGGGCGCCTCTGAACCGGCGAAACGCGAAGTGCTGCTGGAACAGGATGCACTCGAAGACCTGGATATCGGTGTGGGTGGACTGCTTGAATTCCAATTGCCTGACGGCTCCAGCAAGGTACTGCCCGTGGTGGGTATCGTACAAGATACGGCCTCAGGCGCTGGCGACTTCCTTGCTTCGCCGTTTGGGTACGTCAGCATGGATACGCTGGCAACCCTGGGGCAGCCCAGGTTTTATAACCGGGCCTATGTGATCGTTTCAGGCGACGGAGACAACATTCTGCACGTACGTGACGTAGGTGCGCAGTTGAAGGACCGACTGGAAAAGAATGACCATGTTGTTTTCCGTTCCCGTTTCTCGGAGACACAGAAGCACCCGCTGGCAGATACGATCAATGCCATCCTCAGTATTTTGCTGGCGCTAGGGATCCTGGTCGTGTTCCTGTCCAGTTCGTTGATCGCCAATACCCTCAACGCGTTGCTCAATCAGCATTTGCGTCATATCGGCGTGATTAAGCTTGTCGGCGGGCAACGCGGACAGGTCTTCCGCATGTATCTTACGTTAATCATGGCCTTCGGGCTTCTGGCACTGTTGATCGCTGTCCCGTTGGGCGGGCAGGGCGCGTACGGGCTTGCTCTGTTTATGGCCAGCCAGCTCGGTTTTAACCTGTTGGGGTATCGCATTTTTCCGATGGCGTTCCTGATCCAGATCCTGGTGGGGATTTTGGTTCCGCTCATTGCAGGGATCGTGCCGGTGCTGAACGGGTCGCGCATTACCGTGTTGCGCGCTCTCAGCGGAAACGTGGCCGGAGATCAGGAACAGGTATCGGCGGGGGAAGGGAAGCGTCTTTCCTGGTTCGACTGGATCCAGCTGAAAGCAACGCGTCTCCTTTCCGTGCGCGGCGTCCATATTCCACGTCCGTTTGTGATTTCCTTGAGAAATACGTTCCGAAGAAAGAGCCGTCTTGCGCTCACGCTATTCACGTTGACCATGGGCGGGGCGATCTTTATCAGCGTCTTTAACGTTCGCGTTACCCTGCATGACTATATGGGTCAGATCGGCAGTTACTTCCGCGCCGACGTGACGCTCGATTTTGATAGACCTTATCGGATGATCGAGATCCAGCAAAAAGTAATGCAGATCGATGGCGTACAGGCCGTGGAAGGCTGGCAGTTCGTGAGCGCGGAATTGCTCGATGAGAATGACGAAGTCATGGAAAATATCAACATCTTTGGACCCCCGGCAGAGAGCCAGTTGATCGAGCCTCTGCTGATCTCAGGGCGCTGGATCCAGGCTGGCGATGCGCGAAAGCTGACAGTGAGTGAGGGCGCACTCAAGGTTTATGACGACTTGCAGCCCGGTGACAACATCAAGCTGCGGATCGATGGCAAAGACGAGGTATGGGAAGTGGTGGGCGTCTTCAAGTTTGTAGATCGTGAGGGTATTCTGGGATATGCGCCCTACGAACATGTGTCGAGGGTGAACAATCTGGTCAATCGTGCCTACTCGTTCCGGGTGGTAACAGACGCTCATGACCGCCCGTATCAGGATGCAAAGGCGGAAGAACTGGATCAATACTTCCGTGACCAGGGGTTCAAATTGAGAAGCTCGCAGGCTGGGCGTGCTTCACTCGATTCGGCGGTGGAGAGTCTCGATATTCTGGTGGTCTTCCTTCTCATTATGGCGGTCTTAACCGCAGTGGTTGGGTCGATGGGGTTGACCGGCACGATGAGCATGAACGTGCTGGAGCGTACCCGTGAAATCGGGATCATGCGCGCCATTGGCGCCGACGACCGTGCCGTGATGCGCACGGTGATCGCCGAAGGAATCGTGGTCGGAGTCATTTCATTTGGATTGGCAATTCTTCTGTCCATCCCGTTTACTCACGGACTTTCCTACATTGTTAGCCTGGCAGTATTTGAGACACCGATCGACGTGGTATTCACATCGACAGGGTATGCGATCTGGCTGGGATTGGTGCTGGTGCTGTCCACACTGGCGAGCGTAGTGCCTGCCCGCAATGCGGCCCGGCTGACGATCCGTGAAGTGCTGGCTTACGAATAATGGTAAGCCTTGCGAAGGTTGCTTTGACAAAAATTGTCTTCGCGTTGGGAAATGTCGCCACGACGACGCCTTCGCAAGGTTCAACCTTGGAATTACAAGCAACAGGTCGAATAAATTAAGTGAGAATTAGAAAAAAAAGATTCATGACAAAATGTATTGACTTCGACTTTTTTTTGCGCGACAATCAAATTCCTCCGAAAAAAAGCAAACCTGAGGAAACTCAGCGACGCAAAGTCATGGGTCTACGTTCCGCCCTGCGGGATAGGATCGCCAGACTACCGATAATAGCAAAGCCGCACAAAAGCGGTGACGCAAAGCCAGACATCCGAAAATCAACTGATGAGCAAGATATGAAGTTGATCAGGATCGGCCGGCTAACCGAAAGGCAAAC
>CAZBAX010000085.1:0-17153 GCA_964489725.1 uncultured Anaerolinea sp. | reverse complement strand
ATTGCTCAAGTGTACCAATTCTTCAGATCTTCTTTTACTCCGACAAACTGCTAGGAACATATTACCGCGTTCGTACCATTCCTCAGCTGTTATTTGTCCTCTTTCTATCAGCGTAGCTTGGCTGGCAGCAGACTTTTGTACTTTAGTTACTCTTATTGTGGTTTCCGAAACAGGATGAACAACAGATTCTGAAGGTCTGCTTAAGAACTTATCAGTCTTGAGCTTTGTCATTGCTTCGTCAAAATACTCGGCAGGGATACTTAATCCGTTGTATTTTTTTAGGTCTGCTAATTTTCCCGTAAGTGCTTTTATCGTTGGGGGATTGCCAAAGTCAAAACCTGCCATCATGAGTGGAATGATGTTACGTTTATTGTGAATTGCTGTTTCAATTTCACGGCGTAGCCAGTCTCCCGGCTCATTGCAGCGATCAAGAGCAGATGGGCTAAGAATCACTAGAAAATGAGCCCGTGATTTTATGTTTTCCTCAATAACTTGTGCGAAGCCCCCGCTCGGAATGCTCTTGTAATCAAAGAACACATCATATCCGGTTGCATTGAGATTTTGAAAAATCGCCAATGCTGTCCAAAAATTCGTGTGTCTGTAACTGATGAAAACCGTCTTTTCGATGTGTCCCGGCATAATGACCTCACCCTGATTGTAATCATTGATCGGCGTGACGGATTGCCCCTCTCCCAATCCTCTTCGTTTTCACTTCGGGGACGCTTCGCGGGGAGAGGGCATCGTATCGGCTTATGTTTATTGTGTGCAAGACCTACTGCTTCTCCCTTTTAGGGTAGACGGGAGAGGGGTTTGGTGGTGAAACCATTTCTGCACGCTGTCATGGACATGTCCCTTACTAAGGATTATACCGCCATAAAAAAAGACTTCGGGACGCCTCCAGGCGTCCCGAAGTCTGGCTATCAACTACATCGCCAAATTCGGCGGCGGACCCAGCGTATCTGTGCCATAGGCTTTCAGGCTGGCATTGATTGCCTCGATGGCGGCTTCACTCGGAGGTCCGGGAGGAGGCGGGGGCAGGGTCATCGCTTTGGCAGGTTCGCCCGTCTCGAAAAACCACTGATCGAGAGTTCCGCTCAGTCCAAACCCGAACCAGCGCGCGGTCGCCGACTTGACATAGAACGTGTGCGGCGTGTGGCGCGGGATGTACACAAATGTCCCTGCGCCGCCCACGATGGTTTCCTCACCGAGCACGAACGCGATCTCGCCTTCGGTCACGAACCAGACTTCATCTTCGCGGGTGTGCGAATGAAGCGGCACGGCCATGTTCTTATCTGCCAGCCCCTCCACCGCCCAATACTGTCCGCCCGTCTCTTCGGTGAGCGCCTTGAAGTTCATCAGCGCGCCGAAGTGCCATAGGGCGCGTCCCTCACCGGTCTGCAAAACTTTAGGTTTGAGTGCTTCCATTTTGATCTCCTTTGGTTTGATGCCGTCATGATACGGCAGCCGCCCCGCAGGCGCATCGGTAATGCCCCCTATTTGCCACCCCTATTTTCTATTCAGGAAATACGCCGCGGCTTCGGACCGATTCCGCAGCCCCAGCTTTCCCAACACCTGACTTACATGGTGCTCGACTGTCTTGGCGCTAACGACGAGACGGGACGCGATTTCACGATTGCTCAAGCCGTGCGACAACAGCTCCAGCACTTCCGCTTCGCGCGACGTGAGAAGCTGATCCCCCGCCCGCAGGTTGACCTTCACTGCCGCGCCCATCCCGCGCAAAAGCTGATTCGTGGCATCCGCATCGTGGGCCGCGCCGATCCGCTCGAAGCCAGCCAGGGCCGCCTTTGCCCAAGTGATCGCGCCCGCCTTGTCGGTATCCTTGAGTGTGCGTGCCAACTCCAATTTGACGCGGCAAGCCAGCAGCGACCCTTCATGGACGTCTAAATGATCGAGCGCCGTGCGGAAATGCCCGACTGCGTCAGTTACATTGGATTGACGACAGATCTCTCCCAGCGCCAACTGCGCCTGCGCAAGGAATAGATTACTCCCGGTACTCCTGGCAAGAGTCATCAACTCAGCTGCGATGCGATTCGCTTCGTCACGTTGATCTGACACCAGCAAAACATCCACCAGCAAACGCAGCAGCGGCGCGCGTTGCAGCGACGGCGCCGAATCCGATTGCAGCGCCTGTTCGAGGACCGCTCTGGCTAAATCTGCCTCGCCCCGCGCGAAGTGCAGCCGCGCCCGCGGCAGGACCGAGCTTCCATAATCCTCATAGCCACTCAGCAATACTTCCGCTTCTTCCAATCGTCCCTGGCTGACTCGCAGATCTGCCAGTTTGAGGACCGCATTCACGCGCAACCCGCGATGCCCTTCATCGAACGTATGGATCGCTTCAGTGAGCGCGGTTTCAGCATCCTGCCATTTGCCGGTCTCTGCCAGAAGGCTTCCATACGTGGTGCGACAATACGCCGACAAGAACGAACATTGATAACGGCGCGCATACTCCAACGCCGACTCGCACCAATGATTCGTGCGGACGAAGTCACCTGCCAGTTCACAGGCAGAAAGGGTGACGCAAAAGGTTTCGCTGGCGACGAAATAATCTTTCACTTCGCCGCTGACTACAGCAGTCATTGCCTCATCAATGGCATCCATGCCTTCCTTGATATTTGTTTGGGACACCAGCGCTGAACCCAGGATGGCCAGTGAAAAGGCTTCCAGATCAGAATCCTGATACTTGCGCGCGATCGCTATCGCTTCCCTGGCTGCGTTCTCGTTTCCTTCATCCGAACCCGTCATGGACGCATGGTAGATATTCACCCAACCCGTCTCGGCGCATTCCTCGATCTCATCGCGCAGACGGAACGCCCGCCCGAACCAGCCATTCATCGCGCTGACGTTCGCACGGAAAAAGACTTGTTCACGCGCCAGCCATGCCGCCAGCCGCGCTGCTTTCGGCAGGTTTCTATTTGACTTGTATCCAAGATAGGCCTGAGTTCGTTGTTCGTGTGAGCCGGCGATGTCATTCAGCCACCACAGTGCAAGCCCCAGCCCATCACGCGCTTCTGGTGAATCCCACTCCAAGAGTGCTAGTTCAAACTGCCGTTTTGCCTCGTCCCATTTTGCACTCGCAAGAGCGGCCTGTCCGAGAGAGATGGAATTCGATGAAGAACTCATAGTGTGATTATACTTGTGCCGCTAAGATACCATTCACCTCACTTTCACTCGCTGTGATGACGGGGCTTGATTCTCACAGAAAATGACAATAGCTGCGCAGTTCCCTTCAAGTAAAATTCCATTGTGCATCCAAACTCTTAGAGACTCGGCGCGCGTAGCAGGAGTATGAGGTCAACATATGTATCGAAAGACCTTTTATGGACGGATACTTGTACTACTGGTCATCGCTCTCTCAGGTTGTCAGTCAGCGATTTCGACCAATCCCGCTCCCACGCTTGCCATAGCGACTGCTGCGGCGGCCAACACTCCCGTTGCGAGTACGGCCACAAAAGTCGTGGAGCCGACGCCACCTTCCATCGAAACAACTGCTCGCGAGGCAGATGGTATGATCATGGCGCACATCCCGGCCGGACAATTTAGCATGGGAAGCAATAATGGCGAAGCAGACGAAGCTCCCATACATGATGTGTATCTCGATTCTTTTTGGATGGATACAACGGAGATCACCAATCGAATGTACGGCCTGTGCGTCGAGGCGGGGAGCTGCGAACCTCCCTTGCAGACCAGTTCATATACACGACCCAGCTATTATGGCGACCCAAAATATGCAGACTACCCTGTCATCTATGTCGATTGGTCGATGGCAGATGCGTATTGCCTGTGGGCGGGCGCGCATCTCCCGACGGAGGCACAATGGGAGAAAGCCGCAAGCGGCGGCGATGACCGCATCTTTCCATGGGGTGACGATTGGGATGTAGCCGAACGTAAGCGATTGAACTTTGCCGACGGGAATAACCCCGAGACCACGTCCGATGTCACTTTAAATGACGGCTTTCGCGATTCTGCGCCGGTCGGTAGTTTCCCTGGGGGTGCGAGTCCCTACGGCATTTATGATATGGCGGGGAATCTTTGGGAATGGGTCGCGGATTGGTACGACCCAACCTACTATGTGAATTCCCCATCCAATAATCCACAGGGGCCTGCCGAACCTGGAGCGGACATTTCCATGCGCGCATTGCGCGGCGCATCCTGGGTGGCTGCCAATCAGGATGTTTTTCGCACATCGAACCGCAATGGGTTGGATCCATCGAAATCCAGCGAAAGCCTCGGTTTCCGCTGTGCACATTGATGCATGTCGTTGCGAGGAGCGAAGCGACGAAGCAACGACATGTATACGGCGGAAATCGTTGTATCAAAATTCAGCATGTTCAGTTCAGCGCAAGGCGGTCTTCGCAATTAGAATCGGCCCATGTCTAAAACGTATTTTGTCCCGCTCAATGAAATTCGACAGGAACAGACTGTCGTCAATTCCCGCTTCATTGCGACGCTCGCGCCTGTTGCCACGATCGACGAAGCGCGGGCGTTCCTGGCGCGCATCAGGAAGGAGTTTGCGGATGCGAGTCACAACGTCTCTGCCTATATTATTGGAGGTGGCAATACAGTGACAGAATATTTCTCCGACGACGGCGAACCCTCCGGGACGGCCGGCAGGCCGGCGCTGACCGTCCTGCGCGGTAGTGGATTGGGCGATGTAGCAGTCGTCATCAGCAGATATTTTGGCGGCACGCTGCTGGGAACCGGCGGACTGGTGAAGGCGTACACTGAGTCAACGCAGCTTGTGGTCAACGCCGTGGAACGCGGGCGACGCGTCCGTGTGCATGTGGCCATGGCGGTAATTCCGTATCACTTGCTGGAACGCGTGCGCTTGATGGTGACAAGAAATCATGGTGAAGTGTTGGGGGAGGATTATGCAGCCGATATCACGATGACCCTGCAATTCCCGGTCGAGGCATTCGAAGGGTTTCAGGATGAGTTGCGCGAGCTTTCCGGAGGGAAGTTGCGGGCGGAAGTGATCGAGTCGGGGGAGAAAGTTGTGAAGATTTAGGAAGTGCTGCACTCTTTTGGTGTAAATAGTGACTGCGTTGTGTCTATGGGCTAGCCGTTGGAATTGCCGTAGGCAGCGCTCCTTCGATCGGTAGATTTTCACAGATCGCCTGGTATGGCAGCACATCGCCGATATATTGCTGCCATTCGAGGCGTGTCAAATTACGCGAGAGCCTGCTGCACGCGTTTGTAATCACATCTGTAAGCTGCCACCTTGTAATGTGGACGCTTTGCTGCACGCAGTTGTTGCTGCTCTCACTGGTTTTATCGCACTCAATTATAAGCAGATATTGACCGTCAGGACTAAATTGGGTGGCATAAAAGCCATAAGATCCGGTGATGTGGCTTACGACTTTGCCGGTTCTCGCCTCCCAGACATCCACTGCATTACCGGTCAGTGCAGTTCCATTGCTCCCAACGGACATCACATACTTGCCATCCGGGCTGAAGGCCACAGAAAACACGTCGCTGGTATATGAGACTCTTGAGATTTCAGTACCGGTGGACGTCATCCAGACTCGTGCCGAGCCAGATAGGCATCCTCGACCCGAGGTGGTCAGCTCGCAGCCTCCCGTGACAACCAGCTCGTTATCTGGGCTGATAGCCGCCGACCAAACAGGTCCAGTGTAAGTCATGCGCGATATTTCATTGCCTGTAGCATAATTATGAAGTGAAGCGTAGGCCTTCGCACAACCGTTATCCTCCGAGAAGCCCGAACAGTGAGCGGAGATCACGAATCTGCCATCCGGACTGTAAGCGATCACGCGTCCAAACCCGAAAGGAGTATGCTCAGGTTTCTCAATTCCCGTTTGAACATCCCAACTGCGATGTCCGGAGATGATTGTGTCTCCATTAGCGCTGAATTCTAACGGTGCGCCAGCATAACCGCCTGCAATATTTAGGACCTCACCGCCTGTCTTTGCATCCCAGATCCGTGTCGTGCGATCATTGCTGGAAGATGCAACGTAGCGTCCATCTGGGCTGAAAGTGACATCGAAGACCGAGTCTGTATGTTGCTGCTGCGTTACAAGCTCGTGTCCATTGACGATATCCCAAACATGAATTGAGCGATCTTCCCAGGTGCTGAATGCGACATAATTTGAATCGCGACTAAAGGCTGTGTCGCTGATTGTGCCGTCCACGGTAATTCGGTTCAACTCTCTTGGATTATCCACTTTAAAGATTGACAAGTTGCCATCATAGTCGCCGGCTACAACCGTCTTGTTATCAGGACCGATTGCTATTACGTCCGCCAGTGACTCACTTATGAACTCAGAGATCCGAGTCCCAGTAGACGATGCCCAAACTTGAGTTCCACTACCGCCTCCGCTTGTAACGAGATAATTGCCGTCAGGACTGAACGCGAGGGATGAGACTCCTATGGCGCCGGTCAGCCGTGAAATCTCCTTGCCGGTGCTTGCATCCCATATGGCGGCACTTCCGTTATAACTTCCCGACGCGATATACCTGCCGTTCGAGCTAAGGGTAAGCGGGCTGACGTTACCATCATGCGATATTCGCACAAGATCACTGCCCGTTAGAGCCTCCCAGACTCGAATAGTGCCTGCAGCGCAGTGAGTGGCGGGGTCGGCGGGAATAGGCGGGTCGGAGATCATTGGTACACTGTCACATCCCCCGGATACCACATATCTTCCATCGGGCGTGAAGACCACGGATTCCGCCGACTGATTGTACTCAATACGCGAAACCTCCTGGCCGGTCTTCACCTCCCATACTCTGGCAGTTTTGTCGTCGATACTTGCGGAGGCTATATATTCTTCATCAGGGCTGAGTGCTATGGAATTCACACGCGTAAGTGAATAAGAAAATCTATCACGTGATATCGCATGCGCCATACAGGAGACCTCATTGCCAGTCATAGTTTCCCAAATACAGAGTCCTTCGTAGCCCTGTTTGGCATTACCTGCCGCAGCCACATACCTGCCACTCGACGAAAATACGATCGATTCAACCTCGCCTAGAAATGGAATAGTTCTCAGTTTGCTTCTTGATGCAACCTCAAAAATGTAAATGCCAGAGAGTGTATGACCTGCAAATGCGACATACTTACCGTCTGGACTAAAGACTACAGACGAAAAATATCCACTGCCTGGGATATTCATGTCCAGGATTTCTGTCTGTGTAGCGATCTCCATCAGCCCAGCCGTCCCAACCAGTTGTCCTCCCCGGGCAATGTATTTACCATCCGGGCTGATAGCGAGAGCATCAATACTGGTGGGATATTTAATTTGTTGGAGCGCTTTAGTAAAGCTGGTGTTTTGCAGTTCTGCGGATGCCTCGTTAGTTGGAGATAGTTTCATGGAAAGGATGCCAAGAAGACTGCGGATCGTTCTCGCGCGAACGTCGGCATCCCCGAGAGTTTGTGCCTGAAGAATGAGCGAGCGCGCCAGGGCGATGTTTGCCTGCCGAAGGGCTTCCTGCTCATTAGCAATAGCGGTGGCTTTTTGATTTTCTGCATCCGTTTGCGCAGTTGCCCTTGCGTTCCCGTTGGCGATTGCAGTGATGCCTTGGTTTTCTGCATCCGCTTGAGCCGTTGCCCTTGAGTTTTCGTTGGCACTAGCGATCCGGCTTTGGATGAACGAAAAAACAGAGAGGGCGATCAAAGCAACGATCGCAACTGTGGAATAAGTTAAGGTCGTACTCCTTCTGCGAGTTTCCTCCTTTTGCCCTGCCAATACAAACTGCCTTTGTAGCTCCGTAGGTTCCGGATTCTGTATGCCAGCCAGGGACTCCGCCGCTTCACTTAATTCTCTGCCTCGCAGCAGTCCACTGGTATCTCGTGGATCCTCTCGCCTTTCCCATTCGAGCGCCTCGACCTGCAGTTTTGTATGATATTTCAACCATTTGTGATTCGAATGAATGGCTCCTCGAATCTGTGCGATAGCGTTCTCAAATTCATTTTTACTTTTCCGGCAGAATATGAAGTTGATTCCACTGATTAGCCGTTTTTGTTCCTCTGAATAAAAATTCTCTAAAACCTGATTTACCTCGTGGTTTTCGACATCTGCTATAAAGACCGGAAATATGCGTTTGTTGTTTTTAGCCGCATGGGCAATTTCCTTATTACACATTTTCGACGAAACGGAGTCTATGCTAACGAGGAACAGAAATGCATCGGCTTCTTCAATGCCGTGATAAATCTCCTGCTCCCAGACTTCGCCCTTTGGGATGCTTTTCCAATCGATCCAGGTATCGATTTCGTTTTCTGACAGAGCTAGAACGATCTTTTCAGCGTACTGGATGTCTGCGCGGGAATAGGAAATAAAGATATGCGACATATGATCCCCTCTAATGTAGGGATTTCTAAAATTTTGAAAGGCAATATTGTATCGGGGATTATACAGGAAAATACAATAAACCTGACACAGTCTGTCAGATTTATTGCAGGACATGCGGCGGTATCACACGCACGTCAATCTCGTAGCGCTCAGTAAAGCCTGACCAGCAGATGTCAATACTTCCGATTCCCAAACGACTCAGCTAAATTCGTGTGCAACGTCTCGGCTTCATATACCTTATCGGCAACCGGACTGAGTCGTTTTGCCATGCTCTTCGTGATCAAGGGGATCGGTTTGCGACCATAGAAGTGCTTGTGATACAGGATGTTCGCGCCGGCTTCATCCCATCCCCAGCCGAGATGTGTATACTTCGATGCATCAAACGGACGCAGGTACCCGGTCAATACTTTGCGCTGGTGGATACTCACGTAATGCTCGAAATAGGTCATCACCAGCTCGCGGTAACTCTTATACACAGGCTCACGAAAGCCCAGAAAGACATAGTTGGTCTTCGCCAGCGCGCCCCAGCGTCCCTCGATCTGATACAGCGCCAGCACATGGTCGTCGTCCACACCGGGATCAGGCACAATGTCGAGCAGAAGCGGCTTGAATCCGAGGCGCCAGAGACACAGCGCTGCCAGAAATCCGCCGTCGAGACAGTGTCCCTGGTGATCCAGCATTACATTAAGCGGAGATCGATCGCGTTCCTCGCCTTTGTAGGTGATCGTGTCCAAATAGGCCTGGATCGCGAACGGCGTGTTCAGGCTATTCAGTTTTTTGTGCAGATGTTTCGGGAGATGTGATTCGAATTTTTGTAGAAAGTCCATTTTGATGGTGGGTTGTAATAAAGGATTGTAATTTGGGTATAATACCGCTTGTCTCAGAAAAAATCTACTTTTCGGTTTACTGGTAGACTTTAACGCAACCCTTTTATAGGAACCCCTTGCGAAGGTTTTTGGAGGGTCCGCTTTGTGGACTATCTTCGCAAGGTTTGTTTTTTGTGCCAGAGGAGAGAATCATGGATCAACAACCAACCTGGATCGGGCGGACTTTGAGTGGTCGCTATCGGATCGAGGCGATGCTGGGGCAGGGCGGTATGTCGGCAGTATACAAGGCAAATGACCCAAACCTGAAACGGGTTGTCGCCATTAAGCTAATCCATCCACATCTTTCCTCTGATCCTTCTTTCGTCCTGCGCTTCGAAAGCGAAGCGTCGGCCGTCGCCAGCCTGCGTCATCCTAATATTGTGCAGGTGTATGACTTCAATAGTGACGGCGGCGTGTACTACATGGTGTTGGAGTTTATTCCCGGCGAGACGCTTCAGGACCGTATGAAACGCCTCGCCGACGCGGGACGGCAACTTCCCATCGAGGAAGCTGTCAAATTTACAGCCAACATCAGCGATGCGGTGGGATATGCCCATCAACGCGGGCTTGTGCATCGCGATATCAAACCTGCCAACATCATGCTCGATGTGCAGGGGCAGGCAATCCTGATGGATTTTGGCATCGTAAAGATCCTGGGCGGCGACAGCCATAC
Source organism: uncultured Anaerolinea sp. (assembly GCA_964489725.1). GTDB lineage: Bacteria > Chloroflexota > Anaerolineae > Anaerolineales > Villigracilaceae > Defluviilinea. Next base: position 7,290 of record CAZBAX010000085.1, on the reverse strand, counting down.
GACCACCGGCGCGGTCGTTGGAACGGCGCGCTATATGTCGCCGGAGATCATTCGCGGCGAAGTGGCCGATCATCGTTCTGACATTTATTCGCTGGGTGTCACTCTCTATGAAATGCTGAGCGGTCGTCCGCCGTATGTTGCGGATTCGGCGATGACCTTGATGATGATGCACCTCAACGACCCGGTCCCCAATGTACGCAACTTCCGCCAGGAGATCCCTGCCGAACTGGCAGACGTCCTTGACCGTTGTTTGGCCAAGGACCGCACCCAACGCTACCAATCGGCGACGGAACTCAGTGCCGACCTGCGCCGGGCGCTCAGCCCGTCATCAAGTAAGACGTTTCCGCGTATGGCGAACGTCGGTCAGATGCAGACCATCGCCGGCACACTGGACCCGATGCCTGCTCCCGCGTCGACCGGCGGTTCCCAGTCTGTGCCGCCTCCCACCCGCGTCACGGGGTCTCAGCCGCTTCCTACTCCGGTTCAAACCACCGGTTCCCAGCCATATCCGTCGCCCGCGCACACTTCATCTTCTGCAAGCTATCCCGCTTCAAAACCAGCATCTACGCGTCCGCTCTGGCTGGCGGGTGGCGGCTTCCTTGTGCTGGCGTGCCTGGTCGTCGCGGTTGTGGTAGGAAGATTTGTGCTGAACTCATTAAATGGCGCCTCGAACCCCCCAACACCGACGCTCGCCCTCGCCACGAGTACTACTGCAGCGACCGAAGCGGCCGCGCTGGTGGATGCTGCAACAGAAACCGTCGCGCCGACCGAGCTTCCCACCGATACTCCGGCCCCGACTCTGTCACCCACACCCGAAGGTCCATTCGTGGTGATCACTGAAATCCGTGTCGATGGAAATCTATATGTTGTGGACTACGAGCCCAATCATCTGGAGTCTTCGCAGCACGTGCACATTTTCTTCGACACAGTCCGGCCTGAACAGGCCGGTGCGCCCGGTTCCGGGCCCTGGAAGTTGACCTGGAATACATACGGAACTCCACCCTTTACCCAATATGGGATCGCCAACCGGCCGGCCGGCGCGACGAAGCTCTGCGCGTTGGTAGCCAACAGCAATCACTCGGTCATCCTGGGTTCAGGGAATTGCGTATTCCTGCCAGAGTAGACAGTACTCCTTCACGAATCATCAGCCCGACCTGTTCAGGTCGGGCTGATCGTTTTATTGCTCGCGTCCATCCCACATCGACCAGGAGCGGCCATCGCCGGCCAGCAGCTCATCCGCTTCTTTCGGGCCCCACGAGCCTGGTTCATAAAATGCGATTGGTTTATTGCCCGCCTCCCAGGCCTGAATGATCGGATCGATGATCCCCCAGGCTGTTTCCACTTCATCGGCGCGAGTAAACAGGGATGCATCACCCGTGATCGTATCCAGCAGCAGGCGCTCGTAGGCTTCCGGGATGGCCGTCTTGCCGAACGAGTCCGCGTAGTGGAATTCCATATCCACGGACCGCAGCTGGGAGTTGGTATCGGGAACCTTCGCCTCGAATCGCCAATGGACACCTTCATCTGGCTGCAGATACAGCACGAGCATGTTCGGGGTAATATGGTCCTTCGTGGATGGGAGCAGCATGTGAGGCGGCTCTTTGAACTCGATCGTCACCTGGGAGATCTTTTCTTTCAAGCTTTTCCCGGACCGCAAATAGAACGGGACTCCCTGCCACCTCCAGTTGTCGATCTGGAGTTTCAGCGCGGCATACGTGGGCGTCGTGGATTCTGCTTTTACACCTTCCTCCTGGCGATAACCTTTGTATTGCGCCTGCACGGTATTCTGGAGGACGTCTGCTTCTTTCATCGGACGGATGGATGTCAGCACTTTGACCTTCTCATTACGCAGCGCGGTGGCGTCAAAGGAGGCGGGCGGTTCCATCGCCACCAATGTGACCAGTTGCAGAAGATGGTTCTGGAACATGTCGCGCAGTACGCCGATGCCGTCATAGAATCGTCCGCGATGCTCCACGCCCACTGCTTCGGCTACCGTCACTTCGACGTGGTCGATGTAGTTTCGATTCCAGAGCGGTTCGAAGATCGTGTTGGCAAACCGCGTCACCAGGATGTTTTGTACCGTCTCTTTGCCAAGATAGTGATCGATGCGGTAGATCTGGCGCTCGTTCAAGGTCTTGTGGATCTGCTCATTCAAGCTGTGTGCAGAATCGTAATCGGTGCCGAACGGCTTCTCGATGACCACGCGACGCCAGCCGTTGGTCTCATCCAGCTGCCCGGTCAGCCCGAGCAGGTCGATGATGTTTGGGAAGACTCCCGGCGGTGTGGCCATGTAATAGATGCGATTCCCGGCGCCCTTCTCCCATTTGGAAAGGACTTTGCTCAGGTTCTTGAAATCTGCAAGGTCCGTATATCGTCCCTGCTGGTAGGCAAGGGTTGGTGCAAAATTCGCCCATTCATCCGGTTTGAACTCGAAGGAGGCGTGTTCCTTTGCACCCTCTTCAAGGTGCTCGCGGAACTGCTCATCTGTGAAGGCCGTATTGCCGTATCCCAGAATGTGAAACTCCTTCGGCATGCGTCCCTTACGGCAGAGATTAAAGAGCGACGGCACCAGTTTGCGTTGGGTCAGATCGCCCGAAGCACCGAAGATCACAATTGAAGTCGGTAAACCATTATCCATAGTTCAATCTTCCTTTGGAGTCAGGGAACTCGCTCCCGTCGATCCGAACCAGCAGGATCGCCAACTCCAAGCTATTCAGCCTTTTTGATCGCATGTCCCCCGAATTGGTTGCGTAATGCCGAGAGCATGCGCGCCGTGTAATTCTCCTCGTCACGGCTGGCAAAGCGCATTTGCAGTGCCAGGGTAATGACCGGTGCAGGAACGTCCAGGTCAATCGATTCGAACACCGTCCATCTGCCTTCACCTGAATCGGCCACCCAGGGTCGGATATTGGAAAGTTTCGAGTCTTCTTCCAGGGCCCGCACGGCCAGGTCCAGCAGCCACGAGCGGACCACACTGCCGTGCTGCCAGATCTTCGAGACCTGGGCGAGGTCGAGACCAAATTCCTCTTTCGATTTCAAAATACTGAAGCCTTCCGCGAAAGCCTGCATCATTCCATACTCAATTCCGTTGTGGATCATCTTGACGTAATGTCCCGCGCCATGTGGACCGACATGCCCCCAGCCTTTATCGGGCGCGGGCGCAAGAGTCTCGAAAATGGGCTGCAGTTTTTTGACGACCTCGGCCTTGCCACCGATCATCAGGCTGTAGCCCTCCGTCAAGCCCCAGATCCCGCCGCTGGTGCCACAGTCGACGAAGTCGATCCCTTTGGGCTCCAGCAGCGCTGCATGACTTGCATCATCTTTGTAGTTCGAGTTGCCGCCATCGATGATGATGTCACCTTTGCTGAGCAGGCTCGATAATTGCTCGATCGTGTCGTCGGTCGCCTTCCCAGCCGGGACCATCACCCACACGACACGTGGCGCGCTGAGTTTGCTCACGACCTCTTGCAGCGAGTGTGCTCCCTCGGCGCCGAGGTCCACCGCCTCCTGCACCGTCGCGGCTGTGCGTGCGTAACCGACCACGCGATGCCCGCCGCGAACGAGACGCGTGGCCATGTTCATTCCCATCTTGCCCAGACCAACTATTGCTAATTCCATGAATGCCTCCACAAGTTTTAAAACCTGACAGGTTTTATGATGTCACAGGTCGAGCGAATTTGTGACATCCGTTTCTTCGTAGGCGAGCAACTCTACTGAGGAAACCTGTCAGGTTTCTTTGTTTTATCCTTCACAAAACCTTCTTACCAGCTCCAGCGGCAATGCACTGGCTGCATCCTCATCGATCAGCCAGATCACCTTTCCATCTTTTGGATCGATGCGCTGCGCGGGATAAAGCTCCGGTTGGTAACGGTCGCTCAACACTTCTGCCAACGTGCGTGCTTTCTTTTCACCGGTTGCCATAAAAGCAACGATGCGAGCCTGATTGAAAATCATTGGCGTTAACGTCACACGCTGCGCGGGACGATTCTGATAGTGCGCAGTTACCGGAAGCACAAGGTCATTGACATCCAGCGCCGAGCCTGGAAACAATGATGCCGTATGTCCATCTTCGCCCATGCCGAGATAAACGAGATCAAAGCGAGGAATGTCCAACGCTGGCGAGGCGGATTTTTTCAATACACGCTCATACTCTCGCGCGGCTTCGGTGGGTTCCAGATCGCCGTAGATCCGATGCATATTGGCTTCGGGGATTGGAACATGACTCAGGAATAAATTCCAGGCCTGACCATAGCTGCTTTCGGGATCGTCTGCTGCGACCAGCCGCTCATCGCCCCAGAAGATGTGTGTCTTGGTCCAATCCACCCGATCACGATAATCTGTAGCCAGCAATCGAAACAGACGTGCCGGTGTGCTGCCACCGTTGAGCGCAACCAGGAATTGTCCGCGTTCATGAACAGACTGCTGCGCCTGTTCCATGAATAGGTCTGTGGCGCTGCGGCTGAGCGCTTCCATATCCTTGAAGATGCGAATTTGTGGTTTCATACGTGTGCGCGTTTCTGAAACAGGAACCAGGCAGAGGAACGGGCGCGGGCGGTGTCGGTCCCGTCGTGGCGCGAAACGGGAGTCAATCGGGCGACGATACGATCGATGTCCGCCTCTGCAAGCCCGGTCCCGGTTTGAGCCGAGTCTGCTTTTAGGAATCCGTACAGGAGGAAGAATCCGTCGGGGGCCAGGATCCGCTCCAGTTGATCCAGATACTTCGGCTGCATGTTTGGGGGAATGGAATGAAAACATCCCAGGTCGAATGCCAGGTCGAATGGAGCGGAAATCCCCTCCAGTTTCGTGGCGTCGGCAACCCGTAACTCGGCCTGCACGTTTCCAGCGTTCAGTTTTCGCTTTGCCAAAGAAATCGGCCGCGGTGCAAAGTCGACACCTGTCACGCGCCATCCGGCACGAGCCAGGGTGATCACGTTCGTCCCGGTACCGCAGCCGATATCAATGGCGCGCCCGGGTTTGTGGGTTTGGATGAATTCGAGAAGTTCGGGAGGACTGATACCTGTATCCCAGGGCGGTTGCCCAAAATACCAGTAATGAAACAGCAGCCGTCGGACCACGTTTTGCACTTTTTTCTCTTCCACACTACGCCTGCCGGTAAAATTGACCAATAAGGTGATCCTGCGGCACTGCGTAAAGTCATCACACGAAGGTGACGCTTCGTGCTTTGACAATTCAATTGAGTTCTTTTACAATCATGCGACTACGTATATATCCCATCTGCATAGGAAGGGCTTTTTCATGAAAGAGTATACCACCGAGTTTCTTCGCAACGTCGCCCTGGTCTCGCATGGAGGCGCTGGTAAGACGATGTTGGCGGAGGCATTTCTGCACGCAACGGGGGCGACTACCCGCCTTGGCAAGGTGGAGGACGGGATGACGGCGTCCGATTACGATGAAGAGGAACACCGTCGAAAGATCTCGATTTATTCAAGTGTAATTCCAATCGAGCACCGCGACCATAAGATCAATATAATCGACGCGCCGGGCTACACCGATTTTGTAGGCGAGATGATCTCTGCCTTGAGTGTAGCTGATGGCGCGATTATTTTAGTAGATGCGGTGGCGGGCATCGAAGTGGGTACCGAATTGGCCTGGCGCTATGCCGACCAGTTCAACCTGCCGCGCTTCTTTGTAATCAACAAGATGGATCGCGACAACGCGGATTTTGCCAGGACCTATGCGGCGATTAAGGAGTTCGTGGAAGCGCACGGCAAGCGCGTAGTGCAGGTGCACATCCCGATCGGTGAGAAGCAGGAATTCAAAGGCGTTGTGGATGTCATCGGTATGAAAGCCTATATGGGCGATGGCAAGACCACCGCCGAAATCCCTGCTGATTTAAAAGAAGCAGCCGATGCCGCTCACTTCGCGATGGTGGAAGATGCCGCCGAAGGCGAAGACGAACTGATGGAAAAATATCTCGAGAACGGGTCCCTCTCAGACGACGAGATGGTGCGCGGCCTCGAAGACGTTGTCTACGCTGGAGAATTTGTCCCGGTCTTCTGCGCGGCGGGGGCGCGCGAGATCGGCACGATCGCCCTGTTGAACGATATCGTCGACCTCATCCCGCCTCCCTCGAAGGCTCCTAAGCGCGTTGCACAGGGCAAGGACGGTGAGGAAGAATTGAAACCCGCCGATACTGCTCCGCTGGCTGCCTACGTATGGAAGACGACCGCCGATCCGTTCGTTGGCAAGATGACATACTTCCGTGTGTTCTCCGGCACCATCCAGGCAGATGCGCGCGTGTGGAACCAGAACAAAGGCGCTGAAGAGCGTATGTCTGGCTTACACTTCCAGCGCGGCAAGGAACAGATCGTCACAAAGGTTGTGCACGCCGGCGATATTGCAGCGGTCTCCAAATTGACTGTTACCTCCACAGGCGACACGTTCTGTGACAAGGGGCATCCGCTCACTCTTGAAAAGCCGAACTTCCCGGCTGCCTTGTACCGTGTGGCGATCGTCCCGAAGACCCAAGCTGACGCCGCAAAGATCTCCCCGACTCTTACACGCCTCTGCGAAGAGGATATGACCCTTTCCTGGCAGAACGATCCCATCACGCATGAAACCGTTTTGCAGGGCATGGGCGACCAGCACATCGACGTGGCGCTGCATCGCGCCCAGACCAAGTTCCAGGTGGGGCTGAGCACGCATGAACCGAAGATTCCCTATCGCGAAGGGATCACTCGCAAGGCAAGCGGCCAATACCGCCACAAGAAACAATCCGGCGGCGCTGGACAGTTCGGTGAAGTTCACTTGCGCATTGAACCGCTGCCGAGTGAAGACTTCGCCTTTGAGGATGAACTTGTCGGCATGAACCTCTCGCGCTCGTATTTGCCGCCCATCGAAAAAGGAATTAAGGCCACCATGGAACGCGGCGCGTTCGCGGGGTACCCGATGAGCAATGTGAAAGTGATCGTCTACGACGGTAAGGAACACGAAGTGGACTCCAAGCCTGTGGCGTTCGAAATTGCCGGCCGCGAAGCTTTCAAGCTGGCCGTGCAAGAGGCAGGTCCGGTGTTGTTCGAGCCGATCATGAACGTGCGCGTGACCATCCCCGACAGTCATATGGGCGATGTAATGAGCGACCTCAACACCCGCCGCGGCCGCGTGCAGGGAACCGAGTCGGAGCACGGCAGCACCGTCATCATCGCCCACGTCCCGATGGCGGAGATGACACGCTACACCACCCAGCTGCGTTCCATCACCGGCGGACGCGGCTACTTCACGATGGAATTCGATCACTACGATGTGGTACCAAATCACATCGCCGGCGGG
>CAZBAX010000084.1:0-17254 GCA_964489725.1 uncultured Anaerolinea sp. | reverse complement strand
GAAATGTCGTAGTAAAAGTCAAAACGTCGTAGTAATACGAAACGTCGTTGTAGTGTTAGGTCCATAATTGTTTCTCCTTCAAGGAATTAAGGTTTATGTAGTGCATTCTCCACGATGGCACGTAACATTAAGAAGGCAATCTCATCCAGCTGTTCTGCGTCGAGCAAGGTAGGCAGGATTAGGACATCGGCTTCCGGGGGCAGCTTTCTCAAATCATTCTTGTGGAGCGGCGCTCCCAGGGGAAGAGCTTTAACTTCGGGGATCTGTGGTGCCACGATGATCCTTAGGGGGTCGAAGGGACCGGGCATGGGACGAATGTCGAATACCTGCTGGGAGCGGCTTAGCAGTATCATCTGTGGCAACGCTTTTGACTTCCGTTTGAGATCCCGGTTGATCTGGTCCACAACACTCAGATCCGCCTCCGCCTTCATCTGGAATTCTGTGTGGATGAAACACTCGAAATGATTGGGGCGGCCTGGCAGTGGGCGGGCTAGCAGGACGACCCCATCGTATATTTCCTGGCCTCCAAGGAACAGGGGTTGCTTGATCACCATCGGCTCATATCCAGGGGGGATATTGAATCTCTGCCTGTGAACCATTTTTCTTGCATCACGAAGGATGACTTCTTCCATTCGCGACCAGGCGTTCGACTGCCAGAACCAGGTTTCCAGCAGGAAACCTTTCAGCCTGTTCGCTTCGCCTCTGAAGAATGATACGCTCTCGAACTCTTCTTTGCTGATGCTGGCCAGTCCGCCCCTGGATTTAATCCGTTGAATTTTTCCTGCGGCTTTTCTTAACTGACTCAGATGCTCATAAATCTCTGTCCAAGCAGTGTGGTTGCCTGGGGCGACCGTATTCAAATAGATGGCAAGTGCCTTTTCAGCATCTCCCAATGCCGGCCCGAAGGAAAGACTGTATTTCGTGAATTCTGTCTGCAATGTTGCGGCGATATCGCCGACCGTAAATGCGCCCTGACGACTGGCCCGACGGGTGGCATTGATCCTTGCTCGGTTGAGGGCTATATTCGCCGAGGCAAGCCCAGCCTTCTCCACCTCCTCCAATCCCCTCACGAGTAGATTAAAACGTCCTTCGAGGAAGTTCATCACCCGTTCAGGGATCACCCCTTGCTTCAATTTTTGGGAGGCCACCTGCATCAGGATGTCGACATTCACCAGGGCTACCATTTGATCGATCTTGCTGCGGTTCAGAAGATACAGATGGTAATACTCTTCGCTGTGCCAGATGACACTTCCAAAGTCGGGTGCAGCCGTGGCCAGAATGTCCAGGGGCGAAGCAGTGGCAGCGTATTTGATTCCGCGATAGGCGGAATGGACTGCACCACTCATGCCACGTGCTGCCCGCATGACACCTTCCATTAACGCAGCGCGCTCGGGATTCATCGCTCTTAACGTCCTGGTGTTCCAGGAATGGCGCCCAGCACATCGAATGTGATCGACAGGGCAGTCGATAACATGCTAGGCTCGGCGCCCAGCGCAAGAGCCGGGTCCAGGCAGGCATTGTAGGCTGCGCTAGCTTGCCGATACTCAAGATAGGTATTGCCTGCGCTCAACAGGCTGAGCACCGCGTCCGCGCTGGCCATGGCGATGATCAGGGGAGAGGCCGCGATACTCAGGCCAACGGCCGGGGCGGCTGCCACGCCCAGCAGGGCAAAACCGCTGATCATCGACAGTGTGGAAATCAGGCCAGGATCCTGACCTTGAGAGAGACACTCCTGGGCGGCGACCCAGGCAATCGAATTCTCTGGCACCTCCAGGTTGCGAAGGGTTTCCATAACCACGCTGTGGTACTTCCATACCTGCTTGGCATCCTCCTGGATCTCCTCTGTCAGATTCATGTTCGCGTCCCAAGTGTCCTTCAGCGTATTTAACATTTGCTTCCCTAACAGAGAGATCTGCCGTGGATCGGCGCTCTTGTGGATCCGCCACAGGATCGGATGTTCAAGTGCAGCTGTCGACACTGTTTTGATGAGCAGAGCCTCGGCCGTACCGTATTTTTTCCACAGCTGGATTATGTCAGGGTCGTTTGTGGTGAAGCGCTCAGCCAGATTCCTGATACTCGGAAGGCCGCTAAAATCTGTTTTGATCAGCGGATGCTCCTTTACCCTGGCCTGGAACTCGCGCTGAAAAAGATCCCGGGTAGAAGCATGCCGGGCACTCAATTCTTTGATCTCGATCAGGTTAGCGATCACCTGCTTTACCGGCCTTGAGCTCTCATGCACGCTTTCATCAAGGGTTAGGCCTAAATGTGTGAGGGCTGAGGCTGAGAGGAAAGTCTCCAGATTACTTGCCTCCCGCATCTTTGGGAAATATTTTCTGGCTTCAGTTTTGATCTCTTCACGAGCCATCGCCAGGCGGTACAGGGCCACCTTTTGTGCGCTGGGCTCGATAAAGGCTACCGCATTTTCGGCATACTCCTCGATGATCGTTCGCGATCTTAACATTAAGTTATATGCGATACTCTGGTCGCCCGTATCCTGATCAGAGCTTCTTATCAGGCCATTTCTTTCCCGGAAATCGTTCAATCCCTGCGTGCCGAACAAGATATAGATCGACCGCAGGGCAGCATAGAAGTCCAGACTACGAAGCGGAAGCATAACTTCGATTTCGTTAGAATTCCCTCTTTTCTTTTTTAGATACGGTTCATCTAGTTTGATTTTTAAAGAGAATTTTTGATCGGGAGCGCCAGACATCACAGCACGCGCGGGCAATCCCTCAGCCCAACCCAGCTTAAATTCCTGCGGCGCGGGCGCGATAGCTAGCCAGCCGCGCTGTAGTTGGGCATGAATCGCCGGAGTGTCCATCAGCTTGATCGGGCGCGCCATGACTCAAATTAATCCTGGACCACGGAATGGCAGTATAGGTATAGGTGGAACAGGTACAAGGAGTCTCTATCCTTTTCAGAGAAACGCGCGTACTGCATTGAGACAGTCGTACCTCCGAACTTAACGTAGCAGACGACTCGGGAATACAAGTACTTAAACGCGTACTACAATGAGAGGATTGGATTTTTTTGGATGCAGGATCGAAGACTTAATTTCCTAACTCTTCAACAGTGAATAACAGTGTGAAAGCCCTTTAGATATTGTACGTATCCAAAAGGAAAAGTCAATTTTAGGAACTTTTTCACAAATTAAGAAGTTTGAATTAGGCAGAGGAGAAAGATGAACGTAAAATCCAGCCTATGTTTGTTAGACCCGATGGGACAACAAACATAGGCTGGGGAAAATTATGAATTGGCTGGATTTAGAGAAGAGCTAGTTAATTTATTTACCCCGAATACAGCCCGATATTCCCATCGAGATCGTTCGGACGACTGCTTAGATGCTTCCTTCATTGCAGATGATATCGCCCTCCTAGTGGTCTGTTGGATAAATAATGCAACGACTTGAAAATCATGCACTCTCACTGCGTTGGAACAGAGGTTCAGATCACGCCTATGGAAGCACTGGCACGTTTCGAATTTATTGCAAAACTTAGCCAACAAACCACTAGCCACTTCAAAAACTGCTTATCATTTTCATATTGATAAGCATAACCGCCATTTGCCCTAAATTTCATGACGTTGTTTGCGCCATCCTCGATCAAAAGACTTTGGCGAAATCCTATTCCATGCCCGAGAATTTCAAAAGCTTTTGCCCACAAAATATTCTTGTCGATGACTTGATAATCGAAACTATTGATAATGACATCGAACTTCTCATGCAATTTATGAAACGGCATAACGACGTTTGTAAAGACATCCATATTGCCAGTCACGATCGCGGTTTTTCTACCTACTACCCGTTGCTGCATTGCAAAATTCCAAACTGCTTCGTTGAAGGTCAGATTTTGACAGCCTAGCTCCAGGAAATTGACGATCCTCGGGACTTCCATCTGGACAACAGGCGCTAGTTCTTCGGCAATATTATGAATTGTTACTACGCCTGCCATCCAACGGTCGACCAAAGCATTATTGCTGAAAATCTTCTGTTGTATTAGCTCTTGAAAATTTGGATACTCGGGAGGCGCTATTTTGAAATATAAATCTGAAGATAGCGTAAACCCGAAATCAAAAACGATGCATTCAACACCGGCCAGATCAATACGATTATTTTCGTTGTTCATCTTTTGTTATTCCTGCTGCGCCCGACGAAACGCGTTGGGTGCAGGTAGGGGGTAAAAACTCAAAGCGAGAAAACCAAAAGGAATTCTGCAATTTCTTGACCACGTGCATTGGCAAAGCCTATAGACTCACCGATAATTGTGAAGCCACATTTTTCCAGGACTCGACGTGAGCCAAGATTATCTTTTGCGACGCGCGCATAGATAGGACGAGTCTTGTTGTGGTGTGTTAAGAACTCCCTAAGCGCCCACGTGGCCATACCTTTGATGTTCCGGGACGCTGTGTTGGGCAGCGCTCTTATGCATCGCCCAGTACAACCTCTGGGTGATGTAGGTACTCCTGCAACGTTTCATAAAATCTGCCCATGTGAATGCCATCCATGACAGCATGATGCCCTTGTACTCCGAGCGGCATCTTCCATGTGTCGCTCTCCTGGAAGGATTTTCCCCACGCAAAGCGGGGGATAGAATCTCCTGGGTGTGACGGCATTGGATGGGTAAAGCTGGTGAAGGATACCCAAGGTATGGGGCTCATATACAATACATCATCCTTCTCGGGATTGCCTTCCAGGGTAGGATGTGCTTTCACAGCCGAAATACTCTTTGCAGCCCTCACTGCAAACTCGGAAAAAACCTCAGCATACTCAACGAAACAAAAGCTGAAAAGATCTTCGCCACTCAATATTGTAAATCCAGGGTTCACGATCTCGTGCTCGACCACTTGATCCCCTCGAATGCGAAGCCTGAATTCTGGAATTGCATTCGAAGCCCGAGCGATGACATACACCATGCATACCGTAAACGAATATCGATTGCGTTTCACAAATGGATGGAAGGCTGTCACATCTACGTTCACACACATACTGAAGTGTGGGTGATCAAAGGTACTATAGAAGCTGAAATGATTGCGTCGGGACCAAGTCTGCATATCAATATAACGCATAATTCACCTCTTGCTCAGTAAATACACTTCAGATGAATGATTGTATCCAATTTCCGCTGCCCAACGGCTCATGTTACCCGTCGCGTAGCACCCTGGTGAGGCTGGCTGACGGGGCGCGATAATACTATTTTAACGGAACCATCTTCAAGCCACACGAAGTGCCTGGAAACGCGCAGACTCCCACCACCACACCTGCACTGCACCGAACGCAGTGCGGCGCAAGTGTGGCCCCAGCGTACTCAGTTATGCGAGGCTTACACAAATAAAATATACTGCCATCTCGACAAAATTCCTACCCACAACTCAATCTCTCTTTTCATGCTGATTCATCGTCGTACCTACATCTACTTTTGTGCCGCCTGTCGAACCAACTCTACCATCTTTACGATGGCTGCGACCGCAGCCTCAGGCTGTTCAATCATGATGCGGTGACCGCTTTGTTCGGCAAAGAGTTGCTGGCTGTTCGTCGATACCTTGAGGAAGCCTGTCTGCGAGGCGGTGTGATCAGCCGTATCATCCAGGCGGGCCGATAGAACGATTAGGGGCAGTGCGCCCAACGTGGTCACAGCCCTTGCCTGCGCCCCTCCTTCGGACATGCCTATGAATTCATCCAACTGGGTTTGGGCAGAACGAGGGGTCACCGAGTAAGCTGTATAGGCTTGCTTCGCCTCCGGCGGCAGATCTTGGATCGCGCCGAGGGGACCTGCCAGCAGGAGCATTACACCGATGCGTGCAAACCAAGACACCAGGGATGTTCCACCGGGTTTCGGAGTCGGCTTGGCATTGGTATTGGCAGGTGGCAGCGCTTGCGAGTCAACCAGCACCAATCCAGAAACTTCGTCTGGATAGTCATGAGCATAAACCAGGATTGTATACCCGCCCATTGAATGCCCCACCAGCACATACGGACCGGATTCATTAGCCTTTTCCAACAAGGTATGCAGCTCTTTCGCAAATTCCCGAGCCATCCGCGGCTCAGGACTGGACTCACTCCACCCCATCCCGGCTCGGTCGTAAGTGCAGACCCTTGTGGTCTTGACAACTTCGGGCTGCACCCAAGCCCAGCCCGCAGACGAATCGCCCCAGCCGGCTTCGATCACTACGGTAGGACTACCCTCGCCTGTGCAATTGATGAGTAGTCTGTATCCGCCCACGTCCACCATTTGCCCTGGCGGTGGATACGCCTTTGCATCAGCCGCTTCCGCTATAGGCTCATATATGTACCCTACTAGCGCAAGAACGAGCATTGTAGCCAAGCTTGCGCCCAACCACGTTAAACAGCCTTTGCCCCGACGATTGGAAGTCGGGACATTTCTTCTTTGATTTTGATCGTTCATTGTGAAGCCTCCATGAATAACAATAAATATAGAGCGATCCCGTTCAGCTAAAAGGAGTACTGACTATGCATCAGCGAAGCCTACGCTTTGCGTTACACGTCGCGTAGCACCCTGATGAGGGCTGGCGGACGGGGTGGGGATAAAGCCACTTTGACGGAACTAACTTGAAGCCACGCAAACTGCCTGAAAACGCGGCGACTCCCACCACCTGCCCCGGCGTACTTTGTCGGGGTTCGGGTGCACGCTGTGTTAGCCAACTTTTTCCTATTCTGTGCTTCTGATGGATAGAAGAACATCAAATCGTTGGCTGCCATATGCCCTTGACATAAGTAGCTTCTAATTCGCCTGGCCAAGGCGGCATGGCGATGCAAATGAATTTTAATTCTACGTTTGAAACATTTCGGTATTGAAATGCTGTTCCTACGGGAATATCGATTGATGTGCCTGGAACAAGAACGGTGATGTTGCTCTCCTTGCCGTCATCTCTCCAAATCTCACCATGTCCCTCCAACACATACCAGAATTCACTCACCGTTGCGTGAACAGTCGCTTTATTTATTTGGTGCGGAGGAACCGTACTGTGGATCATGTTGCCCGTTTTGCCATCCATCAGGAAGCGAATGTCTGCGCCTGCTGGCGATTTCGCATCGGGTTCCTCTGGAACCATGGTTGTCTTCATACTTCTCTCCTCAAATTACATCTGCTACTTTTTCGAAATATCAGTTCAACATATTCAAGGCACGAGGGTAAACGAAACAATGACTCACGAGGGGATGATGACAGTACACAATTATTATGGACGAAGAAGATGGCTAACGCATTGTTGGGCGTTTTGTATTGCACGTGGTATCTGACCAATGCTTAGTTCTTTCCATCGTGGCAATTCTTTGCGCGGCTATATGATGGTTGCCCCTGAGACGATACATCTGGAATAGCGAACGAGTGTTCCGGGGCGCTACAATTCTCACAGATGGATTGATACGAATAGCAATCTCATCCGAGGCAGAAGCCGTTTATCATATTATGATAATTCAATATCAGAGATTCAGACGAAGACGTAGGAGATAAATTATGACGGAAACCACAACCTTTCTCATGTTTTGCGGACCACACAAGGGTCAGGCGGAAGAGGCAATCACATTCTATATATCATTGCTTCAGAATTCGCAGATCGTTGCTATGGACCGCTACGGGGCGAACGAGGCTGAGCCAGAAGGTACCGTGCGGCTCGCGCGTTTTACCCTGGCTGGGCGTGAGTACATGGCAATCGACAGCGCGAGGGAGCATAACTTTACATTCACGCCAGCCTTCTCTATCTTTGTGACGTGTGACAGTGAAGCAGAACTTGAACAGTTATATGAAGCTTTGGGTGCAGGAGGAGCAGCGCTCATGCCATTGGACAATTATGGATTCAGTCGTAAGTTTGGATGGGTGAGTGACCGTTATGGTGTGTCGTGGCAAATGAATCTCCCCTAGATAGACGCCTAACGGCTGCACACATTGTCAGGCGTTTCTAAGTTGCATAAAACTGCCTACGCTCGAACATGGCGAAGAATTTCGTCCACGACGCTGACAAGCGGCTGTGTTGCATCGATGACGATGCCGCCGCTGGGGATGTCTTCTTTCGTTCGATGCAATCGCGCAACGAGTTCCTTTTCCTCTGGTTTTCCGCCCCAGTCCGTGGGGTCTCGCGCCACGCGCTCATCAATCCGCCGATACAATGTGTCAAGGTCGTCGACGTTAAGAACAAAAACGCCGTCCAATAAATCTATGAATTTTGAGAAATTCCTCGAACCACCGCAGAAGAAAGAGATTGCTTTGCTGTGATCAGCGATCACAGATCTAACTTTGTCAATATCCCAAAGTAGATGTTCCTGTTGCCATACGGCCTGGTCCCACTCGCTCTCATGGACAGGTTCATGGACCGGTTCACCTGTCTTTGGATCGCCCCGATATTTCAACTCCCGGTCACCGTGGATGACGTGATACCCGCGCCGCTGCAATTCTTCAGCCACCGAGGTTTTGCCCGTGCCAGAGACTCCCTCGATAAGATAATTTCTCTTACCCATTGTACTTACCTCTTTGGTATGTTTGACGGCAATCACATAATCTAGAACGGACTCTGATACTAACGGTATTCCACAATTCATCAGTTGGCATGTTCAAGAATTGTGTCCACGACGCTTGAGAGGGGTGCCGTGGCATGGATTATGATTGCGTTCCTGGGAAGACCCTCTTTTGTCTCCTGTTGTAATCGCGCAAAGGATTCCCCTTCACTTGCCGTTCCTCCCCACTCGGTTTCTGGTCGGGCGGCAAGACGCTGGTTCAGCGTATCCAGATCGATCTCAAGAACAAAAACTTCATCGAACAGACCGATGAAGCGGTCGGAATTCCTGGAACCGCCGCAAAAGAATGTTGCCGCATGGTTTTGATCGGCCACCAAAGCTCTGACCTTCTCAACGTCCCATATCCAAGTACGATGCTCGTCCGAGTTACCATCCCTGGGCTCCCCAGTTCTTAGATCACCCCAATAGGCCAACTCCTCATCGCCATGTATGACGTGGTAGCCGCGCCTTTGCAGCTCGTCGCAGACCGTAGTTTTACCGGCGCAGGAAACGCCGTCGATTAAGTAGTTCTTCACACCCACGTTTTGGTTTCCAATAAGAGAGTCAATGATGGCCAACGGTTTGCGTCCGCGAAGCGCCCTATAAGGGCACTGGCGGCTAGGGAGAGAAAAGCTCGAAAACGGAAAGCTGCCAAAGCTCAGAACAATCTCCGAAAAACGCACAGAGTCCCCGCCGTCCGGTGCATGTCGCGAAGCATCCCCGAAGGGGGCTGTGTTGGGCGTGGTTCACCTATTTGGTTTCGCCAATAGATCAAGAATGGGCAATGCTTGTTCACGACTTTGTCCGTAAATGGTTAATATAATCCTCTTGACTCCAGCAGTTTCCATTTCTTCCAGAGTTTTCTTGTCAGGTACAGACTCTTCAAAAAGAGATATTTCCAGGGAATCCGGGTCACGCTCGTTGGCGACTGCTTGCTTCTTTAGTTCGACAATTCCTTCCTGTACTTTTGTCCATTCCATGAACCACGGAGCCCAACCGTCGCATAATTCCGCCGCACATTCAATTGCTTTTCCGCCTCCGCCGCCCATAATGATTGGAGGATGGGGATGTTGATAAGGTTTGGGAAAGGACTTCATCTTGTCAAAGTTCACAAACTTGCCATGAAACTCAGATTCGTCTGTTGTCCAAATTTCTTTGATTGCTCGAATTTGTTCTTTTAGAAGTTGAAAACGTGTGCGGTAGACAACCCCGTGGTCAGCCATTTCTGACTCGATCCAGCCCGCTCCTACGCCAAAAATGAAACGCCCTTTGGAGAGAAAGTCTAATGTCGCCGTCTCTTTTGCAAGAAAAATTGGATTTCGCTCAACAACAAGAGAAATGCCAGTTGCAACTTTGATGGTTTTTGTTGCAGCCGCGGCAAGCGTCATGGCTACAAAGATATCGTATGTTTGCCAATAATAGTCTGGCAAAGGGGATGTACACCCTGGTGCATTTAGAAAGCGGTCGGGCATATGTGTATGTTCTGAGAACCAAACGGACTCCAAACCGCGTTCTTCAATGGCACGCGCTAATTCATCGGGTTGAAAAGAAAATTGAGTCGGGAAAATATGCACACCAAATAACATTTTTGTCCTTTACTTTCGTTTGAACGTCCAACGGCTTGCGACATCGTCCCCTGTAGGGGATACCGGCTTGTGGGCGGGACGAGGCAACGCCATTTTGACGGAACCAACCTCAAGCCACGCAAAGTGCTTGAAAACGCGCCGGCTCCCACCAGCCGGGTGCATTATCCCGGTGAAGTTCCGGGACGCTGTGTTGGGCAGACTTGCAGCATGGGCAACGATTACCTTTTGCAGGGACATCATAATCACGCCCACAGGCGTTACAAAAATACTTGGCTGTTTTGTACGGGATGAGAACAACTTCATCTGCGCTTATATCGAACATTTATTGTTCAAACCGGCATCGCTTTTATCTCATTCCAAATTTTCAAAATTTCCTGCATGATCCTGTCGTGATCTCTTATCCATCTTGCCATAGACTTCTTGTGCGCTTCGGCGAGTAGAAATTTATGGTTTACCACAAGGTTGCGAACGATTGTCTCTTGTGCCTTCTTGCTGTCCTTATCATCTGTCTTAAAATAGAACTTACGAGTCGTCCACGATTTACCAATTGTCGACGGGAGATATACATCAAAATAGGATTGGTTCTTGCGCTTGGAATTAGAACGCAAGTGCACCGTAGCCTCCTTGAGTACCGGCGCGGGTGGGATAATTGGCAATCGTTCTTCGGCAATCGCTACCCATTTCCAGGCAGCCGCTTCCGCTAATTTTCGACCACCATATTTTTGATCCGCAAAAGATCGAGGACCAACCCACTTTGCGCGATAGACTCGCGCAAACCAACCGTTATCCACTCTGGAAACAGGTTTCCGTTTTCTCAATCGTTTTCTCCTATTTGCCTATGAGTGAGCACTTCATTTTTGAATAGTCTTTCTTTGCAATCGGTCTGCCCAACGGCTTGCGTTACCCGGCAAGTGGGCGGAGATGAGAGAACGCCATTTTGACGGAACCAACCCGAAGCTACGAAAACTGCTTGAAAACGCGGCGACTCCCATTTGTCGGGTGTTAGCATGAAGTAGCAGCCGACGGGTTGCAGTCGGGCACGTTTTTGGATATGCTGCATTTGTTCAGCGAACGGGCACGCGTATCCGGGAACGCTGCGTGAGGGTCCAGTCGAAACGTGCATGAGAATGGCGCCTGGGCGCCAAAGCTCGCTCGGGTGTTTGACTGTCCCGTTCGGATCCGCTTAACTGAGAAGGGCGCCTGAGCGTCACAGCTCGCATCTGTGTGTGATCCAGCGCTGGATCGTCCGATAACTGCCACCCCGCTCGGTCCAGCGCGAGATTTCCAACATCGTGATCCGTCCGCTACTGATCAACAGGCCATAGATCACCTGGCTCATCTGTTTCAAAACCCTGGGCGAAACAACTGGTGCAATCGTTTGTAAAAGTGCTACAATCTCGGGCATGGGCTTTTCCTGGGCAAGCTGTTGTTTGATGGTATAACGAAAATTGTGTAAAAAGGGGGGAGTCTTGGTATCCTTGTAGGTGACGAAACCGAAAGGAAAAGCCATGACTCCCAAACCCCATCATAAGCAAATTAGTACAGAAAATCAAGAGAGCCTGCGTGACCTACTGCAAGAGAAGATGAAATTAGCGGTTCGGTACACGCTCATCCAAGCGTTAGAGGAAGAAGTGGAAGCCTATATCCAGGCGGCGCCCTATGAGCGCACCAGGAATCGACAAGATCATCGCAACGGGACCTATGTGCGCAACCTGGGAAGTGCGCTGGGCGAGATCGAAGAGCTGCCTGTTCCACGAACACGCAAAGGATTTCAAAGTCAACTGTTCGAGCGTTACAAGCGGCGGCAAGCGGAATTGGATGAAAGTATCTGTAATATGTTTGTCTATGGCGTGAGCACGGAAAAAGTTGGACAAGTGTTAGAAAGTCTAAGTGGTAGTCGTCCGAGTCCGTCGACGGTGTCGCGCGTGTTCCACACCCTGGAAGAAGAGTTTGAGGCATGGAAAAAGCGTCCGCTCCAAGCGCACTATCTGTATCTGATTGCCGATGGCACCTATTTCAGCGTGATCTATGATGGGCAAGGGACTAAGATGCCGATTTTGGCGGTGATTGGGATCGATTTAACAGGCACACGCGAGGTGTTAGGCTTCAGCACCGGCGATCACGAGAACCAGGCAGCTTGGGAAGCTTTGCTCACCGACCTGAAGAACCGAGGTGTTACCCAAGTAGACCTATGGATCACAGATGGTGGCAAAGCCATGATCCAGGCGATTGAAAGCAAATTCTTGAAGGCCAAACGCCAGCGTTGTGTCAGGCACAAGATGGAAAATGTTTTGGGGTACATTCCCCGGGAACAGCAAGAGCTGGTGTATCCTGAACTCCGAGCCATCTTCTATCAGGAAAATCTGAAAAAGGCACAACAAACCGCTGTGGCGTTTCTGCTCAAGTACGAAGGCATCTACTCCACCGCCTGTGAATGTTTGCGCCGTGATTTAGATGAATGCCTTACTTTTTATCTCTTTCCCCAAAATCACTGGAGGTCCATCCGCACATCGAATGCGATTGAACGCCTTTTTCAAGAAGCCAAAAAGCGCAGCCACAAAATGGCCGCCGCTTTCCGCAATGAAAACAGTTGTTTGCTGTTGTTCTTTGCGGTTGTGCGCAGTCTGCATTTGAGTAATATTGCTGTCCCTGCATCCGCTACCTTACCCCCTCAAATTTTACACAACTCTTGACATACTATCTGTTGTTTTGGAAGACTTCAACTTTACCCGAAAAGCCCTACTTTCTTTCACCTATTTTGGCGAAGGTATTGCCCTTGTCAACGCTTTTAATCAACTTCTTAAAAGTGGTAGTGGAGGATTGCTGTTTTTTCGCTTCCTTGCCCTCTGATTTACTTTCTTTTTATGCCACCCTTGACTTCCCACATCATCTGTGTGTGCACGCTTTGTTAGGCGCACTCTTTGAACGCCAACTTTTTGATTGAGAATGGAAACCAAACCTACTTTGCTATTTGTTAGTTTGCGCCATTTACAAACCGAACAGATTTATATTTCCAAAATTTCAATAACCTTCTCTTAGCTGGAACGCGCTATCCAATGAGTGAGGAATTCAGATTGCCCCAACAGACCAAGAAGGATTGAGAGCGTAAGTAACCATGCCCACCATGGCCATCTCTGCCCCTTTTGCATACTAAATCCTAACTCAAAGAGAATATTTATCGGTGCGAGGTAAAGGACAATAAGAGATGATAGCCAAAAACCCCAATTTACATATTCTGGATTTAGGGTAGCTTTCAAGAACACCAAAGCCGTAAATGCAGATATGATTCCAACGGTCAGCCTTTCAAAATAAGTCGGACTCTTGCTGTCTCTACCCCTCCACTTTATCAGGCGTACCAACGTAACCAGAAACAAACCAATCGAAGCAGTCGTCAAGGGCCATACAAGACTGTATGCAAAATCTACGTTTCGCAAGAAACTGAAATATGCGAAAGGGAAATTTCCACCGAGAGCTCGTCCCCAAGGCCCCAAAAAACTTAAAATGAGCAGCAGGATAACCATCCAGCGCGTATATATCCAAATTGAATTACTCTTTGGTGCTGCGCCCAGGTAGGTGGCCGATGACGTTGGTTCTGGAAATACAGATGTATAGGGGGTCACGGGTTTCGATACATGTGACGGACGTAACTTCGTTGACAAGTGAGGTATAGTCAGAGACTCTTTCGGCTCATCGGTCAAAAGATTAAGTCGGGTGGCACGCACTTTCAAACTTTCCAGCATCCGTTGATACGCCCATTTTCTTTGGCTTGCCGGGAAGTAATCTACATATTGCCAATTTCGTAAACGCCTGGGAACTACACACTCATCTAAACGTAAAGGAATCACAAAGATTGTCCCTTCGGGTTTTTCTTCGGCAATATTTAGTACAAAGCGCAGTTCTTTTTGTACATATCCTTCTTTGTCAACCGACTTATTGGATAGGCAGACAATTACAATATCGGATTGCTCGACTGCTTTCTCAATTTCCACATCCCATTCATTGCCAGGCAATAGTTTTTCAACATCCAGCCATGGATCTATCCAACCTACGGTCCTCAATTGGTCATAGAGCTTGCGCACCACTGGTTTGTCGCCAGAGGAGTGACATAAAAAAACTCGCAAAGGTCTGGGAAAAGTTTCGGCCAACCCACTAATTCCTTTCTTGGAGATTGACTGTTTTATTATACGATAACTAGCATCACTCTTGTCTGGCATTAATCTCCCGTGTTAATCAATATTGAACTTGACTGGCGTACCAATCATAAATTTTGCCTGTGCCAGTCAAGTGCTATTTGAAGGCTCACGCCAAACAGGGATCAAAAACAATTATGAATATGACTTAGTTAGAAGATTGCCGAAGTTGTATTTTGATTTTCTCAAGCTCGTCAGTATGACTGGAAACCCGTTCTGAAATCAAATCTTTTTCTATTTCCAGGTCATCAATCCTTTTTAGAATTTCCCAAGTCTGTTCGTAGAATTTATCTTTAGTTGGCAAATGGCTTAGATCACTTTTTGTAACGCTATGAAAATAGTCGAAATCTGGCAACCCTATGAAACCTAAACCCGACATTTCCAACGAAACCGACTTGAACAGTAAGAACTCTGACCTGCTGAAAGCATGGCGAAGGAAAGAGACACTCTATAAGCTGGATTGCACGGCGACATCGGCCTTCTTTCATGAAGCATTTGCGCCGTATGGTTTTAGGATAATATAAGAAAACCATACGTTGCAATTGCGGACGAGCAATCGACAAACTCGATTCAGGACAAAGCACATATCGCGCCGCCAAACTAGCTTAGAAGATACTCGATTTAAAAGAAGCCGCACGAGATGTGCGTCGATGCAGCAGTACTTGCCTTACGTGGCTCAAACCAAAAGTTACTTTGACTTTCACTAAGCAGAATTCCATTTCACTCAAAGAACAATAGGTTGACACGGGTTTGCTTTTGAGCGCCTAACGGCTTGCGTTACCGGCGGCTGGGAGAGTCCGCTTTTGAAACGGAAAAAAGCCACTCGCCTGCATCCCGCCTTTTTGGCGGGGCCCACCAGCCGTCCGCTGCACGCTTTGTTAGGCAGGAGGTGATAACGGGACCCATTCCTCGATAAGAAAACGCTCGGGAGCGCGGAGGATTGCGGGCAAACTGACATGGCCAAACGCCTCCCACATTATGACACGAGAGCGAGCAAAGCAACACTGCCAATTGGTTACAAACCCAATGCGTTCGAATCGCCGAACACTTAAGTTAGAAAAGTAAACGGCGAGCGGGAAAGACCGAACCGTTAAATCTTGAAAGAAACTCTCCGGTAAAAGTAGATGCGAGCAATGTGCCACAGCAGGCCAGGCAAACGGACAACAACTTTCAAGCGCAAGCAATTTGCCCGCAATTTCAAAGACCGAAAAAGCCCTGCGGCCTAACGGCTTGCGTTACCGGCGGCTGGGCGGGCTGAAAGAACGCCATTTTGACGGAACCAACTTCAAGCCACAAAAGCGGCTTGAAAACGCGCAGACTCCCACCAGTCGGGTGTTAGCATGAAGAAGCAACCGACGGGTTGCAGTCGGGCACGTTTTTGGATATGCTGCATTTGTTCAGCGAACGGGAACGCTGCGTGAGGGTCCAGTCGAAACGTGCATGAGAATGGCGCCTGGGCGCCAAAGCTCGCTCGGGTGTTTGACTGTCCCGTTCGGATCCGCTTAACTGAGAAGGGCGCCTGAGCGTCACAGCTCGCATCTGTGTGTGATCCAGCGGCCCTAAAAACGAAACGTGCCCGACCTTCGGCTGGCAGGGCCTGCCAGCATAGCAAACAGGAGTATACCCCCATGAAAGATTCTCGAAAACGGTATATCGGATTGGATGTCCACAAACACTACCTGATCGCCTTGGGCGTGGATGCGGATCTCAATGTTGTGCTGCCTGCACGGCGAGTGGAATTGAGGCATCTGGAGTCGTGGATGAAAAAGAACCTGACGAGGGAAGAGGAGGTGGTACTGGAAATGACCACCAACACCTGGCAGCTCTACGATGAGTTGGTGGAGTATGCAGGCTCGGTGATGGTTGTGCATCCACCGCATGTGGCGTTGATCACGCGGTCGCAAGTGATGAACGACAAAATAGCTGCTTCAATTCTGGCGCGGTTGCTGGCCAAAGGCTTGCTGGTGGGGATCTGGATCCCGCCGCAGGAAATCCGGGAAGCGCGCAGTCTGGCGGCGCAGCGGCAGAAGATGGTGCGACTGGCCACCCAGGCGAAGAACCGCCTGCATGCGGTGATCCAACGCCATCACCTGGTGCCACCTGCTGGCAATCTGTTCAAAGCGAGCAACAAAGCCTGGTGGATGTCGCTGTCGCTCGGGAAGCTGGAAAGGCTCAATCTGCAAAGTGATCTGGAAACCCTGCAGTTTGCCGAGAAGCAAGTGAAGACCATGACAGAGATCATGGAGGGGATGGCTGCCGAGCAGGAGGAGATCGGCCGTTTGCTGCATCTGGCAGGGTTTGGCGTAGTCACGGCGGTGACGGTTTGGGCAGCCATCGGAGATATAGGACGGTTTGCAGAACCGAAGTATCTGGTGGGCTATGCTGGATTGGGAACCCGGGTCCATGATAGCGGGATGACCAGCCGGAGCGGCAAGATCACCAAAGCGGGACGGCGGGATCTGCGCACCGTGTTGATCGAAGCGGCGAATGTGGCAGCGAACAATCATCCGCACTGGAAGGCAGAACTGGCGAGACTGGAACCGCGCCTGGGACGCAACAAAGCGATCGTGGCCATTGCACGTAAGTTATTGATCGCGGTCTGGTTTGTGCTGCAGGGCCAGGCGGACAAATACGCCGAGCCGAAAGCAGTCGCACAGAAGATGCTGCGATTTGCCTATGCCGTTGGAAAGGCAAATCGACCCAAAGGACAAACGGCAGCGCAGTTCGCGCGGAGCCGCCTGGATGCATTGGGAGTGGGAAGGGAACTGACCAGCATTCCTTGGGGTTCGAAGAAACCGATCCCGTTACCGCCCTCGAAACTAGAAAAGGAGAGCGCCGTCCCAAATAAGTAACTCCGGTTAAGGAGACCCACGGTGGGGTTTTGCGGGCTCGGCGCTCATTAATATTATACAACCCTTCAATACCTTCGCCAAAATAGGTGAAAGAAAGTAGGGCTTTTCGGGTAAAGTTGA
>CAZBAX010000083.1:0-18254 GCA_964489725.1 uncultured Anaerolinea sp. | reverse complement strand
TGGTTCAGACCTTGTAGGCATCCTGTCCATCGGCAATCTGTTTTGCGGGGAAATACCGCGATAAAACGTCTGGCTTACGGAAGCAGATAAAGAGACAATCATCAGGACTGGTGGTTGTCTCTTTTCGTGGCATTCGCCGAGATTCTGGTTCTTATGCTTGGGCAAAAGTTCAAAGTTGATGGATAGGGAGTACTGTGACCGGAATCGGTGACATTTGTAAGTTACATGCACGATGAAAAAACAGTAAGATGAGCAGGACTACACCGGAGCCTGATCATATAACGCCCCCGGTCAGGTGCCTGACCGTGAAGAGTATAGCTATTGATGGGGTTTTACCGAAAACATCGAAACAAGGAGAGGATTCATCATGAAACGATTTCCCATTTTTGCGCTAGTGGTCTCGGTCCTGCTGATCGTTGCCTGTGTGGCGCCAGGGATGGCTGCGCCCACGGCCACACCCGCGCCCACCGACACCCCCCAGCCAACGTTTACGCCATTGCCGACCGAGACGCCCACCCTCGTACCCACGTCCACACCAGACACGACTGCCACTGCGGTGGCTATGGCAACAGAAACAGCAGACGCTGTACTGACCGATTTGGACAAAATGCTGGGGGATTCTGAGATTGCCTACAAAGAGGGGCATTTGGCATGGCAGCAGGCAAAACCAATGTCGGTCAATCTGCACGGACCCTCGACCGATTATCTGGAAGTTGGGCAGAATCTAACTGCCAGTGACTTCATCCTGAAGACCGATGTGACCTGGAATGCCACCGGGTTGCTGGTTTGCGGCGTGACCTTCCGCTCAGAACCAAACCTGGAGGTTGGCAGGCAATATCAATTCCTGTTCATGCGGTTTTCCGGTCTGCCAGCCTGGGCGATCGAAGTTCATGAATTCGGGTATTTTAAGAATTCACCCACCGACGTCCAGTACTCTGCCGCAGTGGACCAGGGCAACGATGGGACCAATCAGATCATCCTGATCGCACGCGGTGAGCAGTTCAATCTCTATATCAACAAGGTCAGCCAGGGTAGATATTTCGACTACAGCAAACAGCGCATGGATGGCGCCTTTGCGTTTCTCGCTGCCCAGGAATCCGGGGATGGAAGTTGTGAGTTTGAGAATTCCTGGGTCTGGTCGCTGGATAAGGAGTAGACTCCGCGAATCCAGCCATTTCAGTCGAAACGAGACAGTCATTCGGCATACCCTGCCAGGATGGCTGTCTCTTTCGTTATAGCATGGACCTGTCATCGAGCGTTGAAGCATTGCCGTGTTGGGCGCGTTTCGGCTGTTTGTCCTTTAAAGAGGGCGTATAATCGAAAAATTATCATAGCGATCATGGCGTACATTCCTCCCAAGGATGAAAAGAGTTTTTCATGTCTGAGTTGAAAGCTGGTTTTCAATCTCTGCCAGAAGAGTACCAGGCTGTGCTCCGGTTGGCCCAGGAACAGCACCAGATCATGGTTGCTCCACTACAAACACTGGTCGGAGGCTGGTCGGGGGCGGTGGTATTTCTTGTCAGTGTCGCATGGAATGAAACCAAGCGTGTCGAGCATTGCATCCTCAAACTGGACCGGAAAAGTAAAACCGCGCGATCAGACGAAGTGACACGCCATAACAGCGTGCTGGAAACATCCACGCCTGAATTTGCTCGTGAGCACATCGCCGAGCTGGTCTTCGACCGCGTCGAGCAGGATGGCGCCATTGCCATCTTTTATTGCATTGCCGGGCAGTCGCTGCTTAAGTATCGCCCTTTATCCAATTATGAACGACAGAGTCAACTCAAAACCATTTTCACAAAAACGGACGCCGTTCTATTGGACCAGTGGAATGCAAACCACGCCTTTGAACAGGCGGTCCATCCGCAAACGGTGCTCAAAAAATGGCTGGGCTTCCGACTGGATACAGGCGGGAACATCGAACAATTCCTGCAGGCCCGCGTGAATCAGCATGTCGGCGGGCTGCTCGTCAATGGACATGTATTTCCCAATCCCTTAAGCTATGCTCGAAACCCGGATCTGTGGGGAACGCCGCGCTCAATCGATATTGCAAGCGGATTTATCCATGGCGATCTGAATGTCAATAATATTCTGGTGAAATTTGCCGAAGATCATGAATCGCTCGATGGCTATTATCTAATTGACTTTGCACTGTTCAAAGAGGACATGCCGCTGTTATACGATCAGCGTTATCTGGAAATGTCCTACCTGATGCAGGCCATGTCGCAAGTGTCGTTTGCAAAATATGTGGACTTTCTCACGCGGCTGGCTGTGGCAGATATTCCTGATCCTCGTAAAGTTCCGATCGAGATGACGGGTGTCAGTGAAGTGATCGCCTCGGCGCGCGGCGCCTTCGCGTCCTGGGTACAGGAAAATCATCCAAGCATGCATGATGATCTATGGGGACAATACTGGCTCGCTGGCGTCGCGGCCGGGCTGGCGTACACTCACAAGGCGGGTCAGCCAGATGAAGCACGCCTGGCCGGGTTGATCTATGCTGCCGCCAGTCTGAGGCGCTATCTGGTTACGTTCAAACTACCCATGCCGACAAATGTTGAGTCGCTTTACGATGAGACCCGGGCAGACAAAGAATCCCCTGGCGCTTCCATCGCGAGAAGACTCATGCATAACCTTCCTGTGCAGCCGACGCCATTCATTGGACGCGCCGCGCAGGTAGCCACGTTGAAGGAATTGATCCTGGATTCGGGTGTGCGCCTCGTCACGCTCCTGGGACCAGGCGGCACAGGCAAGACGCGCCTGAGCCTGCAGGTCGCCCAGGAAGTGTTGGACAAGTTTCCACATGGCGTCTTCTTCGTGCCGCTGGCTGATGATACAAACGCAGACCGGTTGATTTCACGCGTTGCTCAACAACTCGATGTCCGTGAGGGCGATCGCCCATTGCTTGAAAATATCAAGGACTATCTGCGCGATAAATCCGTGCTGCTTGTGTTGGACAATTTCGAGCAGCTCATATCTGCCGCGCCAGTGGTTGCAGAACTGCTGACGTCGACTCCAAAGCTTAAGATCATGGCCAGCAGCCGCATTGCATTGCAGTTACACGGGGAACGCGAATATCCGGTTCCACCTCTCGATTTGCCACCCTCTGCAGAAGCCAGCCTTGAGCATCTTACAGCAAATGAATCGGTGACCCTGTTCGTCGAGCGGGCGGGGGCATCCAAACCGGGTTTTGCACTGACAACCGACAACGCCTCCGCCGTCGCTCAAATTTGCCGCCGTCTCGACGGGCTGCCCCTCGCCCTGGAACTGGCCGCGGCGCGCATCAAACTTCTGCCGCCGCAGTCCATACTGGCACGTCTTGATGACAGTCTGAAACTGCTCACTGGCGGTGCACGTGACCTGCCATCCCGTCACCAGACTCTGCGCGGCACGCTGGAATGGAGTCATGGACTATTGAACGAAGAGGAAAAGACGCTTTACGCGCGTTTGAGCGTTTTTGTCGGTGGTTTTACGCTGGAAGCTGCAGAAGCCATCTGTAAGGTGGAGGATCAACTCGACATCCTCGACGGACTGACATCGCTGGTCAACAACAGCCTTCTTCGCCAGGAAGAGATCGATGGCGAGCCGCGGTTTAGCATGTTGGAGACGATCCGTACCTATGCCCTGGAACGTCTCAGCGAGAGCGGTGAAATGGATATAGTACGCGGCAATCACGCTCAATACTTCGGCGATATTATTTTCAAGGAAGTTTCACTCGGGCTGTATTCAGACAAAGCCACTGCCTGGCTTGACTGGCTTGATCGCGAAGTGGATAACATCCGGGCAGCCCTTACCTGGAGCTTATCCAATCCGATGGGGATTCAGGTGGGAGTTGTGATCGTCTGGGTGCTGATGTGGTTCTGGTACCGACGCGGACGCCTCAGCGAAGGCCGCATGTGGACCGAACGTGTGTTGGCAACCCTTGAGACGCAGAACATTTCAGGACCGCCGCTCGGAATGGTTCTTGGAACTGCCGGGTTTATGGCGATGTGGCAGGGAGAGCAGGATATCGGCCTGACCCGGGCACAAAAAAGCCTGGAGCTGGTGCAGCAACAGAAAGACGAACAGATGATGCCCCTGGTATTGATGGGCAACGCCGTAGCCTACATCAACAAGGGACACGATAGCACCGCGCAGCCTCTCTTGAAGGAGGCGCTGGCTTTGTTCGAGAAGCAAAATATGCCTTATTTCCATGCGATCACCACCGTGCACCTTGGAAACGTGGAATTGGGTTTGGGAAACGCCGAGCAGGCACGCGCGTACCATAAAGAAGCCCTGGCAAAAGCGCGGGCGGTTGGAGAGAACTGGCTGCTCTCCTTCGCGCTCAATAATCTCGGTGAGGTGGCCCGCACGCAGGGTCAATTTGATCTGGCGCGAAACTACTATAAGGAATGTGAGGCGCTCTTAAGCGACACCGGCGACGATGGTGATATGGCCCGCTTTGTGCACAGTCTGGGATACATCGCCCAGCACGAGGAGGACTTCGATCTGGCGGAATCCCAGTTCCGAAAAAGCCTCTCGATGTTCCGCCGTCTCGGCAACCGGCGCGGCATCGCCGAATGTCTTGCCGGCCTGGCAGGATTGAAAGCGCAGCAAGGACAGATCGAATGGGGCGCTACGTTATTTAACGCAGCAGAGTCGTTGTTGCAGGGAACGGGCGGCGCGTGGTGGCCGGCTGACCGCGTCGAAGTGGAACGCAATCGCGAGATGATGCGGTCTGCACTCAGTGAGGCCGATTTTAAAAAAGCACAGGAGATCGGCGCGGCCATGAACATCGACCAAGCTATCGCCTTTGCATCGGAATAGCGCTTGTCTCCTAAATAGCTTCACTTCCCTGAAGTGCGTGTAATCCTCAACCTCTCTTTCAGATACAGTAAAATGAGCGGCACTGTGTAATTATGGACGATCTTAAGAGTACGCAAGAACTACGAGCCAGTGTTGCCACATTTAATCAGGTGCTCTTCCCGCACCCCGAAGATGGGAGCGTAATGCTGGCCCTGGAACGCAAGGCAACCGTGCTGAAAGATGGCAGCGTCAGTGTGGAGTCGCAGCCGTTCGGAGGCGGCATCCGCATCCTGAATCCCGCGCCGCTGCAGAAGATTATCGGAAAGATCCAGTTCGATAGCGAGCGCTCGAAGCAGGAACAGGACTTTCGAATTTTGATCCCTCCCTCCAAATGGGAATTGATCAAGGAATACTCCCTGCATCATCTGGAGCTGGACGATGAGGATGATATCGAACTGGAATCAGGCCCCGACCGCGAGTTGACCGAAGAGTTCATGGAAACGATCAACGTGAAGCTGCACGCGGGTCAATACAAAGTACAGCCGATGGGGTTCGTCATTGAAAACAGCCCGGTGCAATCGAAGAATGACTATGCTCGTGGACGATTAACCGTTCACCTGTATCGTATTTTCAAAGTGGAGATCACTGATCCCACTTTGTGCAGGATCATGTTTGGCATCGGCCAGCTGTATTCAGACCAGGACCTGGCAGAATTGGCTCTGCAGGATTCCGAGCATGGCGGACCTGGGCGTGCGAATACCATCCTGACGCTGCCGCTCAGCACGGTGCGGGATGCGTATCTGGCGCTGCCTCCTGCAGAACGATACAAAAAAATCGTCATCGAAAATCATGAGCTGGACGAAAGTGTGCTGGCGATCCTGGAAGGGATCGATGTGCCGCAATACCAGAGGGTTTGAAAACAAGAGACCGTCACGGCAGGTAGTGACGGTCTCTTGTTTTGTTTATCTGAAACAGAACGGCTTACTTTCGGATCCAGCTATTTCCGCTTTGTTGATAGCCATACTGACTGGCATTGCTCTTCAACCACTGAATCAACCGCACGTGGATGGGAACCTGAGCGTTAGGCTTGCCCTGCCATTCCTGGAAGAGCGCATCGACATTGGCGTTTACAAAATCGATCCTGCCGATCTTCTCTTCGATCTTCTGGAGCAGCGCTTTTTCGTAGATCATATAGGGGTCAATGCCAGCTGTTTGCAACGTTGCCATCACCTCGGGGTGCGGATCGATAAAAGCGCCGCCATGATCCAATGCCTCCTGGATGGCAGCATCCCGTTCCCCAAGCACCAGCCGATCATTGTTCTTCGCCGCCTGCTGGTCTGTGGCGACACGGGTTGCTTTTGTCCCCAAGAGTGGAGGAGCAGTCTTTGCGCCTTCCACAACCCCCATGGCGACGATGCCAGTTGCGATAAAAGGATCGATATCTTTGGCTTTTTTGCATTGATACTCAAACACGATCGAAGCAACCACCATACCCGCCCAGGCGCCCTGTAAATAATCGAGCCCATGTTTTTTCATGATCTCATGGTACTGATCCTGGTACTCTGCCAGGACCTGTTCCACGCTCATCAGCGGCTTGTGTTGCTCTGGGAACTCTGTCACCATCGGCTTCGACATGACATCCACGCCGTTCTGCTTGCAGTAGAACGCAAATTGATTCATCAACTGTGGCCAGGCTTCATTGACTTCCTCGGAGAGAACAACCGTGCCTGGTTTGATCTCCTGGTCCTTGTAGTTCAATGAGCGAAACAGGCTCGACCCTGCCAGGCGGCCCGCGACGGCAAGCACTGTGCCCGCATGTGGCTTTCCACGCAGAAGCGGGGTCCTTTCCTGAAGCGCCGCGACGAACTCCATGGCGGCATCGTAGCGTTTCTTCTGTATTTCTGGCGACAGAAAGGAATTGTCTTTCGTAGCTGCAACCGGCTTTTGGGAAGATACCTGGGCAGGTACATTTTTGGATTTCTTTTTGAACAGGTCTAACAGTGGCATATGCCCTCCATTTCCTGGTCGATGATACTACCATGTGACAAAATGGAAATTTACAGATATGTTACGTCCTTGTATCTATCTCTGCCCCCGGATGCAGGATTGATCCGCGTCGCAATGTCCAGCCCGTCCAAATCGCGCCGACCAGGTCCACACTGCCAACGAGCGCCAGCGCCGGTGGTGCTGGCATGAAGAGTACCAGCAGCACCGTCCCCAGAAAAAAGAGAATCCGCTCAGGGACAGAGATGCGAAAAAAGCCGGTCTGGTTCGTACGGGCGCAATAAAAATAGAGCAGTCCCGCGCAAAAGGATAACAAGCCGAGCATCCGTATCCAGATATCGGTGGTGGGAGCAAAGCCGAAGAGACTCAGGATCAGGTCTGGAACGAGGAACAATGCCAGTCCCAAGCCCAGCATGTAGAAGCTGTAATAAAAGATGCTTTTCGCGGTTGGGCTCATGGGAATCTCCATATAAAGCCTATACGTTCAGAGCGGCGCAGAAAGCGGGACCTTGGGCGTGGAGCGCAGGTCCGTTTCGATGGCGGCGATCAGGAACTGGATGGCGAGCAGAACCGAAAGGGTCGGGAGCATCACCGTCCCGGTGGGAGCGGGGACATTCAGTGCGGCGTACTTGATCCATTTGGTGATGCCAAAGATCAGCCCGAAAAGCAGCAGCGGAAATCCTACAAGGATATATACCGACGCCATGGAAAAGTCGTAGATCAGATTCATCAGGATGATCCGGCGCAGAAAATTCTTCACCAGCTTGACCGGGAATTCAAATGCCGAGCGCCGGATCGATAAATTTGATATTTCTCCACGGTAGCGCGCCGGCATGGGCACATCCTTGACCACTGCACCGAGCAGATACAAATTGGCCAGCATGGAGGTTTCGAAGAAGTATGTCTTGTCGATCGAATCGAGAGGAAGCTGAGCCAGCACGTTGCTGCGAATGGCGACGAATCCATTGGTAGGGTCGAAGAGATTCCAGTAGCCGGTGGCCGCCTTGGTAAGAAAGCCCAGCACCATATTCCCAAAGCGGCGGATGGCGGGCATCTTTTGCAGGGATTGAAAATCGCGGAAGCGATTGCCCTTGGTGTAATCAGCTTGGCCTAGGACCAGCGGGACCAGCAGTTCTGGCAAATAGTTGACGTCCATTTGACCGTCGCCATCTACTTTCACCACGATCTGTGCGCCAAGCGCAAGCGCCTTGCGGAAGCCTGTGATCGCCGCGCCCCCCACACCCTGATTTTTGTTGTGGCGAATCAACACAATGCGCGAATCCTGCCTGGCGAGATCGGCGACGACTTGCGCCGTGTTATCGGGCGACGCGTCGTCGATGAGGATCACATGTTGTATGTAATCGGGGAGTCCGGCGAGAACTGTCGCAATTTCCCTCTCCACGCGGAAACAGGGGATCACCGCGGCAATGCTGTACTCATGAAGATCGATGTGTTGTGGACCCATGGGTTGAATTGAAAGTTTAGTGCTTTCCATCCTTGTGATCCTCTTTCTGATCCTTCTCCGGATCAGTCATTGGATGGGCAATTCCTTTCGAGACATATCATCATTATAATGCTGTGTAAGACCTGGGCTTATTGGTCACAACCGGGAGAAAAACAGGATACCGTCAATTCACTTCAACTCAATACAGCTCATTCGGGCAGCGGGGATCGAAGGGAGCCTGCTCGCCGGGTGGATAGTACCAAAGCACATACCAGTATAGACTCGGGAACGTTAGAGCGACGCCCGCAGGCTGACCCTCTGGATCGGTGCCGGTTTGTTTCATTAATGTCACTTGCCAGTTGAACGCACTACAGTTTGGCGTGGAGTACAGAGATTCAGGTAAGGTGAACTGAGTGTCGCGAGTGATATACGACCTGTGGTTGGTGGTTTCCACGTAGTCAAAATCGATTTGGACCAGATAGTATTCATCGTCCGCCAGATCCTTAGCAGGTTCCCAGGTCAAAACGATCGGTTGATCGGCGCCGAAGAACGTGGCGCCCAGATCCGGGCTGAGCAATTCGACAGGCGCGAGCAGGTCTTCGAGCGGCGCGGGAGCCGTCCCATTCGCTTCGATTTCGGTGTGCACTTCGAAGCTGTCCCTCAAAAAACTGTGATGTTCGATCCCGACGGGCATCGCTACGACCAGGGTGCCAATCGCATAGGTCTTATCGACCTCTGGCGCGTAGAAGATCATCCATTGTTCGTCGTAGCGGGTAAGTTCACTGCGCGACTCGACCAGCCAGGCAGCCCAGCCTTTGAAGGTTGTGCGCTCGAATG
This sequence comes from uncultured Anaerolinea sp., assembly GCA_964489725.1. Taxonomy (GTDB): domain Bacteria; phylum Chloroflexota; class Anaerolineae; order Anaerolineales; family Villigracilaceae; genus Defluviilinea. Next base: position 9,187 of record CAZBAX010000083.1, on the reverse strand, counting down.
ATTTCAGATCTCGCATTGGGTAGATCCCAGGCACACCCAGCGTTTCCAGGATGAACTTGCGCACGGTCTCCTCGTTGTCCAGCATGAAGTTGCCTTCACGCCATTGCACTTCCACCCAATTCTCCGGGAAGATATGCTGCGCCGGGATCGTGCCGCCCAGAGCGATGGCCCCGTTACGAGCATCGCCGCGCTCCTTGAACAGCGCCGGGACGATGCCGCGCAGGCTGGGTGAGTCGATCCAGAAACCATATTTGTGCAGCAGCACTTCGTTGATCGACTCCTTGATATGGAGGGTCTGGGTCATGGTTCCATGATGTGCCTCTGACCTTGCTTCGACAACGAGAATCCAATCTCCGCTTGTTGTCTTATGCGGGACCTGCCAGGATTCGGTGCGATACACATCGCCATCCCCAAACATGGCGGGCAATTGGGCCACCTGCTGACCGTCCGGGTCGTTTAGGGTTAACGTGACTTGCGCGTCCTCCACAAGGTTGCCGTGTGCGTCCGATACCTGAATGATGCTTTTGACGGACCGTCCCATTTCGAATTCGGTTGTGTTCGTAGGATAGAGCAGATTGATATTTAGATCGGCGGCCTCGATTTCGGTTGGCTGGGGTAAGGTTTCAGTTGGTGTAGCTGGTACACAGGCGGTTGTCAGAGTTAGGAGAGTTAAACACACGATTGTTATATATCTTTTCATTCTTCTCATTTATCTCGGTCTACTTCCGGTGAGGGATTGAGATTCACGGGGCAGATCGTCAATCCGCCTGCGAATTGCGTGCGATATTTTACACGAGATGTCGCTTCGATTGTTTCACGCAACTGTTGCAGGATTGATGAAACTTCGAATCCCAAACCCCGGTACATTACGAGTGGCAGCCACCGCCTGGGTGACTGGCACTCTTCTTTTGCTTCCATGCGGCATGGTCATTACTGTGCATAGACATAGTAGTAGTACAAGACTTTGTTCCAGTATGACCGCTCCTCCGACAGCGTGCCGCCGGGATAATCTGCCTGCACTTTTGGAATTTCCCTGCGATGGGGCGGCAGGAAAACGAACACGATATGCTCGGAATCAGGCTGGGGATTCTTCTCCGATCCCCACGGCTCGACGATATCCAGTGCCTGAATGTGGGGAACCATGAACTGTGTGCTGGGGATCGAATAATAATTCATGCGCGGATAACCAAAGAAAACAACCTGTGTATCCTCGGGCTGGGTCTGGAGGAATTGACCCAATTCCTGCGCGACCATCCCATCTGATTCTGACCAATAGAGGCGCGTGACACGAGTGAAATATGTGTAGTAATCTACGGCGTCCTTCACGGACAATAGCACGACTGCCAGCATGGCCAGGGTATTGGCATACGGTACGATCCGTGGCTGGAACTTGCCGAGGATCTGCACAACCCGGGTCAGCCCAAAAGCCGCGGCCAACATACAGGCAGGCATGACTGCCACAAACCTCTGCGGCGAGGGCGGATCCTGGCTGAAACCGCCCACAAAAATGAAGGGGACCAGCCAGAGCAGGAGGAGAAGATTCCGGTTCTCGCGCCAGCCGAAGGCCAGGAACAGAACTCCTGCCAAAAACAGTGTTGCCAGCGGCTGAGATAAGAACGGCTCACCGATCGGATACCACGCGCTCCAGATCGGCAGATGCGTAAAGGATTGCATTCCCAGCCAGAGTTTTTCCCATATCGCTGCCAGGGTCGCCGGATCCTGCTTTGGCACAAGCGTGTCTGCCGAGGAGCTCAGGGCGCTGGCACGAAAAATCGGGTCGAGAAAATCCTGTGGATGATTCACATAAAACCACGCCAGAGGCAGGACGACTGCCACTGTGACCAGCAGCATCAGCACAAGGTCAGGTATGAGCCGCTTAAATCGTGACCGGTCTGAGCGGGCCGCGATGAACAGCCACAAGGGGATCAGGATCAACAGGATATGACTGGTGACGTAAAGGTATTGTGCCAGACCCAGACTGACGCCCGCCAGAAGGAACAGGTTTCGTTTTTCATGTTCCCAGGCGTACCAGACCAGCCCGATCACGGCGACAAAGAACAAGCCGTCCCAGGCATTGCTGAGTCCCAGGCGGCTGAAATGGATGTGGATATTAAAACCAGCCAGCAGGAGTGCCGCCATGGTGCCAGTCTGCTTGCCATACATGGCGCGCCCAAGCAAATAGGTCAGCGGAACCATCAGCGCACCCGCCAGAATGGAGGGGATCCGCAGAGCAGTGAGCGTATGCCCAAAGACCGCCAGCGAACCGGCCGGGATGAAAAAATAGAGTCCGGGGAAGGAGAACCAGGCGCTGGCAAAGGGATTGTTGTACCTGCCAGCCAGGATGTCCAGGCCGACCAGTCCCACCGAGCCTTCGTTCCCTGAAAAGATGAGCGGGTACTCCTCCGGGCGGAAGACTCGCAACAGAAATGCCAGCGCGAAGAATACCGTCGCTGCCAACAGCGCATTCCGGCGCGCCAGAATGTTGATACCGTCATTGTATCGCCATGCTGCCACCACGATCACGAGAACGGAAAGAAGCCAGGCTGTCCAGCCGACGACCGGGCTGTGCATCAAAACTGTATCTCCAGCAGCGTAATGTGCCAGGATGGAAAATGGCAGGCTTAAGCAGATCAATGCGAATCCCCAAACCGGTATCCCGAGCCATTTTGATGGGTGCTGAAGAGAACCTTCAATAGAAGCAGCTATTTGCGTGCTGCGAAATGAAAAGCCTGCAATTGCACCTATGAGAACGCCAGTTACAGAAAGGGCCGTTATTGGCGCATTCACATTTGGTGGTAGATCACTCCCCACTTTAAGGCTTGCCAGGAAAAGCAGGATGCCGCCCGCCAGGAAGATGAGAGAAGGTTTCGTTGTATGCATATTGCGCAAGTATATCTCGCAAAGACAATCAGTTTCCTGATCCCAGAGTCATATCCCGAAGAGTGTTACATGACGAGGCAACGTGGCTGTCCCACAGGAATGCTGCGCTACCAATTCTTCCCGAACTACTCCATGCTCTTTCAGATCAGTCGTCAGGGCAAATCTATAGAGTTACGGATGTCACAAAATCACAGCCACGGTGGTCTTATAAAGTGAAATACAATTCTTTGAGAAATCCATGAATGCGTATGACCTTCCACAATTCGAATCCCACCGCCGTCTGATGTTCTCGATTGCCTACCGCATGTTGGGAAGCGCTGCCGATGCAGAGGACATTTTGCAGGAGGCGTTTCTGCGCTATCAGACGGTACCCGGTAATGAGATCCACTCGCCCAAAGCATTTTTGAGCACCGTGGTGACACGCCTGTGTCTCAATCGGCTCGAATCAGCGCAGATTCAACGCGAGACATACATTGGACCATGGCTCCCCGAACCGATCCTAACGGACGGAATGACCGTGGACGCAATTCAACAGACAGAATTGCATGAATCGCTTTCGATGGCGTTTCTCATATTATTGCAGCAATTGACTCCGCTCGAACGCGCCGTGTTTTTATTACGGCAAATCTTTGATTACGAATACCATGAAATTGCTGAAATGATCGGCAATGAGGAAACAGCCTGTCGCCAGTTGTTCAGCCGTGCGAAAAAACATATCTCGGATAACCGCCCACGTTTCAAAGCGAATCCGGAAAAGCAACGCGAGATGCTTGAGCAATTCGTCGCGGCTGTAAGCAGGGGTGAACTGGATGGCTTGTTGCAGCTGCTCTCCGATGATGTGACCTTATGGGCGGATGGTGGAGGCAAAGTGCGCGGTGCGGCACTTCATCCCATCCATGGGCGTGATTCGGTTGCCCGTTTTGTCATTGCCTCGCCGTATCTGGCAAATGGTTCATTGGACACGCATATTGAAGTCGTGAATGGAGAACCATCCCTGCTTTTACAGGTTGATGGAGAAACGCGATTCGTGGTGATGATCGAAGTTGATGAGACGTATATTCATGAGATACGTGTCATTGGAAACCCAGACAAATTAAGAGGAGTGAACGAATGAGGCTAGTCGTGTTTGGAGCTACAGGAGGAACAGGGAGTGAAGTGGTAAAGCAGGCACTGGACGCGGGGCACGATGTCACTGCGGTTGCGCGCAAGCCATCTGCAATCACACTTCGACACGAACGGTTGAAAGTCTTGCAGGGAGATGTACTTGTCTCAGAGACGTTGATCGATGCGGTCAGGGGACAGGATGTAGTCGTGTTTGCCGTGGGCGCGGCAGACCGTTCGCTGACGAAGATTTATTCCGTGGGCGTAATGAATGTTGTACTGGCGATGCGCGATGCACATGTGCATCGATTGATCTGTGTATCCGCCAGCGGGCTTGACCCTGGCTCGTGGATCCAAAGGCTGATCGCCAAGCCGCTGTTATGGTGGATATTCAAACATGGATATACCGATATGTCTCATATGGAGATCATTATCAAAGCCAGCGACGTGGACTGGACCATTCTGCATCCACCGCGATTGACGAACGGGCAACGCCATGGCAAATACAAGGTTGCCGTCAACCAGCAACTCTCGAATGGGTGGCTGCTCTCACGCGCCGACCTCGCCGATTATGTTGTGAAGCATTTACAGGATATTTCCACCTATCGTTCGACGGTGGAAGTGGCATATTGATATGTTGGCAGAGTCAAACCCATCCCAATTTTTTTCTGCATCATCGTGCAAAATTGGACTCGGTGTCTCACATGTCGTTGCGAGGAGATTGCTTCGTCGGGAAAAGCGCCCTCCTCGCAACGACATGAATCTTATTTATCGTTTCAACGTGCGATACTTGACGCGATGCGGCGTCAGATCTTTCCCAAACTTTTCCTGCATCATCGTTTCATAATCAGACCAGTTGCCGAGATACATCTTTGCGGTTGAGTCGCCTTCGAACACGATCAGATGTGTGCAGATGCGGTCGAGGAACCAGCGGTCATGGCTGACGACCAGCGCTGTGCCCGCAAATTCTTCGAGGGCTTCTTCGAGTGCTCGCAGTGTATTCACATCCAGATCGTTTGTCGGTTCATCGAGCAGGATGACGTTTGCGCCTTCGGTGAGCGTCTTCGCCAGATGGACGCGGTTCCGTTCGCCGCCGGAGAGGATGCCCACTTTCTTTTGCTGGTCTGACCCTGCAAAGTTGAACGTGGACACGTAGCCACGCGCGTTGATCTTGCGCTTGCCGAGTTCGAGGTTCTCGGCGCCCTGGGAGATTTCTTCGTAGACCGTTTTCTCCGGGTCCAACGTGCGCGATTGATCGACATACGCCAGCTTGACCGTTTCACCGATCTTGACCGTGCCGCGGTCGGGTTTTTCCTGACCGATAATCATCTTGAGAAGTGTGGTCTTTCCCACGCCGTTGGGACCGATGATACCGATGATGGCGCCTGGCGGAACTGCAGCGGAGAACTCTTCGAGGATAAGACGATCATCATAGCTTTTGGATATATCCTTGAATTCAAACACAACATCGCCCAGCCGCGGCCCGGGTGGGATGTAGATCTCCAGATTTTCGCGGCGATCTTCGGCTTCCTGGTTCAACAATTTTTCATAGGCACTGACACGCGCCTGTCCCTTCGACTGGCGGGCCTTCGGTGACATGCGGATCCATTCAAGCTCGCGTTCGAGAGTCTTCTGTCGCTTCGATTCGGATTTCTCTTCCAGGCGGACGCGCTCCTGCTTCTGTTCGAGCCACGACGAGTAGTTGCCCTTCCAAGGGATGCCGTAGCCGCGGTCCAGTTCGAGGATCCAGCCGGCCACGTTGTCGAGGAAGTAGCGATCGTGCGTGACGGCGATGACCGTCCCTTTGTAGTCGCGCAGATGATGCTCCAGCCAGGCCACAGACTCGGCGTCGAGGTGGTTGGTAGGCTCGTCGAGCAGCAAAATGTCTGGTTCCGTGAGCAGGAGTCGGGTGAGGGCGACCCGCCGCCGTTCTCCACCGGAGCAAACCCTGATGGGCGTATCCGACGGGGGGCAGCGCAGCGCGTCCATGGCCAGCTCGAGGCGGCTGTCCAAATTCCAGGCGTCGACCTTATCGAGTTGTTCCTGCAGCTTGGCCTGTTCGGCCACCAGGGCGTCGAAGTCAGCATCTGGTTCGGCGAATTTGGCGTTGACCTCATCGTAGCGGGCCATCAAGTGGACAATGGGCTGCACCGCTTCTTTCACGACCTCGATGACAGTTTTCGTTTCATCAAGTTTCGGCTCCTGCTCGAGCAGACCTGTCGTGTAACCTTTGGACTGCGAGATCTCGCCGATGTAGTCCTGATCGACGCCCGCCATGATGCGCAACAACGTGGACTTGCCCGCGCCGTTGAGACCCAGCACGCCGATCTTGGCGCCGTAGTAGAAGCCGAGCGAGATATCACGCAGGATTTGCTTATTCTGCGCGCCTTGCGCGATTTTGCCCACTTTGTTCATGGAGTAGATGACGAGTGATTCGTTGGTCATGGTAATTGGTAAGTAGTAAGTAGAGATTGGAGAGTAGCGATTTGGTGGTCGAGTAGCCCCGAATATTCTTTGAGGAGCGTATCGAGACCGGGTGATTGTATCAGAGAGTAAAGAATAGGGGATAAGGGGTAGGGGATAGGGAGAAGCGACAGGGGAGTGGAAATTTCATGTATACTTTTTATCGATGACCACCATTGAGCAACTCAACGCACGCAGTGAAGGGTATCTTCCCGGCTTGCTCGGCATCGAATTCCTGACCATGGAGCCGGGACGCCTGACCAGCCAGCTCGCCATTCGCCAGGAGTTGTTGGCGCCGAATGGATATTTACATGCCGCGGCCGTGATCGCCCTGGCTGACACAACCTGCGGCTACGGCGCCTTCACCGGACTTCCCACGGGCGCGCAGAATTTCACCACCATTGAATTGAGAAGTAATTTTCTGGGGACGGCGCGCGAGGGTGTCATTCACTGCACCGCGACCCGCATTCATGGCGGGCGAACGACACAGGTCTGGGACGCGGAAGTGAAAGATGAAGCGGGGAAGACGCTTGCGTTGTTTCGGTGTACGCAATTGATTTTGTATCCGAAGTAGTTGACACCAAAAACCGCAATTGACATCGCCGCCACGCCGATCATGATGACAAGCAGGTCGTAGGCGATCTGGAGATGTTCCATGAAGTTGGTTCTATCTTATTCGGTTTTGGGTTGGGATTCAATAGGCGATAGCGTGGTTTCGGTGTACATAGTTGCTTTTGTATGTGAAATAGTTATAGTTAAGGCCAAACAAATTATGCAACTCAAAAAAACTGGTTCTATTTGGCTAAAACCGAAAGAAGGACGACGAGATATAGTAGAAAAAGTCTGTAAAATGTTACTGAGTTTTTATGGAATGTCTCGTCTTGGTAATCCTAAAGATTCTCTCAACGATCTAATATTTATCATTATTTCGAACAAGACAACACCCGAGATAGCAAGATTGCTCTATGCGCGATTAAGGAACGAGTATAAAGATTGGGAACAGCTTGTTGATGTGCCCAGCAATCAGAGAAAATTAAGAGCTATATTGCGGCCGGGCGGATTATCGAGAGTCAAATCAAAACAAATATGGTACTTACTCAAGAAAATAAAACGTGATTTTGGTAAATGTAGCTTACGACAGCTTAGGCGACTGGAAGATGTTGAAGTTCACGACTATTTGATTAGCTTACCCGGAGTATCTGACAAGGTGGCAAAGTGTGTAATGATGTATACGATGGGACGCGAAGTTCTTCCAGTGGACGCACACGTACATAGAGTTAGCCGAAGATTGGGATGGACGACTAGAAAACGAGCTGATCAATCACATGAAGAGCTAGAGGCTTTAGTTAAGCCGCAATATCGATATAATTTTCATGTCAATTGCATTCAACATGGCAGAATGATATGCCTGCCGCAAGTTCCTCTTTGCGATATTTGCCCCATTAAGAATTACTGCGAGTACTACTCAACACTAGGGAATGGAATTTTTAGCACAGAAACGTAATCTGAAGACGCTCATCGACTAGGGTAAAATGTCATTACATTATGGTCAATAATAAGGACTCGAAACCAACGGTTATAGATTTATATGCCGGGGTGGGTGGATTGAGCCTCGGGGCGATTCGTGCTGGTTTTCATTTGTCGCTTGCAGTTGAGTGGGACAAGCATGCTCTGAAAGCTCATAAAGTGAATTTCCCCGGATACGAGCATTCGGGAGAAGATATTTCAAGCCTAAGTGGGAAACGTTTATTGGAATTAACTGGATTAGAAATCGGTGAATTGGATGGCTTAATTGGTGGCCCTCCTTGCCAGGGTTTCAGCAGAATGGGCGTGCGCGATCAGCTCGACCCTAGAAATGATTTGTTTGTGCAGTTTTTCAAGCTAGTAAAAGAGTGCAAACCGAAATTCTTTGTCGCTGAAAATGTGCTGGGTATTTTGGATCCTCCATATGATGCAATACGCAAAAATGCCCTCAAACAAGTGGAGCGCGACTATAAAGTGCTCGAACCTATGAGGTTAAAGGCTTCAGATTTTGGCGCTCCAACTAGTCGAGAGCGAGTATTCTTCGTTGGTTATCGACGCGAGACCAGGATGAACCTGACCATAGAAGACTTCGAAAAAGAAAAGGTTTCGGAGATAACAACAGTTGCTCAAGCGCTTCAGGGTTTACCAACTCGCATTCAAAGCACGTGGCTGAGTGAAGAACAAAGTTGGCGGCATGTAGAAATTCTCTCAACTCCTTATTACAAGAAATATGTGAATGGCAACATCCCAGACGGAATGGGAGACGAAATTGCCGTTCGTCGATATAAAGAAGAAGGTTTAGTATCAGGTTGTTTGGGAACAGTTCATACGCCTGAAGTTCTAAAAAGATTTTCACAACTAAAGCCTGGAAAAAGCGATCCTATTTCTAGGCAAACACGCTTAAAAGCAAAGGGCCTATGCCCAACTCTCCGTGCCGGAACAGGCTCGGATAAGGGTAGTTATCAGGCAATTCGTCCCGTTCATCCAACAGCCAATCGAGTTATTACACCTCGTGAAGCAGCTAGATTACAGGGGTTTCCTGATTGGTTTCAATTTGCACCATCTAAATGGCACAGTTTTAGGCAAATTGGAAATAGTGTAAGTCCAGTATTGGCTGAAGTAATACTTAAGTTAATTTACTTCCAGTTTAAAGGTCATGCATAAGACAATACCATCGCCAATTAGGAAGTAGAAATCGGTTCAAAAGCTGGATGAATCA
>CAZBAX010000082.1:0-18402 GCA_964489725.1 uncultured Anaerolinea sp. | reverse complement strand
GTGGTTCAAAAGGGAGTTAATGGGCATTTTCATATACTGATGCAAGAGGTCTATTGCATGGATGAAGCAATTCAATTGGCTTTGAAATCGTCCGATGGTTGATACAAGGTAATGCCTGTCAGATGCGAGACATTCAATTACGGCTTCCTGGTTTTTTTGTTCTTTTTTGGCTCCCCCCTCTTTTGGCGCGGTTTTGGTTCCGGTGTTGTAGAACCCTGTTCTTCCAAATACACGTCTGGTATGTACAGAGCATTTGGCTGAATATTGCTGCGAAAATCCCATTTGTCTGCCACGCTAAAAAATGGACTGTATACGATGCCCTGCGGCGAATCGTTGACCTGGTTGCGATTCCCGGCGCAAAAACAACGGTGCACTAATCCTTCCCGCAGCAAGTCATCCAATGGACGGTTCCAATCTGTACTTCGAAACCCTGCCAGCCGCCACATTTTTAGACGTACCGATCCACCCCTTACAGTGGGCGCCACATCCTCGAATCCTTTTACCTTGATATCGAGCACCTCGTAATCTTCCACCTGCACCAGGTTTCCTCCCAGCGCCAGCGTACCCCAGCGGATACGCGGAGAATGCTTCCATGAATCGAGTTCGTGGTCAAACATGTAGATGGACCCGGCGAATTGACACAGCCACGTCATTTTCTGTGAACGCCAGTCCTTTTTTTTGTCGAGATATTCGTCCTCCACCTGCATTGCCCTGAGACGATCGATATCATCACGGTAAATATGGATGAAATTCTTCACTGCACCAAAATCGTTTGTCGCTTTGTTATATAAACCAACGGCTTGAAAATTTGTCGACCCAACCACGTCGACATTCAAGGCCCCGCCTCTGAAAGCCTTATCTCCCCAGCGCCGCACCCTGTACATCTTTGTACCTGGCTGGGCAATACTTTCAGTCCATTTCAGGTATTGCTCTTTGGTATAGAGTCCGATGACCGGCTTCGGACCCTGGTCCTCTTTTTCTGCAGCATCGACGATCTGAACCGTTGGTCGGGTTGGCTTGTGATTGCGGATGTACTTCTCGCGAAACTCTTCCAACTGAGCGGGCGTGATCACTTCCTTCAGGAAGATGTGATTCCAGTCCAGCATCTCTTCCATGCTTTGTACATCATCCCGCGACAAGGTCTTTTCGGGCATGAAGCCGACAAACGCCGGGTTGTAAGCGTCCTCGCCCTGGTCGTGATTGAGATCCTTGAGGTAGCGCTTGAACACTCCGATGGTGGAAAGACTCGGGTCTTCGTACGGCAAGGCAGTCTCGAACGTTAGAACGACCTTTCCCTCGGCGGTGTCTGCCACGGTGGCCACCGTCGCCTCGTGCATCCAGCGCAGGTATTGTGTCTCCTTTGGACCCTGCGACTTTCCCTTCTTGTCGAGTTTTTGACGCATGCGGCTGGTGGGCTCACCCATGGTGTAGACCCAGCTGCCACTCTCAGACCGTCTGCCGCGATACGCTGCATCCACCAGTTCATCACCTTCACGGGTTGCCATGGGCCTGGCGATTCTCCACTCATTGGGGGAATCGTTCACGAAACGCAGCCAGAGAATACTGGCACCTACCTCAAATGTGTGATGTTTATCGCCACGATCCTTTGCCCTGACAAAGTAAGGGCGGGTTCCCGACTTGCCATCTTCGCCGGCGGGCAATTTCTCTTCTTTATCTTTCGCTTCAAAGTATCGGTCTTCTGCCCCTTTATACCAGAGCGGTTTTTGCGTGAGTCCGGCAGCCGACACATGCCCGCGTAGATGCTGGATATGTTCAGCCACTTCATTGCACACGGCCCGCGTGACGACCAAGCGGTTGGAGCGATCGTGCTCCTGGCGCCAACCGGTCAGGTTCCTGCTCTTCCACTCGTTCATGATCTCGCGGTAGACCGCCATCTGCTTATCTTTGCTGTACAGGCGCTCGGCTTGTTCATCGGCGGTGAGCGTTTCCCACTCTTTGCTATCCACTTCGGTCAGGCGCAGATCCGTCAGCTTTACAATTTCCTTCCACATCCACGGCGGAAAATTGCGTTCCTTATGCAGATCGGTGAGTTCCTCCAATACATCCTTGCCGTCCATGGCCAGGATCTCGCAGCCCTCTTCATCGATCCGAAGGTCCAGGTACGCCCTGGATCGTTTTGACTCTATCGGCGAGCTGAGCTGATTTTTATAGTATTGCTGGAATCTCCTGATAAAGCGCGAGTCCTGTGCAGCGGCCCGTGCATCTGCAGGCAGCGAAAGAGCCGCCGCGGCATCCATCGGTTGTAGCAAGGGTTCATAGATGGAAAGTCGCTGCTGGCAGCTTGCATCCAGCAGACCTCTTGTTTTGATATCCGCTAATTCATGTTCGATGGTGTCCTGGATCTCGGCCGTTCGTAAATTGAGCAGCAGGTCTCGCGGATCTGCCCAGGAACCATGTGCGCTGGCATAACGCATCCCTGAAAAATGGACCACCATGTATTGCAGCCACAGTGGAAAACGGTCTGGTTCCTTCCAGAAACGCTGAAACACTTCATAGAGAAGTTGATCGTGTTTGAGCTTTAAAAGGTCTGCGTAGTACTTCTCTGCCAGAAATGGAAGGATATCATCCTTGATGGTGAGCCGGCGTTCCATGATGAATTCCTTCAAGTACTTCTCGCGCTTGATGCAAAGAGCATCATTGATCTCCTCCAGTTGCGCTTCGAGCTTTGCCGTGGCCTGCTGCGCCGCAGCGGTTTTCTTTGTTGCATTGTCCAAATCCTTCCTAACCTGGCCTGGCGGGCGATTCGGGCGATCCCCTTTCGTCGGAAAGGCAAGTCGCAACGCGAACTGGAGTTCTTCGGATTTTTCCCATTCTTCGCGAAGAAGATTTCGCAGCGTGGAATCTGTGAGGATACCGACCACCTGAAGGCGCTCGCCGATTTTTCTGTCCTCGAATTCTCTCTCCTGCCCCGTCTTCTGATTTGCCTGTGCCCGCATGGATGGCAGGCCGGATTCCAGAGAGGCAATCGCGAGTTCCAGTTTTTTTTCTGCATCCAGGAAACGACTGGACTGACTGTTGATCTGCTGCACGATCCAGCTGGGATCCACCTTGCTGGATGGCTGGTTTTTCTCCAGCCACTGCTTTACCCGGTTGAGGAACTCCTCAAAGAATTTTGGACCCCTGCCATCAACAGCCTTGCGTACATGACCGATGACAGCATCGATGACTGTCTGATGTGTACCAGCTCTGCGTAAGTAGTCGGCGATTCTCTGATACACGTCTTTTGTAAAGTAGTCCAGCACGCTCTCAACCGACGGACGATTTGAGGCGCGGGTCAGTTCGCGTTCGTATTCTCTCTTTTTGGACTCCCATGTTTTCAATTCCTGCCGCTTTGGCAGCAGATCCTTTAGAACTTCGTCCCGCTCCCTGATCTTTTCTGCAACACGGTTGGAAAACTCCCCCTTGCGAATTTCCAGCCGGGTTTGCGCGGCGGCAAGTTCTTTCAGCTTGCCCAATTCGTTCTCCATACCGGGAATCACGATATGACGTAATGTATCCCGCTCCGCTTCGAGCTCAGGGAGATTGTTGGGTTTCGGATCGCTATACTCAATGATCGTCTTTTTTCTGGCAAGCCTACGCTTCGATTCTTTGAGGTAACGTTCCCACTCGGAAACGCGCATGGATACGAAGATCTTTTCTTTCCGATCACGGCTCTTTTGAATCTCGACTTCCGTCATCAACTGCTTGCCGGATTTCTCCGCGATGTCGCTTTCCGCATCCCGACCTATCGCCTGTCGCGAAACATCAGTTGCCTCATGATCATCAACCTCGACCTTGAAAAAGGACTTAAAGTCCCGACGAAGATTGTCCAGTAATTTATTGAGGTCTCTCACATCCGGATTATTTTCATTACCCGGGGCAGCCACAACGTCTGGCACCTCCTCCGTAAAGTATCGCTTCAGAGAAACCTCGGCGTTGTACGCGGCGGTGATCGCTTTTTTTTGTGCGGCTAGAAATTCTGCTCTTTCTTTTGGAAATTTATCGATAGGCCAATCTGCCTTGTGCTTGTACTCTTTCCACAAATCGATCTCATGGTAATACAGCAAAAAGTGCCGCAGCTTCATCTCACGGGCCGGGTAGATCGTCTCCCTCAAAATTGGGTTTTGCCATTGGAAGTAAATCTTGTCACTCATGTTCCACTCCGTTAGCAACTCAGCTGTACCGACACAGACATTCTATTCCATAATCGGCAAACCGGACATTTCATTGTTAAAGAATAACCCAGATCGGGTCATCTCGTTTCTTGTTTGCATTTGTAGCCCTGGCACTGCTAAAAAGCAGGGCGAGACCATGAGCTCGCCCTGCGTATCATTTCCACAATTTTGCCAGCTCGTGCAGCGCCCGGTAATACGGCTCTATGCTGGGGATGAAATGCGCTTCATTCTTCGCATGTGGACCCACTCCCGATTGGCCCCAGACCACGGCTTGCCCGCCAGGTGCGAACCGTGCGCTCGTGCCCGGCAGCTTCTTACCGATTCGCGGTTTCGCTTCGACTGCGCCTCCGGCTCCGCTCAGCGCGGACATTGAATTTGTTACTGCCTCGAGCAGCGCTTTCAACGCAGGATTGTTCGGGTCGCAGGCAACGCCGTTTTCCATCACGTTCATGCACACCTCAAGCCCGTTCACATTACAGTACTCTTCGACCTTTGCCCTGAGACCTTCAACATCATCCTGCGGGATGGGTCGAATCTCCACGCCTAGAATTCCCTCCCCGGCGGTGACATTGTATACGCCCGGTGTGCCGACGCTGATGAATGGGAACTTCGCCTGTGACTGCCATCCATCCGCCGACTGTAGAGTCAAATGCTGGGCGAAGAGCTCGTTCAAAGCAGAACGTGCCGCGATCAGTTTCTCACTCAGGTCGCCAGTTCCGGCCACGCCGCTGTGACCTTTTAGGCCGCGTGCAACCACATCGAAGCGCATCACACCGCGGTTCTCCACACAAATCTCTCCAAAGAGTTCATTCCCCTTTTCACCTGTGCGCTCCCCTGCAATGAACAATGCCGGGTTGAGATTCAGTTCCTTCAGCACATGCGGCGTTCCCCAGGGTTCAGCTTCCCCGTTTTCTTCATTACCGACTACTAATAGCGAAATAGCAGGCAAAGCACTAGTTGTGCCTACACGCAAGACATCCTTCATCCATACAAGATAAGTGGCAACGACAGTCTTCATGTCTGCGGCGCCGCGGCCGTGAAGATAATCACCTTCAAGGCGCGGGGTGAATTGTGAGTCATCGGGGTCAGGTTCGACGACGTCGAAGTGACCGGTGAGGAGGATTTCTCCCTCACCCTGTCCTGCGGACATCCCTCTCCCGCGGGGAGAAGGGAACTGAGCGTACACTGCTGGATATTTCCCATCGAAGTATTTGACGTCGAGACCTGCGCTGCGCAAATAATCGTCGATCAGTGAGCCAGCGCGGTGGACTTCATCGAGGCGCTCATTCGGCGAGGCTGTGACAGACGGAATGCGGATGAGCTGTTGCGCAAGGTCCAGGATTTCGGCGGTCTTGTCGGGATATGAGATCTCGACGACAGCCTGCGTCTTGGAACGAAATTGAACGGGCGAGTTTTGCACCTGGCGGGCCGAGTCGCGTCCACGCTGCAGGAATTCGCCGATCTTGGATGCATCTGCGCCCAGCGATCCATATTCGGAGGCGATCCGTTCCACGTCGGCTTTGACCTGGGACTCGTGCTCATAGAAGAATTCCTTCAATACACTGAGCGGAACTTCATCGTTGGCGCCGACTTCCAATTGCAGACGGGCGCGAATCTTCTCGGAGGTATTACGTCCGCCTTCAGCCATCTCTTCCAGCGGGCGCAGGTCGGTCCACATGTTTAATGCCTGCGCGAGAGGTTTTACCTCATGGAGAGTCCATTTGAGGAAGGCGCGGATCGAAACCGGTTTTCCGGTGAGTGGGTTTTCGATCTCGGCCCGCAGCCCATGCTTGGCAGCCAGATTTTCATTGGCGCGGGCGCGTGTGATGTCTTCACGATCGTAACGGAAACCGCGCGCGAACTTTGGGTCAGAATAGATGCGCAGCAGCAAAAGGTGTTTGAGAGTCAGGTTGGCAATGTCGAGGTCAAGAGAGTGGCCGCCTTCATCGGTGCGAACCTCGACCCGTCCCATCGGCAGGTTGATGCGGGCCATCAGGTTTTGCTTTTCGATCTGCAGAGCCATCTCCTCGGGTGGAGTAGCCTCGCCAACGGCGAACAAGCCGCGAGCGTAGAGAGAAGCGAGCTGGTCGCTGGTGGTGGAGATGATGCGCTCGACGGGTTCGGCAAAACTGCGGGCGCGGATCGGAGTCCAGTTATTATTGCCAAAGCGGACGCCGCGCCGCACGAGGTCATAGGAAATTTGCAGGTAGTCGTTGTAGGACCGATAGAGATCCGGGAGGTCGATCGCGGGCGGGTTTGGGAAGGTGAGATTGCGGATCGAATCGAATTCTGTCAGGGCCACGACCGCGCGTCCATCGCGCACCTCAGCCTGCATCGGCGTGGACGCGGTGGTCGCCACGAACAGCGCCGCGAAGGCACGCAGCAGGCGCGCGGCCGTGATATAGAATTCTGATTTCCATTCATCGAGATGTTGATCGCCGCGTTCAGTGGGCGTGAGATGCATGAAGTCCCACGCAAAGAGCGGATCGGGCAGAGAGAGATTGCTGTGAATGCCTGTCGTCGCGAGCGTATCACCGTAAAGGTCGACGCATTTTTCGAGATAACGTCGTTTTGCGATGCCCCAATCGCCGGGGATGGAATGATGGCCGATGTCGGTGAGGAAGAGCAGGTTGCCATGCCAGTAATGCAGGCGTTCGCCGAAGTTGATGCCGGCGCGATGGAGAGCATTGATGAGCGAAGCTTCCTGGAGTCGCGCTTCGTAGATCGCGCCGCGCGGACTGTAGTAGGGACGTGTCGCCCATTCGATCATCCAGTGGAAGACTTCAAGCTGGCTGTACTGTGCCTGCCATGCGGGAATGCATTCGGCGCGCAGATAATCTACGAATGAATGTTGTCGAGGTCCGGCGCCCACCGTGAGCAGAGGATGCAGATCTTCATCGAGCAGATTCCATTCCTGTTCGAATCCGTTGAGTCCGCTGGAGGGTTTTTCTTGGATGGCTTGTTCCAGGGCGAGTAGATATTTGTCGGCGAATTGTTGAGGCATGTAAGAGTCCTAAGGCGGGAGAAGGTCGAAGGCTGTGGTTATAATTTAGACGTAGTGGCAAGAGTGCGTGGAAAGTGGAAAGTGGAGAGTGAAAAGCTGGTCTTCTACTTTCCACTTTTCACTTTCTATTCACGGTTTCAACGAATTCAACCCTTCCATCAATCTCTCGAACGCGCCTTCCGTTCGTTCCACGGGGGTGGCGTACGAGAAGCGAACCCATTCACCGCCGAAGGGCGAGAAGAACGCGCCTGGCACGACGGCAACGCCATGATTTTCGGCCAGATATTGTCCGAGAGGTTCTGTATCGCTCCAGCCTCTGGCTTTGACGAATTCACCGACGTTGATGAAAGCATAATAACCTTTACCGATGATGTGCTGGAGATTGCTTTCGACGAGGAGTTTTTTCAGCACAATTCGGCTTGCATTGGTTGGTTCGATAATGCTCTTCGCCGCTTCGGCAAACCCGATTTCGTAGGCCGCCATCGCGACCGCCAGTGAAAAGAAGGAGGGGATCACCGTATGAGATGCGCGAGCCGTGATAAATTTGACCACTGCTTCGTCCGCGATCAGGTGGCAGTTGCGGATGTTGGAACCACCCAGCGATTTGGTGATGCCGTCCAGAAAGATGATGCGCTTGCGTTCTTCCGCGGTAAAGTGCCTGAGGAACGAATTGAGATCCATTGGCGATTCATCGGTGACGTAGTGATACATCCAATCGAAAAGGACGAATGCCACGCCTGAATCGAGTGCACATTTTGCGAGTGATACCTGCTTCTCAACAGGAATGGTCAAGCCGGTAGGGTTATCGGGATTTGTGATCACGATGCCGGCAATTTTGCGACCCCTGGATTCTGCGAACTTCACACTGTCCTGGATCGCATCTTCCGAATAGGCCCATCCCTGGGCGGGATCACCCGGCGCCCACAGGACATTCGCGCCAACACCGTAGGGTCCCCAGTTGTAGGAGATCCACGGCACCCGCGAGACCATGATCAAGTCACCCTGACGGCCATGGCCGAGCGCCATCATTGCCTGATACGTTTTGACCAGCGCGTCACGTCCACCGGCGGTGCCAAGCACATTAGCCGGTCCCCAGCCAGAGGAGGAGTCGAGTTTCCAATATTGCTCGATCACGGCCTTACGGTAGGCATCTGTGCCGAACGGCATGTCGTAGGCGCTGCCATGTTCGATCTGGAGTTGAAGGGCGCGTTCCAAGAGCGGTTTCGGGGTCCCGGGCAGTGAAGCGCCACCATCACCTTGGGAGGCGTCAAAGACCTTCGAGCCGGGATTGTTATCCTTATACACTTTCAATGACTTGTTGATGAG
The DNA here is from genome assembly GCA_964489725.1 of uncultured Anaerolinea sp. Lineage (GTDB taxonomy): Bacteria > Chloroflexota > Anaerolineae > Anaerolineales > Villigracilaceae > Defluviilinea. Next base: position 9,897 of record CAZBAX010000082.1, on the reverse strand, counting down.
GAACATCCGCGACGGCGGGATGTCTGTCATCTGCTTGAGGTGTTCACTAACAGGGACGAGATTCTTCTCGTCTACCGCAAAGACGGGCGTGGTGTTGGAAACCATGATGAATTCTCCTTACCCTACCCATCCCAGCCCCGGTGCACTTCGAATTTTTCTGGAAGAGCGGGGTGCCAAATAGGGCGGTGAGGGTTGGGTGTAAAAATAACGCCCCGAGAATATCGGGGCGTTTGGTGTGCTTAGTTTAGAGGAACCTGTTCATGTTCACCTGACAACCACCAACGTCCCGTCACTCGTGTAGTGACAGTAGTATTGTGGTTGGTGTTCGTGTCAAGGAGAAACATTGGGCGCAAGGATACCACTTGCCTATACATGCGTCAAGCAAAAATGCGTAATTGCGGGCGAAGGATCTCGCAAGCGGATCGTTTGGCAGGATTCCATTTTTAATGCATTTCAGATTATTTTTGTCCGAATAATTGGCGTATAATCTCCTCATGCCCGAGTGGATAGGCAAAACAATTGGCAAAGTCAGGATTGAAAAAATCCTTGCGCGTGGGGGAATGGCGGAGGTGTATTTAGGTACGCATGTCACTCTCGAACGTCCCGTCGCGGTGAAGTTGCTGCACAGTCATATCGAAGAAGAGCCCAGCCTGCTCGAACGGTTCCACCGCGAGGCCAAAGTCGTGGCGGGATTGCGCCATCCGAATATCGTTCAAGTCTATGATTTCGATACCACCGATGGCCATCCCTATATCGTGATGGAGTACTTGAAGGGTCCAACGCTGGCGACGTACCTGCGCGGACTGCACGAAAGAAACGATCGCGTTCCTCCACATCAGGTCGCGCGTCTTCTGAAAGTGCTTACCGCCGCGCTGGACTACGCCCACGAACAAGGTGTGATCCATCGCGATATCAAGCCGGGCAATATCATCCTGCACAAAAACGGCGAAGACATTCCCCTCGACCAGCCACTGACAAACGACGTGGAGGCGGTTCTGACGGATTTCGGCCTGGTGCGTATCGCAAATGCCGCGACCAAGACTGCTTCTGGCATGGTGAGCGGTACCCCATCATACATGTCGCCCGAGCAGGGCCGCGGCGACAACACCGATCATCGCACCGATATCTATTCGCTGGGTGTCGTGTTATATGAACTTCTGGCAGGACGAGTTCCGTTCGAAGCAGACAGCACGATGTCGGTGATCTACATGCAGATCCATACGCCGCCGCCAGCGATCCCGGGAATTTCCCCATCCGTGCAGGCGGTGATGAATCGCGCCCTGGCAAAAAATCCAAATGAACGTTATCAGAGCAGCCGCGACATGGCTGTGGATTTCTTCCTGGCGATCGGCATGACAGCTCAGGCAGAGACGATACTGCAACCGTATCCAAACCCAAACAAAGCGGAGTTGAAGGAACTGAACTCCAAGCTCACACCTGCGACAACAGTTGCGCCTCCACGGAGTCGGCGCTGGATCGGCGCGTCGATATTTTCACTCTTATGCCTGATTCTTCTCGGCGCGGGGGCCCTGGGGTTGTCGTCTTTTCTCCCCATCGTAAACGCGTCCACGGCCACTATGGTACCGACCGCATCCGTCGCAGCTACCGAATTCCTGATCCCACAGAGTGGTCTGCCAACCTCAGACGGTATGGTGGAAGTAGCCGCTGACACCTACGAGCTTGGACTATCACCCGGTGACAAATACCATGAAGCATCCAGGTTGCTGCCTTTGGAGCGATTTTGGATCGATAAGTATCCGATCACGAATGCCCAGTATGAACAATACCTGCTGGAAACTGGCTCACCCGCGCCGGAGGTCTGGCCGGGAGAAGCCGATCACCCGGTTCGAGGGGTAACATGGGAGCAGGCACTCGCTTATTGCGGATGGACGAACAAGCGCCTCCCGACCGAGTCTGAATGGGAAGCTGCCGGACGCGGCCCGGGCGCGGCGCCGCAATTATATCCCTGGGGAAATGACGCCAGCGCTGAGGGGCAAGCGCTGCGTCTTCCGGACCAGAATACATACGCCGTAGGGAGCCAATCGTTCAATCAGAGTCCGTTTGGCGTGTTCGACATGGTGGGAAATATTTGGGAATGGGTTGGCGAACCGTATGGGACCGGGCAGGGCGGCTCCCGAATACTGCGCGGTGGTCGCTTTGGGCTGCCCGTCAATGACCTGGCGTACAGGCTGGCCATTGCGCCTGACGATACCCATTACGTGCAATATACCGGCTTTCGCTGCGCAGCGGAAGAAGTAAGGTGAAGGAGGCAGGACATGAAAGTGCAGTCCATGTATCGTCCGATGTGTAGGCTGATATGCGGAATCCTTCTATTCTCCGCTACTGGCTGCGCGAATGTTCCGTCTCTTAGCGAGCCATCGCCTTCTCCCGCGCCAGTAACGTCCGCAGCGCCCACCGAGACTCCAGAGGTGCGTGTGAAAGATACGCCGGCTGCTGAGCCGGTCAGCAACGCTGATGTGTTGTATCAGGATGATTTTACGAACCCGGCAACTGCCTGGCCGGAAGACAAGTTCGATAACTATTTCATTGGCTATCATGAACCCGAGTATTACCATGTTGAGATCACCGGTTCCAATTACCGGACGACCGTCTTCGCGCCCGAAAAGCAGACGTTTGGCGACGCAACCATCGAGTTGCAGGTGATGACCGCCTCGTCAAAGACAGCCGCCAGTGGTGATTTTCGTTATGGACTTTCGTTTCATCGTTCGGGCGATCAGTATTATGCCTTCACCATTTCGCCGCGGACCAAGAAGTGGTATGTACTTAAAAGCTCTCCCAATGGGCTAACTGTATTGAAAGAAGGGACGAATAATGAGATCCATGAGCTGGATACAGACGATGCCTTACGCGTGGATCTTCACGGGCCCGATTTCACTTTCTATATCAACGAACAGTTTGTCGGCGAGGTTAGTGATCCCGATTATGCAAGCGGTGAAATTGGCTTTTACGTGGAGTCCTTCGACAGCCCCAACACACATATCCATTTCGATCACCTGGTCATCCGAAATCTTGAGATGGCCCAGCTGCCACAGACCGGTATAGCCTTGCTCTACAAGGACGATTTCACCAATCCCGCCAGCAGTTGGCCCGAACGGAAGTTTGACAATTACTTCATCGGTTATCATGAACCGGAGTATTACCACGTCGAAATTACCGGCCCGAATTACAAGACGACCGTGTTCGAACCGCAGAAAAGAAGTTTCGACGACGCGACCATCGAGCTGCAGGTGATGACGGCATCCTCAAAAACTGCCCCCACTGGTGACTTCCGCTATGGACTTGTTTTCCGACGCTCAGGCGACCTTTACTACGCGTTCACGATTTCGCCGCGCACAAAAAAATGGTACGTTTTGAAGAGCTCGCCGAATGCGTTGTCGATCTTGAAGGAAGGAACGAACCAGGATATTCACGATCTGGACACCGATGACTTGCTGCGCGTCGATGCGCAGGGTTCCAGTTTCATTTTCCATATCAACGACGAGCTTGTCGCGCAGGTCACCGATCTGGATTATGCTGCCGGCGAAGTAGGCTTTTACGTGGAATCCTTCGACAGTCCAAATACACACATCCATTTTGATGACCTGTCCATTCGGGAATTCCAGGTCTCGGTGATCTGCGATGTGAGGGCGCTGGCCTTGAATGTACGCAGCGCACCAGGCACGAACAATTCCTCCACTACATTCCTATCCAGCGGCGACACGGTGGAACCACTCGGCCGCACGGAAGACAGTGAATGGATCAAGATCAAAGTGGCGGGAGGCGAAACTGAGGGCTGGATCTTCAACTCTGACGAATTTCTGTCCTGTCAACCATCCGTGGAGTTGCTTCCGGTCACTTCGCCATAAGCAAGGTTCTTCAAACGGCTAGCGATTTGTGTTGAATCCAAACCAATCGCCGCCGGTGAAATCGCCCATGAAAATGGAACGGTCTTCATCGTCGGCGATTGTGTTTCCTGCCTGTTGTGCAAGAGCATAAAATTCTGCTGCGATCCTTTCATCGCCCAGCAAGGCCTGCGCACGCGCGATGCCCTCGAAAGCATAGGCAATATCGAAGTCCTGCATGAGATCCTTATTGGACTGCGTGATTTCAATACATCTCTCGGCATGACGCAGTGCTTCCTTCGCATGCCCCAACACAACATGGACGTGGCTGATCAGCCATTCGCCGCGTTGCTGGTGTACAGCGTTGCCGGCAAACTTCCAGTGATAGGTGCAGGCGTGCGCTGCATGCAGCATCTCATCGTCTTCGGCCTGCGAACGGGACGTTTGCTGGAGCAACTCCCAGACTCGTCCATTGATGGATTTGGCGAAATGAGTGTGTGCTTCTTCGAGTGTAAAGGTTTTCAGTTCTTCCATACGATGCTTTCCAAATAAATACTCCTCCCGCAGGTGTAGGGTTCGCGGGAGGAGCTGCATGAGTCAGGTTATTTATTAAAGTCGGGATTCTGGCTGGTATAGAGAGCAAGCGTATTCCCGGTGGGATCCTTGAAGAGAGCAAACCAGCCGATGCCCGGAATATCGGTCTTGGGGCGGACCACCGAACCACCCAGTTTTTCCACTTGTTTTAGGTCGGCATCGATATCGTCACTGTGGATATAGACCAGGACCTCACCAACCGGGTTCTCTTCGGAGACCTTATTGAATCCGCCGCCAGATCCGCTGCCATCGGACCACATGGTGTAGTCGAACGAGGCGTCATGTTCCATCTTCCAGCCGAAGAGGTTTTCATAGAATTGGGCTGCACCGGGCACATCAGCAGCGGGGATTTCGATATGGACAACATTACGTTTGGACATGGCAATTCTCCTTCTCTTGAATTAGGTTTGTGCAATTGATTATAGAACATTTTTTCTAGTTTATCAACCCCCTCTGTAGAACTGCTCCAGGGCTTTAACAAATTCCAACGTTATGTCAGGCTGATGGAGTGGCGCCAAGGCGCCACGACTGAAGAGTCTCGGGACCGTCGTGGTAGAGACACTTGCACCGAGCGCAAGTGCGGTGTGCTTCGCTCCGCTCACACCGTCCCGAAGCGGCACTTGCGCCGGCCGCAGGTACGGTGCGTCCCTTCGGGAGCATGACATTGTTGGGTTTGTCCGGCGATAATGAGAAAGCCTTATAGAACTGCTCAAAGCTTTCTTAAAGTACAGATTCTCTACCGTACATCACGCCATTTTTACCGCTAAGAGCGCGAAGAACGCAAAGATTTAAAGGTTTTCTTAGCGCACTTTGCGGGCTTCGCGGTGAAGATGTACGGTAGCAAAAGTACAGACTGAGTCCGCGAATTTTTGCGAATGGGCACGAATTCTGAAAGCATTCGCATGGATCAGCGTAAACTCGCGGATAAGATGAATATCACTCCGAGGTTAAGAAAGCCATGTCCTGCTATAGGACTTGCGCAAAGTCGATTTGCGCTACGTTTTGTCGGGCACACGCCGCCGTCTCGCAGATGCCGCGTGGTGGTACAAGGCGGCGATAATCCAGGAACGACGGCGCTGGAAGCGTTGTTGAAACCATGCGCGGACTTGACAGAAGCCCTGCAGAACTGGGAATCAATGCCGCTGTTCTCACTCCTCATAATCAGTACTTCACCAAGGGTGTACAAATGCCCAGAAGAGCCCCAAAAACAGGGTGCGGGCGTACGCCCGCACCCTGTTTTTGGGTTTTTCCAGGTTACTTCGTGATCTCCTGATAATGGTAGGAAACACGCGTTAAACGGAATCAACCGTCGGCCTGGAACGAAGCGGACGAATCACTCGTATTTGAGAGCCAACACCGGGATCATATTAGCGGCGCGCAATGCGGGATAGAGTCCCGAGAGCATGCCAATGAACGTCGAAAAAATGAGAGCAAACAATGGCAGCCAGAGCGGCGTGTAAATATCGATGCTTGGAGGTGGTCCACCCATTTCACTCGATTGGCTGGCGAGGAATACCATCGCAAGCACATTGATGCCCTGACCGGCCAGCCAGCCGAGCACCACGCCGCCCAGTCCGCCGATGAAACCGATCCCGGCTGCCTCGCCAAGAAATATCGTCAGCACATCGCGGTTGGTCGCGCCGACGGCTTTCATCAGGCCGATCTCACGCGTACGCTCCAAAATGGACATCGCCATGGTATTGGCGATACCGATCGCTGCCACAAGAAGCGCGATCGCACCTACACCTCCAAAAATAAATTGCAGTACCAGGAAAAAATTATTGATGCCTTCGACAAATGATTGCGGCGTGAACGCCTGAAAGCCCATGGCAGAGATCTGGTCGGTAATTTCGAGCACCCGATCGACATCGCTGACCTTGACGATGACCTGGCTGTAACCATCCTTGTTGTAATTGATGCGGCGGTTCAACGCCCATTCATTCAGCGCCTTCACTTGTTCGATCGGCATGTAGATCGACCAATCGGACTCGCCGCGGGTCTCCTGGAGTACGCCGACCACCCGCAGGCTGAGGGTTTTTCGCGTCTCCACGCCTTGCGCATCCCATTTCGAGACTACCATTTGGATCTGTTGCCCATACAGCTCGGGCGGCGGTGGCGGCTCCTGACCCGGACGGAGCTTGGGATCATAGAAATTACTCGGCACCATCACACCGATGATGACGGTACCGCGCGCCAGCGCTGTATCGCCTTCAGTGGACTCCAGGCCGAGCGTCGCCAGATCGTCTGTATCGATGCCGATGATGTTGACCCCCGCCTCCAGCTTTTGGTACTTGATCATGCCGCCAGACATCAGGTAATCGCGCGGGATGACGCTTTCCACCCCAGGAATGGCGCGCAGATCGGCGAGTGCGAAGTTCGTGAGCAGAGCCTGCTGCGACTCGCCGGACACGCCTCCTCCACCACCGCCTCCCATCATGACCGGACCACCTTCCCCGCCAAACGAGGGCATCACCTGGATCTGCGTCAGATCACCGATACCGTACAGCTGTTCCGTGGCGCTGCGCTGCAACCCACTTGCCAATGACACAAGGATCACCACGGCAGACGTGCCGATGACCACGCCGATGGCAGTCAGGGCGACGCGCGCTTTGCGGCGGCTCAGGTTTCCAAAGATGAGACGTATCAGGTCAATGAATTTCATGAGATAAGAAGGCTGGCCCTAGCCAATTCCGGGTTTCACTTCGGGAACGCTTTCTTCAAACTCGGGCAAGATCGGTTCCTCGCTCGGCGGTGGCGCGCTATCCAGACCCAATAAGCCAAGCACGAATCGCCAGGCTTTTTGAGGCAGGGTTTCTTCCTGCATGATAGGAAATTCGCCGCCGCCTTCGATGGATGGATCGAAGATCGGTTCCTCGGTCATGCCGTCCATGACTTCGACCTCCAATTTGCGCGTTAACGTGCGGGGCTGATTGAAGTCGTCGGTGTATTCGATGGTGATATCGAGAAGCTGTGTCCCCGGCTGTTCAGGGATGAATGTGGAATCGAGCGTGAAGTACCCGCCCGCGTCCAACGACCCGATCAGGCTGGTCCCGTTTTCGATCATGCCTGCTTCTGTGGTGATCTCCATGTTCCCCAGCACCGACGAGCGCTTCCCGACGTTGACCACCTGTAACGGCAACATGCCGGGCTGCCCCACCATAAATGGATCGGGCGGGCGATAGAAATTGACTTCCACATTCGGCAGGCTGTACACAAGCAGTGTGATGACCTGCTCATCATTGATCGTTTCATTCTTATCGTTCAAATACGAGAAGGTGATCCGCATCGGATACGCACCGGGGCTTGTCGAAACGTTGACGATGAGATTCTGCGCGGCCTGGATCATCGCTCCCGAGGCAAGATCACCCAGCGACTGCACATTCGAAGCTCCTACGGGCGCGAAATTGGTGAACTCGCCGCTGCCACCTGAGACGCCGCCCGGCTGCGGCGTTCCAAAGCTGCCGCCGCCACCCGAGCCGCCCCCGACGATCATTGTGATCCGATTCGCTTTCGCGTTGCCGGTATTTTGTACGGTCATGGTCAGCGTAAATTGTTCGCCAGGTTGAAGCGGATCGAGGCTTACCGCATAACTCGGGATCACCAACTGCGAGCTCTTGACCCCGGTTGGCGTGGCGGTGGGATATACAATACCGCTTGCACCGCCGTTATCCGTTTCGAGAGTTAGGCTGAATTTATCGCTGTAGCTCGTGCCTCGCTCATCATAATAGGTAACTGAAACGTCTATCGAAACAATGAGCTGCCCGAAAAGTTGGCCGGTAACCAGAAACTCCTGCGATACCGTTCTGGCAGCGCCAGCAGCAATATCACCCACAGCCACAACGCCACCGGTTTCGAGGGGCGCAAGATCGGAAGAAGAAAAGACCGCCTGAACCCCATATGCAGCCGAAGCGCTGGAATTATATAAGTCGAATAAGAGTTTGAACTCACCATTGGCTGCAACATCGCCTCTCGTATCTGTAGAAGAAACAACTAGCTGCGGTCGTTGGAAGGCGGACGGCGCAGAGACCGCAATCTGGGCCGAACCATCTGCCAAACCGCTTGACATCGATACCCGGATGATGTGTGAACCTAACGCGACATCGGAGGGAATGGTTACCCTCAAAGTGCTGGAATCCACGAAGACCGTACCGCTTAACGCATCACCATCTAATAGGATCACTGCTGTGTTATCAAAATCCGTGCCCGTAACCGTGATCACCGTACTGGTGCCGCTGACGATGTTGCTCGGATTCACCTCAAGCACAGTAGGTGCTGCATAGGCAGGTCTAGCCGCGAGCGCCAATATCAAAACGACCGTAAACATCAACGAAGCAAAACGCAAGAAATACTTCTTCATAGTTCTCCCAATCAATATGCTACGACGGCGACATTGCTTCGAGGGCCGCGGATTGATACTCCTCTTCGGTGACGATACGGCCATCGAGCAGGAATATCTTATGCGTCGCAAAACGGATCATACGCGGATCATGCGTGACGACCAGTACGGTTCTTCCAGCGTTATGCAGGTCAGACAGCACTTGCATGATGGCTGCACCGCTGGTGGTGTCGAGGTTACCGGTAGGCTCATCGGCGAGGATCAGCCTGGGATCGTTCACCAGCGCACGCGCGATCGCGACACGTTGCTGCTGCCCGCCGGAAAGCTCGGTGGGACGGTGGTCGCTGCGGTTTCCAAGCCCCACTTGTTCAAGCAGCTTCTTCGCCTGCTGGGCCCTCTTGGCGGCAGTCACTCCTGCAAATTGCATCGGGAACGCCACATTGTCCAGGGCCGTCATGCTGGAAATCAAGTTGAAGGATTGAAATACAAATCCCATCGTGCGGCGACGGAATAAGGCCAGGGCATTCTCATCCATCTGGTCCAGTCGCTGGCCGTCAACTGAAATCTCGCCGGAGGTGCTGTGGTCAAGACCACCCAGTAAATACAATAATGTGCTCTTGCCAGAACCAGACGGGCCCATCACAACCGTGAAGGTATGCGAATCAATATCTAGGTCAAGGCCATCAAGTGCGCGGACCACCTGTCCGCCCATCTGATAGTGCTTGACCAGTCCTCGGATGCGAATGAACGGTGTGGTCATTCTAAAATGGACGCGCAGCGCTTTGTCCACCGCCGATATTGGAGATCAGGTTTCCTACACCGGCCTGCGCAGACAGCACCAGTAGCAGGACTATGCCCACGCCTACGAGCGCCTTGTGACGTGGCAATCCGTCAGCGATGGCCAAGCCGATCACGAGCAGAATGACATGCCAGATCCAGAAGAGATCGACGCGGGCCAACACCTGCGAGAGAAAGCCCGGATTGGCAACGAATCCCGACAGCCCCGGGCTGACGATCACATGTCCCGCGGACAGCATAAAGATGATCCGCAGGATATCACGAAGCACAAAGGGCAGGCTGGCCCAGGCAACCACATTCAACGCGTTCTGCATCGATCCACGCCCG
>CAZBAX010000081.1:0-19240 GCA_964489725.1 uncultured Anaerolinea sp. | reverse complement strand
AATCTTTGCGTTCTTCGCGCTCTTAGCGGTAAAAATGGCGTGATGTACGGTAGAGGAGCGCTTTTTTAGATATCCAGGTTGCGGACTGCCTTGGCATGGGTTTGGATGAACTTGCGGCGGGGATCTACCGCATCGCCCATCAGCATGTCGAACGTGCGGTCAGACTCAGCCGCATCCTCTACTGTGACGAGCAGCAGGGTCCGGTTCTCGGGGTTCATCGTAGTCTCCCAGAGCTGGGTTGGGTTCATTTCACCGAGACCTTTATAACGCTGTAGACTGGCCTTTTCGCCGATCTCCTTGACCATCTTATCCTTTTCCTTGTCTGTGTACGCGTACTTGACCTGGTTCTTATAGGCAACGCGATACAGTGGCGGCTGCGCGATGTACAGATGACCATCTTCGATCAAGGTCGGCATGTAGCGGAAGAAAAACGTCAGCAACAGCGTGCGGATGTGGCTGCCGTCCACATCTGCATCGGTCATGATAATGATGCGGCCATAGCGAAGACCCGCCAGGTTAAACTCTTCACCAATGCCGGTGCCCAATGCAGAGATCAGCGCACGCACTTCGTTGTTGCCTAGTATTTTGTCAAGCCGGGCCCGTTCTGTATTGAGGATCTTGCCACGCAGCGGCAGGATGGCCTGGAAGTGGCGGTCACGTCCCTGTTTGGCAGAGCCGCCTGCCGAGTCACCTTCCACAATGTACAGCTCGGTCTTGGAAGAGTCACGTTCAGAGCAATCGGCCAGTTTGCCAGGCAGGGTCAACGACTCGAGTGCCGACTTGCGGATGACCAGGTCGCGGGCCTTGCGGGCCGCATCGCGAGCCCGGGCAGACGTAAGACATTTGGCGATGATGGACTTGGCAGCCTGGGGATTCTCTTCGAGAAATGTACCGAAGGCATCGCCAACTGCCTGAGTCACATACGTCTGTACTTCGGGATTCATCAACTTCACTTTGGTTTGTGATTCAAACTGTGGCTCGGGGTGTTTGACCGAAACAATTGCAGTCAGACCTTCGCGTGTATCATCGCCCGAGAAGTTTGGGTCCGCGTCTTTAAGCAGACCGTTCTTGCGGGCATAATCATTGATCACACGGGTCAGCGAGGAGCGCAAACCGGTGAGGTGTGTACCGCCATCTATAGTGTTGATCGTGTTTGCAAAGGAGTAAACCGATTCTGTGTAAGAATCAGTATATTGAATGGCAGCTTCGATGCCAATCGCTTCAATGTCCTTATCCACATGGACAACCGAATGAAGGTTCTCACGGTTGCGGTTCAAATACCGCACAAAGGAGGTGAGACCACCTTCGAAATAGAAAGTCATTTCGCGATCGTTGCGCTCATCCACAAAGCGGATGCGGACGCCGCGGGTCACGAACGCCATTTCGCGGAAGCGCTGGACCAGTGTATCGAACTTGTAATCGATATCTTCGGTAAAGATCAGTTTGTCGAATTTAAAGGACTGCCTGGTACCAGTTTCATCCTTCACTTTGCCAATCTGCTTGATGCCGCCCTGCGGCACACCGCGCTTGTAGTTTTGCTGCCAGTGCTTGCCGTCACGCTTGATCTCGGTCGTCATCCATTCCGAGAGGGCGTTGACCGCGCTGACACCCACGCCGTGCAGACCGCCCGAAACCTTATAGCCGCCGCCGCCGAATTTACCGCCCGCGCCGATCACGGTCATCACCACGTCGACGGTTTCCATGGGCTTACCCTGCGCGTCCTTCTTCGTGGGGTGCGGACCCACGGGAATGCCGCGCCCGTTATCCTGCACGGTGACGCTGCTGTCTTCGTGAATGATGATATCGATCTCGGTACAAAAACCGGCCAGCGCTTCATCGATGGCGTTGTCCACCACTTCATAGACAAGGTGGTGCAATGCTTTAATATCGGTACCGCCCACATACATACCCGGGCGTTTGCGTACATGCTCGATACCCTCCAGTGCCTGGATCGAGCTGACATCATAACTGATCGTAGTTTCTTTTTCCTTCGTAGCCACAAAAACCTCCAAAGTGCTCCATCCTCAAATGGAGTAAAAAAATGAATGTTACCTGCGATTCCAACTGTCAGGCAGGAGCATTGTTTTTCTGTTTTAAGTTCTCAAAGACCATCTGAAGCCAGGTATTCATATCGCGGTAATATACAAAACTGGCAGCCAACAGAGCCGTGGTGATGAAGGCATGCCCGGCGATGCCGATCACCAGCATCCATGAATCACTCGAGGGGACACTCCACAAATAGTTCAAGCCGGTCGATAAGATGAAGACGCTGAACACGAACATGGCGCTGGTCGGCAGTGTGAAGCGGGCCATCCGCAGGCTGGTGTAGATGGAGTGGAATGCGTTCTGCCTGCGGATGAAGATCCCATGCGGGGTGAAGTACAGCGGCACGATGAACCAGAACGAAAAGATCAGGATCAGGAATGCCGCGGCGCTTGCCAGCGCCGGATTAATAAGAGTAAACACCGTCAGCAGGACCAGGATCGGAATGGAAACGGCGATCAACATCACGGTCCAGATGATCGACAGCAGGAAGGTCTGCACAACGGCCCGCAGGGGACTGATCCCCGGGTCCTGCCCGCCCAGAACGGTTCCCGATACCCAGCGAAAGTATAAGCCTCCGGCCACCCATCCGATCACGACCAGCAGGAACATGTACGCCAGCATCCACCAGCCCGAAGAGACAGACAGGGTCGGCTGTTCGCCCAGAGGCGACTCGATCGGCATGAGCTTTGCCATCAGGCTGGAGATTCCAATTGGGAATGTTTGCAGGCGTGTCACGAGACTGACGAGGTTGAAATGTCCCAGGAGTTCATTGAAAACCGTCTGAAGCTGGGTCAGTCGGCCCGCCTCCACCGGCGAGGCCAGTTCGATTCGTGCCTGTTCGAAAGCGGCTCTGTACATCGGCCCCAGCAGTTTTTCCACGCTAAGACGCGGCCCCAGCCACAGGAAAACATCCACAAGCAGCGGCAGCACGATCAGAATCACATGACTGGCAACAACGTCAAATCCCGCTCGAAGCGCACCGATCACACCGGGCGGAGGCGGGAGTGATTCAAGCTTGTGTACGTCCATAACCAATTGATTCTACCATAACGCCACGTTCAAAAGTCGGTCTACTAACCATGGGAGTGACTAAAAGAATGGGCTATTTCTCTTTTTGCCACAGACAACACTGAGTTCTCTGAGAAAAAAACTCAACGGCCTCCCACGGCACTTGCGCCCGTGGCAAGTGTGTGGACTCTGTGGCTGAGCCCACGCAATAATCCACTCCCTAACCATTCAAACCCTGGAACCACTGAGACACGGAGACACTGAGAAACCAACATAAAAACTCCGTGTCTTAGTGTCTCAGTGGTGAAAGTGCCCGTGCGATCTCTATGGATTGGTAAAGGATAGAGGCAAATTTGGAGGTGAATCCGACGCCTGTGGCAAGCTCAGGCTAATTGCTCTTGCCTTTCGTCCTTGCCGACAGGTACAATGCGCTTATGAATGAGCAGAGAAACCTGCCCGACTCCAACCGTGTGGGCGTGCTAACCTCCAGTGTACTGCTGGCATTCGCGCTCACCCGCATCATTCGCTCCCCCGAGTTCAACCTGGAAATACAACTGCCGGGCTTTTTTATCCTTTTGCCCATAAATCTTACCAGTGTGATGAGCATCATTACCGCCGGGCTGGCCGCCACCGGCATGGACTGGCTTCTGCGCGGCCATCCATCGCTCAACAGGCGCCCCACCTTCGAGTGGTGGCTGCTGCCCACATTGACCACATTCGTCATCGGTATTCCGCTTTCTATTCTGCCAGATGGCAACGCCTGGTGGATCGGATTTGCCATCGGCGGCACATTGCTGTTCTTCGTCTTCCTGGCTGAATACATTGTTGTGGATCCCGATTCACAGCACTATGCCTCTGCCATGGCCGGGCTGATCGCGATCTCGTACACCCTCTTTTTCATCCTGGCCGTAGCGATCCGGTACAGCGGCGCGCGGCTGTATTTAATGGTCCCTGCCTTGTTCCTTGCAGCGGGGCTGGCCAGTTTGCGAATTCTGCACCTGCGCTTTAGCGGGCGCTGGGAATATGTATGGGCGCTGGGCATCGCGCTGGTGTGCATCCAGATCGCGGCAGGGCTGCATTATTGGCCGGTCTCCCCGATCCAATTCGGATTGATGCTGGTCGGTCCGTTATACGGGCTGACGAATTTGGCCGCAAATCTCGGCGAAGACCAGCCCCCACGCCGCGCCGCGCTGGAACCCGCCGTGGCAACCGCGTTATGCTGGGGGCTATCCATGTTCATCCGCTGACATGATCTCGCAGTTAGTCATCCACGAGTCTCATTGGCGTGAAATGCACCAGCATGTCGAACAGAACGCGCCGCTCGAAGCGTGCGGATTGTTAGCCGGGAAGAACGACGCAGTGGAGAAGGTGCTGCTCGTACGGAATCAGGCCCAAAGTCCCGTGCGATTCGTAATGGACCCCCAGGAGCAGCTCGATGCCTTTGAATGGATGGTCTCCCAGGCGCAGGACCTGCTGGGGATCTTCCACTCGCATCCCGCGGGGCCCGAAACGGTCTCTGTAACCGATGTTGCCGAGGCGGCCTATGAGGTAGTCCATGTCATCTGGTCTCGCACGGATGGAGAATGGAAGGCGCGCGGGTTCTGGATCGAGAACGGGCAGGTGATTAACGTCCCATTAGTATTATGCGAGGCATGAAACCATATCGGGCCGGGCGTGTTTAGACTCATAGATCACTCCGGAGGAGAAATGTTATGCAAACTCTACTTGGGCTTGGAACGGTGATTCTCGGCTATATCCTTGGTTCCATTCCCTTTGGTTTGTTGATCGTAAAGATCAAAACCGGTAAGGATATCCGACAGGTGGAAAGTGGACGGACCGGCGGCACGAATGCCGTGCGCGCAGCAGGTTTTGGCGCCGGTTTACTGACCGCTATTCTCGACATCTTAAAAGGCGCAGCATCGGTTTGGCTGGCAGAAATACTCCTCCCGGATGCTGATTTATTTCATATTCTGGCTCCCATTGGAGCCATCCTCGGGCACAACTATTCGCTGTTCCTGATCAGCCGCGAGGAAGACGGCAAGCTGCGTTTTCATGGCGGCGCGGGCGGTGCGCCTGCTCTGGGCGGAGCGATGGGACTGTGGCCATGGATGTTCCCCATTGTGTTCGGTGCGGGCGCGATCATCTGGTTTGGTGTTGGGATCGCCTCCCTGACTACGATGGCTATCGGTCTGGTCGTCATCATTGTCTTCGCCATACGAGTTTCGCTCGGGCTTCAGGAACCTATTGACATCTGGTATGGCATCCTGGCAGAGATCCTTTTGCTCTGGGCCCTGCGACCCAACATCAGGAAGTTATTGAGCGGGCAGGAACGTGTGGTGAAGTTCAGTTTGAACGGCTGGCTCAGGGCACGAAAGGAAGCGCAGGCCGAGTCGCAGAAATAACGTATCAATTCATTCCCGCCCACAAGGCGGGTTTTTGTTTCCACCCATTGAACTATTGGAAGCATGCGGATTTCAGGATACCATCACGACACATTACTCGTCGGAGATGACTATGAAGAACGGAATATGTCCCAGCTGCGGTTCGAACGAACTATTAAGCAATCTGCGTGTGCGCAGCGGTGAGGGTCACCCACCATTTGTCGATATCCACGAACCTGAACCTGAGAAACGCCCGTTCGTGTGGATCCCAAAAAGCGAGCAGAGTCAGTTTCGGGCATACGTCTGTGGGGTGTGTGGGTATACGGAATTTTATGCAGAGAATTATTTGGCTCTGAACGAGGGACGCAAGAAAGGATTCATCCACTCATGGACGCACTACCCAGCCCGCGGTATTGTTCTTTTTAATAGACATCTTGCATATGTAGACGAAAATGACTATTAACTCCCTTTTGAACCACGGAGACACAGAGACACTGAGAAAAAAAATTAGAGAAAACTCCGTGACTCCCCCGGCACCTGCGCCTGGGGCAGGTGAGTGTCTCAGTGGTTACGGTTTTGGACTTTTGCAAGAGGTCTAATGAAGAAAGTGCAAAAGTGGATGATAATCGGGCAATCACGGTCTGCCGCTCGTATAAAACAACTAACAGTTTTCGCCGCATTCGCAGGTGGAAATTCAAATCCTATTTTACAGAGTGCCGCATATTTTAGTAAACTCGAAATTTGAATCTTAGCCTTCAATGCAATTCAAAAGGTTTACTTTACACCTGTGAAACAGGCGTGAGACAAGCGGTAGATGCGTATGCGGCACTCTGTGATTTGCGTTGGAGGTTCCATGCCTGACTCGATGGAGCGATACGCGCCACGTCTGGTGAACTGTCCTGCCTGTGGAGGTCCGCTCGACCCGCCGGCCGGTCAAAGTTCGATGAAATGCCTGTATTGCAGCAATCTGGTCATCATCCCCGAAAGCCTGCGTGTACCGGCAAGGGACAGTTCCACACCTCAGACGAGCATTTTTTCTGGTATCGATACCAGCGCCATGATCGGTTATGGGGCTGAGTGGGCAGAGGTCCTCCGGCTTGCGCAAACTGGCGCTCGTGAGGAGGCGGTCCAAAACTATATGAAGCTTACCGGCAATGATGAAGCTTCGGCCCGGTCTATGGTCAACAGCCTTAGCGGCTACCAGTCGTATGCCTTCAACCCGGGCAGTTACCCTTCCATCCATCAGGTCTACGCGCCGGTGATGAACCAGGCGGCTGAGTCGATCAAGACGGCCACGAAGCTTTCACTGTGGATCGGCTGTGCCATTACCGCATTTGTGTTACTCATTCTGGCGATTACATTACTCCCGGTATTGATCGGACTCTTTGCCGGGCTGCTGTCCGTGTTTGGCTCCTAACGAAACCTCTGCCGCGTGGCAGGGTTTTGTTCTATAATGAAAGAGAAGGAACCATGAAATGGAAGGGGCATATGAATGAAAGATACTGATACGTTAAATCTTTTCTTCCAGGTTGATTTGCTCACGGGGTGTGATAATCTTGTCAGTTTTTCCAAGTCTTTGCACGATAACTTCAAGAACTCAAAAAATGCACCTGCATCCCTGATCGTGGTTGATATTTACCAACTGCGTGATATCAATCACGATCAGGGGTTCGAATATGGAGACAGTATTCTGCGCTGGACAGGCTTCGCCATCAAGGATGTGACCGATTCGATTGTCTACCGTATTTCCGGGGATAACTTCGTTGCGATGCTGATCGGCGACTCGTATGAAGCGCACGAGGAGACGGCACGCCGGTTGTTCGACCGTTTCAACAGGGAAGCGCATCAACTGGACCTGAGTCCACCTGTAGCACGCCTGGCCTTGATCCACTTTCCGGCGGGTGTGCCGCTGAATCCATGGGTGGTCTGGCGAAACCTGAACGAAAAGCTCGAGCAGACCAGCATCGAACAGCCCTTTCAGATCTCAGATGCAGACGTCTCAGAAGAGGATACCGCAACCTTGCGGGCCATCGAACTCATGGCCAGGCGGATCGAAACGCTGGGCGGCACACTTCAGTACACGTTCCGGCTGGCATATACAGACCCGGTAAGCAAATCACCCAACATGCTGGCGATCCAGCGCAAACTGGAGTTGGCGCTGACCGAGTCGATGCTTGAACAGGCTCCGCTTTGTCTGTGCCTGATCGATGGCGACGAACTTAAGAGATACAACAACCACGGTTATGAGTCTGGTGATGATGTTATCCGCAAGATTAGCGCAACCATCGGTGCAGCGCTGCGGCCCGAGGATTTCCTGGGACGCTGGCGCATGGGTGATGAATTCATCGTCATCCTGCCATCCACAGCTGTAGAGCAGGCTGTGACAGTCGCGGAGAGGCTGCGAGCCTCCGTGGAACACGCTTCAGGGGATTGGCTGTACCCAACTTCGGTTTCGATAGGGATCTCCTATTATCCCAGGCATGGGAGTAGCGCCGGTGAACTGCTTGAGGCAGCAGAAGTGGCATTGAAGCAATCGAAGTCGCTGGGGAAGAACCGGGTCACCGTTGCGCCGTGAACATAAGGCGACATTTTTAATCGAGCAAAAACCGATTAGAAACTCCGTGGTTCAGTGGTTCAAGATCGGATGTTGGGATTTCCTGGCTAAATTGTTAATTTGCAAAATGCCGAATTCCTGAGATTTGAATATTTGACTTGACAGAAATCATAAGAATCGTAAAATAGCCGCCATCACCTATGAACTTCCTATACTATTGCTCGTGTCTATGGCGGGGTTCGTAACCACGCCTGAGACATCCTTCCTTAAGCAGTCACCTACTCAGGACAGTGGAACGGCCCCGCGCATAAACCCCCATCGCGCAGGACTGTCGCTGTCCTTTTGTTTTGCATAGTGCCGCACGCCTCTGGCGTAAGTAAACTCGAAATTCGAATCTCAACCTACAATTCAACTCGAATCGTTTACTTGACGATGAGACAAGCGGTAGTTGACTGCTTTTGTTTTTGAAATGGAAGAATCAAATCATTCTACAAATTTTTAAACACGAAGGACACAAAGGTCACTAAGGAAAACAGGTGGACAGTCAACCGTTTGTTCACCCTTTGTATACATGGTGTCCTTCGTGTTTAGGTGAGCCCCTTTGGCGCCATGGCGCGCTGCGCCACTCCTGCCCGTGGTTTGCACGAGAGCCAGTCAAATTTATCAATATCAACGAAAAGGAAAATTAGCCATGTCATATGTACACCCTGAATATCTTGTCGAAACCGATTGGGTCGCCGCACATTTGGACGACCCGAATGTCCGCATTATCGAATCGGATGAAGATCCCTTGTTGTATGCGGTCGGTCACATCCCTGGCGCTGTGCAGGTGGATTGGTTCAGCACCCTGCAGCATCCCCTGCGACGCGACTTTCTGACCAGGGAAAAATTCGAAGAAGTCGCCTCCCAAATTGGAATCACCAACGATACAACTGTTGTCTTTTATGGGGACAAGTCGAATTGGTTCGCCTGCTACGCTCTATGGCTGTTCCAGTATTACGGTCATGAGAACGTCCGCATTATGAACGGTGGACGCTTGAAGTGGGAGAAGGAGAATCGTCCGCTGGTGAAGGATGTGCCCTCGTACGCGAGGACCACCTATAAAGCAAAAGATGCAGACAAGTCGATTCGGGCCTTCCGCGAGGAAGTGTTGAAACAGTCGGATGGAAAGAAACCACTGGTCGATGTCCGTTCCCCGAAGGAATATTCCGGTGAGTTGATCTCGATGCCGAACTATCCGCAGGAGGGTGCGACCCGCGGCGGTCACATCCCCGGTGCGGTCAGCATCCCCTGGGCCCAGGCCGTCAACGAAGCGGATGCCACGTTCAAGTCTGCCGATGAACTGCGCGCCCTGTACGAAGGAAAAGGGGTCAAACCGGATGATGGAGTGATCGCCTACTGCCGCATCGGTGAACGGTCTTCCTTAACATGGTTCGTCCTGAAATATCTGCTTGGCTATCCCAACGTCAAGAACTACGATGGTTCCTGGACCGAATGGGGCAACCTGGTGGACGCACCGATCGAGAAATAAGATGTCGGTATTGTAGGGCCGGGCAGGTGCCCGGCCCTACAATGCTACATGAGGAAAAATGCCTGTACCCGCCAAACTTCAAGAGATCGTTGACGATTTCGCCAGCATGACGCGTGAAGAAAAACTTGAGACACTGATCGGCTATGCTGAAACGTTTCCGCCGTTGCCTGAGCGGTATAAAGATGCGCGCTCCAAAATGGAGCCCGTGCCGGAGTGCATGACACCGGTTTTCCTGATCGCAGAAAAAGAGCCCGGGAATGGAATCGTGTTCCACTTCGATATCCCGCCTCAATCGCCCACTGTACGCGGACTGGCATCCGTCCTGTTCAATGGGCTCAACGGTCTAACGCTTGAAGAGATATTGTCGGTCCCGGCAGATTTTTACTTGCCCATGAAACTGGACGAAGCCGTGAGTCAGCAGCGGCTGAACGGTTTTGTCGGCGTGCTGGCGCACATGAAGCACGCGGCCGTCCAGGCCAGTTCAGGGTAACGCAGGGAGCGACCAGTGGGTTGCTCCTTTTTTATAGAAATTGAGAGACTCCTCGTAGACTCTGATAGCGCCTCAACCTTATGCTGGGGAAGAACATAGAGAGTGCCTACCATCAAAAACAAAAGTATCCCGTCACACCTGCGCCAGGTGTAAGTGTGACGGAAAATGTCTTTTGTTTTAGGTACTCCCGAAAAACGAAACAGGAGGCGCTGTTATGAAAACCATTTCCATCTTTCTTGCGTTGATCAATTCATTGCTGGCAGGGCTGCTCATCATGTTCCTGCTTTCCAGCGTGGACTATCAGGTATCGCCCACCTTGTGGTCGGCGATCCGAATCGTTGTGGCAGCATCCATTATCGTGATCGGAGTGCTGAGTTGGATCAACGTCCTGATATCCATCCATCCTGGAATCGTAGCATTGAGCAGTTTATTCCTCGTCGCTGCAGGAGCGGCCACCGTCGTGTGGACATTCCATCACGCTCAGCTTACAGGGGACATGGAATATTACATGGTTGTCTATGGTGGCAGTCTATTCGTGCAGGGATTTTCCCTGCTGTTTGGTCTTGCCGAGGGAAGCAGCAGCGCTGCGCAAGGCATAGTGCAGTAATATAATACCCACGGTCACACACTTGCCCTGGGACAGTGCCAGGGTAACTGTGTGACCGAGTGCGGTATAACAAAAGGTTCCTTCCATCGTTTTACAAAGTGCTGCATAATCAGGTGAACTCGGATTTTCAAAATCAGACTACCATCGATCCAAAACTTCACGCATTTGTGAGACAAGCAGTACACAACAAGCAGCTGGGGGTATGTGGTTTTATCGTGCAACGATGAAAGGAGTTCAAAATGACTCGATTACCCGAAACAAACCGTGTGCAAACCGTGACGACTGAACGATCCTATACCTGGTACGGTATGACCATCAGTCATGGGACGCTCCGCCGCTTGATCGGTTTGATCCAACTGGCTTTTGTGATCCTAAACGGCTTGATCGGCTTGCGTTTTCTGCTCAAACTGATGGCAGCGAATCCGGCCAACCCATTTGCCCAGATGGTCTATTTCCTCACGACACCGTTCCTCTGGATGTTCCAGGGCATTACCTATACGCCCAGCTTCGCCGGAGTTGAGATCGAATTCTTTTCCCTGATCGCAATTGCGGTCTACTCGCTGATGGGCTGGGTCCTGGTCCAGTTGATCTGGTTGTTGTTCTCACGATTGCGATAACCGGCTTGTAAAACGCTTACGATTTTTTAAGAAAACAGGGCTTGCGGAATTGAAATGAAGATGCTAAACTAAATTCAGTTATGCCCAACCTGCCCCCCTCAGGCTGGGCATAACTACTTAATGCAGTGGGCAATGTATGTGGCGTTTCAAGCTGCAACCAAATCGTTATGACTCCTGGCTTATCTTTTGACATATTCTGGATATAATGTTTACAGGCGTATGTGAGTCTGTGGGCTATTAATAAATGGAATAAGCTGCGCGCGCTAGTATCGATGCAACAACGTATGAAGCTCATTCCAGTGAGCGGCGGGGATTATCTTAGAAGTTTTCCTTGGCTAATTTGCACATCATCCGCAACAAATCCGCTCCCATTAGAAACAAGGATTGTGACAAAATGATTCCTGTGGGTCAAAAAATCTACTTCTCTGAATGGCTTCAGGCAGAAATGGATAAACGCGGCTGGTCACAATCGGATCTGGCGCGTGCTGCAGATTTGAACCGGGCGGTGATTAATAAATTGCTGAATGGGAAAAGCCAGCCCCAGCCGTCAACGTTGGAAGCGATCTCACGGGCTCTCAAGATCCCACTCGAAACCATTTATCGAGTGGCAGGACTCCTTCCCGCCAACCCCGATAACGATGATGCGATGGAAGAGGCCATGTATATTTTCAAGAGCATCCAAAACTCGCAACGCCGCGCCACTGCCATCGCACTACTCAAGGCGCTCATCATGGAAGAGGAAAATGAGCAGCGTTCCGGTAAGGGAAAGCGTTCGTAGCACAACCACTTTCATGCTCACCTGCCCCACCATACGGTGGGGTTTTTATTTGAAGTCATACCCATTCCGTCACACTTTTGTTTTTGATCGTAGGCATTGCCTTTACGCCAGATTTTGGAGAGAGCACAGGAAGCAATAGTACAATCAAGGCGTGACAAAAAGACATCTTGCCATCCTGGCTCTGCTGATTCTGAGCGTACTCTCTTGCAATGTTTCCAACCTGGAACCTACCGCTCTTCCCACGTCGATATCATCCCCTAGCGGGACAGTTGGCAGCACGTCGACGAGCGTTCCCGCCACTGAGACGTTCACTCCCATCTTCCCCACTTCAACCAGCACCATCACCATGACCTCGACACCGCTTCCCACAGAGACGTCCACACCACGTCCCGTTGTCGACAGTTTGGAGGCGACGGTCACTGCGGGACGCTTAAGCTGTCGCTATGGCCCGGGACCTGAATATTTGTATCTATTTGCCTTCCGCGCTGGCGCCAACATCAAGCTGATCGGTCGGGTAAATGCAGATAACTGGCCCTGGGTGCTGGTCGAAAATCAAGTTCCATGCTGGGTCCACACAGACTATCTAAACGTATCAGGAGATGTGTTACATCTACCAGAGGTATATCCAGATGGGGTACGTTTGCCGGTCACGCCTTATTATCCGCGTTCCGAAGTGTTAAGCGCGCAGCGTGATACCAACACGGACCAGGTCACGATCTCGTGGTTGAATGTACCCGTCAGCCTCGGCGATTATGAGGACGACTCCATGCAAACCTACATCGTCGAGCTCTGGCGCTGCGAGAACAGCCAACTCATCTTCGATCCGATAGGAACACGCCTGACGTTTCTGACCTTTGTGGATGAACCCGGCTGCTCGGAGCCATCGCATGGCAGAGTCTTCGTGCAGGAAAAACATGGCTACGCCGGGCCCGCAGAGATCCCCTGGCCAGCGCAATAATTTACAAATCCTATTTCATTGGACAAATTCATGTCACCCTCTACAACTCGTTTCCGGCGCGCTAATCCTATCCTAGCGACCATTGCCTACTACCTGGCGTTCATCATCCTCGGCATGACCACTGCGGCAAGCGGACCAGCCCTTCCCAAACTCGCAGAACACACATCCAGTGGGTTGGACCGGATCAGTCTCATCTTTATCTTTGGTTCGCTTGGATATTTGATCGGCTCCTATCTCGGTGGGCGCGCCTTTGATCGTTTTTCGAGTCATCGGCTATTGTCGCTGACTGTGCTGCTGATCGCGATCGCCTCGGCGCTGATTCCTAATGCAAATTCGCTGGCGCTGCTCCTGGGGGCCATGTTCCTCAGTGGATTTGCTTCGGGCATCATCGATGTGGGCGGGAATGCACTGTTAATATGGACGTATGGTGAAAAAGCGGGCCCCATCCTCAACGGATTGCATTTTTTCTTCGGTGTTGGCTCACTGATCGCCCCGCTTGTCCTTGCACGGGTGCTTCTGCTGACAGGTGATATTATCTGGATGTATTATTTTTTTGCCATTGTCAGCCTGCCGCTGCTGATCTGGTTTTGGGTTTTGCCCGAACCACACAAACCAGTTCATACAGACGCTGAAACCAGTACATCCTTCCCAGTAAGAATCGTTGTTTTGACCCTGGTCCTGTTCTTCCTGTACGTTGGACTGGAGCTGGGGTTTGGGAACTGGATCTACACCTATGCACTCACTCTCGGGCTTGGAACCACGGTCACGGCGGCCTATCTCACATCGGCGTTCTGGGGGTCGTTCACATTCGGCAGGCTGCTTGCCGTTTGGATCTCCACGCGCATGCGTCCTATCACGATCATCGTCATAGACTTGATCGGCTGTGTTCTCAGCACGCTTATCATTACGCTATCGAGAGACTCAAACCTTGCCTTATGGGTCGGCACTGTGGGGCTGGGGATTTCGATGGCATCGATCTTTCCTACCATCATTTTGCTGGCCGGTGAACGAATGCGCATTACCGGAACGGTCACCGGCTGGTTCCTGGTTGGTTCTGGCGCAGGCAGTATGCTGCTGCCCTGGCTGATCGGGCAGATCTTCGCGCGCACCGGTCCGCAGGCAATGAACACGGTTCTGCTGGTGGATATTATTCTAACGTTTGTAATCCTTTTCCTGTTTACAAGTCAGAGAACGGTACCCTTACCCGATCCGGTTCAAACAAGTTGAGTTTCGTTTCAAGAATCCCGCTTTCCGGCGGGATTTTTATTGAAATCTTACAAGCAGATATGAATTTTCGTAATAAATGTATTGACATTTCTGAAGTTAAGTTGTAATATGTCAATATTGGTACAGTAATAAGTGTATTTTATTAAGCCGAGCTTTAAAAGGAGTTTTCGATGTCCGAGCTTGCAATTGAGGCAACACAATTAGTCAAGAAATTCCCTGCCCGCCCCGGGACGGGAGATAAGAATCCCTCACCCCCATCCCCTCTCCCGGCGGGAGAGGGGCGCAGGGGTGAGGGGAGAAAGAAGCGCTGGCAGGTCTGGAGGAAAGAGCCGAAAGCCATGTTCACGGCTGTCAGCGGCGTCGATCTGCAGATCCAGCGCGGCGAGATCTTTGGGTTGTTAGGGCCGAACGGTGCCGGGAAATCCACCACGATTCGCATGTTATGTACGCTGCTCGAGCCTACAAGTGGTACAGCCAGAGTCAACGGCTTCGATGTTGTCAGCCAGTCCAATGAAGTGCGCCGCAGCCTGGGGACGGTATTAGCCGGCGAACGCAGTATCTATTGGAAGTTGACCGGGCGTGAAAACCTTGAATATTTCGCCGCGCTTCAGCACATCCCGCAGGCGCTTGCCAAACAACGAGTGGATGAACTTCTCGAACGCATGGAACTCAGGGAGCGCGCCAATGAGCTGGTCGAAAAATATTCCACCGGGATGCGCCAGCGGATCGCCATCGCAAAGGCACTGCTGGCCCGCCCACCCATTCTCTTATTGGATGAACCCACGCTCGGGCTGGACCCTCAGGCGGCCCGCAATTTACGAGAGTTGATCGCACATCTCAAGCAGGAGGGACACACCATCCTGCTGACCACCCACTATATGGAAGAAGCTGATCTGCTCTCCGACCGCATCGGCATCATCGATACGGGAAAGGTGATTGCACTTGACACACCCGAGGGACTCAAACGCCGCATCGACCAGCGCGAAATCATCCGCCTCGAACTGACCGGCTGGCATGAAGACCTGGCTGGAAAATTGAAAAGTATCACGGGCATCGAAAATCTGACTACCCACCAGCGCGGCGAAGCGGACCTGTGGGAGGTCAACCTGCAAGCACAGAACAGCCGCTCTGCCCTGCCGCGCATCGTGGAAAGTATTAGCGGCAACGGCACACGTTTGGTGAACATGAATATTGTCAAGCCATCGCTCGAAGATGTATTCATTCATCTGACCGGCAAGGCATTGCGGGATTAAGGATACGGTCATGACAACACAGGCAATCCCTCTCACGCGCTCGCTCGGGCGCTCCAACTTCTTCTCAGCCTGGCGCGCTCTGGCCGCAGTGATGAAACGCGAATGGGTGATCTTTCTGCGTTATCCAAGCTGGGTGATTTCACTGTTCATCTGGCCGATCATCTTTCCCCTCTCGTATGTCTTCACTGCACATGCCCTGTCCGGTAAGGATGGGATTGGCATGGCGCAGTTCCAGGCGACGACCGGAGTGCTGGACTACACCGGTTACATCGCCATCGGCACGATCATCTGGATGTGGCAAAATGTGGTGCTCTGGAATATTGGCTATTCCCTGCGCAATGAACAAATGCGCGGCACGCTCGAGTCGAACTGGCTGACTCCCACCTGGCGGTTCGCCTACCTGCTTGGCGGCAGTGTGCCTCAATTAATTGCGATGTTCATGTTCCTGACCGTTTCCGCGATCGAATTCGTTCTGGTCTTTGGCGTCCGATTCGAAGGCAGCCTCTGGCTTACCCTACTGGCGTTCTTCGCAGCAGTCCCCTCTGTGTACGGACTTGGTTTTGCCTTTGCCAGTCTGGTGATCAATGTCAAGGAAGCCAATGCATTCGTCTTTCTTGTGCGCGGCATGGTCATGGTGTTCTGCGGCATCACGTACCCGATCAGTATTCTGCCAGACTGGATGCGTCCCATTGCAGACTGGCTGCCACAGACGTATATCATTCATGCGATACGATCCGCGTCACTTTCGACGGATGGCTTTTCTGCCATCGCAGGCGATCTCAAAATGCTGGCATTGTTCGGCGCCGTCTGGCTTGCATTCGGATACCTGCTCTTTAGCTGGATGGAGCGACGCGCCCGCCGGACCGGCACGATAGGACAGTATTAACCATGAACTCAAACTTTGTTTTATTCCAACCGACATTTGCAACACAGTTGCATGCCTTTTCTGCGATCGTACGCAAGGATTGGAAGCAATACTGGCGCTATCCACTTAATGCCGTCTCGACGATCTTTCAACCGGTGATCTGGCTGGCGCCGGTGTACTTCATGGGCAAGGCGTTCAGCACAAATGGTCAGGCCTTGGGTTTCGCTCAGTATAGTGGCACAGCCGATTACATGTCTTTTTTGATACTGGGTGCGATCCTGGGTAACTTCGTCAACGCTGTATTTTGGGGTATGGGCTATGCCCTCAAAAACGATATGGACTCGGGTGTCATGGAGTCCAACTGGCTGACCCCCATCCCGCGCCTGCTCATCCTGATCGGGCATTCGGTCACAAATTTGGTTGTCACTGCTATTACTTCACTTGGCATGTTGATCGTGTGCAAATTGGTATTTGGCTTCAATCCCACCGGTGATGTGTTGAAGGCTGTCGGGGCAATTATCCCAATGTTGATCGCTCTGTATGGTTTTGGATTTGCATTTGCGGGAATCGTGCTGATCATGCGTGAAGCGAATACACTCGTCGATACAAGCGCCTTCATGGTCCAGGTGTTCTCGGGCACTGACTTCCCCGTGACCATATTACCGAAATGGCTGCTGCCGATCTCGCTGCTTTTGCCTCTCACGTATGGGCTGGACGCCACGCGCGGCTTTCTGTTGAAAACGAATACTCTGCTGCCGCTCAACGTGGAACTGATGCTCCTGGTCTTCTTCATGTTCGTAATGTTGTGGCTCGGCAATTGGATCTTCCAGCGCATCGAACGCCGCGTCAGGACATTGGGTACGCTGGGGCAGCATTAGGTTTAGATACAAATCTACTGAGCAAGTACTCATAAACGACGATCTTGAACCACGGAGACACAGAGTCACGGAGAATTATAAGACTCTGTGTCTCCGTGTCTCAGTGGTAAAGAGCCTTTGCTCATTTTGCAGTTGCGAAAAGTAGATACAAGTTATCACAAAATTACATTTCCGTCGTTGCGAGGAGGGCTGCGCCCGACGAAGTAATCTGATTTTCGGCATAAAAGCAAGTAATCTTACATGAGATTGCTTCGCGGAGTTTACACTGGGCCTGTCGAAGTGCTCGCAATGACATCGCTGCAAAGAATCGCCCTACCCAAATCAGCACACATGTTCTATAATTGAAATCTCCCACACGAAAGGACTTAAATGTTCGCTCGTCTTAATAAAATGTATCATGAGTTTCCCAGTCTTTTCTGGACCGTTGTTGGTGTCAGCTTTATCGATCGAATCGGCGGTACGCTCCTCTTCCCGTTCTTCGCCCTCTACATCACACAGAAATTCGAAGTCGGCATGACGCAGGCGGGCATCCTGCTGGGAATGTCGTCGCTGTTCGGGTTGATCGGCAGCACCGTCGGCGGCGCGTTGACCGATAAGTTCGGCCGCAAGCAGTTGATCTTGTTCGGGCTGGTCTTCAGCGCCATCAGCACATTGACCTTTGGTCTGGTCACAGAGATCAGCGTCCTCTACCCCTTGATGGCGGTTGTGGGGCTGCTCTCCAATGTTGCCCATCCCGCCCACGACGCGATGATCGCAGACGTGCTTCCTGAAAAACAGCGGCAGGAGGGATTCGGTATTCTGCGTGTGGTTGGCAACCTGGCATGGATCATCGGTCCGACCATTGGCGGCTTCCTGGCCAACATCGATTTCTTCTACCTCTTCCTGGTGGACGCCGTGATCAGCTGTGTCGTCGCTGTGATCGTGTTCCGCGCCATTCCTGAAACAAAACCGGAACCGCATGCTCATGAGCAAAGCGAGACTTTCCTGCAATCCTTGTTGGGTTACCGTGTCGCGTTGCGTGACCTGGCATTCATGGCCTTTATCGTTGCCAGCATGCTCATGCTGCTCGTCTATCAACAGATGTATGGTACGCTGTCTGTCTTCCTGCGCGACAATTTCGACATTAATCCCAGCGGCTACGGTTTCCTGATGACCACCAGCGCGATCACAGTGGTGCTCTTCCAGTTCTGGGTATCGCGCCTCATCAAGCATCGCCCGCCGTTCCTGATGATGGCAGTTGGCACAGCCTTCTATGTGATCGGTTTTACACTCTTTGGCATCGTGACCACCTACATATTGTTCGCGCTCAATATCGTTATTATCACCATCGGAGAAATGATCGTCATGCCGATGAGCCAGGCGATCGCGGCCAACTTCGCACCCGAAGCGATGCGCGGACGCTATATGGCCGTCTTTGGACTCACCTGGGCCCTGCCCTCGACCATTGGTCCCGGCGCGGCAGGTTATATTCTGGATAACTACAACCCCAACCTGCTCTGGTATATTGGAGGAGTGCTGTGCGGACTGGCGGTATTCGCCTACTACGCGCTCCACCTGCGCCTCGGCGCCAAGCCGGAATTTGCTCCTGCACAAGACGACGTGGAGCCAGTCCCGGCCTGATCTTGTCTTGTAGTGACGGCTTTTGCAAATTAACAATTAAACCGAGCGATCCTTAGATTCGATTCGGAACCACGGAGACACTGAGCCACGGAGTTTTTAACTGTCTTTCTCCGTATCTCACCTGCACTGCACCAAACGCAGTGCGGTGCACACTTGCCCCGGGTGCAAATGCCGGGGAGTGTCGTGTCTCCGTGGTTAAGATGTGAGGTTCTCGACCAGGCTTTATTGTTCGATTAATTTGGAAAAGTTCAATAGCTGTCCAATCAGCGACTACACCGTTCCGGTTGGTTGGCGCCGGGGAAGTCGCTACTATGATATTTACGAACACATGATTAACCCCAAACTTAAGGATTCAGCCACTGATTACACGGCTGACTGCACTGCAAAAACTCAACGAAAAATTGGTGTGAAGGAAACGGATGGGAGC
>CAZBAX010000080.1:0-19279 GCA_964489725.1 uncultured Anaerolinea sp. | reverse complement strand
GCTCGAACACCGCTTCCCACACTCCCACGTCGGATTTTCCATTGTCTTGTGCCGGAGATGCCTCAGCGCTCCGTTCCACTCCCACAGGCTTCACCTGCTTCGTTGGCTCGGTAGTCCCTCGATCTGAAGGTTTCTGCTTTCCTCGTTCATCTCGCGAACTGCTCACTGTACTCATCCTTCTCCTTGTTCGGTCCTTCCCGAGAAAGAAAAAAACTCGGTACTATGACCTCTGCTGACTCCTGCCATCTCAATCTGTCCTCGCGAACAGGGTTGCTTTCCAGCACGATGACAGGTCTCCCCAGGTAAGAACGTTGACTTTCCCTGCACCCTTGTCACATTTACTGCCCAAGCCTTTGATTGCATCGGGCTTCGTTATCTCTTGCTAACTCGCCCGACTTGAACAGCCTCGCATGTGCTTCGTGTTCCTCAAGTCGCAGGTTTGCTTCCGGCTTCCTCCAGACCTCACCTCGCAGTGACGCCCTTGCTTTCCGCTAATGGTTGGTGCAATCTACCTCCATCCGGGTCTTTCACCCGTTAGCCAACGCCCATGCTGGGCGCACAAGGAGGACACGGTCTGCGATCGCAGACCGTGTCTTTTTTGTGTCAGTAAGATCAGCATGAAGATATGGATCGCCGTCCCTTCGACATTTTTGGCAACAAATCAAAAAGTAGCCGCGAAATTGAAAACTGCTTTACGTACCTTCGGAAGAAGGGTACAATCCTGCAAGCGATGCCTATGCAATGGCCGCTTCGCCAAAACATTTCCTCTTTCCTACCGCTTGTTTTCTAATTAACTAAACTTTTCAAAGGTACCTGTAGGTTGAATTTCAAAGTCTAAGTTTAGATAATTATGCGGCACTCTGTGAACATCTCGATAGCCTCTTTTAGACAAACGCGTATACTCCACTTTTGCAAAGGGCTTCTTACACATGCGAGAAACAGTAAAAAGACCAGCGTCTGCATCTCCAATCATACAGTGGTTAAATGACTTCTGGCGCGCGGTGAGCGTGCCGATCATTGCCGTTCTTCTGGCACTGGTAGTGGGGGCAGTGATCTTAAAGATTTCAGGTGCATCGCCAATCGAGGCGTATGGCGCGTTGCTGAAGGGCGCCTTCGGGACTATGAAGGCGGTAGGTCGTACCCTTGAAAAAGCCACGCCGCTCGTGTTCAGCGGGCTTGCCGTGGCTTTTGCGTTTAAAGCAGGAATGTTCAATATCGGCGCGCAGGGACAATTGTTGTTCGGAGCCATTGTCTCCGCGGTAGTCGGCTTTGCCTTGCAGGGTCTGCCGCCTTTTCTGCATGCCACGTTGGCACTGCTCTGTGGAGGGCTGGCAGGCGCGTTGTACGGAGTCATTCCCGGGGCGCTAAAAACATATACAGGCGCCCATGAAGTGATTACGACGATCATGTTGAACTATATCGCCATCAATATCACCGACTATCTGGCAGATGGACCTTTGAAGGACCCTTCGCCGGGAAATATCGTGGCGCGGACACCAGCGATTATGGAGAGCGCCAAGATTCCCAGCATCCAGGAAATTCCGGTGGGCTTTTTGCTTGCGGTGATTGCGGCCATCGTCGTATGGTGGCTGTTATGGCGCACGACGATCGGGTTCGAGATCCGCACAACGGGACTCAATCCCAACGCAGCCCGTTACGCGGGAATACGTGTGGCGTATACCGTGATCCTTAGCATGGTCATCAGCGGCTTTTTGGCGGGTCTTGGCGGCGCGGTGGAAACACAGGGTGTTGTCTATCGCTATCAACCGGGCTTTAACGTTGGGCTCGGCTTCGATGGGATCACGATCGCGCTGCTCGGGCAAACCCATCCGATTGGGATCATTCCGGCGGCCATCCTCGTAGGAGCGATGCGAGCCGGGGCCAGCCAGATGCAATTCGACGCGCATGTCGCCAAGGAGATCACGGATGTGATCCTGGCTTTGATGCTTTTCTTCATCGCGGCAGATATGATCGTTCGTAAGCTGATTGGCATGCGTGAAGCCCCGGAATCACAGATTCAATTAAGTGGTTGGGGAAAACAATAGGAGAGCCCTATGCAATCCACAACATTGTCGGCCCCCGCCACGTTTTCATGGCGAGTTTTCTTAAGTCGCTGGGGAACTATGATCGGAATCGCTGCTGTCGCGCTGATCGCGGTCATCTGGGGATATGCAACCAGCCCTAGAATTACCGAAGCAGTGCTATCCTCTATGGTGCGCCAGTCTACGCCTCTCATTCTGGGCGCGCTGTGTGGATTGATCGGCGAGCGCTCCGGCGTGACAAATATTGGTATCGAAGGTCAGATGCTTCTGACGGCATTCATCGGATTTTTGGTCAACGTGTGGACGGGCAACCTGTTCATCGCAGTTCTTGTCGCGATGCTCGCCGGAGCACTGACCGGGTTGATCCTGGCTTTCATGTCGGTCACGCTGAAGATCAACCAGATCATCGGCGGTACGGTACTTAATATCCTGGGGTTGGGCCTGACCGGTTATTTTTATCAAGCCGGACTGGTGACCGAAGGAAAACTTCTGCCCATCGACCTCGGACCACTTGCCGATCTGCCTCTGGTGGGTCCGGTGTTATTCCGAAATCCGCCCATCACGTACACAGCCATCTTACTCGTTTTTGTCACACACTACGTCTTGTTCTTCACCAAGTGGGGCCTGCGGACTCGTGCCGTCGGAGAGCACCCGCGTGCTGCGGATACACTGGGCGTCAATGTGTTCACCGTGCGCTATGTAAACGTGATGATCGGCGGCGCGATTGCTGGCCTGGCAGGAGCCTTTCTCACCCTGGAAGCAGTGGGGTCTTTTGAACGAGCCATGACGAACGGACGCGGCTTTGTCGCGCTGGCCGTGATGATCTTCGGGAACTGGAACCCACTGGGGGCATGGGGTGCTGCCTTGCTCTTTGGGTTGGCGTCTGCCGCGCAAACACAACTACAATTTGGCGGTCGGATCGATATCCCACATCAATTCATCGGCATGTTGCCCTACGTCTTGACCATCGTTGTACTTGCCGGCTTCGGGGGAAAATCTCGTCCGCCTGCGGCTGACGGTGTACCTTACGACAAGGAATGAGCCATGAGCAACCAGGATACGAACATACTTGAAGTTCGCAATATTACCAAACGCTTTCCCGGTGTGTTGGCGAATGATAAAGTGAACTTTTCACTGCGTAAGGGAGAAATTCATGCCCTGCTGGGAGAAAATGGCGCCGGGAAAACGACATTGATGAATATCATTTATGGCTTGTATTCTCCCGATGAAGGGGAATTCCTCGTGAATGGCAAGCCGATCGAGATCAAGGGACCTCACGACGCCATTAACTATGGGATCGGCATGGTGCACCAGCATTTCATGCTTGTTCCTGTGTTCACCGTCACTGAAAATATCATGCTTGGCGCAGAAACAGATCATCGCGGTACACCCAACAGCACTCCGCTTGCCTACCTGGACCGGCAGGAAGTGGCGAAACGGGTGGCTGCACTTTCGCAACAGTATGGGCTGGAAGTCGATCCGAACGCCATTGTTGAAGACCTGCCCGTGGGCGTTCAGCAACGCGTCGAGATCATGAAGGCGCTCTATCGCAAGGCAAACATACTCATTCTCGATGAACCGACAGCCGTCTTAACACCACAGGAAGCCGAAGACCTTGGGCGCATTATGCGTGAATTGACCAGGCAGGGAGTTTCCATCATCTTTATCACACATAAATTGAAAGAAGTGCTGTCAGTCGCAGATCGAATCACTGTCATGCGTACTGGCCAGGTGGTGGGATCCGTAGATCCCAAAGAGACAAAGACGGATGAAACCAAACTAGCCTCCATGATGGTAGGACGTGAAGTTATCCTCACTGTCCAAAAGAAACCCATGCAGGTAGGCGAAGAAGTCTTGAAAGTGGAAGACCTGCACGTTCGGGATGTGCGCGGCCTGCCCGCGGTGCAGGGTGTCTCGTTCAACGTCTGTGCAGGAGAGGTCGTGGGCATTGCCGGGGTACAGGGAAACGGACAAACAGAGCTGGCAGAAGCACTTACGGGTTTACGCCCCGCGCTGAGCGGTCGCTTCTACCTCGCCGGCCAGGATCTGACCGGGCAGATGCCCCGTGCAATTACAGAAGCCGGTCTGGCGCATATCCCGGAGGATCGCCAGCGACACGGCCTCGTGCTCTCCTATACGGTTGCTGACAATATGGTGTTGTGTGACTATTACCAGCCGCGCTTTTCAAAAGGGGTCGTCATTCAGCAGAACCAGGTGAACGTCAATGCGCAAAAACTGATCAAGGAGTACGATGTACGAACTCCTTCACCTTATGTTGCCGCCGGAAAATTATCGGGCGGGAACCAGCAGAAAGTGATCGTCGCCCGTGAGTTGAGTCGCCCGGTAAAATTAATTATCGCCTCGCAGCCCACACGCGGACTGGACGTTGGTTCCATCGAATATATTCATAAGGAGATCATCGCCATGCGTGATCGGGGGGTCGCAGTGCTGGTTATCTCGGCTGAGCTGGATGAAATCCTTTCGCTGGCCGACCGCATTGCAGTGATGTATCGCGGCCAGATCGTGGCGACAGTGGATCGCAAAGACGCATCGCGTGAACAACTCGGTTTGTGGATGGCAGGCATTCACGAACAACCAGCCTAAAGGAACAGGTAAATTGAGTTTGCAATTCCTCTCCCAATGTTGGGAGAGGAATTTATTTTAAGGAACAAAGCGCGATAGCAATCCGTCTGTATTCGTGTCTGCTTGACGAAGTACGCGGGGTGTACCCCGGATGTTTCACTGAATACATAAAGACACATCCGGGGTGTACCCCACACACATCAAAAAATAGCCTAAAGAAGTGTGCGGGGTGTACAATTGCTCGAAGAAACGAGGAGATCGAGAATGACCAAGAGTGTTCGTGCTTTTTCTGTTTTGTTCATCATCCTTTTTTTGCTTGCGGCTTGTAACCTGCCTTCCAACGAGCCGGCCACTGAGGAACCCAATATTGTGTTCACCGCTGCTGCGTTGACGGTCCAGGCCATGTCGACCCAATCGTCTCCTACGCCGGGTTTAACATTCAACACACCCACTCTGCCGGCCGTGCCCCAGGCGACAAATACATCGGTGTCATTCCCAACCCTGGCCCTTCCAACCGCGACCCGCGCGGCTCCCCCCACGGCTGTTTGTGACCTGGCGCAATTCGTGCGGGACGTTACCATACCAGACGGTACTGGATTCGCTCCCGGCGCGACGTTTACCAAGACCTGGCGCTTGAAGAACGCGGGAACGTGCACATGGTCTGGTTACTCGCTGGTCTTCGATAGCGGTGAACTGATGGGCGGCGCATCACCCGTATCCATCGGAACAGTGAGTCCAGGACAGGAGATCGACCTATCGGTCAACTTGACCGCACCTCTGGCGAACGGTTCCTACCGCGGCTACTGGCGTATTCGCAATACATCGGGCGTGCTGCTTCCTTTGTTAGGAGATGCATCGGGCAGATTCTTCGTAGATATTCGGGTGGCAGTATCCAGCTCAGGCTTTGACTTGTTCACCCGCGCGGCGGATGCAAGCTGGGTGGGAAGTGCAGGCGTGGTCACCTTTGGCGGACCTGATACCGATGTAAATGGATTCGCCATGAATCGCAGTGGATCGAGGGTGGAAGATGGATCGTCACCAACCAAGATGCTGGAGATCCATCCGCAAATGGTAAACAACGGACAAATGTCAGGGCTTTATCCTGCCTATACGGTCGTAACGGGTGAGCACTTCAAGGCGAAGATCGGTTTCCTGGCCAAGCCCGATGGAACATGTGGCACCGGAAACGTTAAGTTCCAGCTGAACTACAAGGAAGCCGGTGTCCTCAAGCCTCTCGGCGAATGGACCAAGAGCTGCGATGGAACGTTGAAGGATATCGATGTTGACCTGACCAGTCTTGCAGGGAAGAATATCCAGATCGCGCTGGCTGTGCTGGCAAATGGAACTGCAGACCAGGATTGGGCAGTGTGGATACGACCTGAAATAATACTCCCGTAGACACAGGATGATGCCCGATCCCGCGAGGCGGGATCGGGCATTTTTGTTGTGGAGATCATTCTTTTTGAAGTTTTACAAATTAATCCGACAAAACAAAAGAAAGCACATAGCAGGGTGAGATTTATCTCGCCCTGGATGGAAGTGCCGCCCAAGACCACAAGCGACATGAATGTCGCGCTACGAAACTTTCAGTTTCAAATGTCAGGTTTATTTATTAACTGATGTTACGCAGCCTGGCCACGGAGACGCTGAGTCGCGGAGAAGAAATAGCGCGTTTTACACTGTGTTTCACCTGCACCACACCTCTGGCGTGGTGTCTGCGTCTCTACCGTCTCGCACCGTCGTGCTCGCGGCACGAACGGTGTGGCAGAAATTGCGTAAGGTGAGCTATTAATCTGCAAGCGAATGGGAAGTATTAAGATCTGCTCATAATTGGGCCAAACGTAAACGGTATAATCAGTTCCGCTTGCGTAACGAGAAAGCCGGATATGAGAAAGGAAAATTGAATGTCTGCGTTTCGAATCTATCGGGTTCTAGCCCTGGGGATCAGTCTGCTACTCATCATTTCTGCCTGCAGCACACCACAAGTGGACGAAGCTGCAATGTCCACGGCTGTTGCAGAGACTGTGCAGGCCCAAAATAAACAGGCGACTGTACCAGCGGCTACCTCCCCTGCTCCAACAGATACTCCATCTCCTCTCGCATCGATCTCTGCAACGATTACAGGAACGCCAATGACCCAGGTGGCTGCCGGGTTTTGTACGCCCAGTGCATCCCTGGTCGGAGAGACGATCCCCGATCTAACCATCGTCCAACCGGGAGCGACGTTCACCAAGACGTGGCAAATCCAAAACAGTGGTACATGCACCTGGGATACCAACTGGCAGTTGGTCTACTATAGCGGCGATCTCATGGACGGCCTGACAGTGTATAACCTGCCAGAGCCAGCTCAACCGGGTGACACACTGGACATCCCGATCATTTTGAGAGCGCCGGCTGAGAATGGATCCTACACCGGCGAGTGGATGCTCAAATCACCCTGGGGGCAGACATTTGGCGTGGGGTCGTATAGTGTCCCAATTTCGGTATCCATCGTTGTAGGCAGTGGCACCCCGGAAAACAGACGAACAGAATCAGTTTATGGCGTCACCGCTGTGACCTTCCAGATCGACCGCCGCTGTACTCCAGCCAATACCTTCTATGAGATCACAGCGTTCATCACAACCAATGGCCCCGCGGAAGTGAAGTTCACCTGGCAGCAGAGCGATGGCAACCGGGAGATGAACAGGCGGATGACATTCCTTGAAGCCACAACCCATTCCTACGAGTGGGAATGGGTCCAGCATTCGACCAGTTCTTCTCCGAACCGGCGCTGGGTACAGATCATCGTCAACGAACCCATCTACCAGGAATTCCAACAATTCCAGCTTCCGCTGCTTTGCGGACAACAGGAGTAAGGCAGGAAGGAGCCAGTGGAAATCACTGGCTCTTTTTGTTTGGGAACTCTCGAACGTTTTGGAGCGTCTTAGGGATTGTTTATTACAGTAGAGGCAACCATGCATAGGCACTATTTTACGAAGATCCTAATTCCTATCCTTGCTCTGACGGCCGCGACCCTGGCCTGTAATCAGCTGACCGGAGCTACTCCGCAGCCTGCTGCAACATTGAATGCGTTGTACACATCTGCGGCGAATACGCTTGCGGCCATGTCCACACAGGGCGCAACGATACAGACATCCACGCCTCAGGGTACCGGGACGCTGGAGATATCTTCGCTGACTCCATCAGCCTTTCCATCCTTCACTGGGGTTCCACCGCTTCTTACAACTGTCAGCCGCTGTGATGCCGCTGCATTTGTCTCGGATGTCACCTATCCAGACGGATCAGACGTTGCCCTGGGAAGCTCCTTCACCAAGGTCTGGCGCATTCAAAATACCGGCACTTGTGCGTGGAATACATCCTACGCGCTCGTCTTTGTAAGTGGAGAAAGGCTCGGGGGGCCGAACGCCGTCTCAGTACCGGGCAGCGTCCGGCCGGGTGAGACCGTTGATATCGCCGTCAATCTCACAGCACCAAATAGGGCCGGCAGTTATACCGGCTACTGGAAGCTGCGCAATGCCTCGGGCGCCCTGTTCGGTGTAGGCTCGTCGGCAGATGCAAGTATCTATGTCGATATCGATGTCGCTGGTTACACGGTGGCCGCTTATGATTTCATTGCGAATGCCTGTGATGCCGATTGGGAAAATGAAGATGAGGATCTTCCCTGCCCTGGCACCGAAGGCGACGACAGGGGCTTTGTACAGGTTCGAAATTCGCCTCCGTTGGAGGACGGCAGATCGCTTGGCGCGGGACTGCTGACCTACCCCCAGAGAGGTAGTAACGGCATGATCACAGGCAAGTATCCCGCCATCACCATTCAAACAGGCGATCGCTTCCAGGCATCGGTGGCCTGTTTACACAGGGCAGATGACTGCGATGTGATCCTGCGCCTTCAGTATCAGATTGGAAACGGCAATATCAGAACCCTGGGTCAGTGGCATGAAATCTATGAAGGCGGAAATTATCCGATCAGCATCGATCTTTCCTCCCTCAGGGGAGAAAGAGTGAAGTTTATCCTCACCGTCCTGGCGAACGGGACGTCACATGAGGACTTTGCGCTCTGGATCCTGCCTCGGATCACGCGTCAGAGTTCCACGCCACCCACCGCAACCTCGGCCGCCTCTGCCACGTCTACGTCAACGGTTACAACTACCCCGACGGCTACTGCCACCGCAACTACTACCCCCACTGCTACAGCGACTGCAACTGCCACGGCGACTCCGACCTCGACAGCTACGCCTACCGACACCCCAAAGACGCCTTGATTTCCGAAAGTTCGATTGCAGTATAATGATGCAGGAAACAGCCACGTAGTCTGGCGTTTCCTGCATTACTCACTTAGATGGAGGTAAACACATGTTCGTTCGACCCCCTCTGCGGCGAAAACTTCTTACACTGCTGACTGCCGCATTCTTCCTGGCATCCTGTACCATGGGAGCCACTCCCGAGCCTACCGTGGATGTCAATGCCATCAACACCGCTGCAGTGGCAACCGCAATGGGACAGCTCTCTGCACAGTTTACGCAGACCGCGCTCGCTGCACCATCCAATACTCCTCTGCCAACGAATACGGCCATGTCTTTGCCCACGTTCGCTCAACCTACCACCGGAAGTGAAACACCTGGTGGGCTTCCCACCGTATCGTTCAACTCGACGCCCAATACAACTCCACTGCCAGGGTTTACGCCGTTACCTACTACAGGCGCGGCTGGACCCACCGCATCCCTCGGCGATGATTGCAATAACCTCGCATTCGAAGGTGATGTTACGATTCCAGATGGAACGACCATAGAACCGGGCCGCAATTTTGACAAAGTATGGGCATTACGAAACACCGGTTCCTGTGCATGGGACGAAGGATATAGCTTTGTCTATATTGGCGGTAGTACTCCGAACCTTGATCCTTATAACTTTGAATTCAGGAACAGTAACGATTTCGTCTCATCCGGTGAAGGTATTAATATGACGATCACCCTGACAACGCCATGTCAGCCGGGCGAATACGAGGGGCACTGGCGTATGCGCAGCGATTCAGGCTACTATTTTGGTACCCCAGTATCGGTCTATGTTAAAGTTGTGGATGATTGCTAACAATCGAGAGGCTGCATGAAGCTCAAACTCTGTATCACACTATTCCTCATTGCAATACTCATTGCCGCCTGTGGACCGTCTGCCACGCCTGGCGAACCCACGCCTGATGTTGCAGCAGTGCGTACATCGGCAGCCGGCACCGTTGTCTCGCAATTTACCTTAACGGCGGCCGCCTTTACACCCACGACTGCTCCCAGCACCGACATCACCGACACACCCGAACCTGATACAACGCCCACCGAAACATCCCTGCCGGTTGCCCAGGTGACCAATGCCGAAGGGACCACCGTTGCCCTGTGCGATAAGTATTCATGGGATCCTGAAACCGTGGACGTCAACGTGCCGGATGATACTGTAATGTCACCGGGACAGGAATTTATCAAAACATGGAAGATCAAGAATATCGGAACCTGCTCATGGGGTGAGGGGTATGAGCTGGTCTTCAGTTATTCCTCGCTGCCCAATGATGATGTTTTGAATGGTGTGGCGCAGCCATTAGGCGCTTCGATTGCATCCCAGCAGGAAGTAGAAGTATCGGTACAGTTCACTGCTCCTGACCTTCCGGGCACATACTTTAGCGTCTGGACCATGCAGAATCCCGCCGACATTGCTTTCCTTGGAAATGATAACAAAGCCCTGTACGTCCGAATTGTTGTTCAATAATTTGTGACTCAAGAGCTCACACAAGCGATCAAAGACAGAGCACGCCAGCTGGGATTCATCCTGGCTGGCGTGACGACTCCTGAACCACCTCCACACTACTCCACATTCGAAAACTGGCTGGCAAATGGACATCATGGCACGATGGACTACCTTGCTGCCGAGCGTTCACGTGCACGCCGCGCCGATCCACGCCAGATCCTCCCGGAATGCAGATCGATTCTTGTACTCGCTACTCCATATTCGCCCTCCTTGCCTTCCTCTCGCGCTGAGCGGAGTGATAACGAAGACGAAGCGCAGGATGAGGAAGAAATCAAGATCGCCTCGTATGCCCAGGGCGACGACTATCACGACATCCTGCCCGCACGGATGCAGGAGCTGGTTCACTTCATCGAGTCACAGGTGGGACGTGCAGTAACGAATCGCTGGTACACAGACACAGGACCCATCCTTGAGCGCGACCTGGCGCAGCGGGCCGGCATCGGATGGATCGGTAAGAACACCTGCCTCATCCACCCCAGGAATGGGTCCTACTTCCTGCTTTCCGAAATCCTTCTCGATCTCGAGCTGGAACCCGACGCGCCATTCATCAGCGATCATTGCGGCACATGTACCCGCTGCATCGAAGCCTGCCCCACCGACTGCATCCTTCCAGATCGCACCATCGACGCGAGGCGCTGCATATCGTACCTTACGATTGAGCTCAAGGATGCCATTCCGCTCGAACTGCGAGAGAAGATCGGGGATTGGGTTTTTGGATGTGACGTCTGCCAGCAGGTCTGCCCCTGGAATCGATTCGCAGTCGAGGCAGATGCGGCCTTCGACGCAAAAATCCCGCCTCAAACGCTGACCGAAGAGCTGTCTCTCACACCCCAGGCCTTTAATCAACGCTTCAAGCGGAGTCCCGTTAAGCGTGCCAAACGACGCGGCTATCTGCGCAATGTGGCCGTTGCCCTGGGAAATACAGGTGATACGCACGCGCTGCCAGTTCTACAAAATGCATTAAACCACGAAGAGCCAATGATCCGAGAACACGCCCAGTGGGCAATCGATCAAATAAAGCATCGCGCTGAGCGGATGGACTGAGTGCAAGCCGAAGTCCGGTAGACGAAGCGCCTATTTCAAAGTAACACGCACTTCGTCTGCACTTGCCAGGTGGCTCGTTCCGCTCAGTGCGAAAGGAAAACTATGAACAAACTCCTCATTGCCACGAATAACAACGGCAAGATCAAAGAACTACACGAACTGCTCGATGACATGGGCATTGAACTGGTCACCCCGTCCCAAATTGGGCTTGCCCTCGACGTTATCGAAGATGGACTCACCTATGCTGAGAATGCAGCAAAGAAAGCACTCGCCTTCGCCCAGGCAAGTGACCTCATCTCCCTTGCCGACGACTCTGGTCTCGAAGTGGATGCCCTCGGCGGCGCGCCCGGTTTGTATTCTGCCCGCTATGGTTCCACGGATGGCAAAAAACTCTCAGACGCCGGTCGCCGCGCCTTCCTGATACAGAACCTGCAAGATAAGCCTCGCCCATGGACCGCACGCTTCCACGCCACGGTCGCAATCGCCGTTCCAGAATCCCTCTGGAGTCAGGCGGAGTCGCCGTGGCGCCGTGGCGACACTCGCCGCTTAGATCGAATCAGCTCTCAAATTTCTGAACCCCAATTATTTGAAGGCTGGTGCGAAGGAGAGATCATCCCCGAAGAACGCGGCGCCGGTGGGTTTGGATACGACCCAATTTTTCTCCTGCCAGACCTGGGAAAAACAATGGCAGAACTCCCCCCGGAAACTAAGAAGCGCCTCAGCCATCGGGCGCGGGCGGTGATGAATGCAAGAGACACTTTGAATCTGCTGTTGAAACCTGTGTGATAAAGCAAGGTTATAATTACAACATGCGCAAACTACGTCCAAGAGTTCGAGCACTCAAACTTGCCAGAGAAGTTCGTAAACGCCTGACAAAAGAACTGGGACGACCCGTCCAGGTGATCATGTTTGGCTCCCAGGCTCGCGGAGATGCAACCAAAGAGTCAGATATTGACTTGCTTGTAATTCTTCCGACAATAGATGCACAGACCACAAAATTAGCATCTACTATTGCCTGGGAGGTGGGATTTGACGCCGGTAAAGTCATTTCGGTCATTCCCGATACAAAAGAGCAAATGAAGCGTTTTGCATTCCTGCCCTTTTACCAAAATATCAAAGAACAGGGAATCACTGTATGACACGTGGGTAGTCATATCAAAAAGACCTCATTCAATATCGCCTCGATTCCGCTCACGAGATGCTGAATGATGCATACCTTCTCCAGGAAAATGGTGGTAGCTCAACCAGTATTGTAAATCGCTCGTACTATGCAGTCTTCTATGCTGCCTTAGCGCTCCTGGTGACAGTCGATGTCGAGCCTAGTAAGTAAGCACTCTGGTGTCCTTGCAAAATTCGATGAGCTATTTGTTCGGCAAGGGATCTTTCCAAAAGAGATGAGCAGAATTATTCATCACGCCTTTGACATGCGCCAGGCCGGTGATTATCAGAAATCAAAAGTGATCACGGCGGAAAATGCAACCAATGTCTTCAATTCTGCGACTGAGTCTGTGAAGAGTGTCCAGGAAAAGCTGCTAAAGGATTAAAGCAAGAAATCCGGGTGGCTGAAATAAAAACCGCCTCAGCCATCGGGCGCGGGCGGTGATGAATGCGAAACCGTTTTTAGAAACACTGCTCTCTGCTCGGCATGGACCTTTGGAAAGCACCCCGTAAGAGGTTGGGTCGCCGAGAGTTCCGCAGGTTTCGGCACAAATTCAGAATCTGTACCTTATCTCTTCGCGTGATGCAGTTGGTCTGCTGCTTCCTCGTTGAGCGGAATATACACCTGAACCCTTGTCCCCTTGCCAGGTGCAGAATCGATGTTCAATAAACCATTGACCAGTTCCGAGCGTTCGCGCAGGTTCACCATACCCAGGCTGCCGCGTTTATCGTAGGATTTGTGCACCGCGGCCACATCGAAGCCCAGTCCGTCATCCTCGATCTCCAGGAGAGCAATGCCTGTCTCGAAGGAACGCAGTCGCACCCAGATGTGCACCGCGTTGGCATGTTTGCGGGCGTTGTTGGCGGCTTCTTCGATGATATAAAAGATGACACCTTGTTTTCCCATCTCCAAATTCTCGGCCAGCTTCTCGTCCACGTTGATGATCACGTTCTGCGAGAATGTTTCGCGCATCTTCTCTGCCATGGCCTCCAGCGCAGCGGTCAACCCCTGCGACTCCAGGATCAACGGGCGCAGCGTGAACAGCATGTGACGAATTTCCTTCGTCGTGCGATGCGCCAGCTCTTCGATCTTCACCAGTTCACCCGTGGCTTCTTTGACGTCTCGCTGGATCATGCGCCGCGCCAGATTGATGCGCATCGCCATCGCCGCCACCGATTGTGTGGGACCGTCATGCAGGTCACGCGCCAGTTTCTTGCGCGCCTCCTCCTGCACCTCCACCATGCGTTCCTTCTCTTCCACCAGATCCTGATACAATCGAGCGTTCTGCACCGCGATCACCGATTGTCTGCCGATGATTTCCAGCACGCCGCAGCGGTCCTTCGTGAAATAGTGCGGGTCGGGGTGGGCAAACAACATCGCGCCGTAGACGTTGAAGCCACTGCGCAGGGGGAAGCAATACGCTGAAGTACACGAACGCAGCGCGACGATACGTCCAAGCTCAGGGTCGTAGCCAACATCCGAGGTCAATACGGCCTCGCCCTCGTCAAAGACGCGTTTGAGAATTCCTTCGTTGCCTTGCAGCTGCACACGCATGTCTGCATTGGTGAAACGCCGCGCCGAACCGATCTGTAATTCGTTGCCTCGAAAGAGAAACACGGCGCTGACGAGTTTTTCATCCACGTTTGGCTCATCGGGGTCGAGGTTTGGGTTGAGCGCGGTATAGCCCAGGTCCAGGGCAGAGTCGAGTACGCGCTTGTAACTGAGTGTGGCCGTCAGCGTAGACGTCAGCTCATAGATGGCGCGCAGCCGTTCGCTTTCCAGGCGGCGCAGGCGTTCATCCGCATCCATACGCTTCTGCCGTTGTGTGCGCAGCCGGCGCATCATCAGCAGACCGCTGAGTCCACTCACCAATCCGATCAGGAGCGTCAGGGCAATTCCGCTCACCGCGACCATATTCCAACCGTTGGAGAAGAGATCACGTGAGAGCAGATATTGCAGGATTGCAAAGGCAACAGCAACTACAAACGCTCCCCACACTTCGAAATAGACAGCGCCGGTGAGAATGGGCAGTGCGCCCGCCCAGGCAGAGTCGCTTGATAGCCCTCCAGATAACCAGAAGAACAGGAGCGCCAGCAGGAAGTCGATCGAGAGCACTAGCTGGCGATGGTACTTCCTCATGCGTATGCTGAGGCTGGCAAGGATGCTCAGTAAAACGTTCCAAACCAGCATGGCCCCCAGGGGAGCAAAGGGGCGGCTTGTCAATTCTCCCCCAAAGGCAAGCGAAAGGATCAAACCGACCAGCACCACCCATCGCAGGGAGGCGGCCAACCAGTCGGCTAGATAGGGTGTCTCAAAACGACGCATGATTTAATGATACTCGAAAAAGAGTTGTTACAGCCCCATCCGTCATTACAGCTAAATTACGGCCCGGCGTTAGATCTCATACCCCATCTTAATGAGAAATGGACTGAGTTTCTCTTTCAGGATCGCCTGCTTCTGCGCGCCATAGGAATCGCGGAAACGACCGATCTTCCCTTTGTAAAAATGCAACCCCTGCTGCCCCTCCTGGGCTGCACCGGGACGATACGCCCCGATCACTTTCTGAACCTCCGGGCTGCTCCCGTTTAACTGGAGGAACTGCGCCAACCGCGCCGCTTCACGATCGTACTCGGTAAGCAAGTCTTCGTAGCGCGCGATGAGCACATTCTTTTCGCGCGTCCACCGCTCCCAGATGCGAACGTATTCCATAATGAAATCGAGACTCTGCTGAAAGTCGGCCAGATGCGAAAAGGCATTGGGGTGTCCCTTTTCCAGGGCACGTTGGCCGTAGTCATAGGCGGAGAGCATGGCATCGCGCGGGTCACGATAAATGTAGGTGATGCGCAGCAGGCTCAGGCTTTGTAAGAGGCGGGATGCAGAGCTGGGGCCGGCGTGGGCCTTGATGACAAATGTATTGCCCATCAATGCAGGGATTGCCACCATCCCAAGCCTTCGAGCCGAGAGGACACCGATGTTGCAGTTCACTTCCGTCAGGATGTTTTGCAGCCGATATTTTTCGCGTATCTCACGCGCGTCCGCGCAACCCGTGGTCTTCATCAGATCGTGGACGAGGTTATAGTGCCAGCCTGAGCCGGCGCGCGGCATTCCAAC
Organism: uncultured Anaerolinea sp.; assembly: GCA_964489725.1. Lineage (GTDB taxonomy): Bacteria > Chloroflexota > Anaerolineae > Anaerolineales > Villigracilaceae > Defluviilinea. Next base: position 3,550 of record CAZBAX010000080.1, on the reverse strand, counting down.
GGAAAGTACGATCATTAAGTCTCCTTCAGAACCTTGCCAGGGTTCACGCCTTTCAGGCAGCCTTCGCAAGGTTGGATTCTACTGCATACGCGGTGATCCCTGCGAGAATTCCAAAGTTGATCCAGATATTCGGCGTGGCGAACGAATCCTGCGTAACGTTGTACATCGCAATTGCCAGCCATGAAAACAGGCCAGCGATACCGGCAAACCGCATGATGGTTCGATCATTCTTCAACGCCAGCAACACATCGCCAAGGATCGAAAATAGAAAGGCGAGGAAACCGAATAATCCGAGCAACCCGGTCTCTGCCAGCAAGCGTACATACATATTCTTCGGGTTCGGGTACAAACGATTCTCAGGGCTAAGTTGGCGCGCAATTTCCGGCACAGTAGTCAGTGCCCAATCGGGCAGGTTATCGTAAATATAGAAACCGCTCGCGCCCAGCCCCACACCCACAAACGGGCTTTCTTCATAAGCGCCCATCGCGCCGGCCGAATAGGCAGCGCGCGCGCCCGCAGAATTTTCAATGATAAATTCATCAACGCTCTCGGCATCTGAACTGAAGAGGCGCGCTATATATCCCTTTTGCCCAAGGAAGACTCCCGCACCGATGATGCCTGAAAGTACCATGACGAGAATACCAAGCCGCAGAGACCAACTGCGTCGTAAGAACCAGTTCCATCCCAGGCGTACTTCATTTCGTCCCGCGATCAGGAGTGTGAAGAAGAGTGCAAAACCTGCTGTGAGCAATCCACCGCGTGAATAGGTTGCCAGCAGTAATAACAATGCAAATCCAAACAAGAGGGTCTCCAGCCACTTGAACCGCGTCACACGGACCTTTGTCAGCAGCGCTGCGAACAGCCACGGCAAATAGATCGTCGCGATTTGACCGGCAAGCCAGGCAGGTTCATAGGCCATGCCCGAAACGCGATTCGTCTTGACCAGCTCGCGCATCGAGAAGGCACGCTGCCAGTGTGTCACAGTGACCTTTTCGAGAAATGGTGTATAGAACGCCAGTGACTGCACTCCACTCCACAACACGTCCATCACAAAGCCAGCCAACAACCATTTGACCGAAAAGCGCAGGTCCTCCTCGCCGCGGTTCATCCAAACAGCGGCCATAAAAAAAGACAACCCGATCAGCAATGTTACCCAGGCACGGATGGCGCGCCCGAAATATTCCTGTCCGCGCAACGGGAGTGGATCGAGCAGCGCCCCGAAACTGGTGGCCGCTAAAACGAACAATACAAACACCGCCAGCGGAGTCAACGCCCCGACGCGTGGAAACGATGCCTTCCCGCGAAAAAGTTGGATCACCAGCAATGGCAGCAGAAAGGCAACAGGATACAACGCCAGCGGACGGACGTAGGTCGTTTCGCCCAGGAATGGAAAATATTTGAAACTTGTAACAGGCAGTGTAAATAGCGCCGCGCCCCACAAGAAGCGCGCAATTTTGTCCACTGGCAGTCCAGAGATCGATGCGTTTTTCATTATCTGCCCCCTCTCCCTTTGGGAGAGGGCTGGGGTGAGGGAAAGAATAGAATCCCGATCGCGCTCAAGGCAAGGAATAAGACGGCGCCAGCCATAATATATGAACTCAATGAGATGCTTCGTTCCACCGGCAGAGTCTCAACCTGGGTTGCATCCACTTTTAGGAAGGAATTCAAGCCGTCGGAATGCGCCACTTCTTCACGAACCTTCTCTTCGAACGCCAGTGCCCAGGCAGATGCCAGTTCACGCGCCCGCTCGGGATCGTTATCCTTTGCGTAGAAATGCCACCCCGCTTCGGACGGTTGGCTGAGCAGTAGTATTCCATTACGCAAGTCCTCTACGGGAACGGACGAACCTGCTGCCAACGAATGCATCACGTCATCGGACCAGGCGATCTCTTCCAGTTTGCGCGTTTCGCGTTCGAGGTAGTAGAACTGCTGGCGGTCGGTCTCCTGCGGCCAGGCCTGTTCCAGGTTGAAATCCACATTGACGGTGGCACGCGCCTGGTAGACGGGTGGAGCGACATAATAGATAAGCGCGCCGATCAATGCGCCCAGCACAGCGCCCAGCACCCAAAACTTCCACGCTCTGAGCAGGCGAATGAGGTCATCGAGAGAGGGAGGAGAGAGGAGAGATTTCATGAGGAGTGAGAGGTAAAAAGTAAGAAGGAAAAAGTCCCACAGGGATGGCGCCGAAGGCGCTCATAGAAAGTGAGAAGTAGAGAATTCAGGAAGATGGCATCCTGCGTCGAATGCGCCACTTCCAAAGCGGACCGATCACTTTGCGCAGGTAATATTTTGCTACGATCGGAGCGAAGAAGGAACCGTGGTCGCGATAGTGGACACGCAGCATTTCCTTCCAGCCGCGCTCATCGTTGACGTTGGTCTTGCTGGACGTATGGATCCTGAAATTCGCCCAGGTCTGCCCGGGAAGGTATTGGATCGGCGCGTGTTTGGCGATGCGCACCCAAAGATCGTAATCCATTGCAAAATAGAAGGATGGATCGAGCGGGCCCAGTTCCTTCCAATAGTTGGCGCGGAAGAACATCGTTTGCTGCGGGATGTGAACGTAACCGCGGCGCAGTTTCTTATAATCTGTTTGGCGGGCGGCAAATTTGCCGATCACGTTTCCACCTTCGTCGATGAAATTGCAGTCGCCATATACCATTCCTACTTCAGGATGTTCCACAAGATATTGGACTGCTGCCGCGACCGCGCCAGGTTCATAGGTGTCGTCAGAGTTGATCCATGCCAGGATGTCACCTGTGGCACGCGCAAAGCCTTTGTTGATGGCGTCCGTCTGGCCCAGGTCCTTTTCGCTCACCCACCAGTGAATAGACGGAGTAAACCCGTCCCTGCTGGCATACTTCCTGATGATGTCCACCGTTCCGTCACTGGAACCACCATCCACAACGAGGTACTCGATGCGCGGGTACTCCTGCATCAACACAGACCGGATCGTCGCTTCGATATAGCGGGCCTGATTGAATGACGGTGTCACGATGGAGACCAGCGGCGAGTCGGTCATCACCACTCCACATTGGGATAGAACAGATGCGATACCTCTTCCGTCATCGTGCGGATCCGTTTGATCTCCTCTTCGGTCAGGCGTTTCTTCCAGTTCTCGATGTTGGTCCGACTGTCGAGTTTGACATCGTATATATTCCGGCGCGAAGGTTCGGCCGGGTTATCGGAACTGCTTGCATTGCGGATGATCCTTTCGACGCGCGGCGTGAAATCGAGATCGAGGGACTTGTACAGGTCGCGGTATTTTCCGAGCGGGTCGAGGGAAAGGTCCTCGTGGCGAACTGCAATGAAATCGGGATTCCGCTGGAGCGTCGTATGAACCGAGCGGTAGATCAAATTCCAGAGCAATGCCGATTGGCCGATCACGTCCTCCGACCTGGCTGATTCCATTTGTTTGCGATACGGTTCCAGAAAATCGCGCATGAGCAGGGGCTGGTCGAGCAGATCCTGAAAATCGAACGGCCAGTTGAGTCGCTTGAGGCTGCTGACGAACGCGGCCGGGTGGCGCACCGCGACGACCACCCTGCAGTTC
>CAZBAX010000079.1:0-19927 GCA_964489725.1 uncultured Anaerolinea sp. | reverse complement strand
ACTGCCTCGCTTCATTCACGCCTTTTCAGGCAGATCATTTGGATAATGTCTAGCTTAGGAGGGCGGATCAAACCAATCGATTTTCCCAATGCTATCAGGGACTGAGCCTATAAGTGCCACAGCAGCTAAAGAACTTGCAATGGTGTGATGTTTGTCACTGAAAACAAGAAATATCTTGGGTTAGAATCAGACCCAATATCCCCCCTGGGGGGATATTGGGTCTGATTTATCCGCTGAAAGGTGAAGGCTGAGATGAGCAAAGCAAAAATTTCGCACAAGCATGAAAGCAATGATGATGTACTCAAGCGGCTGGCGCGCATTGAAGGACATGTGCGCGGCATCAAGCGCATGGTGGAAGAGGGCACCCCTTGCCCGGATTTGTTGGTACAGATCGCGGCAGTGCGCTCCGCGCTGAACAACGTGGGACAGATCATCCTTGAAGATCATCTAAAGCATTGCATGGTTCGCGCGGTTGAAAATGGCGATTTCGAAAATGCGATGAGCGACTTGAAACTTTCATTGGATCGGTTCATCAAATAAAAAATGCGCCTTAGGGCGTCAGACATTCCCAAAACGGAGAGGCAAATGAAACAATCACAAGAACTTCAGCACGAGCATGACCACGAACATGAGCATGGTCATTCTCACCCCAGCAATCCTGTAATTGCGTGGGTACAGCACTTATTCAGTCCCCACAGTCATGGACATCAGCAAGCCGCTCTTGATCCCACTCTGGCAACAGATCGCGGAATGTGGGCGTTGAAAATTTCTCTGGTTGGTTTACTTGTTACAGCCACTTTCCAGGTTGTGATTGTTTCGATCAGTGGCAGTGTGGCGCTTCTCGCCGACACTATCCACAACTTCTCCGATGCATTGACTGCCATCCCGCTTGGGCTGGCGTTCTGGCTTTCGCGCCGCGCTCGTAACCGCCGCTACACCTATGGCTATGGACGCGCTGAAGACATTGCAGGCGTCGTCATCGTAGTGATGATTGCGTTCAGCGCGGCGATGGCAATCTATCAATCCATTTTGAAAATTATCGATCCCCAGCCGCTTAGTAATCTTGGCTGGGTGGTGGCGGCGGCGATTATTGGCTTTTTCGGAAACGAACTCGTAGCGGTTTTCCGAATTCGTATCGGTAAAGAGATCGGTTCTGCTGCCTTAATCGCGGATGGGTATCATGCCCGCACCGATGGACTTACCTCGCTGGCAGTATTGGCGGGCGCAATTGGTGTCTGGCTGGGTTTCCCGCTCTTCGACCCGATCATCGGTCTGGGAATTGGGGTTGCCATCCTCGGCATTGTCTGGAAAACCGCTCAGGAAATGTGGCATCGCATGATGGATGCAGTGGATCCTGAAATCCATGAGGAGTTCAAGCACACAGCCTCCCATGTAACAGGCGTGATGGATGTCCACAATACCGCCATCCGCTGGTTGGGTCATCGCCTGTATGGCGAAATACATATCACTGTGAATTGCCAGTTGACAACTCTGCAAAGCCATCTTATCGCTGAGGAAGTACGTCATAACCTATTCCATACCTTACCTGCCTTGGTGGAAGTGGTTGTGCATGTCGATCCCTGCGAGTGTGATGAAACAATTGACTACCACCCGACGAAGCACCATGTCTTTTTACCTGCCGCGGACTGATGCACTCTGAAGGCGATGGACTTCGAAGTTGAAATGTTTTCCGGTGGGAAGCTGGCGTATGACAGACTGGCTGTTGAACCTGCCCGCAGCTAATTCCAGTTGACCTGACCCCATGCAGCAAGATAAACACGCTATAGCCTTCATCTATACTTCATAAATCTCCACTAAAATATTGGTGGAGGTTTATATGCGTGTGTTGATCGTCGAAGATGAAAGAAAAATATCGGCTTATGTCAAACGTGGTCTGGAAGAATCCGGCTACGCCGTGGATGCCGCTTATACAGGGCGCGAAGCGCTGGATTGGGCGGAGTCTGCGCCGTATGATGTCATTGTCCTGGATATCCTGCTTCCCGAGATGGACGGTCTTGCGGTTTGCCGCGAATTACGCCGCCAGAAAAATCGGGCGCCCATTCTTATGCTTACCGCCCGCGATTCCATTGATGATCGTGTCGCAGGTCTGGACGCTGGCGCAGATGATTATCTCGTCAAACCATTTGCCATCAAAGAATTGCTTGCCCGCCTGAGGGCGCTTAGTCGTCGTGCCGGAGACCTTCCCAAATCCCCCATCATGGAATTTGCCGACCTGACCCTCGACACCAGGACCCGCCAGGTAAAACGCAATGGGCGCACGATCGAACTTGCCGCAAAAGAGTATGCCGTGCTCGAATGCCTCATGCGCGAACCGGAACGTGTGCTCACCCGCACCCTGATCGCTGAGCATGTCTGGAATTATGATACGTTCAACCAATCCAATGTGGTGGATGTCTACATCCGCAACCTGCGCCGCAAAATCGACGATGGCTTTGATGTAAAACTGATCCATACCGTACGTGGAGCAGGGTACCGCCTGTCCTTACATGAAACGGATTAAAAGTCTGCGTGCCCGCTTCGCCATTTGGATCACAGGCTTGATCCTGTTCATTTTGGCGGTCTTCGGAACATTGGTTTACATCAACCTTAGCCTCAGCCTGCATACAGCCATCGAGAGCTCCCTATCCCTCACTGCTGCACAAACCGCCTCCAGCCTGAATGTGGATAATGGCAAAATCATTATCTCCGAACCCATCACCCCGGAAGAAAGCGGTTTTCAAGTCTTCAGAGAACGTGGCTTGACGTTGATTGTCCTGTCCAAAGATGGAACAGTTCTGGAATCTGTCGGTCCTTATCGAAATATCCCCCAGTCCGTTGAACAAGTCGATCCAAATGGGAGCTTTACCACCATCCCCAGCGCAAATGATGATGACGCCATTCGAGTCTATACCCTGCCTGTGTTGGATAACCAACAGACGGTTGGCTGGGTTCAAGTCATGCAAAGTCTCGGATCCGTGCGTGACACATTGGATCGCCTTTTGCTGACACTCTTTCTTGGTGGAGGGCTGCTTTCCTTCCTGTCTGGCTTTGGGGGATATTTTCTTGCCACTCGCGCCCTGGCGCCCATAGACAACATTACCAAAACCGCCGATGCAATCTCCACTGAGGATCTCTCCGCGCGCTTGTCCCTGCCAGATACGGAAGATGAGGTCAGCCGCCTTGCCAGTACCTTCAACAACATGCTTGCGCGCCTGGAAAACGGATTCAAGCGCGAACGGCAGTTCACCGCCGATGCTTCGCATGAACTCCGCACCCCTCTCACTGCCATGCAGGCGATTTTATCCGTTGTGGGTGAAGGGGAACGATCTGTTACTGAGTATCATCAGGCGCTGGATGATCTGGCAGACGAAACCAACCGAATGAGAGGGCTGGTTGAGGATCTATTAAGTTTGGCGCGCGGCGAAGAAGGACTGGCGCTTCACCCCGAACGACTTGACCTATCAGCACTACTTTCCGATGTGGCTGATTCCCTTCGTCCCTTGGCACAGGCAAAGGGACTGACATTGACAACCCAACTTCCATCCCGGCTCCCTTTTACTGGAGATATGGACGCACTCATCCGTTTATTTGTCAATTTGTTGGATAACTCCATCAAATACACCAAAGAGGGAAGTATTGTAGTCGATACGAAAGTCGAAACAGAACACATGTTGGTTGAAATTAGCGATACCGGCATTGGAATTCCCCAGGAACACCTTTCCCGAATCTTTGAACGATTTTACAGAGTGGAGTCCGCCCGCTCCTCTGCCGGAACCGGACTCGGTCTGGCGATTGCCCATCAAATCGTTTTAGCACATGGCGGCAAAATTAGCGTGGAGAGCACGTTTGGTGCGGGGACTACATTCACAGTCACCCTGCCTTTTTAAAAGTTGCAATTTCGCTTCACGGCGGCTTCATCTCCATCTCCTAGAATGAGGGCATCAGCGACAAGCGGTCGTTGAACTTTCAGAAAAGGAGACAAATTATGAAACTTAACCGCTTTATTGCTTTGGCAGCCATTGCCCTGCTCGTTGTCGGCGCGATGGGAGCCATTGCCACCCACTCACTCGCCAAGGGTATGAATGCTCCAGTTGCTCAATCACAGGATTGTTCGCAGGATCAGGCTGATGGCGCAGAAGTCCAGAATGCGCCGGACACCGATAACGTCGAATTGCAGTGCGGCGATCAGAATGCACCCGATGGACAGGAAACTGCCAACGAAGCCGAAAGTGCTGAAGGTGCAGAGACAGCACCGACCGGTACTCCCGCCATTACCGCTGAGCAGGCTCAAACTGCTGCCATTGCCGCACACCCTGGCACAGTGATCAAGACTGAGCTGGATGATGAAAATGGTCAACTGGTCTACAGCGTGGAGTTCAACGGTGGCGTGGACGTGAAAGTGGATGCCATGACCGGATCGGTGCTTGGCACGGAAACTGGGCAGGATTAATCTGAGACAGATCGATCCATAAGTAACTGCGCTCCCTTTGGGGGCGCAGTTACTTTATCTCTATCAATAAATGGCGGCTTCATGCGGGCTTCATCTCAACTGTCTAAACTCAACTCATGCTTACCGGACTTACCTCTCTACTCACCACCTATGGCTATATCCTGGTCTTTTTCCTGATTTTATTGGAAAGCGCTGGATTGCCTTTACCCGGCGAATCTCTGCTTATTCTTGCCGCTGCCTTTGCTTCAAGCGGACACCTCTCCATTTTCGGTGTAATTATTTCTGCAGTATTGGGAGCCATACTAGGAGACATGGGTGGTTATTGGATCGGGCGGCGCGGAGGCCCGGTCGTTTTAAGACGCATTTTGGGCAGCCAGTACGATGAGCATCTCACGAGGGGACGCGCTTTTTTCGAGAGGCATGGCGCATGGGCGGTTTTTCTGGCGCGGTTCGTTCCGATCGTGCGTGTCGTCGGAGCAAATCTGGCTGGGATCACTGAAATGCCTTTTTCCACGTTTACGCTCTTCAACGCCACCGGAGGGTTGGCCTGGGCAGTTGCAATGGGAAGTCTGGGCTACATCTTTGGGAATAATCTCCCATACCTTGAATCCTTGTTGCGCAGGTTGGGTGCTGGCGTATTCATCGCCGTGTGTACTGTCGCCCTTGCCATATGGGTAAGCAGACAGATGTCCAACCATAAGGCGAAGGTTCGTGCATGGCTGCATCATATTAAGCAGGCAGTGGGACTCCGACGCTTGCAAACCTGGTTGGTAAATCAACACCAGTTCAAGCAGATCATCGTAATGAATTTGGGTCTTGGGTTGTTTCTGGCAATTTTCTCAGGCTGGATATTTGGAGTGCTGGCAGAGGATGTCCTGACCCATGACTCCATGACCCTGTACGATGCTGGAATCAGTCGCTGGATACTCAGTCTTGCCACGGAGGATGGTTCACAGTTTTTCTACTTGATCACCCTGCTGGGAAGTAGTCGGTTCATCGCCATTACCAGTCTTCTGATGAGCGCATGGCTTGTCTGGCGCAAGCGATGGCTCCAGGTTGCCACATTCGTACTCACTGTGGGTGGAGGAACTCTGTTAAATGTATTGTTGAAAAATATCTTCCTGCGCCCGCGCCCCGATTTCCCCAATGCCTTTTACCTTGAGAGCGGCTATAGTTTTCCATCCGGTCATGCCATGTTATCCATACTACTTTATGGAATGACCGCCTACCTGATTGCCAGTCAGACTCCTTCATGGAAAATACAGATTCGACTGTGGATCACTGCAGTCACCGTTTCCCTCTTAATCGGATTTAGCCGTATTTTTCTGGGCGTGCATTACCTGACAGATGTGCTTGGAGGCTGGGCGGCAGGAATCGTGTGGTTGGTGGTTTGTATGGGGACATATAAGTTGGCGCAACACTCGCAAATCAAAATTCTCAACAACTCATAACTCAGAGTCGGATCGAATTCCTGCATGAAGCAACCGTCATCCTGACTTCACGTGGGCTTCATCTGCGGCTTGTATGATCCCGTCATCAAATTGCATAAGGAGAAAATTATGACTACTCGTACTCGCACACTCATGTTCTTAACCATCATCCTGGCTGTGACACTTGCCGCCTGTGGTGGAAATTGGCCTGCATCAAACCCAGCCGCGCCTGTTGCCACAGGGAATGGTGAAGGCGGTGAAGGCGGCGTGGAAGCCGCGCTCGTGACCTATTCAGATTCCGTACAGGGATTCACCATCGGTCACCCCGGCCCCTGGACTCAGGACTCATCCTTCATCAACGGGGTGAAATTCGTTGGCGGCGATGATTACATGACTTTGGAATTCATCACGCCTCCCGCAGGTGCAGACACCATGACCTACGCCAAAAATGATGTCGCTGCGGTGACATCTGCCTTCCCTGGCTTCAAGCAACTCGGCAACATCGCCACCTCCACCGAAGTCAAGAACGCCATCATCCTCGGTTTTACGGCAGATGGAAAGTCGTCCGTCACAGGCAAGACCTTTACGGCTCACAACGAACGCTACTACATGCCGCTTGCCGATGGGCGCATTGCCATCCTGACCGTGGTGGGTCCTGAAAATCACTATGATCGCGAAGGCGTGCGCGACATCGCCCTCACCTTCCAAATGACCAAGTAGAGGTCGTAGAAATTGCAGGTCACAGATTAAGTGCGAACTGCAAGTTCTGGAAAGGCAGTATCTTATGGAAACTCTCTTATTACAAAATTTGTACAAAATTTACAAAGAAGGCGAGATTGAAACTGTCGCCCTGCGCGAAGCCAGTTTGAAGGTCCAGCCAGGTGAGTTCGTTGCCATTACCGGGCGCTCGGGCGCGGGCAAGTCCACTCTGCTCAATCTCATTGGCGGACTCGCCATGCCCAGCGCGGGACAGGTGATCATCAATGGCTCAGATATCACCCGCATGGATGAACATCATCGGTCAGTCTTCCGTCGTGAACACATTGGGATCGTTTATCAAATGGATAATCTGATCCCCTTCCTCAGCGCGCTCGAAAATGTCATGTTCCCCATGCAAGCCGCTCATCAGACAGGACTTAGAAAGCGAGCTGTCGATTTGCTGAATGAATTCGGGTTGAAGGAACGCCTTCATCACAAGCCTGCACAACTTTCAGGCGGGGAACGCCAACGCGTGGCACTTGCGGTCGCGCTCGCCAACAGTCCATCGCTGCTTCTCGCGGATGAACTGACGGGCGAGCTAGACTCAGAAACCGCCAACAGGGTGCTGGACATTCTCGGCGCCTTGAACATAAGCCGTAAGTTGACTCTCGTGATCGTTACCCACAACAAAACCGTCGCGGCACGCGCCCGCAGACAGGTCAGGATCGCGGACGGAAAACTGTACGAAAGCGAGGTGGCTCATGTCTAATTTATTCCCTGATACCGTTTTGCAAACTACCGCTCTTAAACGCGAATATGCAATGGGGCGAGAATCAGTCGTCGCATTGGGAGGAGTCGATATCTCCATCCAAAAGGGCGAGTTCGTTACCATCATGGGTCCGAGTGGAAGTGGGAAATCCACTTTGCTGAACCTGCTGGGCGGGCTCGACCAACCGACGTCTGGAACAGTAATTCTGGATGGGCACGATCTTTCGGCGTACAACGAAGAAGAACTGGCTGTCATCCGCCGCCAGAAGATGGGGTTTATTTTCCAACGGCATGATTTGTTTCCCGTTCTCACCGCACGCGAAAATATTGAATTCCCCATGCTGCTCAACGATACATCACTGGAGGAACGCGGCCGACAAAGTACGCAGCTTCTCAATCTGGTGGGCCTCGCCGCGAAAGCTGACTCGCTGCCCGAAGAACTTTCGGGCGGGCAGCAACAGCGCGTGGGTATTGCGCGCGCGTTGGCAAACGCTGCCTCCATTTTGCTGGCAGACGAACCGACAGGCAATCTCGACAGTGCCACATCGGAAGATATTATCACCTCGCTGATTGCGCTCAAACAATCTCGCAATTTAACCCTGATCATGGTGACACACGATCCTGAAGTCGCTGCACATGCCGACCGCATCCTGCAACTCAAGGACGGTCGCCTGGTCGCTGGAAATGGAAGTGCAAAGTGATTCTCCCCTTCGCTTGGAAACTCGTGATGCGCAACCCGCGCCGCACATTTACTTATCTTTTTGGTCTGGCATTAGCCGTTGGGCTGTTCGCGGGCATTCTGTTCTTTGTGGATGTCACGGCCCGCCAGATGACCGCTACTGCCATCGCGCCGGTCAAGATCGATATCATTGCCCACGGCACAACGCCCGATGTCAACGTCATTGACGCCGCGTCAACGATCTCAACACAACGCGGCGTCAGCGCCGCTGAACCCGTCTTTGCGGCAGATTTTCAATCGGCAGTAAAAATAAATGGTTCACATCCCTCTCCTGCAGGGCGCATGTTTGCGATTCAGCCTTCCTATCTGCAAACCTTCGATGTTCTGCAAATCAGCGAAGGCAGGTTCGACCCATCAGGTGCGCTCATCAGCGAAGCGATGGCGATCTCGCAAAATATCAAAGTCGGTGATTCGATCCAACTCACTTTCGGCGGTGTAGATAAACCCATCACGCTGCCGGTCACGGGCATCCTAAACATGGATAATGCCGATGCCCTCTTTGCCACCGCCACCGAAGCTGAGAATGCCATTGTCTCGGATGTGGTCATCGTGGATCAAGCCTGGTTCCGTGCCAATCTGCTTCAACCGTTGATGACCGTTGCATCGGATCCCAATGCAACCGTGACCCCGGGATTCATTCTACTGGACCCGCAGGTTCACGTCCGCATCAATCGTGACCTTTTGCCTGGCGACCCAACCCTCGCCGCCCTCCACGCAGAATCTTTGCGACGCGGTGTCGAACGGTTGTTCCCTGGTCAACTCAAATCCAGCGACAATCTCTCTGTCGCGTTTAAAGCCGCCAAAGGCGATGTGCTCTCCGCCAAGATTCTCTTGATCTTCCTGGGTTTGCCTGGCGTTGCATTGGCTGCCTATCTTTCCAAATTCGCTGCCGAACTCTTTGCCGAATCACAACGCCGTGAAGTCAGTTTGCTCCGCACACGCGGGGCGACACCCGCCCAAATTACGGGCATCGTGGCTGTGACCTCTGTTTTCCTTGCCATCGGCGGCTCAATCCTGGGATTGATCTTCGGTATGCTCGCGCTATATGCAACATCGTCCCAATGGTTTTTCGGGAGCGCGGGAACGCAGCTCACTTCGAACTTGAATCCCTTCGCCTCCACCTTCGACTGGAATCTGTTCACCACATCCGCAGGCATTTCCTTCGCCGCAGGCCTGATCCTGACCTTCCTCGCGGCTTTCCTCCCAACCTTCGGCGCCTTGCGTCGTGAGATCACACAGGAACGCCGCTCTGTTCGCCGCGTGGAAGCCGAGCCGTTTTGGAAGCGTTCCTACCTGGACTTGATCCTGCTCGGTGCAGCTGCAGTTTCACTCTACGTTACCCAACTCAACGGCGGATTCAAGCCGTCTGGCAACGAAGGCGCTGCAATCACTCTCTCGTTCTACATCTTCCTGACCCCGTTCTTTGCGTGGACTGGGCTGACCCTGCTCGTCCTGCGCCTGGTTGAAAAAGGACTTGCCGCTTCGAGCAATCTGATCGGTTCCATATTTCGCCGTCTGTTCGGTGAGATCGGTGAAGTCTCTGGTAAATCATTGGCGCGCCGTGCTTCCCGTATTAGCGCGGCGGTGACGATCATAGCGCTCACACTTTCCTTTGGAGTCAGTCTCGCTCTTTTCCAAAAAACATATACCAATGAGAAACAGCTCGACGCGCAGTATACCGTCGGCTCGGACATCCGCTTCACGCCCGCTTTGAATACCCCGCAAACCGCAGACTTCGCGACTCAACTACAACTGCCTGGCGCAGTCGGCGTCACGGGTGTGGCGCGTGACCCGCTGGCATTGGTGGGTTCGGAAAAGAACACCGTTTACGGTATTGACGTGGCTTCCTTCAGCCAAACTGCCTATCTTCCCGATAGTTTCTTCGTGGACGGCAATGCGCAACAAACAATTGACGCCATGACCAATCGAACCACCAATTACGCGCCTGGCTCTGCCAAACACGTTCTCGATACGTTGGCAACCACGCCCAACGGGGTGATCATCTCCGTGGAGCAAGCCGAGAAGTACAACATCCGCGTAGGCGACCCAGTGCTGTTGCGTCTCTACAATCGCGCTACGAATCAATATACCGATGTGCAGACTCAAGCAGTGGGACTCTTCATCTACTTCCCCACGTCTGCACAGGATTCAGACTTCATCATCAACCGCGATTTCATGGTCAAGAGTTCGGGCTACGACGCAATGAACTACTTCCTGATCAAGACCGATGGCAAGCCGCGGACGATTGCAACACTCACTTCCGATTTGACCGCGCAATATAAGAACGTCATGACTGTCCGCATTCAGAACATCGACACCGTTGTGAAAACTGAATCCAGCTCACTGACTTCGTTGAATCTTGGCGGGCTGGGCGCGATGGAACGGCTCTATACCATTGTCGTGGTTTCAATGGGCTTGGCAATCTTCCTGTTGGCAATGATCAACGAACGCCAGCGCGAATTTGGCGCCATGCGTGCACTCGGCGCGAACCTGAATCATCTGCGCCGCTTCCTGTTCACCGAAGCTCTGGCAATTGGCGGACTGAGTCTCATCATTGGTGCAGGTGTGGGTATTTTGCTGGCACGCTTGCTGGTGTTGCTGCTCGGAGTCATCTTTACCATTCCTGCCCACGCCCTTTCATGGGACTGGCTCGGACTTACTACACTGGCTGCATTTGTTATAGTGGGTATGATCCTCAGCGTGGCAATCACCACTCGACGACTTTCGACTTTGAAAGTGGTGGAAGCGCTGAGGGAATTGTAGACATCAACGATAGATCCACATCAACAGCCGGAACTTTTGTTCCGGCTGTTGATGTGTGAGGACTATAATCGCCTTTGATAAAGTTGCCTTATAGGTGGGGAAAGCACATTAGTGGAGCACGCCAGTTGGAAGACCCATCGGTGGTACACATAGATTCTCCAAAGGATGATGGATGAAAGGAACATTGAATTGATATGGCAGAAATAAACACCAAACCGCAACAAAAAATATCTGTTCAGGATTTGCCGCGAAATGTATGGGCGGTGGGCTTGACCAGTTTTTTTATGGACATATCCAGCGAAATGGTGCTGAATATTTTGTCGTTATTCTTGTCCAATGTACTGGGAGTCAAGACCAACATCATTGGATTGATTGAAGGGCTTGCCGAGGCAACCGCCAGCATTCTCAAACTGTTCTCGGGCTGGTTCTCAGATAAACTGGGCAGGCGGAAATGGCTGGCGGTTCTTGGGTACGGGCTCTCGGCAGTCTCAAAACCATTCTTTTATAACGCTGGGAATTGGGAGTTGATCGCTGGTGTACGTTGGATTGACCGGGTGGGAAAGGGCATCCGCACCGCGCCACGCGACGCGCTTGTGGCGGATTCGGTCACCAGGGAAACACGCGGTCTGGCTTTTGGTTTTCACCGGGCTATGGATACAGCCGGAGCATTGGTGGGCATCCTGGTTGCAATTCTTGTAGTCTGGCTGACGCAAAAGAATGCATTGGATTTATCGACATCGACCTTCCAAACCGTGGTGTTGGTCAGCCTGCTACCGGCATTCCTGGCAGTCATTACACTAATAGCTGGCGCAAAGGAGATCCCGGTGCAGGGACAGCGCGCGGCTCCCAAATTTCCACTACGTGGTATGGGGAGACCATTCTTAACCTTTTTGATGATCGTGGGTATCTTTACCCTGGGAAACTCATCGGATGCATTTCTGGTTTTGCGTGCCCAGTCTTTGGGCGCAACGGTGATCGACATCCTGGTCATGTTGGCTATGTTCAATTTGATTTATTCGTTGGTCTCCACTCCGGCAGGTACGCTCTCCGACCGGATTGGAAGGAAGCGTTTGATCATTGGCGGCTGGTTGATATATGCATTGATCTATCTGGGATTTGCTTTTGCCCAAGCCACATGGCAGGTATGGGTACTGTATGTAATCTATGGTCTGTATTACGGCATGGCTAATGGAACTGCCAACGCGCTGGTAGCGGATCTGGTTCCTGAAAATTTACGCGGCACAGCGTATGGACCCTACAATGCAATGATCGGTATCCTGGCTTTCCCGGCTTCATTCATTGCCGGACTGCTTTGGCAGAGGTTTGGTCCGTCTGCCCCCTTTTTATTTGGTGGCATCTTATCCTTGATCGCAACCATATTGATGATTTTCTGGCTGCCAAAAGTTCAGCACGCCAATTAAAGGCTGAATTTATCAGCCGGTTGTGAACTTCGGTGATTTCTACCCATTGCATTCTAAACGGAGATCCCTGCACCTGATCAACACAAATCAATCACCCACTTAATCATGGAAACATTGTCGTGCCATGTTCGTAGCACTCACATGGCCTTCATATGCTTAATACTGTCTCCGTTAAATTGTATATCTGGAATGTGTCTTCGCCTTAATCTGCTTTACATCATCGAGCAGTAAGCAGCCAAAAGATTGGCAAAATAACCATCGGTCTGGTTGGATTCTCTAACAATACGTCTTATTCGGATAACTGATAATTTTCCGGCAGGGCGGGCAAAGGCAGTTTGAGCGAGCCGAAACGAAAAGCCAGCATAAGCAATCCTACCAGCATCATAACCAGGGTGGCAATTTGAGTAAAACTTAACCAGGTATTTCCTAGATGAGGTTGATCCGTGCGGAAGAACTCAATTAAGAATCGTCCCAGTCCAGCGAGTACCAACCAGCCGAAGAACACAGTACCGGGCTTTAAGCGATCATAATAGCGACGGGCGAGATAAACGATAAGGGCAAACGCCAGAAAATTCCAGATCATTTCATATGCAAATGTTGGGTGGAAACGAGTGGCCTCAAGCGGATACTGAGCGAGATCTTTGTAAATACCAATGCGATGTGCGGCATCAATGGGAATACCCCAGGGTAAAGTCGTTGGCTGACCATAGAGTTCCTGGTTAATAAAATTGGCCGGACGGGCAATGGCTTGACCAAGCAACACCGTTGGAGCAATTGAGTCAAGGAACAACCAAATATCCATTTTGTGGTGTCGCAGAAAGAAAAACATGACGATCCCACCCAGGAGCAGTCCACCATAAATATGCAAGCCACCCTGTGGAATATTTACAATTTGAGAAGGGTTATCACGAAAATAGGGGTCTCCACCCAACGTTGCGTTGATTACATACCACAAGCGTGCGCCAATAATACCGGCTGGAAGAAGCCAGATGAGTGCATCCCAAATCATCTGTCCTTTTTCTCCGCGGCGCGTGACCTCGCGCTCAGCGAACCAAGCCGCTACAACCGCCCCTGTCATCACCAACA
Organism: uncultured Anaerolinea sp.; assembly: GCA_964489725.1. Classification (GTDB taxonomy): domain Bacteria; phylum Chloroflexota; class Anaerolineae; order Anaerolineales; family Villigracilaceae; genus Defluviilinea. The sequence continues at coordinate 6,571 of CAZBAX010000079.1, read as the reverse complement.
CACCATACCACCGCAAAGCAATTGAGAAACTACCAATATGGAATGAAAAAATCACGGGATCAATCATCTCTTCTCCAGAATTAAAAAATATTTGCCGTCGTGCTGCTCATGATCGTGCAATTGGAACTATGTAGTGCAAAGCTTTTCAGGTATACCACCAACCAGGAAATATACAAATCTTGTTCGTCATATTTTAAGTAATCTATCATTTACCCGCCTGATGGTTGTTTGCCTTATGCGGAGTTGGAGGGCTATAACAGCGCAATTGGGCGATCCAATGCAAGTATGTTTGTTATGACTATACTATGCATTGCATTCAAGAGAAAATTGAAAATATTGTTCCACCCATAAATAAATATGCAACACCCAGAGTGAGGGGTGCCCTGAACGTTGCATATTTATTATACCCACAAGCCTGTCCGGTATGTTTTGCTGTCGGATTCTCTTGATTATATAGCCCAAGCGACACAATCCACCCACCCCTTTATCAATCCCAATATCATATGCGACCAATGACCTGGTTGCTTTTTTATATTCTGACTGTGAGCTTGTATGACCTGCGCACCCGTCGCATCCCGAACTGGTGTACCCTGCCCTTAATCATCGCAGGCATGATCGCCCACTTTCCTGGCCACACGGATTTGTGGCTGGCTTGTTTCGTGCTGGTTTCCGCTTGGTCAGGCGGATGGATGGGAGCGGGAGACGTCAAACTTTGGATGGCAGTACTTTGGACTTTGCCTGATACAAACATTCCGTCCCTAATCCTGTTGGTTTTCATCTCCTTCCTGCTCACCGGTATTGCACAAATGTTTTGGCGATTCATGCAAAGTCAACCCACCAGCGGTGCAAAGTCCCCTGCCGCCTGGCGAACCATCCCCTTCCTCCTGATGTACTGGTATGTACACTGATCTCTTCCTTGCCCTACTCAATCGCAAAAACGCGCGCGGACACCCCATCCTGTCTGCCATGTTGTATGCCTTCTGCCCTACAGCTGCACGTTGGTGGCTGGTGGGAGCCGACCCAACGCCTCCCTTCGATCCGGTCTGGAAGTCCCTCGAAGATCTGGCATCCGGCGAAACTCTGCTCGAATTTCTGATCAAGTATGACTTTGACAACCTGATCGAAGAAATCCGCGCCTATATCCGTGAAGTGGAGGAGTATCGCAGACAGCATTCTGTGTGCGCTCCGGAACTCATGCCGATCTTTCGTGGCGGAAAGATTTCCGTAAGTCGTCGTTATGGTTCACAAAACGCGATTGACAACCTGGGCGGCGATTGGCGAAATTTGAACACCTATGTTCGCACCTGGGCATTTCTCTCCCAGGACTGGCGTATCAACATGAAGATCGAACGCGACTCAGGATACCAACTGACGAGTGAAAAGGTCTGCCTGACCCTGCCCTTCGCACACCTGCCAGTGCAGTTCGATACCTGGATATGGAAAGTTCCCGTGGGGCATGTCACCGAGACCAAGATCGGCGCGCTGGTCTCCAATGGAGAACAGGATCAATTGCGCTTTTCCCTGTTGAGACGCTGCACCACAATCGGTCAGCAACCCTGGCCCAACACTCCCACCCTCTTTGCCCTGGATCGCGAAACCGGTACAGCGAGTCACTTCGATCAAATCCTATCCGACAGGGACCTGGAAAAAATGGTGGAGTCCCTATTCAATCTGGCGAAGAAAGGTCCCCACCCGCCCTTGAATGCCCTGCGTCAGCCTTCGATCTGCAAACAATGCGGATACCAACAACTGTGCTTCGAAAGGAATTTCATCTCCCAACACGCATTGAAGGACTTATGAAAAAATTCCGTATCCTTATTATCTTTGCAATCTTCATTGCACTTCTGTCCATGAGCAGTCTGGCGATGGCAGCCACACCGGTTCACGCCTCCGGTGCAAATTTACTCCTGACACCCACGCCCATTGTGACTGTCACGGTAACGCCGACTCCACCAGCGGGAGGCGGAGGAACTACCACTACAACCACTCTCTCGCAGATCTTTCATCACCTGGTCTTCCCTGCCGAAACCATTTCCGAAGCTCTGGCAGGTATCTTCGATAAAGCAGCAGACAAGGAAGTGCGCGCCATGAGTGAGGAAGTCGCTCGTTGGACACAGGTGGTCGGCGAGATCGTGCAGGCTCCTAGTCAGGGAGATTACAGCAAGGTGGCGCAGTCCAGTCTGCCAGTTGCCGCAGCATTGGCTCCGGCCTTGTTTCTTCTACGCCTTGCCTTATATCACTGGGGAAGATTACTTGGCGATGACGACAGCGGATTGCGTGTGGTTGGGGATTGGGTCACCGCTGGCGTTTTGGCGATTGCCTCCGGTCCATTCCTGGATCTGATTGTCCGGCTTGGTTGGTGGATGGTTGGGAAAGTCATCGGTGAAACCGGTGCGCTGGCGATCAGCTTCGTGGAGAACACGACAGCAACCTCCATTCTGTTGGGCCTTGCCAACCAAACCTTCCTTGGCAGTCTGCTCAATATCGGTTTGTCCATTGGCTCATTACTTGCCATTGGTGGGATGATGTTTGCATTTGCCTCCGCCAATGCCGTTCTGTTTATCCTTGCGGTTCTTGCTCCACCTTTGGCTATCGCAAGTGTTCTACCCCAGGCAACGTGGTTGCGTTCGTTATGGATGAAGGCAGTTGTCCTGATTGCATTACTTCCGATTGTGGCAGGTGGAGTCTTCAAAGCGGGCATGGCGGCTAGCACCTGGCTGGGACAGCAGGGCTTATTGTCCGCCATTCTGCGTGTGGTCTGGTTATGGGGAGCGACGGGATTGTTATTGTCGCTGGCAGGCATCCTTGGCAAGATGACCATTTCGACAACCGCAGATGCCTTTGGCGGGATGATCAAAGCCGCGCAACAGATCATCTCAATTGGTGCCCTAGCTGCCAGCGGAGTGGGAGCCGCGGGCGCAGGAGCGGTGGGCGCGGCGGGGGCCAGTGCATCCACAACCTCCGTTGCCACGAGTGAACTCACTGGAGCAGAAGCCGCGATGAGTCATTTGAATGCAGCGCAGCAATTGGCACAACAAGCTGGGAATCTGGAAGCAATGGGACTGCGTGCCCCGGCTGCCTACAATCGTTCGCTGGCACATGGTCATGAACTGGCGGCGCGACAAGCGGAGTTGGGTGAACGAATGCAACGCTTTAACGGAGTTTCGTCCACATCGCCCTCCCAGGATTTTGGTTTCTCCCCTTCGGTGAACGCCTCCATCCGATCCAACTTCAACGGTTCGCCACAGGAATTCCAACAGGGTTTTCAGTCCATGTCTTCCGATATCGCCAAACATGGAATGGATCCGAATGTGTTCGCCGCACAATACCCGGAAGAAACAGCCCATATGACCAGAGCCTACCTGGATCATACGGAAGAGATCATTTCTGCGCGCGACCCGTTGATGCGTGCATCCGAACTCGGAAATGCCACACGGGTGAAAGAGATCCTCACCTTCATGCCAAACACCAAGGATGAAGAGGATCACTCATGACCCTCACAGAAACTTTTGCGCTAGTCTCCTTCTCCCTGTTCAGTTATGCCGACCTGCGCTATCGCCTGGTTCCTGGGATCGAAGTGTTTCTTTTTGGAACGATCCTGTTGACATTTCCCGCCACGCCTGTTCAAACCGGTATTGTTTTGCTGGCGTGTCTTTGGGGCAGCTTCCGTAATCTATCCGGTTGGTTCGCCATGCCCTTGTTGTTTTATCCACCTGTCTGGCCGGTATTGCTTACTGGTTATGGGTATCGCAAGGGCATCATTGGCAGAGCAGACCTGCTTGCGATTAGCGGGCTTGCCTGTCTTTTCCCATTACCCGCTGTATTGCTATCCCTCTTTGGCTTGGAAGCCTGGCGCAGGATCTGGATTCGCAAACAGACAGGTTCGATACCTGCATTGCCTGGAATGTTGCTCGGAATCATGGCTTATATTGCCATAAGAATGATAATGTAGAACAATATCTAAGTTTCGTCTCATGGCAAATCAACTTGTTTCAGTTCAGGATACTTCTCAATCAAGGATTCCAATGAAACTTCAATTTCACCTTTCAAGTATTGGTCGAAGAACGCTCGTGTTACTGCTTCAGTGATTTCGAGGACTCGCGTCGGTCCTGTTCTTCCGCCAATATTCATCTGTTCGCGCAGCCATCTACTGCCAATGAAAAGACCGATGTCCGTGAATTTCATGTGATCGCTGCCCTCAATGGTATATAAATTCCCGTTTGCTTTCAAAACTTCTGTTAATCCAACTACATTTTGCTGCGCCTTTTTATAGGCATCTTGATATGCCTGTTGGCTCCCGTAGATGTCGACTGTTATTTTTTGATCGATCTTATCCATATCTTCAAACCGTTTTAGAAGCGGTTCCCGGCTCTCGATTGTCTGGACGTGGTATTTATCACTTGCCAGCATGAGAAAGGGAGCTGTTTCGCCCCGATTGCCCTTGGGAGTAATGTAAACAATACCATCCAAGTCAATTGCAGCCTTTACGCGGCTGTCGTTGATCGCCAGATTGTAGGCAACAGCACCGCCAACAGAATGACCCATAGTACCAATTTTTTCCAAGTCTAGATTTCCTTTGAAGACGGATTCGATTTTCCCTTCGTTCATTTTCTCCAGTGTATCGATGACAAAGGAAACATCATCCGCCATGATCTGTGTGATCGGCTCGGCCGGTTCAGCAACATCGAAGTTGGTCGTCGCCTCTTTATGGGAAACGATTCGGTTGGGGAAGATGGTCGCCGCGGATACATAGGTGTGATCAACGGCAACAACAATATATCCGTGACTTGCCAAATCCGCGCACTGGGAAGTTTGGACTTCCATCGTCGTGCCTGCTCCGTGTGAAAACAGGATCACAGGGTAGTATTGTTGCATATCGGATACTTGCAAACCTTCCTTTGAATTTGTCTTTACCAGGTTCAAGTGGTCAAAGGCAAAATCGGGCATGTTGTAAAACTCGGCGAACAATCTGACCAGTTGCGGCGAGTGGAAATAAGGCGAAAATGGTTTTGAGCTATCTTCTATTGCGGGATAATAGACCTTGACCATCGATTCTCGCTTTTGATTTGAGCCGTCGAGAAATGGTTCTGTGCGGTTCTCATCGATCAAGTGAAAATATTGAATACCGACTGCATAATCTCCGGTCGGCTTGGGAAGCCTAAACACGGGCAGGGCATACACCAGAAAGGATGTAAACACAAGAAATATGAAGGATAGGCTTATTGTGATGACCGTCAGTACTTTTGGCGTTCGGGCTCCAAAGAACTTGTCGTTTGTTTTTGCAAGAGCAAAAATCACAAGCAGAGTGACAAAGATGTACGAAAAAACCATCTGGTAACGAAAGCCCTCGAATATTCCGTGGATCAAGAATACGGATAGATTTATGCCTGCGATCCCCCACCAGACTACCTTGGGCTGCTTTTTAAAGCCCAGAAGTAGAGACAACAAGTTGACTACAATTAACAAAACCTCGAATGTTCTCATTAGAAGTTCTCCTGTTTTTAGACTTTACATTCCAATATAACGGGAGAACGCTGTAGGCAAATCAACCCCTGGTCTGAATTGGCCTCAGACCAGGGGTTGATTTATTTTGAACTGAACCTTGCGCCTACGCTTGACCCCGCCGCACGATGCCCTCTTTCCAGGCATAGACCGCCGCCTGGGTGCGGTCGTCGAGATGGAGTTTCTTGAGAATGTTCCCGATATGGGTCTTGACGGTGCTTTCACCGATGACAAGAGTCTCCGCAATCTCGGCGTTGGATTTGCCCGCCGCGATCAATTGCAAGACGTCAAACTCGCGCTCGGAGAGTTCCGTGAACGGATTTACCTCATCCTTGCGCAGACCTTGCAGTTCCTGCACGATGCGCGAAGCGACGCGCGAGTCCAACACGGCTTCACCGTTCGCAGCTTTGCGTATCGCTGCGGCGAGTTCATCGGGTTCGACATCTTTGAGCAGGTAAGAGATTGCTCCAGCGCGCACCGCAGGGAAGATATATTCATCCTGATGATGAGAAGTGACCACAATGACTTGTGTCTGTGGTCGCGCTTTTCGGATCTGGCGCGTCGCCGCGATGCCATCGATTTCCCCCGGCATTTCGAGATCTATAAGGACAACATCAGGATGGTGCTGTTCCACCGCACTGATTGCTGCCACACCTGTGGCAGCTTCCGCGATAACTTGAATATCAGCAAGCGTGTGTAGGTAGGCGCGCACACCTTGTCGCACGATTTTGTGATCATCTACAAGAAGAACTTTGATTGGCATAAAAACCTTCCAGTAGGTCGGATTGGCAATCCGACTACGTGTTGGTTAATTGTACTTCGGCAGTGATGGTTGTCCCTGCAGAGGGACTGGAATCAACCTTGAGCGTGCCGCCAACTTCGCTCAGGCGTCCCTTCATGCCGGTTAATCCATATGAATTGGACGAGACGACATTCACATCAAAGCCACGACCATTGTCAGTGATGGTCAAAGTCACTTGATGAGGAGACACGCTGAGGCTGAGTCCGACCGTGTCCGCTTCCGCGTGACGGGCGATGTTGGAGAGGGCCTCCTGCAAGACGCGATAGA
>CAZBAX010000078.1:0-20510 GCA_964489725.1 uncultured Anaerolinea sp. | reverse complement strand
CCGAAGGGGACATTCTAACTTTGCTCAAAGGGGACATTTCTACTTTGCCCTAACATTATCTATTTTTGCCTTGACAGCCAATTCATCCTCGTCTAAAATAATATTTAGCTAAGACTAAATTTATCCGAGTTATCTACTTTAGGAGGCATTGTGAAAAAACAACTTAGCAGGCGAGATTTCCTGAAGTTGGGCGCAGTTGGAGTGATCGGAACTGGCGGCGCAACCGCCATGCTTCAAACTGCCCAAAAAGATCAGATCCGTTCGGCCGCGCCATCCATGCAGGGCATGGACCACGGGAGCGGTTTCGTTCCTGGCACAGGGGATGTGGATCATGAGAGAAATGGTTTTAACCCGGGAGAGATCCTGACTGATTTCGATTATGGGAACGTGTCTACCCTGCCGGACGGCCGGACCTTACGTGAGTATGAGATCACGGTTATCAACAAAAACATTGAGGTCGTGCCGGGCATTGAGTTCCCCGCATGGACGTACAACGGACGCATTCCTGGTCCCACCCTACGGTCCACCGAGGGTGACCGGATTCGCATCACTATGATCAACGGCAGCAATCACCCACACAGTATGCACTTTCATGGTTTCCACCCAGGGGCTATGGATGGCGTGCCGGGAACCGGTCCAGGCGGATACATAGAACCTGGGGACAGTTTCACCTATGAATTCGATGCTGAGCCGTTTGGTCTTCACCTCTATCATTGCCATGTATTCCCGCTTGCCCGCCATATTGCCAAAGGACTTTACGGCGCATTCATTGTGGATCCCAAAGAGGGACGTCCTCCATTCGACCGCGAAATGATCATGGTCATGAGCGGCTTCGATGTGGATTTCGACGACGCCAATGATTTTTATGCCGTCAATGGCATCCCGTTTTATTATCAAAATTTTCCCATCCAGATCAAAGTTGGCGAAACGATACGTATCTATCTTGTGAACATTTTGGAATTTGATCTGCTCAACTCGTTTCACCTGCACGCCAATTTCTTCCAGTACTATCCAACTGGCACCAGCCTGACGCCCGCTGAATTTACAGATACGATCATTCAAGGACAGGCGCAGCGTGGCATTCTTGAGTTCAGTTATAAATATCCGGGCATGTATATGTTTCATGCGCATGTAACTGAGTTTGCGGAACTCGGCTGGAACGGCATGTTTGAAGTGACGGCGTAACTTTAGAGGTGTATTATGACTCAACCAACAGTTTCTTCTCCCCGCTTCACGATCAGGACCCTCATCCTGCTCCTCATCCCCATCGTTCTCCTCGCTGGAGTGATCGCGCTTTTTCTCTCCACAGGTGGAGGCCTAAATCTTGACGCTGCCGCACCGGTGGAAGGCCTCGATGTGGAGCGTTATATCCTGCGACAGGGCAGCATTGAACTCCAGGTTCGCAACACAGGACCCGAGGAAATAACCATCGCCCAGGTCATCATTAATGAAGCGATTGCACCTTTTGAGATCCAGCCTGGTGCCAGCATCCCGCGCCTGGATCGCGCTCGCATCACTATAAACTATCCCTGGTCTTATGGTGAAGCGTATGGAATTACGATTTTCACCAGTAATTCGATTCCCTTCAATGTGGATATTCCTGTCGCGTTTGAGACCCCTCAGCCAGATAGCGCTACATTTTTAGGCTTTACACTCATCGGCTTATACGTTGGTGTGATTCCTGTTTTTCTCGGTATCTTCTGGTTCCCAGCTCTGCGCCAACTAGGTCGTCGTGCCATGACATTTCTCATGGCGGCAACCGCAGGCTTGCTGTTGTTTCTTGGACTGGACACTATTGCAGAAGCGCTGGAGTTTGCAGGGGAGATTCCATCTGCATTTCAAGGGATAGGCTTAATTGGCATTGGCGCAGTGGCAACCTTTCTGCTGCTGGAGGCAATTTCAAGCCGGCAGTCCGCAATTACTGGCAACGAAGCGGACAAGCGACTTGCCATCGCATTCGTGATTGCCATTGGCATTGGGATACACAATCTTGGTGAAGGATTAGCCATCGGCGCGGCCTACAATATTGGCGAAATTGCGCTTGGGACTTTTCTGGTTGTTGGTTTCATTATCCAGAATATCACAGAGGGGCTGGGAATCATCGCGCCGGTTCTGCGCGATCGTCCCGGGATTGGCAAACTTGCGATCATGGGCTTGATAGGCGGCGCGCCTGCCATCCTTGGAGCCTGGATTGGCGGATATGCTCCCTCCCCGTTCCTGACGGTCCTATTCCTTGCCATTGGCGCGGGCGCCATCTTCCAGGTTATTTACGAAATCGCTAAACTGATCCAAAGGGATACGCAGCGCGAAGCCATGCCTATGGTTGTCTTCAGCGGGGTATTGACAGGCATGATGATGCTCTGGGTCACCGGGCTTATGATCAAATAGGTATCCAATTCATGAACCAAACCCTAACTGTTTCCACTCAGGATTACCTGAAGCGTATCTACGAATTGACAGAAGACGGCGGGAACGCCAGCACCAATGCGCTCTCAGCACGGCTCAACGTCAAACCTGCGTCAGTAACGAATATGATCCAAAAACTTGCGTCGAGTACGCCTGCGCTTGTTGAATATCAGAAACATCAGGGCGTTGCGCTGACAAAAGAAGGTAGGCAAGCCGCCCTGGAAGTCATTCGACATCATCGTTTGTTGGAGGCGTGGCTTGTGCAGACTCTTGGATATTCGTGGGACGAGGTGCATGAAGAGGCAGAGCGTCTCGAACACGTCATCTCAGAGGATTTCGAGAGGCGGATTGCCGCAGCAATGGGTCATCCGCTGCGGGACCCGCATGGCGAATTGATTCCTACCGCCGACCTCAAAATGCCGCTGGAGGATTCTACGCCGCTTTCCGCCTTGCGTCCAAAACAAAAAGCAAAGATCAAGTGTGTAAAAAACGCGGATGCATTACTCCTCCGTCATCTCGAAGATCTGGGACTGGTTCCTGATGCATGGATTGAGATCCTCGGGTATTCCTCGTTTGACCACAATCTAACAGTAAAAGCCGGATCGAAAATCAACGTTCTTGGCCTGAATGTAACGAGCAAAATATTTGTTGATTCTGATTAAAGGAATGCGATGTTGAAGAAAATCATTTTTCTCTTGATACTGCTATCAGTTTTCCTCTCTGCCTGTCAGACAGGCAGACCATCTACCCAACTCAATGTGGAATTGAACGATTTTGTAATTACTCCCAATCAGTTGGCGGTGCCGGCAGGCTCCGAGATCCAAATCAGGATCGCCAACAGGGGTGCTGTCGTTCATAATTTCTATATTATGAAATTTGGCGTCGAAGTAGGGAAGGAATTTGACGAGGAAGATATTTCGGGCGCATACTGGGAGGCGGAAATTCAACCTGACGACACGGCAACATTTACTTTCACATCGCCTGATCAACCTGGCGTATATCAGGTTATATGTGGTGTACCTGGGCATCTGCAGGCTGGCATGGTGGGCATGTTGGAGGTCGTTAAGTAGTCTTGGCTCGGAGCCGCTGGCGTTTGAAACGTAGTTGAGAATATTTCATATTTAACATTCAGGCAGCAACTTCATATATTTCACTGGGGGTAAAATGTCCGCTCAATATCTATCCTCTGGCAGATTATGGCAATACATCGCCGCTGCATTTTCGGCTGTGGCAGGGATCATCCACACCTACTACATGCCTGAACACTTCGAAATGTGGGTCGGCTATGGACTATTCTTTTTGGCGGCAACCGTGTGCCAATTGCTTTTGTCGCACATCTGGTCGCCGCCCCTGCCCGCCGCGAAGTACTTTTGGCAGGCATTCTTGGGAACGCCGCGATCATTGCCATGTGGGTGATTGCGCGCACCATCGGCAACCCTTTGGGGCCAATGGCAGGCGAGATCGAGGAGATGGGTTTGCTGGATACAGCCTCCAAAATCGCGGAATTGACGGTGATTGTTTGCCTGGCAGTGTTGTTGCAAATGCGTGCCAATTGGGTTAACAACGACCTTGGCGCAGAAAAGGCGCTCGCGCTCTGCTGAGATCCGACTTTCCCACGGGAATACACTCGGCGCAATATCATCGATATAGTATTCTCAAAGTCAAAACAAAGCTCTCAGTTCCTGCTCTCGATCCTTCATTGGCCTTCCACAGCATACAAATTCAGGTCTTGGGACCGACCTGCAATGAAAACACTTCACCCAGTTATTGTCGCCGCTCTCGCGCTTCTGTTTTACACAGTTACTGACATCCTGATCTGGCAGCGAATTTTCGAAGCCAACAATTTGACTCATTACGCCAATACCTTTAAAACGGGCTGGCTTGTGACTTTGGCAGGCTATGGTGTTCTCGGCAGCATATTGATGTGGGGAGTATGGAAGGACATCTTGTATTTCCTGATATCTCTGCTTGTGCTCGCTTTCAGCGGGCTGCAAGACATGCTGCACTATATTTTGGGTGGCGAGCCCATGCCAGAATCCCTACCGTGGCTCGATGCGAATCCGATTCAGGCGAGACGAGAGTACCGCTTCTGCCTTCGATGAGGAAACCTAACCTGACATTCCAAGAGTCAGCCTGGAGAATTTCGGAGCTGCGCTTGATTCTCGCTCCGCAACCTTTGTGGATATCCGTTCAGCAGAAGCATACACGGGAGGCCACATCGCAGGTGCAATCAATATCCCTCTTGCCGAACTTGGGACGCGGCTCGGGGAACTGGATAAGGCCCAGTGGATCACTACCTACTGCACCTGACCCAACGAAGAAACAAGCGCCCGTGCGGCGTCTATTTTGATTGAAAACGGATTCCAGAATGTCACCCCCATCCTTGGCGGCGTTGAGGCATGGATTAATGCCGATTATCCTGTTGAGCCTTAAGTGAGGTTGGAAAATCAGATGTAGGACCCCGCTTACCAACAGATAGTTTGTGAAATGCGTAACTTTTTCCGTCCTCGAGCGACCATGTTGTTGGAAACACATGTACTTCGGAAAGGAAAAAAATGAGCAAACCCCTTTTTTCTATTTTGACAGCGCTGGCGTTCTTTTTTGGCGCGGCAGGCGTCACCGTGGCTGCGGCGCAACAAAGCCAGCCCGGTGAACCGCTCTATACTCTGAGCTAGACTTTATCCATTTGAACATTCACCCTGGCGCTAATTTACGGGTAAAAGCAGGCTTTTTGCAACTTCGCTAATAGGTTTATGAACTTCTAAAACAGGAGTGACATTGCAAAAAGGTTCTGTTCTTTGGAAATTACCTTGAAATAAGCATGTTTGCAGAGTTAAAAATGGATAATGGAATGGATAAAGTTCTAGCTGAGAACCTGGAGCACGCAAATGCTCCACCAGCAAGACAAAATGCAAGTTTCGGAACAGACGATTTCGATCCAGTCTCGCATTCACGAGCGGGAGATGACCCAACCGCAAATCCTAGAGCAGGCAGAGCGTACGATCCAGACTCAATCCGGGGTCCATGAGATAGAGATTACCCAGACGCCGCAAGGTCCCGCTCCACATGATTTTTGCGACCAGTCCGGGACGAACGGCCAGTGTGGATCTGGTCAGCATGTAGGGACGGATCATGCGGACGATCATCCTGATCAGGATCATGCGAACGACGGAACCAATCATGAGAACGATGGAAACCACCATCAGAACGATAGTTCCGAACAAGAGCAGAACGACCATTAGATCAAGTAGTGTGGGGTGATATTCCCGACTCCAATCTGACAAGTTTACAGAATAATGGTGACCCTGGAATTCGTTATCCAGGGTCGCTTCAGCGGGATCAAGGGAGTCTATACATCCAGAGTCGCTCCATCGGTAGTTTTTCTTGATTGGTTAGTCTTTTCCACGCGAGAGGCAATTCCAAATCAAACAGGATATTACTGTTCAGTACAGAAAATTCATAAGCAGTTACTTGCCGTGGCAGTGACAACAACGGATGTCGGTCTCCATACTGTGATAGTCGGCTTCGCTTGGTGCGTTTCATTTGAAGGATTTCTATTGGAGAAAATGGGCTGAATATTGTCTGGTTCGTTCGATCCACGGAAGCACAGACCAGCGCTTGGGGATCGTCGAAAAACTCGATAACCTGCAATTCAAAACTAAAACCGGTTGCCTTGGCAACTATTTTATTGAGCCAGCCAAGTGGGTCAGGGACCTGCACGTCGCGTGCCAATCTTTCACGCTTAATTCGCAGATCCTGCATAGCCCATAAGACAACCTGTTCGCGCAATCCGTCAATTGCTTTCCGGTGTCGTTCGTTGCCCGCACTGATCAGTGCTCCGAAGAAAATCACGGCAGTGGCCACCACAATAGCAAGTATTATTTCCATTCTTTCATAATCCTTTCGATTTGATTAAATCTTCTTCTTTCGATGAGTCAATGATGTCTTGACCGGATACTAGCTTGATACTTTCCCTGAGCCGATCTAGTGCTGCAGGTCGAGGATCACTCACACTCGCTGATGCAATCGCAAGGAACAATCCTAACAATCCAAAGAGTTGCCAGATGGGTATTGAGTATGCCGGCCGAGTTGGAACGGGAGTAATCACAGGAGATGGCACAGCAATTATTAGTGTTGGAGTGGCTGGCATTTTTGTTGCTGTGAGTGTGGCTCGTGGAGTTATCGTGACCGTCGCGGCAGGGGATGGTGTCAAAGTCGCAATTGAAGTCGTCACAACTGGAATTTCAACGATCCCTTCATCGCTGCCACACAGATCATGAACATCGCAGGCAATTGCTATAACGCGATACCATCCAGAGAGCGCCAATGTTCCATCAGCAAAGCGTCGATCCCATGAAACCGAACCAGGGATTTTTTCGGGATCGAAGTTCAGAACCACTTCCGGCCATCGGTACTGTGGATCGCTGATGACCACTCTCATACTGGCAATGGGAAAGTAATTAGAAGAAACCGCAAGTCTGCCAGATTCCCAAATCCACCAATGTTCAGTTATGGAAACGCTGGGTGGGCCATTATCAACAAGCAGTGTAATTGAAACCGAATCACCCAAATTGCCAGCCTGATCCATCCCACGCATTTGCAAATCATACGGTCCGTTCGGTACTTCGTTGGACTGCCAGTTGAATGACCACGTGTCTCCTGTCCCCATTGACACTTCTTGCCATGTTGTTCCGCTATCGAGCGATATTTCACCACCGGCAGCACCTGAGGTCTGATCCTCCAACTTTCCAGACAATACGACATTTCCACGCACCACCTCGCCATTCGAGTGAGAAGTTATTTGCGAGACGGGCGGCACGGTGTCTGCGTGGATTACTTCAGTCGCAACCGTTTCATTCCCAGCAATATCTCGTGCGCGGGCAGTAACGGGAAAGACTCCATCGGAGAAATGGATCGGGAAGGAATTCCAGGTTGCACCTCCATCCACGCTTCCGGCAACTGAATCAAGACCAGAGATAGTATCCGAGGCGTTTGCAGTCAGATCCACTTCCGAAACATACCAGCCATTCTGTCCATCCACGGCTGGTGCAACCATATTGAGCATCGGCGGTGTGGCATCGCGCTGCCACGTGGATGATCCACTCGCCATGCGGCCACTGGTGGAAATCGCGGTGTAGTTTGCGGTTCCGATCCCTTCTGGCAAAGGAAAACTGCAGGAATTCCCGCATGAAAAGGGAACTCCATCCGGGTCACCGCTGATGGTCACATCGAGTCCCTGTGGATCGCTGGCAGTTAATTCCAATGACTCATTGCCTTTGCACCAACCTGAGTCTCCCCAAAGATCGCAGACCACATGCCCGATGATCTCAGGCGGCAAAGGCGTGGGAGTCGGGGAGGGTGTATTGGTCGGAGTGGACGTGGGCGTAAATGTCGGCGTCGGTGTATTTGTCGGGGTCAGAGTCAACGTTGGTGTCCATGTAGCGGACGGCGTAAGAGTAGATAGCGGAGTCGATGTGTTGGTTGGCGTGGGAGGCGGCGCGCCATAGGTTACGTCGGTGGAACGAAAATCTACATAACCGCTTGAGGCAGAAAGAGACCATGATCTGCATCCGGCAGGCACAGTCAATACCATGCTGACAAATCCCGGTAATCCTGCGCCAGGCCCACTGTATAGATCCCAGGTATTGACAGCTGAGCAGGCTCGCAGGGTGGCATTTCCAACACCTGCATCATGAGAAAAGGCAACAAGGACCTCGAAATAAGAGACATCCCAGTCAAATGAGCCGCTCACCGTTCCACCATTTCCGATCCGCGTAACCCACTCCGCACAGCTAGGCATACAGTATGTGCCTCCTTCCTCCGGCGGGAGTGCAGTGCTGTCCCGATGTGTCAGATAAACATATTGAACCGATCCACTCCAATCGATATAACCAGTATCATGCGCTTGGTCATACGTGCGGCCTTCCTGTAAGGCTATTGCCGCAAGCGGCGCGGCATTCGTGGAGGCGGTCGTCCACAAAAAGAGTATGGGGATTAATAGTGAAACCAAACCAATTCGAATACGCTTCATGCAAAACTCCTAATATTCCTGAAAATCCCGGATACTGAGATGGAATAGGAAGAACAGCAAAGCCGCCAATGCCATGAGCACCAGACAAGCGATCATGAGAACCTTGAGCGGGATCACCAGCCCGAGCAAATATCCGGCAAAGATTCCGATCCCAAATCCTGCAAAGAATCGGACCAATTCATTTCCCTGCTTCCGATTTCAGGATCATTTTCAAGCGGCGCGCATCCAGGTTATGCCACCAGGCAATCTCATCCAGGATGAGGTGATATTCCCAAAGCAACCCCTGCATGGGCAGGGACTCAAACCAGGTTTTCAGACCGGACCTGAGCCGCTCCTCCATATCTCCCTGTCGAAGCAAGACACCATCCAACTGAATCAGGGTTTGCCCCGGCGCCAAGAAGGCAGATTGCACTTTGCTGCTATGAGCGTTCAACCAGTTCAGGAATAACTGCAGGCGAACGTCATCCAGTCGAAGTACCTGCCCGGAAATATCCTCCGCCATCTGGTCAAGTAATTCTTTCCATTCATTCATCGATCCCATCCATTGTCCCTTCGAGACATGATCCAGGCTGCATAAAGGACGACCGCGCCCACCACCACACAGGCAAGCGGGCCGCCACACACCACTACTATCAGACGCAAAATCGTCGCGGTCATCAGAAACCCAACCTCCGTTCATCTTCCTGGGGTGAAGGCTGGTGAATCTGGGTGTTGTTCTGTTCCTCGATTCGCACTGCCAGGAATTCATCCAATAATTTGGATAAGGCTGTCGGAAGCATGTTCTCCAATGCGGCTGATGCCTTTTCCTGCCATCCATCGGCGGGCAGATAATCGGTTGGATGAGAAGTAATCACTTCCTGGATCAACGCCTTCACTCTGGATGCATCGGCACGCGGCAGCGGCTTGATCTGGGTCAGGGTCGGTGGCTGCCAGCGACCACCGATACGCGCGCGCAACCAACACTGCAACGAAGGCAAGTCGAGAGTCATGTTGCCGTAGCGCACCGTGGAACTTAACGTAGCGCGGATCAAGTCGGCATCCTCTGGGTCCGGGGAGAAGAACATTTGGGTGGATGTGTTTGCCAGCATAGCTTGCACGACTGGCTCCATGCCTTCCACCTTGCGCATCATGGATAAGGACTGTGCCAGCACGAACATGCGCGCTCCGAACTTCGCTCCCTCCGCCAGCATGGACTCCAAACGCATTCCTGAACCGATCTCCTGCGCTTCATCGACGATGAAATAAAAAGGCACAGGCTTTTCCAGAGTCGCCTTGCGATAGGCGGCATCGAAGACGTTGTACAGGACACTTGCCGTAAGTCTTGCTCCTTCGCGTCCCATCTCGCCAGAAGGCAATCGCAACACGATCCAGGCACGCTCCTCGATCCATTGGTTCATCTCCACAAAGCGTTCCTGGTGCATGGCAGAAAACAACCAGGGGGAGAGTTCCAGCGCCATTACTTTCGAGAGCACCGGACTGATCACTTCCGTGACCCAGCCCTGACTCCACTTATCCCCTTCGCCAGTTTGTCCAAGCAGAGCATCCAAGGCCAGCGCCCCCATGCGTTCGCCGGGTGGCAATAGCGCCATCGCCTTGTGCCGCCAGGTCTTGTTGAACGCCATGAAGACCACGTGCAGGAGTCCGAGACCGGCTTCAGAATGATGCTGGTTCCAAACATGCGCCAGACGAAACAAACCAAGCAGTGCTGCTTGCATACGCGGTCCCCAGTAGTCATCCCAAATGCGCCGACCGATCTGTACGATGGCATTACCGGCCCAGGTGAAATCGGGAACGGCCAGCAAGTTCAATGGAATGACCTGCGGTTGATCCGGCGTGATGATTCTTAATCTCTTGATCGCTTTGCTTCTTTGCTCTTCCGGCAATTGGGCAATCGCATCCAGAAAAGCATCTGCCAATGACACATGTGGATCGGTCAGGAAAATGCCAGGCGCGTCGTCGCCTTTGGCGATGAGTTGTTCGAGCATGGCAAAAACGAATGACGACTTGCCCGAACGACTGCCACCGGTAGCGAGTCCATGACCATCCGGGTCCACGCCCACGAGTTCACCTGTGGCGACACTCTGCCCAATCTTGAACCCAGCTTCGAGCAACGGCTGGGAAGGCGGAGGCGCCGGCACTTCCTGCCAGACGGCACGATCCAACATTCCTGAGCCTTCACCCAATTGCAGAGGAGCGATGAGTCCAGCGAGTTCACCAGCGGGTAAGGGAAAGTTATGCTTCTGAATATCTGGCCAAACCTCGCTCAGTGGACTCCAGAACTGTTGCCCTGCAAGCAATGGCAGTTCCAATGGGGCGGATAGGGTGATCGCCACTTTCAACAAGGGTTCCTGAATTCGTTTTTCCAACACCTCCTTTGGGATCGAGCGCCATTCCAACCAGTTACGAATGCCCCAGGCTGAGGCAATACAGATTGCAATTCCGGCGATCACGAACATCAGCACAGGCAACGGATTGAACCAGCCAGCAAACAGGATGCCGCCGCTGATGCCCGCCATCAACATGCCAAGGAATAATCCGGCGCGCAGGAAGTCCAACTGCAAGCCCCATGAATTTGGGGTGTCATTTCCTACGCCGCCTTCCGTACCGTACGAATAAGCAGAAAGACTGCGCAGCCGTCCCTGTAGTTCATCCTCATTTCCCAGCAGCCACAACCGCAGACTGGACTCCTTTCCTTCACGAGCCGCACTGATCAAGCGGCTGCCAATGGCGAGCAGAGGATCGCTGTCTTTGGCAGAGGCAATCAGGGAGGGCAGGTGATTGGAGGAATGCAAGGCATGACCACTCCCCTGAATGGCGACGGCCCCCAATGCCCGCCAACGGGAATGTTGTCCCGTCATGGCAGACCAGGATTGCACAACGCCTTCCGCCATATGCGGAGGCAGATATAAACGCACGCGCAGTCCTTTGGACGAAGCGATCCATTCCACAATCGAAGGATGGGGAAGTTGGCCGATCCAACCCATGACCTGCGCACGCATGTCATCGAGGGCATGCGGAGCAAAGAGCAATTCCCAGCTCTGCCATTCTCCTTTGCACAACGGACAATTTTCAGGAATGGGTGCGAATTCATAACCACAATGGATACACATGTACTCGCTCTTTGGGTAGATCATCGCAACACCCCTGTCGCTCCAAGTTGTTCCCAGAACTGTATCCATGCTGGAGGAATAGAGACCAACACTGGGAACAATGCACCACGACCAGCAGAGGGAGCGGCGAGGAAAACACGCGGAGGCAGGCGCGAAGTAGTCTCGGCATTCTTTCGTGCTTCACTTTCCGGAACGCCCAGTGAACGATAGAAGGCAAAAGCTTCATCAGGCCCTAGCCTTCCGATGAACGCGGTGGATGCCAGACTCAACGAAGTGGGATTCTTCATCAGGTCAGCCGGCAGATGGGTAATGAGAGTTACACCCACGCCACGCTTGCGCGCCCGTCGGCCCAATTCATCCAAGAGATCAGTGAACGGACCACTGCGCAATAAACGCCAACCTTCATCAATGAAAATATCCATCGGTTGTTTGCCGACCGTGACGGCATGATAGAGGAACCATGCCAGCACCGAATGCACGATGGCGCGATTTTCTTCACGCAGGGAGGAGAGATCGAAGTTCCACCATTGGCCAGCAGGGAAGTGAGGGGATAACAACGCTTTGGGTCTATCAAAGAAACCCTCAAATAACCCACCACGCATAAAGGGACGTAACAACGCTAGTGGCATGGCGGCTTCTGGTGCGTTGATCGTCCCGAGGGTTTCCACGAATTCCGCAATGGACACCGGACCGGGGCGCCTTTCCCATCTGCGCTTCACGGCTTCGTGCAAGGCCGCCTGAACACCGGGAGATAAAACTGATTCACCCGCGAGAGAGGCGATCAGGAAACGCACAGCAAGCAAAAGTTCAGCAGGATTCTCCCCTTGAAGTGGATGGATCAAACAAATCTCTTTATCCTCTGGAATACCAGCCGGTACGACCCTCCCGCCGACTGCCTCACACAAACGATTGTTCTCTCCCTCCGGATCAATGGAGATGACCGTGCGCCCCTGTAATAAGCGTTGCAACATGATCCAACGTAACAAGCTCGTCTTGCCTGCGCCTGGTTCACCAAGAATGAGAGTCGTAGCATGAGGTGGAGGCGGAACAGCAGGATCGAGGCCTTTGGTGAAAGAGAAATGTACATCGCGTCCATCGCGCGCATGGGTGCCAATCCAGACGGAATCATCAACGGGCAATACCTGTCTGGATGGCGCTGGTAACATCGGAAGAGTCTCTTCGAGAAACAAGGTTGGCTCATCCAAGCCGGGAAATAATTTGCCGCCCGGTTGGAAATGATGCAGGGCACGTTCAGCAATATAGAAAAGTCTCTGGGCAGTTAATCCACGTGCGCGTAAATTCGATTCAATGACTCTGCGTGCGGCTTCAGCTTCCTCGAAGCGATTCCGTTCCACGAAGAGTGCCGACATCAACGCGATCTTGAAGGCCGGCCTGCCGAAAGTCAGTTCCGACTCAGCGGCATCCAGCGCGTGATCGGCGGAGCGTTCTGCAAGCGAGGGACGCCGACCGGTCTTTTCCGCCAGCGCCATCATGAAGCCTTCGAAGAGAGTGCGACGTGCGCGCAGGGAGCCGCGCAACACATCCGGCGGTTCGCGCCGCATGGATAAGGAATACATCACTGGCAGATTGGGATAGAAGACATCCGAGGACAGGCGCGACCAGGGACGATCTGCCATGCCTGGCACGCCAGTGCCACGCGCAGAGAGCGGCAACAGGTAGCCACCCGGAAAGATCAGATGATCTTCCAATACTTCCACGGCTTCAGATGCAATCGAGGCAACGAATTGATCTTGAGGTTCAGGCATGGAGTGCATGATATAAAAAAACACGGACGGGTGCTCCGTCCGTGTCGCTAATGGTTTTAGATCAAGTTGATTATGTGCATCTCGAACCTCAAGGCCTTCCAGTATTTACTTCCGTGGGTGAACCAAACAGTCGTTTATTATCCTGTAGGTGTTGTTAGCTATACCTTGTGGTCATCCTAGACTTCGTGATTTGAAACTCTGCGGATGTTGTTGACCGCCGTACTGATCTTTCAGGCAAATATACCCAAACCAGATACACCAGATTGGATAAAAGAGCATCCAGCCTACATTGCCTACCAATTCACCAAACTCGGGCAGAGGTTCGTGATATAGGGAAATGTAGGGAACGAATATCCTCGGCAGAGCCAATAGACCTGCCGCCATAATTACCCCTGCGATGATGCCAAACCAAGCCAGGTAGCGCCACCATGTATCATAAAATCGGGCGTCATAATTCAGCAACAGGAGCCAAATTCCAATAAAGGCAAAGCCAACAACGAGGATCGATCGCGTCTGGGAAAGGGGAAATACATCGAAGGAATGACCCAAGATCGCACTTAAGAGATCAAGTGCTGAACCGATCAATACAATCAATGATCCAAGCATTCCAGCAAGTAACACCAACTGACTGAGCCGAGGCAACCATGCACGAAAATTAAGATGAAGTCTCCGTACCAGCATTATATTTAAGAGCGCACCGATTGCAATCATAAAAGTGCTGATCATCAACAACGGAGTTCCATCGAAGATGTGGAAGCTCAACCAATAAAAAGCATTCCCAATCAAGGTGTCAATGCCAATTACGATGGACAGCAAACCAATGGGTCGCGAGAGTGAATTGTTCATTATTAATGCTCCTAAATTTTCAAGCGGCTTCCGCTGATAACCGGCATGGGTTTGCAGGAAAGATTTACGCCCAGATCATTCACGGAACTGCCAGGGTCAGTAACAAACCACCGATACAGACTCGGAGCCGTTTCAAGAGTATCCTTTGATCGAGGAATTCAAGCATTGGCTGATACTCCTTCCTTTCGAAAAGCGCCTCACCGCTGGATGGATTGCACGTGTGCATAGCGTTATGGTTGATAACTGCCATATCCCTGCCAGGGCATTTTCTCCTCCGACGGTTTTCCGGAAATACCAAGATACGGCTGGGCATCGAAAAAAAGAATCATTTCAACGTCCGTCATTTTATTAGGTTTCAAAACCACTGCCTACGGCAGTGAGTAGAGAGAAAAGGTTCAACCGTGAAGGGTAAGTAGTTGGGTATGATGAGTCTCCCTGGAAGGCGTGCAACCAACCAAAAAGGAGAACTCATCATGACCCAACGGTTCAAAAGGCTATCACATTCGCTGTATGAGTGCAAGTATCACCTGGTGTTCTGTCCAAAATATCGCTATCGGATTCTGAAAGATGCGATTGGCGAATATGTCAAACAGTTGGTCTATCAGCTGTGTAAGCAAAAGGAACAGGTCGAAGTGCTGGAAGTGAACGTGCAAGCCGATCATGTGCATCTGGTGGTGGAAATCCCGCCGAAATATGCCGTATCGGAATTCATGGGCTACCTGAAAGGCAAGATGGCACTGCGACGATTCCAACAGTATGAAAGCCTGGGGCGACGGTATTGGGGACGTCACCTGTGGGCGAGAGGCTACTGTGTCAGCACGATTGGACTGGATGAGGAGAAAATCCGCAAGTATGTCCAATGGCAGGAGAAACAAGAAAAGCAAGCCGAGGCTGTGCAAGGCAAGTTATTCGACTAACCAATGACAGCAGGAGCGCGCCTTCCAGGCGCATCCAGCCAAAGCCACCGCCTTTGGCGGTGGTCGTTTACTCAGCCATCTTGTGAGTTCAGTGAACAGTTTACGTTCGATGAAGGCAAACGGGTAGTTCTTATAGACCTGATGGGTGAAGAGCATCGATGCGAGGGACTCTAAATCTTCAATGATCTTCACGCCCTGTTTTTCCGCCAGGGCATCCAGCGCAGGGATGCGTTCCTGTAAATGCTGGAAACGGGTTTGCGCCCAATGTAACTGCAAAAAGTCCAGTTCATTTTTGGAAAGAGAGAACAAAGTCCGGATCGGCAGGCGCGTCCAGGATTCGGGTGGGCCCGAAAGAATCGTGTCAGTCATGAAGTTAATCTCCTAGAAAATATGGTGTTTGAAGATCTGCCAGGCTTTGCGCAGAGTAAACCAGGGAAGTTCCCATGTGGTTGGAGATGACTCATCCAGGATCCAGCGGCAGGCACGTCGCATGATCTCGTATGAATTGAATGGACCGCCGATGGAATACTCCACGGTATGTCCGATGGAAATGAAGCGACAAACGCCGCGCGCCACCAGGATGTCCCGTAAAGATTTTTTCAAAGACTCCGGATATATGCCGACAGTCTGTGTGGAAGGATGAATGCAGTCTGCGAGTTGCATGGGATCGTCGAAGGGAATGACCACCACAACCTTGTGCATAGGGAAGAAGTCGGGCAGATCGCCGGTGAGACTCACCACCACAGCACCCTCATCTCTTTCACCGCCGACAACATAATAGAACTCCTCCTGGGCACGGGCCGCGTTAATCTCATCCCGCAAGTCTGCAGGGAAATTCTTCGGCATGGCGCTCAAAGACGGGTTCTGGCGCTGCATGTGCTGATGGAGATGCCTGGCATATTCCTTCGCCTGATCATGTGAGGCTTGCACGAAATGAAAACGCGATGAACCACAGGACTCCATGTTGAATGAACCTGCGTCCCTGGCGGTCAGTTTGGCGGTTTGTTCTATGGACTCACTTGTGGTGAACGCTTCTTTTCCCAAAATAGAGATGCTGAACTTCGGACCCAGGGCAATGACATCAATACCTGATGCTTGCAGGTTGCCGTGGTTAAGTGTCGAATTGATTCCGCCCAGCGCCCCGCCCCATGAGATGATCTTTTCCAGATAGCACGGCTGGATCAAGTCATGCTCGAAGTCCTGCATATCCTTTGACCAATACAGGACCGAGAAATGATTCGTGACCGGGTGGTTTGGATCGACATCCAGCATCGCGCCGATGATCGCCCAGGCAGTTATCGGGTCGTTGGGTGTGACCTTGATGATGTTGTCCGATTTGATCAATGCAGCGCGGGCGATGCTCAAGGCGGCTACCACCGGCACATTGCCGGAAATAAAGTGCAGAGTTCTGGCTCCATAGGCGCGTCGTCTTGCGATCTTGTCTGCATAGGGCATCTCCACCCAGCCATCCAAGTACCTGGAGCCGATCTCGTTCTCGACCATCGTGCGTAATGCCATCTTCGAGAACACGATGGGAATGAGGTCATAACTGCCTTTCACGATGGACTCCGGCAGTGCGCTGAACGGTATGCTGAAACGACAGGCTTTTTCCATGCGGGCATGATTGAGAGTCATGGCTTTGTCGGCTTCGGCGAGAAAGTCGATGATCTCGCCGACACAGACATGGGCAAAGTCGCGCTGGAGTTGGGTGGGGTCGGAAAGAACGATTTGATTGAGCAGAGGGCGCGGATCGGGATATTGAAACTGCACCTTTCTGTCCCGACTTTGATACAGCAGATCATTCGCAGTGATTTCCTGCCTGCGAATGATGAATGGGATTTGGATAGGGTTTTCAATGGGAATGGATGACATGCGGGGGATGATAAAAAAAAACACGGACGGGTGGTCTGTCCGTGTCGGTAAAAAAAGAGATTGGCGGTATTTCAGGTAGCACCCCCCTAAAACGTGGAGGAGCATAAACCTTGCAGAAAATGGGGTTCATTGGCAAACTCTTAGGACTTCCACATCCACGAGAGAAGCCAATGAACCCACGAGAGCTATTTTGCCCGAATATGGATTGCCCTGCAAGAGGACAAGTAGGCAAAGGAAACATCCATCTGCACAGTTTGAAAGAGAAGCGTTGTACTTGTAAAGTCTGTGGACAAACCTTTACAACCACAGCCGGTACGATTTTCTATCGTTTGTGTCATGCCCCTGAATTGGTGATTCAGGTGATCACATTGTTGGCGTACGGCTGTCCAATCCAAGCGATAGTCAAAGCCTTTGGTCTGGATGAACGAACGGTTTGTGATTGGCACCGACGAGCCGGTCAGCATTGTCAACAGGTCCATGAACATTTAGTAGAAAGTCGTCAGCAGGATTTGGAACAAGTGCAAGCCGATGAAATCAAAGTCAAAACCCAGAAAGGCACATTCTGGATGGCCTTAGCGATCTGGGTTCCCACCCGTCTGTGGCTGGGCGGGGTGGTTAGCCCAAAACGTGATTTGGATTTGATCCAAGCCTTGGCAGACAAAGTGCGGCACATGGCTTTATGCCGCCCGCTTTTGTTGGCGGTGGACGGGTTAGCCAGTTACGTCAGCGCCTTTCGGAATGCCTTTCGGAGCAAGTTCCCGAGGCGTGAGGCAAAAACAGGACGCTGCAAGATGGTCTCTTGGCCTGACATCGCCATTGTGCAAGTGGTCAAACAACGAGTGGAAGGCATCTTGAATATAGAGCGACGGATTGTGCAAGGTGCGGAAGGCATGGTAGAACGTCTCATCCAAACGACGCAAGGCAAGGGCGTGATCAACACAGCGTTTATTGAACGTCTCAATGCCACGTTTCGTCAGCGCATCCATTCCTTGACCCGTCGCACTCGGACCTTAGCGCAACAAGCGGAGACTTTGGCGGCAGGCATGTATATCGTGGGTTGTTTCTATAATTTCTGTGACTTCCATCATAGTTTGCGCTTGAAACTATCCGTTGGTTCTTTTGGTTATCATTGGGTGCAGAGAACTCCAGCGATTGTAGCAAGATTGACCGATCACCAATGGGTCGCGAGAGTGAATTGTTCAATTTCAAAGTTCATCCGCAACATTGGGAACCCCCCAAACGGCGCGGTCGACCTTCGACTGCTATCTTTCAATTGGCTCAACAATGGGCAAGCTAACCACGTTTAACTGTGGTGGTACCCACGTAGGGTATCACCCCAGTAAACCGTGGTGGGGCATAAACCTTGCAAAAAAGGGGTTCACTGGCAAACTCTTGCGACTTCCAAATCACGAGAGAAATCCAATGAACCCACACGAGCTATTTTGCCCGAGGATGGCTTGCCCCGCAAGAGGGCAAACCGGAAAAGGAAATATCCATATTCATAGTTTGAAAGATCGGCGTTGTCTTTGTGATGTTTGCGGACAAACCTTTACGACCACCAAAGGCACGATTTTTTATCGGCTACGCACTGACCCGCAAATCGTGATGTGTGTGCTTGTACTGTTAGCATACGGCTGTCCGATTGTGGCGATTGTCAAAGCCTTTCTGTTGGACGAGCGCACTGTGCGCGATTGGCAACAGCGAGCCGGTCGGCATTGTCAACAGGTGCATGAACATCTGGTCGAAAGTAGTCAGCATGACCTACAACAAGTGCAAGCCGATGAAATCAAAGTCAAAACACAGAGAGGCACGTTCTGGATGGCTTTGGCGATCTGGGTGCCGACCCGTCTCTGGATAGGCGGGGTAGTGAGCCCCAAGCGCGATCTGAATTTAATCCAAGCCTTGGCAGACAAGGTGCGCAAGATGGCTTTATGCCGCCCGCTGTTGTTAGCGGTGGACGGGTTAGCCAGTTACGTCAGTGCCTTTCGGAATGCGTTTCGCAGCAAGTTGCCCCGACCAGAGGGAGAAACCGGACGCTGCAAGCT
Organism: uncultured Anaerolinea sp.; assembly: GCA_964489725.1. Lineage (GTDB taxonomy): Bacteria > Chloroflexota > Anaerolineae > Anaerolineales > Villigracilaceae > Defluviilinea. Next base: position 1,517 of record CAZBAX010000078.1, on the reverse strand, counting down.
GGTTGCCTGGCAAGACATCGCCATTGTGCAAGTGGTCAAACAACGCCTAGAAGGTGTCCTGCATGTGGATCGACGAATTGTGCAAGGTGCGAAAACCATGATTGAGCGACTCATCCTAATCACGCAAGGCAAAGGTGTCATCAATACTGCATTCCTTGAGCGTCTCAATGCCACGTTTCGCCAGCGGATCCATTCGTTGACGCGTCGCACTCGTACGTTAGCGCAACGAGCGGAGACTTTGGTGGCCGGGATGTATCTCCTAGGCTGCTTCTACAATTTCTGCGATTTCCATCATAGCTTGCGTTTGAAGTTGTCTGTCGGTTCTTATGGCTATCGCTGGGTGCAACGAACTCCTGCCATTGCATCCAAACTCGCCGATCATCAGTGGACACCTGCCGAGTTGTTCCTCTTCAAGGTTCCGCCTCCCTGTTGGGAAATCCCTCAACGGCGCGGTAGACCTTCTACGGCTATGTTGCAACTCGCTCAACAATGGACATCTTGACCACGTCTAAGTGCCGTGACACCGGAGGTGACATTCTTCATGAAATCGGATAATTTTTGTCATATTTATCCAAATAACATGAAAACAGGTAATTGACAGATTGGGTTATATCAAGATTCTCCAAGTGGGTTCACAATTACCCCGTGCAGTGCAATGGCTAGAAAACCCGTTTCCAAAAATCGGTTCTGGGGCGGCCTGCGGAGACAATATTTACCCATTCGCACAGCACTTTGATCTCATACTTCACTTGATCGTCGCTCAGGATACCGATTCGCCATGATCTCCAAGCCACCTGCAAAGCACGAACAAAGTTCGTGGGCGGATGTATTAAGTCCTTCTCAAGGATGGCCTCAAGCGGATTTCGGTCCAGCAGTTCCGCACAAGTGTTTGACCAAACGGGGAGACTGCCTTCATTCCAAGTACATATTGCCACGCCTCGTTCTGCCTTCTGCCCTATCTGGAGACGCAGTTGGCTCAAATAGACTTCATATGTGTTGTAAATTCCCCATCGTGGCGAAAAAAGATACATTTCAAACTCGACGAGATCGGTCAAAATTGAATCCTTTGATGCTGTGATGTTTTTCACTAACGAGACGGGATTATACACGCATTCGATCGAGTTGGATTTACTAATTAGTTGAGGCGTGGACATAAATCAAACCGCGCAAGTTCAAGGTTGAACGAGCGCGGTTGCCTGCGTAAGATAGAGGGTACGAGACCAAAATCTACGGAGGCAGAGAGATGGTACCACAAGACAGTTTGTTGGTTATCCTGGTTGGGTTGATCGATCTGATCCCGATGCCACCCGAACCTGTTCATCGCAAACGAGGGCATCCAAAAACGTATCCGGAGCGGTTGTTTTTGAAAGCATTGGTTGTTATGATTATTCAACAAGTACATACTCCATCCGGCTTGCTGGCGATCTTGGCGCAACCCACGGCAGAAATGCAGGTCTTACGGCATCGCTCACAAGTTAAGCACTTTAACAACCTGTCAAGATGGAAAAATCCAGTCT
>CAZBAX010000077.1:0-20911 GCA_964489725.1 uncultured Anaerolinea sp. | reverse complement strand
CAATAGCTTCTTTAAGGTTCAATGATTTGTAGCCTAATTTGGGCAAAATCTAGGTACTGAGAACTGAGCGTTGTGCCACAATAAGGGCAGTTACGCCACTCCGCCTGCACGCCGCGCCCGCATGAGGGACAGGTTTTCGTAGGAGCGGGTGGATTATTCCCGCTGCCAAGCGTCCGTACAAGCCAGGCGATACCCACCACCGTCAACACGAGAATGCCAACGGGGATCAGCCACATGAAGATCATCCCGATCCAGCCGAAGGGTGAGAAGCCCCATCCGCCCATCATACCGGGACCCATCATGCCCCAGCCGCCATATCCCCTGCCTCCCAACAGGCTACCTGCGATCAGGAAGACGAGCAACGCGACGATGGCAAAAACCGCCACTGCAGTCCAGTTGATTTTGTTCATTTATTCCTCCGATTCTTTCATTCCAATGAAGTTTCCATGCCAGTTGTGATACCACACCTCTCCGGTGTAGCCGTTCACACTGAGCATGCCATACACCTGTCCATCTTTCAGCACGTGAATCGTGTGGTAACCATAGAAGGCATCAGCCTTCTCCGCTACTAAAGTACCAGGCAGATATTGATCCAGCCAAACCTGGGCGAGTTCAAGGGCCTGTTCCCCTGTGACCGATGTTGATCCGGCTGGTGAGCTTATCCATCCGCCCACACCTGCACTCGCTTCGCGGCCAGGCGCAAGTGTCATCCCGCGCATATGACCGTACTTTGAATTCCACATCATATTCGGGCCAGGTTCGGGGTAGACAGCGCCGGTGTAGCGGTCAATGAGGATCTCAGAGGCGTGGATGCCGCTGCTCTTCTCCTCAACTTCGGCATAGAAATTCTCTGTGAATTCCATGACCTCAGTTATGGTGAGATCCGGGTTGCCGTATGCCGCCAGGTACTGATTGGCCGCCTCGACCGCCTGGTCAAGTGTGAGGGGACTACCATTTGAGTTAGCCCAGTCTCCGTAACCATGCAACATGCCAGGACCCATCCAACCTGGACCATATCCTCCATTCCAGCCATAGCCCCTTGACCGGGTATAAGGAGCAGAGGGAGTGGTAGCGCTCTGTGCTGCGACGATGGGCAGTTGGGCGCGCCTGCTAGTGGCAAACACGATAGCAAACGCCAACCCAACGATTGTGGCAAGCAAAACCACCCCACCCCATTTCAGCCATTCTTTCATAACGACCTCCATTGTTCAGAATAATCGTGAGCTTGTAAGCTCGATCACGCTCGATTAAAGCGGATGTTTATGAAGCGTGTATGAAGGGCAGGTAGGGATTGTGTGTAGAGCAGCTTGAGTTGGTGCAGTCCTGATATGCACGAACAAGCAGGGCTTTGTCAATATCGATGCCCGGGCACAGAGATGGCTGTCACCTCCTCATCAGGGATCGTTCAAAGTGTTTCACGCATTACCACTGCGACGATCACACCTGAAACGAATGTGAGCACGCCAATCGCAGCAATTGCGGTCAAGCCGCCGAACGCGTCTGCCAACAGTCCCGCAGTCAACGCTCCCGCTGCATATCCCCCATCGCGCCAGAGCCGGTAGACCCCGACTGCGGAGGCGCGCCAGTTGGGGTGGGCAACATCAGAAACGGCAGCCAACAAAGTTGGATATACCAGAGCTGTGCCGATGCCCAACAAGATTGACCCCGCCAGCCATACCCAGAAGCCACTGGCAATCACGAACAGCGCAATGCCAATTGACTGTACCCACATCCCGGAAGCGATCATCCATTTGCGACCCCAGCGGTCGCTCAACGCACCAGTAACCAGTTGACTTACACTCCATATACCCGGATAGACAGCAGCAATCAAGGCAATCTGCTCAACGGATAATCCCGCGCCGATCAGCAGAATGGGTACCAACCCCCACACCATGCCATCGTTCATGTTGTTGACCATCCCCGCCTGGCTGACGGAAAATAGCGTTCGGTTCTTCCAACTGGTCAACCAGAATATTTCCCCAAATGATGGTTTCGCAACTGAGCTTGAAAGCAGGACAGACGAATGTTGTGTCGAAGCCTGTGCTTCCTGCTTCGCATGCGCATGGGTCTCCTGAACAAAGAACGTCGATAAGATCAGCCCGGAAAGCGCGAAAGCAATACCTGGCAGAAATGGCGCAGGCCGGAGCCCATAAGTTGCGGCCAAATAACCTGTGGCTAACGCGGAGAGTGAGAGCGCCAAATAACCCGCGAACTCATTCAAGCCCATAGCCAGCCCGCGTTGTTTTGGACCAACCAGATCGATTTTCATGATGACTGTCGTCGACCAGCACAGACCTTGATTCACACCTAGTAGCAAATTGGCAAATACAATCCAGCTCCAACTCGGTGCAAAGATGATCAGGAAGGGAACAGGTAGTGCAAACAACCAGCCTGCTACTAGAATCTGTTTTCGCCCTATCCGATCGGAAAATCGTCCAGCGAATAAGTTGGCAAGCGCTTTGACAATTCCAAAGCTGACGATGAATGAGAGCGTGAGTGATTTTGAGGTGAGTCCGAAATCAGTTTCGGCGATGAGGGGAACAACGGTGCGTTCTAAACCCACCATCGCGCCCACAAAAGCGTTGACAAGGACAAGGAGAGTGAACTGCTGCCAGTTGGCTAGTAAACCTAGACGAGGTGAACTGGCTGCCGAAATTGAAGTCGAGGGTATCTGAGTGTCAGCTCTATGAGATTGCACAGTTATTGGCTCCAGCTTCTAATTTGATGGGATTCTCGATCAGCTCCCCCGCTTCGTTGAGTTCAATAATACGCTCATGATTCGGGGGTGCGGGTGGGATTCGAGCAACCAAAGCATCAACGAATTCTGATTCGGAAAGCTGGAGCAGTTCCACCTTGCTCCGCAAATCACCAAGTGTGGCCGTCAATGGAATTTTGTCGAACGGTGTAGGAGTATTGGTGTGGCCTGGCAGGACAAGTGTACGTGCTGGGAACAACAACAAGTGATGATGTAGCGAGTGGTAAAGCAATTGGGCATGTGAGCGCATTTCCTCTGTAGTCGCATGGAGATCCGGACGTCCAACTCCCTGCAAGAAAAGAGTGTCACCAGTGAATAAAGCCTGCCGATCCAGAAGATAGGACATGCTTTCCACCGTATGACCAGGAGTCTGTATGACCATGAGCGAAGCCTCGCCGACCTGGATGGTTGAACCGTGGCGGAGAGGCATGAAGCGATACATGACGCGCTGCTGATCGGGGAGATACACGGTTGCAGCGCTTTGCTCTGCGAGGAGACGCGAACGTGACAGGTGGTCTGCGTGAATATGCGTGTCCAGGACAGCAGTGATGGACCAATCATGGCTGCGGGCGATATTCAGATACACTTCTGGTTCCAGCGAGGCATCCAGTACAACCGCCTCTTTCCCAGAGCCAATGAGATACGACAAACATCCTTTGCCAACTCTGCGGATCTGGATAACTTGAGTCTTGCTGCTTGGCAATGGAACTTCTGCTGTGTTCCAGGATAAACTCCAGGCATGCATGCCTCCCTCAAGCGAGCTAGCATTTATGCCTCGCGCCTCCAACTGTTCAGAGGCGATCTGGCTAACGTGACCAACATTGCAGATCGTTACGACGGGTACATCAGTCGGCAGAACAACGCCATCCAAAGCATGAGGATTATGCGCTTTCAAAGCTGCGTACGCATCCACATGCAGACTCCCAGGGATTGCCCATGTAGCACGGTCAGCGGCGGAGCGTACATCGAGCAGCGTGAGCGGCTTGCCTGTTTCCAACCAACTTCGTAATGTCTCACGATCAATTGTGCTCATTCGTTTTTCTCCATCACAGTCTCAACCGGTAAATTAAGGGATTGCCAATCAGGTAAGCCCTCGACGAGCCGACGGGCGCGGTATCCATGTCTTTGCAGGAGAGCTACCGCCTCATCGGCAAAGACACAGTAGGGACCTCGACAGTAGGCGATGATTTCTTTATTGCGCGACAGTTCGCCCAGGCGAGTTTCCAGTTCATCAACAGGCATTGAGCGCGCCTCTGGAATATGACCAGATCGATACTCCGGCGCCGGCCGGACATCCAGGACGAGGACATCGCCTGCTTCGATCCGCTCGATCAACTCCGCCGCGCTGATGGATTGCAGTGGACTGCGATCCTGCAGAAAGCTTTCAACCAGGCGATTGACCTCTGCGAGTTGTTGTTCACCCAGATCCCGCAGCGCTTGCCAGGCACGAAAAACGCGTTCGTCACTCAGGCGATAATACGCGTAGAGTCCATCTCGACGAACGTCGACAAGCTGAGCGGCTCGCAGCACCTGTAAATGTTGAGAAGCATTCGCAATGGGTAGGTTGGCTTCTGCGGCCAGGTCTTCTACTGTTCGCTCACCCTGCGCCAGCAGCTCGACAAGCTCCAGCCGATGTGGGTTAGAGAGTGCCTTCCCAATTCGTGCAAATTGCTCATAAAGTTGGTCTTTGAATTGTCGTTTATTTTGGAGTATTTTCATATTCAATATGATAATTGAATATATGAGGGTGCAATATCTTACATCAGAGAAACTGGGTCATACAGGCCTACGTGTTACTCATCCTGATTTATCTCTTCAGAAAGATTGAAGCGCAATTACCCCGTATTTACTTTTAGCCATTACAGGCGAACCAGGCTTCAGCAGCCTTAGCGATCACCTCAATTGCATCCAGGCTGCCTTGTGCCTCCCCTTTCTCAAAGTCATTCTCAACGTTTCCCATCTGGTTGGTTATGTGAGCAAAACAAACCACCGGGTGATCTTTCGCCTCCGCAAAAGCATAAAGAGCAGATGCCTCCATCTCCACGCCAAGAATGCCCTGCGACCTGCTGTAGCGGATTGCTGCCTCCGTTTCTCGAAAAGGAGCGTCCGTTGTCCAGGTTGCACCCGGGAAGACAGGAGGGTGCGAGTTCTCAAAAACCCCCTTCAAGCACTCCATCAGCTTCGGATTGACTGTGCTGAAAGGAGCTGGTGGCATGTAATGGTAACTCGTTCCTTCATCACGCAACGCCTTCTCGATCAGTACGAAATAAGGTGGATGACCTTTACTTACGATTTGTCCTGCGGATGTCATGCTGATCAGCAATTCGCATCCAGACGCAAACATTTCTTCTGCCACAACGACAGCAAAGGATGCACCAACTACATTTCCCACGATGCCGAATTCAATATCCCGATGAGTGAAGTTATACATCTGAGTGTGATAACAGGCCCAGAACGGGTTTAGATTCGCACGCCCGTTTATTACCAGATTTTGAACAATGTCTCCATCAGGATCCAGGATACAAACTCTCGGTACAGTTCCATCAGGAACGGATTTTTGTCGTCTGGCCTCCCGTAAAGGGTTTTCCGGTGTAAAAATGGATGGGTGGTCATAATTTTTTGGTGGTGTTGACATCATTTTCATCCAAGGTATTATCATCACGCCTTATTTGGCGTGAACTGGCTTTTATGCTTTCTCTCCGAAAAGACCATAATGGTAAGGCGGCAATTCCATCATCCGTCTATCGGTTCTGAAACCAGCCTCTAAAAGCCAGAATATGCATTGTTCAGGTTTGGGCCTGATTTCCAGGGATGGTCCGCGCGGCGTTGCAGCATCGTGAATCCAGTGGATCACTCCTACTTTCCCACCCGGCTGAAGTATACGCCTCGCTTCTGCCAGAATTTTCAAGGGGTCCTCGGCGTGCAGAATGTTGAATAACATAACGTATTCGCAACTGTCACCTGGGAGTCCGGTTCCCAACGTCATAGAGTCACGCTGAACTGCGTGCACATTCTTCAGCCCCGCCTCCCTGGCTTTCTCCTGTGTGGCAGCGATCATTTCGTTTTCAATATCCAGGGCGTAGACGATGCCTGGATTCGCCTGTGCTGCCGGGATGGTAAAGGTTCCATATCCGCAACCCAGATCAACAATTGTGCCAGTAAGATTTTGAATTCCCAGAGTCTTCAAGATGAAATCCGGGTCAAAGAACTGATCCCACATTCGTTCATCTGGCATTCCACTTTCTCTTGCTTTCATTTTTCTGCTCCATGTAAGAGATGGTTGATAAGAATAACATCGGTAGATTACTGACTATCGAAGAAAACCCGCCCATTGTCTGGGCGGTGTTCGACTGTGCATGATACTTCTGAAGTCTTTACATTTTCAGGCCGTGTTCCGAAGAATTGAGAAGCTGGATATACGGAAAGCCATTTGCATTAATCCTGATTTTCCAGGGCTGCAAATACCTCATCGATGCTCACGTGCGCTGAATCAGCAAATACGCATCTACGGCCGCCGTTCCCCATAATGACCGTATGAGTACCTCCAACATAGATCCAGCCCTTCTGAGGAACCCATTGTTGTTCACTTAACTCCGTGAAGCCACTCGCTAACGCGTTGAAATTCATTGTTACGGCTGCACAAAAACGGCAGATCATGGCGGCCATCTCACGAGTGACATTTTTATAACTTGTACAAGTGCCATCCGGTGTAAATTCAAATGCAAGGAGGACACCTTCCATGTTGACGAGGTCATCCAGATTTGTTGACATATCTTGTCCTTTCATGTTCGTCGCAGGATCCAAACACACATGAGAATATATGTAAATTTTCTCGCCGCTTATGACTTCAAACATCCCTTCATCGGGACAGATAGGCCCGCTTTAACAAGGACAGACTCTTACTACCGGAACGAATGCTTTGTGTCCAACCTGGACAGCTAACCTACTAGCATCAGGTGTCACAGAATGGATGCAAGACCTTGAACGCTTCGGCATAAGCATAACCGTGATCGACGCCTCGTTCCTGATTGCAATGACTCATCTGAATTGCCAGGTCTCGTAACGATGCAACCTGACTCCGATGGCATGCGATCGATTCCATCTTGCGATCAAACGTGGATGTGATATCCACCCACTCGTCCGGTTCATCTGTGCCAAACAGATACACCTCTCCTACTCGATGCGGTTGCAGGCCGGGCGTCTGTTGAAATTGCTCAAAGTAAAAATGAGGATTTCCAGCAGCCAGGATCGCATCCATTGCCGCCTGCCCGGCTGTACGGTGATCGGGGTGAAGCTGATAAGGCTTCCAACCATCCCACGCCAGCAATCTGTCTGGGTGGTATTTGCGGATCAGGTGCGTCAATTGTTCTTCGAGCCGTATGGCAACTTGCGCCAGTTGACCGTCTGGATGACCCAGCCAGATGACCTCACGGATCCCCAGCAAACGGGCGCTCGCCTCCTGTTCGGCCTGCCGCGTCTTCGAGACCATTGCCGGATCATCCCCGGAATTTTGGCTGCCCTTGCCGCCATCGGTGCAAATAATCAGAGACACATTCCAGCCATCTGAGATCCAACGGGCCAGACTGCCGCCGCTGGTGAATTCTGCATCGTCTGGATGCGCTGCGATAACCAACATGTTCTTATCTGTCACATGTTACTCCTTAGATCACTGTGCTCAACGAGCGCTTGGATATTATTCACGACAAGCTCATCGAAGGGACACGCGGGAATACATAAACGACAATCGAACAGCTTTCGATATCAACGTAAGACGGCTCGTCGAGGTCCATGCGCATCAGGGCGCGCACCTTGCAGACGTCAGCCGCGAGACATCGTCGGCAGGCGCGGCAGCTCTCAGGTCGGATTTGGATGCGGATCTCGCGAGCCACCCATCCGTCTCGCTAAAACACAAGCACCTTATCCGCCGCCACTGTCCATTCGCCAAGCAGATCCATGTTGCCGGATTGCACACCTTCTACAAATCGTTCAGGCCCGCGGGCTCGGGCCTCCTGGCAGGTCCCTCAGGTGGCGACTTCCCCGCGCTTAGCCAGCGACTTCAACATGCGTTCCGCGTTGTAATATCCATCAGGCGTCTTTTGTCCCGCGATGGCGCAGTTGACGCCATCTCCCATCAAAAAGACACGGATGTGAGCCCCCTCTCGTTTAACAAGATTTAAGGCCAGGCGAAACGCGTTGTACGGTCTTTCGTTGCCATAGGGGGAATCATTGATGATGAACAAGTATTCGGTGCTTGCAGTCATGAAGTGTTCTCCAATGTGTATTTATGGGCGTGCCGTTCCAACGAGCACGGCACCAGATTCAAGGTTTTCCAGCAGGACCTGGCGCATCAGGTCACATGCCTGGATGATCTTTGGATTGCTCAACCGGTAGTAAATATTCAGTCCCTCGCGCCGCGCGATCACGATCCCCTTTTGGCGCATCAGCCCCAAATGCTGCGACAGGTTCGCCTGGCTGATCTGCATTACATCCATCATTTCGGTGACAGTTTTCTCGCCATCGCGCAGGTGAGCGATGATTTCCAGTCGCTTGGGGTTGGCAAGCGTCTGGCAGATGCTCGCGTGTAGTTCATAGAGTTGTTGTTCTGACATGTGTAATCCCGTTATAAGTAATATTGAATATTCTAATGTTTGAATGTAGTTTTGTCAATGAAAAAATTTCAGTGGTGGCAACGATTTGGTTTGGGGGCGGGTTTATTTTCCTCTTGACCTTCCAGTTACTGGAAGGTGTATATTAGGCAGGAGCAAATTCATGAAAATACAAGAGTTTTCCAAAGTAACCGATGTACCCGCCAAAACGATACGTTACTACGAGGATATAGGCTTGCTGCCCGCGCCAGCACGCTCTGAAAACAACTATCGCCAGTATACCAAACAGGATGTGGAACGCCTGCGTCTCGTGGCTGGAGCGCGCCGACTCGATCTTTCGGTGGATGACATCCGGGAAATCCTTGCCATGCGGGATAACAAGGAGGCTCCCTGCCGGGTCATGCTCGATCGCATCGAGCAGAAAGCGAATGAGATCAAGGACCGCATTCAGACGTTGCAGATATTGGAAAGGGAGTTGCGAGGGTTACATGCCATCGGTCGGACCTTTCCCGTGGACGATGTGGATGGGAAGAACTGTGTTTGCCACCTTGTGAGTGAACGCTCGAGTCCAACCGTCAGGAATTAGTACCTGACAAGTGCATTCTCATTTTTTGTGCAAGAATTTTTCACCACGAAGGTTTTAAAAGGTTTTCCTTTGTGTTCCTTCGCGACCTTCGTGGTTGAGTCCTTTTATACAAGACCTATCGTTACTCTGGACATATCAACCCTTGAAAGGACAGCCTTTGAATGACTGAATCATGCTGTTGCCCACCTGAAGCCGGAAATGTTGTTTGCGAATTGCCTGCGCAGAACTTTCAGCGCCCTCTCCGCTCTGTGAGCGCCTGCCCTGAATGCGGCAAGACTGGAAAGCTCTTACAGGGCCAAACTGTCAAATCTCTTTTATTGGCGAGTTTACGACAAGTTCAAGATATGAATTATCTTTTCTGTCGAACACGAACCTGCCCGGTTGTGTATTTCTCAGCGGATGGTGAACAGACCTTTACCATTGAGCAAGTCCGCGAGCGGGTCTACCAAAAAGAGCCAGAAGCCCAAGAGGTGTTTGTGTGCTACTGCTTTCGCCACACTGTAGGCGACCTTCGAGCTACTTCGCCGGAAGGCCGTATTGCAATTGTGGACGATATCAATACAGGAATAAATGCTGGACAATGTGCATGTGATTTGCGAAACCCTCAGGGCTCCTGCTGTTTAGGGAACGTGCGCAGCCTGATCAAGCGGCTCGAAAAGCCAGCCTTCGCAACAACCTGAGCCTAATAAACCAATGTGGGCTATCTTTGCGCTCGGCGCGGCCTTGCTGGCATCCTTCAATCCCATCCTCTACAAGCGCATCCTGAAAGAGGCTGATCCACTCATCGTCGTGTGGGCGGTGACCCTGCTTGGACTCCCTTTGCTACGATGATTGTTCCTGTTTTGTAGAGCCGCCGCTGACCACGTCCGGAAAACAACCAGACTCATCCGGCAATATAGGCTTAGTTGCATCGGCGTTGCAAGACGTGCCTTCCTACGCGATCAAGAATATCAACTCGGCGATTTGGGATAGAAATAGTATGATATATGTCACTTTCTAAATGGCTGGTTGTCATAAAGGGGATAAGATTGAGTTTTTGGGTAAATCAGTGGACTATAATCGCGAACGATGTTCGGCAAAAAGCTATATTATCTGCTAATGGCTCTGCTTATACTGCCTGCTTGCCAAGCTCAACCAGAGCATGTTGTTGATCTTTCGGATAACCTGGTGAAAGAGAGTGTCTGGCCAACGGTCACTGCCAATTCGGTAGATTGGCTAATTGGATACGATCCTCGACTTGAGCCGAAGGATGATGTGCGCCAGGTAGCCTCGCTGGGGGAATGGCTGGAGAAACAAACAGGATCATCATTCGGAGTTTTTATCCCCAGCGCAGACGAAAATGTAGTGGATGGTTTATGCACTAACAAAGTGGATTTTGCCGTTGTCGGCACGGTCTCATACTTGCAGGCGCATGAGCAATGCGATACACATATCCTTGTACGAGGACTGAACGCTGAGGGCAAGGATACATATCGGGCCGCGATTATTGTCGCCGCTGACAGCCCATTGCAAACTCTAGCGGATTTGAGGGGACAGACATTTGCATTCGGCGCAATCAACTCTACGCAAGGACATTTGATCCCGCGCCTGATGCTTCAACAGGCAGGTTTGGTCCTGGAAGATTTTCGAACTTACACGTACTCCGGCTCCCATACGGCGACAGCCAACGCCGTCACCAGTCATCGCGTGGATGCCGGCGCTTTGCAGGATACGCTGGCAATGGAGTTGGCTCAACGTGGATTGGTGCGTATTCTTGCCTTATCAGAGCCCTATCCTTCCAGCGGTATTGTCGTTGCCCCGGATGTGCCAGAACCGATTATCGAATTGGTTCAAAACGCGCTCCTGCAGATAGACCCCACCGGCGCAGACACGGCAGAACTTTACGAATGGTGGCGTACGGAAATGCCGCTGGGCTTCGTTCGCGCAAGTGACGACGAATATCAGGAATTGCGTCAAATTGCCGAGACCATTGGACTATTGAATCACTGATGATGACCTGGCTGCGCTCCCTCGCCAATTTCCTCCCGCCCCGTCTGACAACACGGATCATGCTGGGGTTGATATTGATCGTTGTTTCAGCAGGCATTGTCACCACTCTGGCAATTAATCAAATTTTGGCGCGCAGCCTGCGCGAGGAACTAAGCAGCTCTGGACGCGCCATAACTACTTCGCTTGGGGAGAGCCTGGCCAACGCCCTGGTTGAAGGTAACCTTGCCAGCATTCAGGAAATACTGAACACCACGCTCGACTCCAATTCGGACATCGTCTATGTCTTTGCTTATGGACCTAAAACCCCGGTCATTCATACGTTCCCAAATGGCTTCCCGCGCGATCTACTGTCTCTTGTTTCTGCGTCGCCATCCGATTTAGATGAATATCTCGTGCAAACAGAGAATGGAATGGTACGCAATTTTGTATACCGCCCCCTGGATGGTGTAAACGCAGAGGTTCATGTAGGCATCAGCGAGAACCGGATTCTAGCGGAACAATGGCGGGTCACTCAAATTGTATTGGGACTTACAGCGCTGGGATGCGCCTTGGCCGCAGGAATGACCTATGGATTTAGCCAGCTTGCCACTTATCCTCTGGTGGATTTTACCCGCCGCGTGCAGCGTCTCGGACAGGGGCATCTTGACGAGCGCATCTCGTTATCCTCCGGTGATGAAATCGGCGAACTGGCAAAGGCGTTCAATACGATGGCGGATGAAATCCAATCCGCCATTCAGCGATTGCGCACTTCCGAAGCAGGATACCGTACCCTGCTCAATGCGGCAGGGGATGTGGGAGAAGGGATTGCCCTGATTTCAGACGAACCGCCTGATGAAGGCAATTTGCTCTTTGTTAACGAGACGTTTGCCCGACTTACAGGCTTTGAGGCAAATGATCTGATTGGTACCAACGTTTCCGGCCTTCTACATCCTGGTTCCATTGACTTGGCGCGCAAATCCTGGCAAGCTATCCGCGAGGGTGGAACACAGTCAGAATCCATCGAGTTGATGCTGATGGGCCGGCATGGAAACAAGTACGTGGTCGAGACTGCCAGCACCCTAATCGAATATCAGGCCAAACGCGCTCTTGTCTGGTTCACGCGCGACATCACCGACCGCAAACGCAGGGAACAGGAACTGCGCTTGCGCAACCGCGAACTGACGGCACTGAATGCCGTCGCCGCTACGTTGAACGAACCGTATTCATCCAACTTTCTGCAACGCGCTTTAGATGAAACCTTACAGGCTTTAGAATTGGAAATTGGGTGGGTAACTCTGTTTCACACCAATCAAGCAACCCAGATTGTCGCTTGGGAAGGGTTTGATCTAAACTCATCCAGCATTGAATTTCCAAATTGCAGTTGCAGCAAAGTACTTAATACTGGCGAGCCGATGATTGTGGAGGCAAATGAACATTGCGTTTTAAAGTTTTTGCAACAGCCAGAAATCAGAGCTTTGCGTCATACCACCATTCCATTGGGAACACACGAAAAGCTGTTCGGTGTATTGAGCATTGCTTTTCCGGCAGAACGCGCCTTCGATGAATACAACCTTCGCCTGCTGACTGCTATAGGCAAGCAGATCGGTGTTGCGCTGGAAAATGCCAGCTTGTGGAGTGAACTTCAGGAGAAGGAACGCCTGCGCACGGAACTCCTGGCAAAAGCCATCCGTGCTCAAGAGGATGAGCGCCGTCGCATCGCCCGCGAACTTCATGATGAGACAGGCCAATCGCTGAATGCAATGGTTTTCGGACTAAAAGCTGCCGAGACTGCGCTGGCGGACGATCCAGCACAGGCCCGTGAAGTAGTGGCGCGGCTTAAGTCTGCTGCTGGGGAAACCGTGCGTGAACTGCAAACTATCATTTATGATCTGCGTCCCAGCTTGCTGGATGATTTGGGATTAACCCCCGCCTTGCGCTGGTATGCCGAAACCCGCCTGGAGAAGGAGGGTGTCAGGATCATTTGGAACACGAATGGTACAGAACGCCGACTTCCTCCTGAAGTCGAAACCGCTTTGTTCCGCATTGGTCAGGAGGCAATCACCAACATCGCCAAATATGCCGGCGCCAGCGAAGTGCGTATTGATTTGGCGTTCAGCGAAAATCATGTGATTCTCGAAATTTCCGATAACGGCGCAGGCTTTGGACTTGAGCGACTGCTGGATTGCCCGCTCAAGAATGGTCGAGGGCTGGGTCTGTTGGGAATGCGGGAACGCGCGGAATTACTGCACGGCAAGTTCGAGGTCGCTTCCGCATCCGCGTCCGGAACCCGGATCCGGGTGGATCTGCCCATCGGACAATTAGCTGGAGACACAAACCATGACAAAAATTCGCGTCCTACTGGCAGATGATCACGCCGTTCTGCGGGCGGGCATCCGCGCCCTGTTGGATATGCAGCCCGACATCGAAGTCATTGGCGAGGCGGGAGACGGGCGGCAGGCAGTCGAGCGCGTGCGCGAGTTGGGACCGGACATCATCTTGATGGATATTGGCATGCCCGGACTGGATGGCTTGGCTGCCACGCGCCAGATCAAGGAGAATCATCCCCGGACGCGCATCCTGATCCTGACGCAGCATGAAAACAAGGAATACGTTCTCCCCGCCCTCAAAATCGGAGCCTCGGGCTACGTTTTGAAACGCGCGGAAGGAGATGAGCTTCTCACCGCCATTCGCGCCGTCCACGCGGGTGGTACGTTTCTTGACCCCGCCGTGGCTGGCGTACTCGCAGACAACGCGCGCCGCGAGCCGGGAAGTCCCGCCGACCCCTTCGATGCCCTTACCGGGCGCGAGCGGGAAGTGTTAACCTTACTGGCGCAGGGCAAAACCTACCAGCAAATTGCCGAAACTTTGTATATCAGCCCGAAGACAGTGGATTTTCATCGTACAAACCTGATGCGTAAACTCAACCTCGACAACCGTACGGAACTGACCCGTTATGCCCTGAAACGCGGGTTGATCTAACCATTCCACAATCCTGGAGTTCTCCAAGCGGCTTACCTTCTGGGGATGTTGAATACTAGGAATCTTCCTAGCAGGCTACTGGGAATCCTCGCAGTTATTCTGCAACAGCTTTTTCACTAGAATGAAGGCGTGGGACAAGCGTCCCGCGCTTTCTCGCTTTTAATCCCATTGAAAAGGAGAACATTATGACGCAAGCAAAAAATTCAGCCACCAGCGCAGACAAGCCCGAAGTCTCGAGACGGGATTTCCTCGGCATGTTTGCGAGCGGCGTCTTTGCCGGTTTGGTGGCGCCTGCCGTCCTAGGGGAGGTAACCCCGGTCCATGCCGCGCCGTCCGCGCAGGGCGGTGATCTCGTCCCGGTGATCGATCTGCCGGAAGCGGCGGAGGGGGAACACCCGGTCAAGCGCATGATGCAGGATTTGCAACGCGCGCTTCAAAAGCCGATGGATCAGCGCAAATGGGGCATGGTAATTGACCTGCGCAAATGCACCGGTTGCAATGGGTGTTCGGTGTCCTGTATTCAGGAAAACAAACTGCCGCCCGGCGTGGTCTACCGCCCGGTGCTGACCGAAACGAGCGGGACATATCCGAACATTGCCCGCCGATTCGTCCCGCGCCCATGTATGCACTGCGACCAGCCATCCTGTACACCTGTCTGTCCGGTCAACGCCACCTGGAAACGCTCAGACGGCATTGTCATCGTGGATTACGACATGTGCATCGGCTGTCGCGCCTGCATCACCGCCTGCCCGTACAATGCGCGTTCGTTTGACGCTGGACGTTTCTATGGTGATGAGGAGGGCGGCGAACGCCAGCCCTACGAATTGGTTCCATCGCCTGAATACAAGGAAGCCCGCGTCCGGAACGAAGGCAGTTCGCCGATTGGAAACGCGCGCAAATGCCATTTCTGTATTCATCGCATTGAGCGCGGCGAGTTGCCTGCCTGTACGCTCAGTTGCATGGGACGCGCCACCTATTTCGGCGATCTGAACGACCCGCAGAGTCTGGTTTCCGAACTGGTTGGCAAACCCAATGTTATGAGAGTCAAGGAAGAACTGGGCACCAAGCCGCAGGTCTTCTATCTGGTGTAGGAGGACAACATGAAAAAGACAAATAACAAATCCTTCTCGCGGCGTGATTTCCTCAAGGTGGGCGGCCTGACCGCCGGAAGCCTGGCAGTTGTGGGGGGCATGAAATCCGGATTCAAGACCATCACGGAGTCCCAGGCGAAAACCATCCAGCAGTCCGCCGACAAAACCGTTTACAGCGCCTGCGTGATGTGCCCGGCCGAGTGCGGCATCGCCGTCAACGTCAACAAGAACGGTGTTGCCACGTCGATCTTTGGAAACCCATATGCGCCTCTCAACTCCGGTGTCATGTGCGCCAAAGGCTCGTCCGGTTTGCAGATGGTCTATAATGCCAACCGCATCAAGTATCCGTTGATGCGTGTGGGCGAGCGCGGTGAGAACAAGTTCAAGCGCGTCTCTTGGGATGAAGCGCTGGACTACATTGCCGATAAAATCATCGGGTACAAGAAAAAGTTCGGTCCTGAAAGCATCATCATGGACTGCGGCGATGTGACTGACCGCGACCCGTATTACTACATGTTCCGCGCCTTCGGCACGCCTCACACGGTGGAACACGGTGCCATCTGCGACACGCCGCGCCGGCACGGTCCCAAATTGATGTTCGGCGGCAAACGCGTCGAACCCGACATCATGCGACCGGTGCTCGTGCGCCAACCCGACGGCTCGCTGAAGAACGATTACAGTTACCGCACCAAACTGATTGTGTATGCCGGCTGGAATCCCTTCACCGCCACCCGCATCGTCTACGAATCGCGTGGCACAGTGGAAGCCAAACTGGCGGGCGCCAAGATCATCGTGATCGATCCGGCGTTCTCGAACACCGCCACCAAAGCCGATCAATGGATTCCCATCCGCCCCGGCACTGACCCCGATCTGTTCGCGGCAGTCCTGCGCTACATTCTCGAAAACAACGATGATGAGAATCCCCTGCGCCGCTACATTGACTGGTCCTTCCTCGAATACAGCAACGGCTGGGAGGATTTCCAGTCGGAATTCAAGAGCATGTGGCGTAAAAAGGACCCGCTCAATGGGCTGGACTACTTCACGCTCGAATGGGCGGCGGAACGCACCGACATTGATGCCAAAACCATCGAAGAACTGGCGCACACATTCGGCATCACCAAGCCTGCATCATGGGTATGGGGCATGAATGGCATCGGTCACCACTACAACGGCTACGTTGCCGCCATCATCGGCACGGCGTTGAACGTGATCACGGGCAATATGGAAATTCCCGGCGGCGCAATCGACACCGAACTGGTCAAGAGCGACAAGGGCGGCGCGGCAAAGGGCGAATCCTTCAATAAACGCGAGGTCAAACGCGTGATCAACGGCACAGAGGTGACCGGCGAGCAGGAAAAACTCCACATGGATCTCTTCGGCGATTGGCCCGCCGGTTGGGACGATGTGGTCGGCGACTACCCGCGCCGCTTCCTCGAAGGCGTCATGCTCCAACAGGGTCCCTTCCGCGGACACAAATATCCCATCAAGGCCTTCTTCATCCGCACCGGCAACCCGGTCATCACCGGCTCCAATACGGATACGTGGATCGAGTCCCTGACTGCCAAGGATGGGGATGAGTATCGCGTGGGATTGGTCGTTTACATTGACACACCCTTCCTGGAAACCGGCATGTATGCCGACATCGTCCTGCCGGAAGCCAGTTACCTGGAACGCATGAGCTTGTGCGATATATATCCCAGCCATCAGCTCATCTACTTGCGCGACTTCGCCATCGAGAAACTCTACGAATCGAAGACACAGTACGACATTTCCTGGGCGCTGGCAAGGAAACTCTACGAAAAAGGCGATCCGGATATCAAGCCGGAAGAAATCTGGGAGAAATATCCCACCGAGGAATCCTTCTGGGATGAAGCGCTCAAGGTCGCGCCGGGTCGGAATCACGCTGGACTGCCCCTGCCCTATCCCAAATACCCGGTCAATTACAAACTCGTCGGCACGCCCGATTCGCTGGAAGCGGGCAAGGTGGAAATTGACGATGAAAAGAAAGTGGTCAAGGGCGATGCGGTGACAGTTGAATGGATGCGCGAACATCATGGCGTGGCGGTCTGGCCCATGTCGTGGTATCGCTTCAACAATGGCGGCGTGCTCAAAACCGACAGCAAGAAGGTGGACTTTGTCTGGGATTACGAAGTGGAAAAAGACGGCGAAAAGCAGCGCAAAGGCGGTTATTCCAAATACAATAAACTCATCGAAGAGTCCGGCGAGACGCCGCGCAACATCAAGCCGTTGAAATGGCAAAAGTACCCCAGGACCTTCTACTGGTTCGAGACGCTTTGGAATCCGTACACCAACCCCGATTACGCCAAGTATAAGGAGGAGTACCGCTTCCAGGTTATTTCGGGTCGCATTCATCACGCCATGTCCGGCACACAGATGGTGGACTGGCTGGGAAGAATCCCGACCGAAGATCTGTGGATGCCGTTCAACGATGAGCGCGTGGTCGAGGAAATGATCGTCGGACCGGATGGTCCCAAACCCACTGGACGCAAGGTGCGCATTCCTGAAGGCACCTGGTCCATCGGTGTCATTCAAATGAATGCCAGTGATGGTAAAAACCTGGGCTTGAAGACTGGCGACCTCGTCGAAATGGAAAACCCGCTTGGGCATAAGACCCGCGGCAAGGTCAACCTGGTCGAGACCATTCGTCCCGGTGTGCTGCGCTTGCCGCTTGGCGGCGGTGGTCGTTTCAGCCCTGGCTTGGGGAAGACCTATGACTTCCGCGACATCAGCCCCAATCACAATGCAATCATAGATCCGGAAGACCTCTCCCCAGTGATGGGTCAGCCTGCCTATGGCGATATGATCGTCAAAGTCAGGAAAGTGTGACATGAATAGACCAGAGCTGGAAAATCGGGCTGGGCTGTATAACCTGTTGCACGCCTTCCATACCTATCCGCTTACGGAAGCCCTGCTCGAAACCCTCCTTGACCTTGTTGTGGATGCAGATTCCCCGCTCGGCGGGATTGCCGTAATGCAGTCCCGCCTGCGAGGCGAGCCATCCTTAAAGGACGCAGCGGAACGCCTCAACGTCGAGATGACGCACCTGTTCGAAGGACCCGGTCTGCCCATCGCGCCTCCCTACGCTTCATACTATCTGAACGATAAACAATTGATGGGCCCCCCAGCAGTGGCGGCGCGGCAGTTTTACCTGCAATGGCGGGCTTTGCCTGATGGTGAAATCCGCCTGCCTGATGACCATATCGCCCTTGAACTCGGTTTTCTGGCGCATCTGGCGCAGGAGGCTTTACGTGCTGATAATGAAACCGACAGGCTCGCCCTGCTTTCCGCCAGCCGCGAGTTCATTCAGAATCACCTCAAGCCGTGGCTCCCCTCATTCATCGCCGCGCACGCCAAGGTCAAGGTGGATGCCTTCTTTATCGGGCTGACGCGCCTGCTCCAAGAAGTGGTCGAGGCGGATCTGGTCTGGCTCGATACCGTTGTCGAAAATCCGCAAGAGATTCTCTCGTAAATCTGGAGGATTATTATGTTCAAAAAAGCATCGTACGCGCTGACCGCCCTGGCGCTGATCGTCGGTCTCTGGGGCTTATATCTGCGAATGACCACCGGGCATCTGGATGTCAACTACGGAACTTACGTTGTCTGGGGTTTATGGGTGGCGGCGTATGTCTTCCTGGTCTGGCTAGAGGTCGGAACACTTCTGATCTTCACCAGCCTCAATTACGTTTTTGGATGGAATAAGGCGCTCTCATCCATCAAGGGACTGGTGTATCTCACCGCCCTTGCCGCCCTCACCCCCGCGCTTCTGCTCATCGCGCTGGACCTCGGGCATCCCTTCCGCTTCTGGCGGGCGATCTTCACCCCGAACTTTGGCTC
This sequence comes from uncultured Anaerolinea sp., assembly GCA_964489725.1. Taxonomy (GTDB): domain Bacteria; phylum Chloroflexota; class Anaerolineae; order Anaerolineales; family Villigracilaceae; genus Defluviilinea. The sequence continues at coordinate 2,071 of CAZBAX010000077.1, read as the reverse complement.
GCCAATGGCGTGGATGGTCTGGTTCCATGTGATTTACCTGATATTCCTGGTGGTAAAACTAGTGCTGGTTCTGCAGGCGAATCGCAACCCCGCGAAAGCGGAGGGCATCAACAAGACTCTCAAAACCCTGGCATACATCAGCCTGCCCTTTGGCGTCGCGTTGATCATCACCGTCGGCAGCATCTTCGGAGTTGTATCGGCGCATCCGCTCTGGCAGGGATCAGTATTGCCGCTGTATTTCCTGATCTACTCGCTCGTTGCGGGAAGCGGACTGGTGACCCTGCTCTACACGTCCTTTGCGCCCGCCGAGCCTCTATTTGCTGAAACAACCGAAAAACTCGGCGCGTTGACAAAGGGACTGCTTGGTTTCGGCGCGGTGTCCATGATCATTCTTGGATTGGTCACCCTCTACCCCAACGTGCCTGCCCAGGCAGAATCCGTCCGCTCCGCCATCTTCGGCTCCACCTGGTGGATCTTCTGGTTTTTGCATGTCGGGCTGGGAGTCGTTCTGCCGCTCGTGTTGCTGATTGTTGCACCCAAAGCGAAGAACGCCATCCTCGCCGCCTCCGCGCTGGTTGTGACCATGCTGGCAGGTATCCCCTACATCCTGATTGTTCCCGCCCAATCGTTCGGCATGACCGCCTTCACCAATGCCTTCACAGGCGAGGGACTAACCGCCAATTACACTCCCACCTCGCTGGAATGGCAGGTGGTGGTTCTGGGACTTGGAGTGGGACTGGCAATGTTCCTCCTTGCGCTCCAATTCCTGCCCGTGCGAGCCAAAAAGATGGAGTCCAACAGTTAGCATTCTCCTAATTTTCTCCCTCCCCAGCTTGGGGAGGGAGAAAACAGGAAGGAGTCACCATGTTTCATTTGGGACAAACCGAACTCATCATCATCCTTGTGATCGTCCTCTTGCTTTTCGGAGCAGGGCGCATCGGAAAAATTGCAGGTGAACTGGGCTCTGGCATTCGGGCGTTCAAATCTGGTCTGAGCGGAGAGAAGGAAGATAGTCAGTGACTCCCGTCACTGTGAGTACAACGATAAACACGTTATATTGACAATACTCCGAAGCCTGTCTGCCTAAACATAATGCATGGCAACAGGACAGTGGCGCAAGCCTCATATTTGCGTTACCAGGTGGAAGCGGAAACGCCTCCATCCCCCACGTTTGGAAAGGAGATCATGCTTGCTTTATTGAGGCTGTCTCTTTTCATGAGACAGCTTCTTTTGTTTGTGGAATAGTGATATGAACATTCAACCTCTACTCGAAAAATCCGCCCGTGACCATTCCCATCTCTGCCCGCGCCAGATCCTCGGTGTGCGCATGGGGCTGGCAGGTATGCACGCCCTCGGCTTTGACACACCCCCAGATAAAAAACAATTGCTCATCATCACCGAGGCGGATGGCTGTTTTGCCGATGGTCTCTCCGCTGCTACAAATTGTACAGTCGGTCATCGCACTCTGCGTGTGGAGGATTTCGGCAAGACTGCGGCAGTCTTTGTGGATGTGAAAACAGGCTATTCAGTTCGCGTCGCGCCCGCTTTGGATATTCGCCAAAAGGCTTGCGCCTATGCTCTCGATGAACCGCGTCACTACTTCGCTCAGATGCAGGCGTACCAGATCATGCCTGATGAAGAAATGTTCACAATCTCCGAAGTGCAACTATCAACCCCGATTGAGGTCATCGTCTCACGCCCTGGGGTGCGCGTCAACTGCGACGTGTGCGGGGAGGAGATCATGAACGAACGTGAGATTCAAGACGAAGGTCTCACCCTCTGCCGCGCCTGTGCCGGGAATTCGTATTATCATCTGCCAGTTTCCATTCCAACACATCAGGAGATGATCGTTGAATAATCCGCTTCTTTACTTACTGGTATTCATCGTTGCCATGTTGTATTCGAGCGCGGGATTCGGCGGCGCGTCGGGATATCTGCTTGCCATGAACTTCTTTGATATTCCCGCCAATGTCATGTCGAGCACAGCATTGGTGTTGAATATTTTTGTGTCATCCAGATACTGTAGCGAGCCTACCGACAGAAATGTGCTCAAAGCTGAAGTTTTGAAGTA
>CAZBAX010000076.1:0-21481 GCA_964489725.1 uncultured Anaerolinea sp. | reverse complement strand
CAGCCATCATGCATGAGCGACTTTCTTATTACGTCAAACGCAATAGCCTTCTTCATCGTCTTAACCCCCTGACCAAGATCGTCCTGGCGTTGAGCATCATTCTGGTTTCATTCCTGAGCCCATGGTATTGGACGGCGCCTGCGTTGTTACTGGTGGTCATTGTCCCGCTGGTGTTGGCGGGCAACGTCGCCAAAGAATATTTTTTCACTGTGTTTCGTCTGATCCTGCCGGCTGTTGGATTCATCTTTGTGATGCAGGCATTATTTCAACCCGTGGGTGAAACGGTCATTTTCAAAATTTGGTTTCTCGACGTAACCCAGGAAAGTCTTGCCTTCGCCTTCCAGGTCTCCATTCGAATTGCTGTAATGATCTCTTCGTTCACTCTGCTGTTAATGACAACACATCCCAGCGAGCTAATGATCGATCTGACGCGGCGCGGGCTGCCGGGCCAGTTTGCGTATGTGATCATTTCCACATTGCAAATCCTGCCACAGATGCAGTCCAAGGCGCAGACAATCATCGCGGCCCAGCGTTCGCGCGGGTTGGATACCGAAAGCAGTTTTCTGCGACGGGCCGGGTCGCTGATACCACTTGTAGGGCCGCTCGTATTCGGGTCACTTGTAGAAGTGGAGGAGCGCGCCATCGCCATTGAAGCACGTGGGTTCACGTCTAAACGGGTTAAAACATCACTGCACGAAATCCCTGATACGACTGCAGACCATAGTATTCGTTGGGTTCTTATCATTCTGTGCATCATAACCCTGGCGCTCAAATTATGGCTATCGTAAATCTCAACGACGTCACATATAAATATCCGCTAACCGATGCACCTGCACTCCAGAACATCAGCTTACAGGTGCAGGAAGGCGAGTTTGTTGCTGTGGTGGGACCCAACAGCGCGGGGAAATCCACGTTGTGCTATACAATCGCGGGGTTTGTGCCGCACTTCTTCAAAGGAGAATTGAATGGCACGGTCGTAGTGGATGAGAAGGACCTGCATCGGTCCACCCTTGATGAGTGGGTGTTAACTGTGGGGCTGGCGTTCCAGAACCCGTTCAACCAGATCAGCGGCGCAAAATATACGGTCTTCGAAGAGCTGGCATTTGGGCTGGAGAACATCGGCGTGCCGCGCCAGGAGATGAAATCACGCGTCGAGGCTGCCATGAAGTTGACCGGTATCAGCGACCTGGCCGACCGCTCTCCGTATTCGTTATCCGGCGGGCAGCAGCAACGCGTCGCGCTGACCTCGATCCTGGTCATGCAGCCCAAGGTACTCGTCCTCGATGAGCCTACGTCACAGATGGACCCGATCGGCACGCGTGAAGTCTTCGGCGTGATCCGCACATTGGCGGAGCAGGGAATGACCGTGCTGCTCGTGGAGCATAAAGTGGAATGGATCGCGGAATTTGCCGACCGTGTCATTGCCCTACATGAAGGGCAGATCCTGCTCCAAGGAAGTCCATCTGAAGTGTTGACCTCTGACCTGTTGCCTGAGAAGGGGTTTGGCATTTCACGTTATACATCCGCGGCGCGCCAGGCGAAAAAGTCAGGCTTATGGAAAAAAGAAAATTTGCCGGTCACACTGGAGGAGGCGGTGGATGGGTTTTCTCCTCTCCCCAGGGGAGAGGGGTCAGGGGTGAGGGCAACATGAACATCCAAATTTCGGATCTGCACTTCACCTATCCATCGGGCGTCCAGGCACTGCGTGGAATTTCGCTATCGATAGAAGCGGGCGAACAAGTGGCCATCATTGGGCAGAATGGCGCCGGCAAGACCACCCTCGTCAAGCATTTCAACGGGCTGCTCCAACCCACACGTGGAAACGTCACGATCGGTGATTGGAATACGAAAGAACATTCCGTTGCGAAGCTGGCACGCAGAGTTGGCTACGTGTTCCAGAACCCCGATGAGCAGTTATTCTCGAAGAATGTGGGAACCGAAGTGGCGTTCGGGCCGCGCAACCTCGGCTATAACGGCGACCAAATTCAGGCCTTGGTCAAAGATGCGCTGGAACTGACGGAGCTTTCGGATAAGACCGAGACCAATCCGTACGACCTATCCATCACCTGGCGCAAGATGGTGGCGCTGGCGTCGATCCTCGCCATGGATACCCCGATTGTGATCTTCGATGAACCCACGACCGGGCAGGATGCCGCCAATGTGGCGCGGATCGCGAATGTCATCAAGACGCTTCGGGAACGCCGCAAAACAGTGGTTACGATCACGCATGATATCGATTTTTGCGCAGAGAATTTTGAGCGTGTGATCGTTCTCTCACAGGGCCGGGTCCTGCTGGACGGTTATGCCAATGACGTGCTGGCGCAAGAGGAGCTCCTGGCCAGTACATACGTGGAGCCGCCGCAGTTGACCAGACTGGGAAAACGCCTGGGACTCAAGCAAACCGTGAGAAATCAGGAAGAGTTCCTGAATGCGGTAAGTAATAGATAATCAAGTAGGGGACGGCGGCTGCCGTTCCCTACTTGATTATTTGTGATACACAACCAATTCGTCATACCCTGAATCTTCTGCAAACTCACGCTTGTAGATCAGATCGTCAAATTCCAGGATCACGATCTCGGCTGTCGTATAAATGATACAGCCGGGCACCAGGTGCCCGCCAAGCGTTCTTCCCTGCTCGTCTGATACCGAGATGTGAATGTGCGATCCATGCGCTGAGACCGTCCCCGTGATGGAAACGATCTCAAAATGACCTGTGGCTTCGTTGTGTATTTCCTGATTCGCGAAGCGCAGAGTGGCGTGAGTCAGGCTGCCGACACCAGATAAGACACAACCAGCTTCGATTTTTCGGTCCTGTACAAACATTTCAATTGAATGGTACAAATCCTGTCCGGGGGATAGACGAAAGGTATAATTTCTCATGTTGCTTCTCCAGTGGAAGTATACGGTCCAGACGATTTTTGACGAGTCTAACAAAATTTCTCTAACGAGACAGTAACAATTTGCATTTCTGCAAGGCCGCAGTGCAAATTTTCATAATTTGAATTGGCTCATGTAAAATGGAATTGAGCGGAGCAAAAATGGCAAAACTCAGCGTACAGAGATTTAGCAGTATCCACGAAATTGACGCCCATACATGGGACGCCATTGCTGCCGGGCGTGGCTTTCAAAGCCATAAATGGTATCAATTTGGCGAGCGTGCCATGGCGGAATGCCAGCCCACGTATCTGATCGCCTGGGATGGCGATACACCGATTGCCGGCGCGGCCCTGTTTCGGGTCCATAACGAACCGATCCCCCTCCCGAAGGTCGCACGCCGATTCATGTCGTCCATTCTCAAACGCCGGCCATTGCTGGTTTGCCGCTCACCGATGGCAGATACCTCTGCCTTGCTGCTGCCTGGCGAGCCTGGGCGCGACGAGGCGCTTTCGACACTGGCCCTGGCGGCGCAGGAGGAATTCAAGAAGCAGAAATGTTCCTTCCTTGTCTTCGATTACCTGCTGACCGAACAGCTGCGATACCCGTCCTGGCCTGGAGGTTATGAACCCATCACCCTCTCAGAACCGGGGACCTATATGCCCATGGAATGGACAAGCTTCGAGGAATACCTGGAACACGGCAACAAGAAGGACCGCCAGCACTACAAGAAGAGTCTGCGTGAGGCCGAAGAGAATGGCATCACCCTGGTGAAACACAAGACGGTCTCTGATGTCGATAAAGCCCTCGAACTCATCAGGAATGTTTCCATCTGGCACGGTTCGGCGCCCAACCCGTGGATGCGCGGCATGCTCGAGAACTTCTCGATGATCGATGGCACCTGGCTCGAGATCCACAAGGATGGAAAACTGGCCGGCTGTGGCGCGGTGGTACGTGATAATCACTTCCAGCTTGCCACCGGCCTTGGGCTGGAAGATGATGTTCCCGGCGGATATTTCCTGTTGCTCTATTCCGCCTTGCAGGAGGCCTTTGAACATAACATCCGCCTCGTGCGCTTCGGATCAGGCGCTTACGATGTCAAGCGCCGGCTGGGATTCCACCTCGAAGATACAAATCATCTTATGGTAACCATGGCAGGTTTCTCCTCCCGGGTCGCAAAGGATCTGGCAGCCTCCAGTTAATTGACATCCAGCCGCCGGGAAGAAATAGATCGACCCTCATCCCCATGACAATCAGCCGCATTCCCTTTGACCGCATCCTACAGACTGCTTCGCTTCATTCGCCCCGAAACCTGTCGCGCGGCTGGAGGGGCTCATGATTCCGCTGGAGCGTTTCCTGCAGCTCCACACCGACGAAGTGGCCGAGATCGTCAGAACCAGCGGGACAAAAGTGTGTGTCTTTCCGTTCAACGGCACGCGGCGCTGGTTCCTGTTGGAACACAGCAACGAACTTCTCAATCAATCGACGGCATACGTCGAAACGACCATACAGGGATACGTACGGGTCTACAAAATGCTGTTCGATCACGGCATCGAAACGGTCCTTGCTCCGGTGTTCGGCAAGGAAATTCTGACCCGCGGCGAAAAGTACATGACCATGATCGGCGACAGCATGAAGCTGTTGGCGCAGCACCCGCAATTTACGTCGTTGTATGACGACTACCGGGTTCGGGTCCGGTTCTACGGCGATTTTCGAAAAGAACTTGACCGGCAGCATCAGCACATCACCCAATCGTTCGACAAGATCACCGAGCAAACCCTCCATCACGACAAACACAAACTGCTCTACGGCGTCTTTGCCAGCGATGCTGCACAAGTTGTGGCAGAGCTATCGATTGCGTATTATCAAAGGCATCATCGAATCCCGACGCGCGATGAGATCGTCAGGATGTATTACGGTGAAGAGCTTGACAAGGCAGATCTATTTATTGGCTTCGAAAAGTTTGCCGCCTTTGACTATCCCCTGCTCCAATGGGGAAATGAAAGCCTGTACTTCACCATCGCCCCATCACTTTATATTACCCAGACACTACTGCGAAAAATACTGCACGATCACATTTATCAACGCCCCACGGTTGAGCTTGATTACGATCTCCTGAGCGAAGAGGAACGCACCTCCCTTCGAAATTACTATCGTCTCCGACGGGATGATGCTTACGGCGTCGGCCACATGCGAGATGGCATCTGGTATGCAGAAATTAACCCATAAGGGGGAAATGCTTGATGGAAACATTTGTCGAACTGCTGAAAACGGTCGGCACGGGCAATTACATGTCTAACACGCCGTATGACACGGCCTGGATTGCAAGGCTCAAGGAAGTGGACTCGGCTCTAAGCAACCAGGCGTTGAGCTGGATATGCCATCATCAGCTTGGAGATGGCTCGTGGGGCGCGGAATTTCCCTTTTACTATCATGACCGCGTGATCTGCACGTTGTCGGCCATGATCGCCCTCACCTACAGAGGCCGCCGCGCACAGGATAAGCTGCAGATCCAAAACGGATTAAGCGCACTCGACCAGATCACAGCGGGCGCCACCAAAGGACTCCTTTTAGACTCCAGCGGAGCAACCGTCGGCTTCGAGCTGATCGTACCTACGCTGGTTGCTGAGGCTGAGCAGCTGGGCATCCTCAAGCAACAGGGGGAACGGATCCTTGGCAGGCTGACCCGGCTGCGCGAGGCAAAGATGAAAAAGCTGGAAGGCGTCAAAGTTTCCCGCCATATCACGGTTGCACACTCCGCGGAGATGGCCGGCACCGATAAAATCCATCTGCTGGATGTGGAAAACCTACAGGAGCAAAATGGATCGGTGGGCTGTTCTCCTTCGGCCACGGCCTATTTTGCACTGTGCGTCAAACCCGGTGATGCACGTGCACTCGACTACCTTACTCCGATCGTGTACACTCGCAGGGGAGGCGCGCCCACCCTGTCGCCCATCGAATTATTTGAGCGCATCTGGGTGTTGTGGAATCTCAGCCTTACAAATCTATATCAGGAAGACAAAGAGATCGCCGAGATATGCAATAATCACCTGGACGTTCTCGAAAAATCCTGGAAACCGGGCAGGGGACTTGGTTTCTCTGAAAACTTTTCGCTGCCCGATGGCGATGATACAAGCGTGGCCTTTGAGCTTTTATCGAAATTTGGGAGAACGCCGGCGCTTGCAGATGTCCTTGGTTATGAAGAAGAAAATTGGTTCCGATGCTTTCCATATGAAGCGAACCCATCCGTGGATGTTAATATTCATGTGCTCGGCGCATTGAAACAGGCCGGCTATGACAAGACCCATCCCACAGTGCAGAAGATCCTGGCGTTCATCCGTTCGAGACGCAGTCCGCACCGATACTGGCTGGATAAATGGCATTTGTCGCCAAGCTATACCACCGCCCACTTGATCATCTGTGCCAGGGGCTACGACGATGCACTCTGTGAAGAATCTGTCCAATGGATGCTGGATTCGCAAAACGAAGACGGTTCCTGGGGCTTCTTCAACCGGTCCACTGCCGAGGAGACAGCCTACTGCGTCCAGGCACTGGCCATGTGGCAGAAACACACAGGCAAGTCGTTTTCGAATCAGATCAAGCAGGCTGGACTGTGGCTGGAAAGACATTGCGAACCACCCTACCCACCGTTGTGGATGGACAAATCGCTCTACTGCCCGGAAATACTGGTCAAGTCCTGCATATTGAGCGCAATGACATTGGTTGACCAGAGTACGTAGAAAGATGCAGCCTATGTTCTCAACACTTAAAAGATACTTAATCCCTCCCCAAAATGATCCGGATGAACTACGAAAAAAGGAACTCATACGGACTCTAGCCCTGGGGTTAATGGGTCTGTCACTCTTTGCGTTCCTGGCGGTCGCTGTCTATTTGATTTTAAATCCTGACCAGTGGCAATCGCAGGACAACCCACTAGCTCTGGCAAGCGCCACAATTGCTTTCATTGTCACGCTTGGGGTTTACCAGGTAAACAAGACGTCCAGCCGGCTTTCGTCCTTTATGCTCCTACTGTTGCTGGTGATTGTGCCAGTTCTCAGCGATACACCTGATCAAGTGGCAAATGGGCGTTCGCTCTTTCTTTTTACCCTCCCGATCGCAATCTCCAGCTTGATCCTTTTGCCCGCCTCTAGTTTCTTGTTTGCGGCCTTGAGCAGTGTCATGCTCATCGGCCTTTCACTGTCCATTGAAATCTTTCCCAATATGCCAGCGATGGTGGGGTTCTTCATGCTGGCAATTGTTTCCTGGCTTTCAGCTCGGAGTCTCGAGCAGACACTGAACGAATTACGCAGTATCAATGCCAACCTGGATCGGGTTGTTACTGAACGCACGCAGGCGCTAGCCGAATCGCTGGAACGTGAAAAAGTGGAAGCTGGCCGCAATCAGGCCATTCTCAACTCGATCGCCGATGGTGTGATCGTATTCGACCGGAAATGGAACGCCATGATGGCCAACCCGGCCATCAGGTCCATGCTCGATATTCCACTCGAACTCATCCACGGTAAAAACTTCCGTGAGTTGATCGAACATCCAAAGCTTCAGTCGAAGAGCCGTGGATTGTTATACGCCATGATCGAGCATGAAACCCAGCCGGTTGGCTTCCGCATTGAATGGGGAGCCAAAACCTTATCGGTCAGCGCAGCGCAGGTGTACAATATCAGTGGTGATAATATCGGCACCGTGACGGTCTTTCGCGACTTTACCAGGGAAGCCGAAGTGGAGAGACTTAAGAGCACCTTTGTTGCCATCGTCTCGCATGAATTGCGTACTCCATTGAACGCGATCCTGGGCTATGCAGAGATGTTCAAGGAATCCATTTATGGGCCGATGAACGAAAAACAGGTCAATATGGCGGACCGCATCATGAAGAACACCGAACGGCTGCTTGGCTTGATCAACGACCTCCTCGACCAGGCCCAGATGGAAGCAGGTAAGCTGACCATCAAAATGGCCCCCCTGCGCCCCGCCGAGCTGCTTGAAACTCTACATGGCGTAATGGACAAGACCGCCGCAGACAAAGGTTTGATCCTGACCAGCGAAATCGACGATAACCTGCCCGAAGTGTTAAACGGTGATCCGGCGCGCCTGCATCAAATTCTGGTAAACCTGGTGAATAATGCAGTCAAATTTACCGATCGGGGTTCGGTAAATGTCCGGTTGTTTTATCCGAACGCGCATCGCTGGGGCATCGAGGTCATGGATACAGGCCGGGGAATACCCGAGGCAGATATCCCCCATATTTTTGACACGTTCCGTCAGGTGGAAGGCACCACCACCCGCGTCCATGGTGGCTTTGGTCTGGGGTTATCCATCGTCAAGCAGCTGGTCGGCCTGATGAATGGCGAAATTATGGTGAAAAGCACAATTGATGTCGGAACCATATTCATCATCACATTACCTTTAGTAGTGACAGAGCTCCTCGAAAAGGATCGGACAATCCCATGAGCACTCTCGCATTAATTGTTGAAGATGACGAAGACCTGGCCAACATTTTTGCAGAAGCTTTACGCGGTGTTGGCTTTGAGGTGGAACACATCGCCGATGGAAAAACGGCCCAGGACAGGCTCAAAAATGGCGCGCCGCCATTCCTGATACTGCTCGATATGCACATCCCTCATATCTCCGGTGCCGAATTACTTACGAATGTGATCAAGAAAGAAGAACACCTGGCCAAAATGACTGTCATCATCACTACCGCCGATGCGCGCATGGGCGAGAATTACAGCGATATGGCCGATTTCGTGATGATCAAGCCCATTTCCTTTGTGCAGCTACGCGACCTGACCAGCCGCCTGAAGCTCAAGGACGCATGAACCTTGAACCGCATCAGGGAATGCTGGTCAACATCCAGAGCGTATCGCGTGGCGTTGATCGCGGCGGTTGTGTACGCGGTATTGCGGCTCGCCATCCAGGTCTTTCTTTTTAGCGATGCACTTCGGCCGGAGGCGATCGCCGCGGGCGCACAAGTTTCTGCCGATCTACAACTCTCTTACATCCCAGCCGCGCAACATTTCAACGCCGGAGAAGACATTTATCTCAAAGGCTCGCTCGAGGTATTGGAGCATCATTTCCCATACTCTCCGGCGTTCGCCTTCTTCTTTATGCCAATCCTGCTCTTACCGCTCGGCCTATTGGTTCCGCTACTGGTGATCCTGCACATTGCCGCATATGTGCTGCTATACATTTGGTGGGGTCGTATTTTCGAGAATAACCATTTGCATCATGTTGCGCTCACGTGGGCAAAGATGCTGCCCCTCTTCCTGGTCTTCTCCGCGTTTTGGGATGACCTGGCATACATGAACATTTATCTCATCGTCGCGCTCTTTGCGACATTTCTGATCGAAGCGATTTTGCAGGAAAAATTAGGCTGGGCGATCTTTTGGCTGGGAGCGGTTATCCTCCCCATCAAGCCGCACTGGGCATTTGCACTCGCTCTGCCGCTCCTATTGGGTAGATATAAGTTCTTCCTTAAGTTACTGATCGGCTCGGTCCTGGCATATTTGGCAGTTGCTGGAATCACCATTCTTGGTGGCGGCATTGAGTACGGACTCCGCCAGTATCAGGATTACTTTGGATTCCTGGCCCGCCTCTCGCGGGACTTCCCCTGGCGCGGCTCCGAGCAGCCGTTCCTTGGCTACAACCACTCTGTCATGCAAACGGTGTTGTACTATCTTGGCGTTTCTCCCGCTAATATACAGATCGCGACCATCATCAAGCTTCTACTACTGGTTCCGTTGGGGTGGGTCGGCTTGAAGTTCCTGCTACGCCCTATACGCAAGCCGGGATATGAAGTGCCTGAACTTGCGCTGGCGTTCACGTTCGCCCTGTATCTGGGCGCGTTCATCTGGCTCGACATGGTCTGGGAACTGTCACTGGGGCTTGTCATCTTTGCCTTCCTGCTGGCGACTATCCAGGAAAAGCCAGTGAGAACGCTGCACTGGCTGCTCTTCGCTCCCTACGCGCTACTGGATGTATGGCGGCTCGTTACCTACATTGCGCTTGGCGACAGTATTCTTTATGAAGGCTCGTATATCCTGACCGATCCCTTGATCTACATTCCGTGGATCATGCTGGTGTTGCTGCTGTTTTATGGGGTATTGTTACAGAAGTTAAACAGTTACTCTCTCCAGCCCAACTAAAAGCATCCCGCAGGCAAATGCCTGCGGGATGCTTCTTTGTAAACACCGATATTACACAGATGCAACTGTCTGAAAGCGTGACCTACGAAAGATCACGTCTGCGACGTGACGATTCGATGCTACTGCGATGCCCGAGATGTGTCAATCATAATAATACTGGACGCAGGGGAATTCTTCTCCGTCGGGGGTAACAGCGACAGATGGCAAGTCGGTATCCTGAATCTCATATACATCCAGCTGCTTCTCGATCCTGGCAAATGCAAGATCGGCGTTATAACGCGCAAAGTGGAATGACTGCCACGAATCGGTTGGCTGCTGCTGTTTGCGCTCGTAACGTTTACATGCCAGGGCAGCGCCCGTTTTCGCCCTCACATCCTCAGGCAGTGATGTATCCAAAAAAGCATCCGCTAATACAGGGATCGCATCATCAGAGAGATCCAGGAAATATTGTGCATCCAGGTCAGCGCGCCCATTTGCAAAGACCGTATCGTTCGCGGCCCGAATTTCCCTTTGCAGGTTCTGCCGCACAATGAAGTGATCTACGTTCAGGATATTTAGAGAGATCACAAAACCGAGAGAGGCGATGACCATTGCAAGAGCCGCCATGTGTTCGCGGCGCGTCATTTCAAGGAAGACCACGGTAATCAGCAGGAGCCCGAGCCAGATCATGAAGACATGGGTATAAGTGCGCAGACGTGAGAAACCGTATGCTTCTTCATACAAGACCAATCGCTGATAGGCAGAGATCAACATGACGATCACCAAGCCAACCAGGACAATCCCCAGAGTCGAAAAGATTCGCCGTTGTGACTCGCTCTCGCGGCGTGTGATCGCTCCCAGGCCCAGGAGCATCAGCAGGCTGAAGAATGCCACGGCCACCAGTTCCCCGAATCCCTTGCGGGCATACTCGGAAAATGTGTATCCTTCGAGATTTATATTTACCTGTCCGCCAAAGAAATATTGGAATTGGATCGCAACGAATGTAAGGAAGAGGGCTACAACGCTTCCCAGCACAATTACAGATTCGGTAAACCCTAGAAATGAAGGCACAAACGATTTTTCTTCCACAGGTTCATCAGATTTCTGTGCCGCGTGCAAATAGATGCCGGCAAGGATGTACGCGAACACCAAAATGTACACCAGCCTGAAAATATACTCGGGCAGATTCTCGATATTGAACAGGTCGACAAAGGACTCCAGCCGCTGGGCAAAGATCAGGTCGGCGGAGGCGAGCAAGGAGGCAAAAATTGCGATGACCGGCAGAGCGATCACAATTCCACGCACGACCGGCCAAAAGGAGGTTGTTTGTTTCGCATTTGCAGACGGCTGTTCACGTCGATTCTCCGCTACGAATCCCAGCGGACGGACGATCATGCTGCCAAAAAGCTTCAAATATCCTAAGATGTAATCGAGTATGGCGTAACGCGTCCATTGACCGCTGAGGTAAGTCAGGGCAAAGACTCCCATCAGGAAAACGATCATCGAAATGGATAGAAACACGGTCATCGGTTCGAGTCGGAGAAAGGTCATCGCGGCCAGAAACGCGATGGGCAGCAGGAGCAGGCCTGCCCCCCGCGAGAGGCGCAGCCCGTCCCATCGAAGCAGAACGATCCCGGTCAGGATACAGAGTGAGATAAAGATGGCGAAGTTGATGCCGAGGGGCTTTTCCCAAAAAAGAAAATCGAACGTCCAGCCGAGCAGAATTACGATGAACCAAAAACGGTTTGGGTTGGCTTTCATGTAGACCTCCATGGATATTGGCAGCCTGGCGAATGTTGTATTAACCGTTGCAAGGCTGTCTCGGTTAGGATACCGTGATACCGCTTGCGGAGGCTCTCAAAAGGTCTCATCTTTTTGCAAGGTTACAGATTTATAAGAATCAAAATCCGCCCATTGACATCCGAAATGAAGTATGACATACTCCTGGCATTATCAGATGAAGTCTGGGGGCAAACAAATTAAACCGCCATCCTATAGAAAGGAGGAGGTGATGTCTCAAATGGATAGTAGTAACAAACCCAGCGCTGTGGCATCCCTCCTCCAGTAGGCAGCAAGTTCGCCTGCTCCCGGGAAGCCACAGCGCCCCACCAGTGCCGTCCGAAAGGGCGGCATTGTGGTTATTAAACCGTGTAGGGTACAGCAGCTGCTGTACCCTACACGGTTATTACCCTACACGGTTATTCGTCCCCAAATGAAATACCCAGACCGCGTGCGGTGATAACGGCGTCGTCATTGACATCTACGCGGCGATGTTCGGCGGTGGCTTCTTCGAGAGAAATATCCACGATCCTGTTGGCACGCAGCGCGACCATGCGGTCGAATTTCCCTGCCGCCGCCAAACGGACGGCTGCCGCGCCATAGCGTGTGGCCAGCCAGCGGTCGAAGGGAGTCGGCGTACCGCCGCGCTGCAAATGACCCAGTACAGTGACGCGCGTTTCGAATCCCTGCTGTTCTATGTACTCGCCAACTCTCTGCCCGATCCCCCCCAGGCGCGGCACATACACTTCATCTCCCTGGCGCGAGAACACCTGCTCTCCGTGCAGAGGTTTGGCTCCTTCTGAGACTGCGATGATGCTGAAGTGAGAACCACGCTCGGCACGTTCACGAACCTTTACTGCAATCGATTCGAATTTGAAGGGAATCTCTGGAATCAAGATGACGTCTGCGCCGCCGGCCACGCCGGCATGCAGTGCGATGAAACCCGCGTCGCGGCCCATCAGTTCGAGCACCATCACGCGGTGATGCGCTTCGGCGGTGCTGTGCAGTTTGTCGATGGCTTCTGTTGCGGTATTGACCGCAGTATCGAAACCAAATGTGACTTCCGTGCCGCCGATGTCGTTATCGATGGTCTTGGGAACCCCGATGACCGGTGCGCCTTTTTGAAACAATTCATGAGCGATGTGCAGCGTTCCATCGCCACCCAGAACAAGCAGGGCATCCATCTTTAGGCGTTCGATACCTTTTATGATCTCATCGGAAACATCAATTGTGACTTCTTTGCCATCGCGGATCACTTTGCGCGCATACGGGTTTCCGCGATTCGCCGCGCCGAGGATGGTTCCGCCGCGCGGCAGAATCCCACGCACGTCACTCAGAGTCAGTGGGATGATCCCCTGTTCATCTATAAATCCATCATAGCCGTCGCGGATACCAAGGACTTCACATCCATATTCATAGATGGCGGTCTTGACCGCGGCGCGGATCACCGCATTCAGCCCGGGTGCGTCGCCGCCACCGGTAAGGATTCCCAGTCGTTTCATCAGGCGCCTCCTGTAGGACACCGCTTGTTTTATAAATAGCGGAACTTCTCAACTGCGTTGTGAGTAGAAATTCAAATCATGAGTTGGGATACGCCAAAGGCGTGCGGCACTCTGCAATCATACTCCAGGATGCGTAGTTTCTTGTTCCCGCCTGAGGAACCAGCAAGTAGTGAACGCAAGTAGCGCAAACCTCGAATTTCATTAAATCACAGGTTTAACTTTGGAGTCGGACGGCGTCGCCGTGGCGGAGCCTGCCCCGCGAGGCGGGGTGGCGACACTTGCCGTCCAAAGTTGTAGGAGCAAGCTCCTACACTCCAAAATCGTGATTTACTGAATTTATCGGTTTGAGTACGATGTCGTTAGTTTTCCAGGATCTATTCGCGCGATTTGCCAATTCGCGTCATTCGCGTTAAGAGTCTGCGTTTTTGCGAATCCGCAATTCAGGCTGGAACCTTTCTTGCATAGCATCGTATAAGACCATATAATGAGTGCAATGGAACAGACATCTTCTCAAACTCGTGTTACCAATCGTACGCGCTGGCTTGTGCCCGTTGCGGCTCTGATCGCCTTTGCTGTTTGGTTCTACATTGCGCCGCCTGGCTTGCTGGGCAAGGCAGATGCTGTAGGTTATGCGATCTGCCATCGCATTGACGAACGTTCGTTTCACATCGGCGAACGTCAGCTGCCACTATGCGCACGCTGTACGGGCGAATTTTATGCAGCCGCGATCTCTTTGCTGTTCTTCGCCATAGTCAGCCCCAAGCGAAGTGGGATGCCCGGTTGGAAGTTGGGCGCACCACTGCTTCTTTTCTTCCTTGCCTTCGGCATCGATGGCTCAAATTCGTATCTCTACCTGCTCAAGAGCACGGCGCCGGGCGCGCTGGAGAACATCCCGAATCTTTATATCCCCAACAATACCCTGCGACTGCTTACCGGCAGCGGCATGGGAATTGCCCTGGCATCGATTCTATACCCGGCGTTCAATCAAAGTGTGTGGAAGGATGCGGTGCTGGAGCGCGCACTCGACTGGAAAAAACTGGGCATCCTGGTCGGTATGATCCTGTTAATCGATCTGGCAGTGCTGAGCGAAAGCGAGATCATTTTGTATCCCATCGCGATCATCAGTGTGCTTGGTGTACTAGCACTCCTGGTCATGGTATTCAGCATTGTGTGGATCATGCTGATGCGTCAGGAAAATCTGTTTAGCTCGTTAGGGGAATTGTGGATGCCGTTCCTGGCTGGGACAACACTTGCGTTCCTAATGTTGACCGCGATCGACCTGCTTCGCCTCAGTCTCACCGGAACCTGGGGAGCGTTTCCCCTGGGCTGATATCGCAAGAGCCTTGCGAAGGTTTTTACCGGGCAATTTCGATCCTCACTCCCAACCTTCGCAAGGCTGCTCTTGAATAAAGGGAATTGGAGGTCTTATGGAATTACTCACCGGCATTTTCACTGCATTTGGTCTTTCTGCCAGCGCCGGGCTAAATGCCTATATCCCTCTGCTGGCCGTCGGGTTGATCGGACATTACTTTCCGAACACTCTAAAATTGGCGCAGCCCTGGGATACCCTGGCCAACCCGTGGATCGTGCTTCTGCTCTGCGTACTGGTCATCATCGAAATGCTGGCAGACAAGGTTCCGGCGGTTAACCATCTCAATGACGTGATCCAGACCTTCGTCCGCCCGGCGGCTGGCGCGGTGGCGTTTGCAGCCAGTGCCAATGTTGTTACCGATATCAGCCCGGTGCTGGCGCTGGCATGCGGTTTGCTGGTGGCCGGCACAGTACACGTGGCGAAGGCTGGCGTTCTTCGTCCCGCTGTGACCGCAACCACTGGCGGTGCAGGAAACGTTCCCGTGTCGATCGCTGAGGATATTGTCTCCACTGTGTTATCCATCGTAGCGATCCTCCTGCCGATCCTGATCGGGACGTTGTTGATCGTCATGGCTGCATTCCTCGTGTATTGGCTGTATCGACGTGCAAATCGAAATGCAGTTTCGTGAGGAGCCTGGAATGACCATTTCCAATCCGCCTCCGTTTCAAGATCGAGTTCCTCCCCCGACCAGTTCGCTGTCATTGACCAGTCTGATCATGGGAATCATCGGCTGGGTTCTGCTGCCCGTCGTGGGATCCATCATAGCCGTGATCACCGGTCACATGGCAAAGAAGGAAATTCGTGAAAGCCGCGGTCTCCTGGGCGGCGATGGCATGGCAAGCGCCGGCCTGATCCTGGGCTACTCAAATATTGTCATCGGTCTGTGCACGTGCCTGGTGTTCATCCTCTTCCCGGCGGTGCTCGCTGGTATCTTGGCGGCTGCTGGTGCGATGATGGACATTAATCCGTAGCATTTTTCTTCAATCAAGTACTATGCCCCAGGTCACAAAATGCGCTTTTCAAAGAATAGGAAGGCGCATTTTGTCACCATGTGGGGTATAACTCCCTGATATAATTTGACCAATCATTCCAACTAATTCAATAAGAGGAGTAGAAATCATGAACGATCAAATGCCGCCCATCACAGAGGAACCGAAGAAGAGCAATACCACACTCATCATTGCTATTGTCGCAGTCGTTCTGTTATGTTGTTGCTGCGTACTCGTGCTTGGTGGTTGGTTCTATGGCGACCAGATTATGGGTTCGTTCTAGCAAATCAAATCCATACAAACGAAAACCTCCGGCCTAGCCCGGAGGTTTGTTGTTTAGGAAGAACCGCTTAAGTTCGTCCAGTCCATGCAGGGCTTCGTCCTTGAGCTTATGATCCAGACCCAACGCTTCAAATTCATCCTCATCCAGCACATGTTGCGTGCCGTCAGGTGACACCCAGAGATCGAGCGCCAGATCGACATACGAAACGATGCCATCCTCGAATTCTGCCGGCGTACAGACGTTGCAATACCAGCCCTTGATGCGCTCATCATCACGGTCATGGATTTCGAAGATGTTATACCAGCGATCGTCATAATAGTATTCAACGAATCGGTCGCCGGTCCGAAGCACTGTATCGACAAACGGCATGTCGGCGCGGTCGAACAACGCTTCAAGCGTGATGGAATGTTCATCACGATTCAGCAAGATACCTTCGTATTCGTATGTGACTTCACCAGTCAGGTTCTTTTTCTGGACCCTGATTTTCATGCGAGACATTCTACCTTAACGCGCACGTCGATCTTCTCGCCCATCCTCGGCCCTTGCGGCAGATACACATACAGCCCATTCTCCAGCGTGACTTTGAATCGATCCTGCTGAAAGATGACGTCTACGACAATTCCTTTCACCGTATTAACCACGCTCCCCGGTGCAGTTGGCCGAGGCAGGTGTCGGCTGCGCTCGCCACCTGGCTCACTCCGCTCAGCGCGAGAGTCAACTTGATTCGGACGAACCAACAAATGGATGTCTTCTCCCATTCGGTGTGTGTGCTCACACTCAACCCCAAAGATTCCAAATCCACTTTCCACTTTCCACCCCCCTTCTCGCTCTTTGCCTATAACTTCTCCCTCGATCACATTCCCCAACCCAAGGAACGTCGCCACGAACGCAGAACCTGGATCCGCCCACACATCCACAGGAGTCCCTTCACGGATGATCTCGCCATCCTGCAAAATCAGCACCCTGTCGGCGATCGTGAAGGCTTCCTCCTGATCGTGGGTGACGTAGACCGCCGGAATATCGGTCTGGTGCAAAATGGTCCGCAGTTCGTTCAGCAGATCTTCGCGCAGGGTTCTATCCAGCGCGCCCAACGGTTCATCGAACATCAATAGGCGCGGACGCGTTGCCAGGGCACGCGCCAGGGCAACGCGTTGCTGCTCTCCGCCTGATAAATCGGTGACCCGGCGATTTCCAAATTGACTCAGGTTAACCAATTCCAGTGAGTTGACTACGCGCTGCGTAAGTTCGTCTTGCGGCAGGCGTCGCATTTTCAAACCGAAGGCTACATTCTCGTTGACGGTGAGGTGAGGAAAAAGTGCATAGTCCTGAAAGACCAAGCCAAAGTCCCGCAGATGAGCCGGGGTCGATGTGATGTCAATGCCGTTGAACGAGACCGTGCCTGAGTCGGCATCCTCCAATCCGGCGATGATCCGCAAGAGCGTGGATTTTCCGCTGCCCGAGGCGCCGAGCAGGCAGACCGTCTCGCCCGTATGCACTTTGAAAGAGATATCCTTGAGGAGCAGCTGGCCGTCGTAGGTTTTGAAGATGTGCTGAACTTCGAGCATCAGAATTCTCCCGATGTGGATGGGCGAAATCGTTCGATCAGCAGAATACTCGTGATCGTCAGAACCATGAGGATCGTTGCCATTGCCATGGCCTGACCGTAATTGAGCCCACCGGGTTGTGACAGGAATCGTTCGATCGCAACCGGTATCGTGGGATATTCCGGGCGCGCGATGATGAGAGTTGCCCCGAACTCTCCAAGCGAGATCGTGAACGCGAACGTTGCTGCAGCGAGGGTTGCCCGGCGCAGGATCGGGAAATCGATGGCCTTCCAGACCTGCCATGGCGAGGCGCCCAGCGAGGAAGCCGCCTGACGCAATCGCTGTGGAATGGATGCAATCGCAGGCTGAAGTGTGCGAACTACAAACGGCAGCGCGACCAGGCTGTGCGCAAACGGCACAAGCAGCGGCGATGCCAAATATTTTCCATAGGAAATAATAAAACCTAACCCCAGCATCACAGCCGACGAACCAAGCGGCAGCATGATGAGTGGGTCCAGCATTTTCTCGAGGCGGGTCGGTTTGGCAAGGGCGAACGCGGCAGGAAAACCAAGTAACAACGAGATTAGTACCGTTGCCCCGGCATATCCAAGCGAATTGAGAGCGGCTCGAATGGGTGGAACATAGAAGACAGAATCACGGCGGTTGACGAAAAGCTCACTGTAGTAGTCGGTGGTGAAACCATACTGCACATCGCCGCGCTGACCACGGTCGGCTTCGAGGCGAAAGAGCGAGCGAAATGGGAGAGCGGAAAGAGGAAGTAAGAAGAAAGAAGTGAGAAGTAAAACGAGTGAAGTAACAACCATCTTTTCGTGGAACGTTTTGGGTCTTCGAACCGTAGAGCGCGGGGCGAGTTGAGTTGTGGAGCGTGAGGAAAAATAACTATAGACAGCGGAAAAGAGGATCGTACAGATGAGTTGGATGACTGACAGCAACGCGGCAAGCGGAAGGTCGGGGAGCCTCAGGACTCGCAGGTAGATCTCGACTTCGATCGTTGCATATTGCGAGCCACCGAGCAACAGAATAACCCCGAAGCTGGTGAAGTCGAACAGGAAGACCAGTAATGATGCAGCCAGCAGTGAAGGACGCAGCAATGGAAACGTCAGATTCCACCATACGCGAAACGAATCTGCACCCAGGGATCGCGCGGCCTGTTCCAGTTTTGGGTCAAGGCTGGCGAGGGCATTCCCCACCACACGGATAATGATGGTAGTGTTGTAGAAAACGTGGGCGAGCAAAATAAGGGTAAAAGGAGAAGGTTGGTGAATGAAAGTGGAAAGTGGAAAGCCCGCCCTGAGCAATGTCGAGGGGAGGAAAGAAAGCAGGCCGCGGGATCCAAAGATGGCGCTGAAAGATGAAGCTACAACGACTGTTGGGAGCATGAATGGCACAGCAGTGAGGGCGCGCAGAATCGCTTTACCGCGGAACTCGTAACGAGCAAAAAGGTAAGCGGAGGGAAGGCCGAGGAGGAGAGTGAGGAAAGTGGAAAGTGCAGCCTGGTAGAAAGTAAAAAGTAAAACGTTAGACGTGAGAAGTAAGTTCTCAGATGTGATGGCCCTGGGATCGAATGTGAGCGCAAGAATGCGTGAGAGCGGATAGAAGAAGGCGATGATAAGAAAGGTAAGAGGTAACAGCCAGAGAAGGATGCGCGAGTTTGTAGACAGAAATGCACGCCTGCCCTGTATGACCCGTTTACCTGACTCCATGTATACCTGTCTACTTGTCTACTTGTTACTTATCTACTTATTTACTTATTACTTCTTCACTTTCACCTATTTCCCTCCTACTTCATCACAACATCGGTCCAGGCCTGGATCCAAGCATCGCGGTTATCGGCGATAACCTCCGGCGCAAGAGATGCGGCTGCTTCAGGAGCTTGTGCATACTTCGTGAACACCTCAGGCAGGGCAGCATCCGGGTGCACAGGATACACGTACATTTGCAGTGGCACGTTTTCCTGGAATTGCTGGCTTAGCATAAAGTCTACAAATTTTTCGGCCAGGGCGCGCTGCCGAGCTTGCGAGGTCCCTTTGAGGATGCCGACAAATTCAATTTGACGGAAGCAGGTATCCGGTCCGAGGATGGAGGCAGTCGGTGCATCGTCGATCGGTGGATCTGCGAAGACCACCTCCACAGCGGGAGATGACCCATAGGAGACAACCATGGGTTGTGGTCCATTGCCTGAGGAGGCACTGAAGTTGGTGTAATATGCCGTTTCCCAGCCATCCACGACGACGACGCCATTATCTTTCAACGCCTGCCAGTACTCGGTGAATGAGTCGCCAAAATGCGCAACGGTCGCAAGCAGGAATGCGAGACCCGTGGAGGATGTGGCCGGGTTTTCGACGACGAGCAAACCTTTGTATTCGGGCTTCGTCAAATCTTCCAGGCTCTGCGGAATTGCCAGATTCTCTTCGGCAAAGTATGCCTTGTCGTAATTGATGCATACATCGCCGTAGTCAACCGGCAGGGCGCGGTTTGAGTCGTCGAGTTTGAATTGATCAGGGATCTGGTTCAGCGCCGGTGACTCATACGGCTCAAGAATATCAGCTTCAAGGGCGCGTGACAGGAAGGTGTTATCCACACCAAAGAGCACATCTGCCAGCGGAGCATCTTTTGTGAGAATCGCCTTGTTGAGCACTGCACCCGCATCGCCACTGGGGAGAAATACGAGTTTGGCATTGTTGGCTGATTCAAACGCCTCAACAATATCTTTACTGACAGCAAATGAGTCGTGCGTCATTACGGTGAGCGTTTGTGGTTCGGTGGATACCGCTGTTACAGTGGGTGTAGGGGCGCAGGCGGTGAGTAGAAAGAGGAACGTGGAAAGTAGTAGGGTTATTTTTCTCATGAGGAACCTTTCCACCCCCCTTCCGTCCCCTCATTTTTCGCTGAAGTGCGCGGAAAATGGGGGACGGCGAGGGGGGTGCGGCGATGGACGACGAGCAGCAATCCCGATCCAATGGATACGGATGCCGTGTCGCTGATCATTTCATTACTGATGCCGCGTGTTTTATCGGGGTAAAGTGTCTCTTTGCGGAGCTGCCATTTCAGATTCATTGTCTGCACGTCGGTCACTTCACCCTGCCATGGAAGCAACGAGACGATGTCGCCGCTTCGCCCGTGGATTTCGACCTGGCTCCGGCAAAGAAGGATTTCCTCCACCCCATCGTCAAGTTTCACGTCGGATGTTGAAAGTTGAAGGTCGGTGAGGAGGGCAATATTGGCAAGGGTTTGATCGAGGCGACCACCGAGTGCAGCGACGATAATGATCCCTCTCGGATTCAACCCGAGCGCATGGCTGAGGGCCAGTTCAAGATCGGTCTCGTTCTTATCCTGAGGAAATAACTCAATTTCGACGCCGGCATTCCTGAATTGATCGAGGGCTGCCCGGGCTGCAGAGTCCATATCACCGATGATGAGGTTCGGCTTGACATCGAGAGTCAATGCATGGCGTGTTCCACCGTCCGCGCAGATGATGTAGTCATCAGGCTGGATGAGGGAACGCGCTTTGTCGCGATCGGGTAATTCGCCGTTGGCGAGGATGATGATTCGGCTCATAAGATTATTGGCTTTTATGGCGCTTCGTCTACGGGATAACGTTCACATCCCTCCGCTCAGCGCGAGAAAACAAAAAATCCTCCGAGGGCGGAGGAAGGTTGGTTGAAAACGTATATTCCCTCCGCCAGCATGACCTGGATCAGGTTATTCGGGTCGAGCGCGGCACGCTCCTCTCAGTCCCGCATCGTGGGACACCCCGTTCAATTGTTGAGTGTAAATATACTCGAAATTTTCAGATTGTCAATTTAAAAACTGTAGGGTTGCATGGCTGTAGCAAAGTCCAGATTTTTTCAACGCCAATTGCGCAAATCGGCGAATGGCGCGAAGAAAACCTGAAAATTCGCGAAATTCGTTGCGTCGCGCCATTCGCGTTGTAACTCCTTGATTTTGTCAAGCGACTTTGCCACAGCCATATGTAGGGTT
>CAZBAX010000075.1:0-21817 GCA_964489725.1 uncultured Anaerolinea sp. | reverse complement strand
CTCTTTCGGGAGTGTCTCCGTGGTTAAGGTTTTGGGCTTTTGCAAGAGGTCAACTTGTTACCTGTGTACCTTTTACATGTCTATTTGTTGCCCCTTTTACCTGCCACCTTCCCATAAAACTCCTCCGCCCGCTTCATATTGGACCGATACTCGGCGCGCGACAAAATAGTCTCCCGGTTGATTTCTGCGGCCTTGACTCGCAAATCTCTGTTTTCCAACGCGGCGCAGATCGCATTGGCGATCGACCCCGGATCATTGGAGTCAAATAGCAATCCGTTTTCTTCCGGCGTGATCCACTCACGAATAGACTCAAGATCGCCTGCCACGGGGAAGCATCCGCAGGCAATGCCTTCGAGCAGGCTGTTCGGCGTCCCATCGTGGATGCTGGGAGAGGCGACGATCATGGCGCGGCGGAATACATCTGCCATCTGCGCATGAGATAGTGGAGGTAATAATTCTACGGAATTACGAATCCCCGATTCTCTAATCCACACGTCGACCTGTGGTTCACCTTCCATCAATGCGAACATAAATTTCGCATTTGGGTATTTTGCAAGCACGAGTGGAATAGCTTTGAAGAACATATCATTGCGTACATAGGGACGAAATCCGCGCGGGTTGATGATGACTGGTTCTGCGACGGGTCTTTCTGCTGGATGGAAAACATCCATGCGAACGCCGCCATTGCCGGGCGCGACAAGTGTGGGCCGGTCACTTTCTAATCCCCACTTTCGTGCCAGGCGTACATCCCGGTGGCAGTCGGCATGCAGTGCATCGGTCACCTTCATTGTCCATTCGGTGTAGTGGCTCATCAAACGCGTGGATGGCGCGTGCAGGGTGAAGTCGTTGCCCCAGATCGAAACAAGCAAAGGCGTGCCGTTGTACGCATCGGCGGCCATCATGCCTTCGTAGGGAATCCGCATGGCATGGATCAGATCGGGTTTGACGCGCTCGATGTACTCGCGCAGTCTCTGGGATGCGCGGCGAATTGTCAGAGGGCCGAACCATTGTCGGATGACGGTACGCAGGCCCACGGTCCGGGCGGAGGCGGTGCCGGGGCGCTGAGAGGCCTTTTTAACGGAACTAAAAGCGACGGGCGTGATCTCGAGTCCGTTAACCGGGAAATCCAATGAACAGGCGAATGTGGAGGCAAGATACATTTCATCGCCGCGTTCGCTTTGCGCGAAGTGACGGATCCAGTTTTGTGCGATGGGGGAACGTCCGTCGGCTACATAGAGTATTTTCATAGGCGGGTGAATTATAAGCGTAGCATGTCGTTGCGAGGGGGCGTTAGCCCGACGAAGCAACCCCCGTTTTAGTGGAGCGTATTTATCGACAGGACTCGTCCATGTAGGAGGAGATTGCTCACCTGCACTGCAACGAACGCAGTGAGGCGCAAGTGTCGCTCCGCGCGCAACGACATTAACCCAGTGATACCCACATTGCCCCCTGCAATGAGACGCGGTATAGTTATGCTCATGAACAAGGGTCGTATCCTGATCGTCGAAGATAATATGGATAATTATGAGTTGGTGCGTTTTATTCTTGAGCGTGCGGGGTATGACGTCTTCCTGGCGGTCAACGGGCGTGATGGGGTGGATGCGGCCCGTTTTCAAAAACCGGACCTGATCCTCATGGATCTCGGAATGCCTGAAATGGATGGCTGGAATGCCGCCCAAATGCTGAAGGCAGAAGAAACGACCAGATCAATTCCCTTATATGCGTTGACCGCTCATACGCTGCCCGCCGAACGAAAACGGGCCATCCAGGCGGGCTGCGATGGCTATGTTTCCAAACCCATCCATGTGGATACATTTCTAAATGTGATCGAGAGCGCCTTATCTAACCGTAAGGTCAGGAAATCGACGCGCACGACGGGGCCTTTAAATTTGTAATGCCCGTCAGGGGATATAATGACAATCCGAACTGTTACCTGTTGACCATTAATCCGTCCTGCATTGGCAGGAATACCAAATCAGTGAGGTAAAAAATGAAACAAATTTGTGTCGTCGGCGTTGGGTACGTGGGACTTGTCACCGCTGCCTGTTTTGCCGATCTGGGCAACCGTGTAGTTGCGCTCGACGTGGACGAAAAGCGCGTCGAGAATCTCAGGAAGGGCATCATGCCCATTTATGAACCCGGTCTGGAAGAATTGGTCAAGCGCAATACCAAGGCAGGTCGTTTGTCGTTTACCACTTCGTATGCCGATGCGTTGAAAGGGGCCGAATTTGCCTTTATCGCCGTGGGTACTCCTTCGGGAGTGGATGGTAATGCGGATCTGAAATATGTGGAATCGGCGGCCAAATCGATTGCGGAGAACATGACCGCACCGTTGATCATCATCAACAAATCGACGGTTCCGATCGGGACCGGAGACTGGGTGGCCGATATCGTGAAGAAGGCTCAGCCGAAGCCCATGGAATTCTCTGTGGTCTCATGCCCCGAGTTTCTGCGTGAGGGTTCCGCCATCCCTGATTTCATGAGCCCACACCGCAACGTGATCGGTTCCCTCGAACGGGATGCCGCCGACAAGGTCGCCCAGCTGCATCTGCCGCTGCGCTCTCCCATCGTCATCACGGACCTGCGTACTGCCGAAATGATCAAGTATGCGAGCAATGCGTTCCTGGCGGCGAAGATTTCGTTCATCAATGAGTTGGCCGACATGTGTGAACTGGTCGGTGCGGATGTGAAGGAAGTTGCCGCAGGCATGGGCTACGATGCGCGCATCGGACGTCACTTCCTCGATGCGGGTCTCGGCTGGGGCGGGTCCTGCTTCCCCAAGGATGTGCAGGCTCTGGCGTACATGGCCAAGGAACGCGGGCTGGAGCCGCGTATTCTCAATGAAGTCATGAATATCAACTATGGCCGCCGCAAGGAAGTCACCAAACATGTAAAGAACATGCTCGGCGGTGACCTGAACGGCAAGACCATTGGCTTGTTCGGGCTTGCATTCAAGCCCAATACCGACGATATGCGTGACGCTCCCTCCATCGATATTGCCGCCGACCTGATCGCGGCCGGCGCCAGTGTCCGTGGTTTCGACCCGGTGTCGATGGAAGTTGCCCGCCCGATGCTGCCCAACGTGGATTTGTGTAAGACTCCTTATGATGTGGCCAATGGCGCTGATGCAGTGATCGTTGTGACCGAATGGAACGAGTTCAAGCAGCTTGATCTGGAAAAGGTCAAGGATAGCATGAAGACCCCGGTCATCTTTGACGGTCGCAATATTTACGATCCGGTCATCATGCGCGAAATGGGCTTCAACTATCGCGCCATCGGACGCGGGAATCATAAATAACGGGTATTCAGTAACCAGTAATCGGTAATTAGTAAAAGGTAATCAGTAGATGCAGTGGAGAGGACGGCGTGATGGAAAAGTTGGAGTATGCGAGCAGTTTCAACGATCTGTTGGTGTATCGGAAGGCGCGCGAGCTTTCCCTTACGATCTTCAGACTCACGAAACGTTTTCCTAAAGAGGAAGATTACTCCCTGACTGACCAAATCCGTCGTTCCTCTCGATCCGTTGGTGCGCAGATTGCGGAAGCCTGGGCAAAGCGCCAGTATGAAAAGCATTTTCTGAGCAAGCTTACCGATTCAGATGGCGAGCAACAGGAAACACAGCACTGGATCGGCACAGCCCTCGATTGCGAGTACATTTCGCAGGAAGAGGCAAAATTCCTCCTGGAGAAATGTGCCGCGATCGGCCGATTGCTGGGCGGAATGATGGCGAAGTCAGAGCAGTTCTGCAAGCCGTTTCCCTACAAGATCCATGAAGCACAAGCTGAATACTTCGTCGACTCACCATACCAACTGGACTCTGAAAACTGAATACTGACTACCGAACACTGAACACTGATGACAACTCCCCCGGTATGTGACTACGAAGGTTCCGATTACCAGACCTCCTTCTGGGATCAGGGTGGACGCGCCTACGAAGACCGCGCGGAAGCCATTGCTCTCAAACGACTGCTTCCCAGCAACGGGCGCATCCTTCTGGAGCTTGGCGCAGGCGCTGGACGCAATACGCCGCGCTACAAGGGCTTTGATCGCATTATTCTTCTCGATTACTCGCGCACCCAACTCGAACAGGCCCAGCAGCGACTCGGAACGTCTGAACGATATATCTTTGTTGCCGCGGATGCCTATAAACTTCCATTCGTGGATGGACTGTTCGATGCAGCGACCATGATCCGTGCCTTGCATCACATGGCTGATGCGCCCAAAGCGCTGGAGCAGGTGAAGAAAGTGATGCGTTTGGGCGGCACGTTTATCCTCGAATTTGCCAATAAGTTGAATTTGAAGGCTATCGTTCGTTACTGGCTTGGCAGGCAGGCATGGAATCCATTTTCGCTGGAGCCGGTTGAATTTGTGAAGCTCAACTTTGACTTTCACCCAGCCGCCATCAGGAAGTGGCTGACGGAACAGGGATTCACCGTGGAAAAGACTCTCACCGTTTCACACTTTCGCGTGAGCCTCTTGAAGCGGCTGATCCCCACCAGCATCCTGGTATTCTTTGATTCACTGTTCCAATGGACTGGTCAATGGTGGCAGCTCTCACCCTCGGTATTCGTAAAAGCGATTCGCGGGACACTGCTTGATGACAACAGCCAGGAGACATTTCCACGCTTTGCAAACGTCAGCGTGTTCTTCAAATGTCCTGACTGCGGCATAGCACAACTCGAGCACCGGAAAACACATCTTGAATGCTATAGCTGCGGCAAGAAGTGGGAAATCAAAGACGGTATCTACGATTTTCGACAACCCCTATGAGATCTGGAATCCCATATGGAACGGTAATCTCTTTGTAAAAAACAAAATCCCGCAAGTCCGTGCAACGTGACCTGCGGGATATTCCTCTTCCATGGTGCAAGGTTTATTCTTCATCCCCAGCTTCGTGTACCTGATAAGGCACGTTGATGATCACAATGCCGGGCTGGCGCTTCAATTGACTCTTTAGAAGTTCCGCTGTGTTCATGTGCAAGGCAGATGTGATACGGCTTTTCGAGACAAATTCGGGTACAACAATGGTCATCGTCTCACCAGGCTGGCGTTGTCTTGCAATATCGGTTATGTATTCCAGCAGAGGTTCCAGCAGGAGCCGGTAGGGCGAATTCAACATGACCATGCGTACACCCTCGCCCCACTTTTCCCACTTCTTGCGCACCTTTTCTGATTCTGCGGGTTCGATCGACACGTGTACGGCTGTGATGTCATCCGACAGAATGCGTGCATATCGCAATGCAGCCAGTGTACCTTGATGTACACCGCTGATCGCCAGAATCACACGGTGACGGGTTTTCTGCGGGGGAATACTGCCAATCTGGTCAAGTGACAATTTTCTGGCAACGCCCTTATAGTGATGGTGGATGGAAAAGAAGATGGCCACCAGCGCCGGTGTCAGGATCAGCACCACCCAGGCGCCTTCAGCAAACTTGGTCACAGCAAAGACAACCATCACCACGGCAGTACAGAGCGCGCCAAATCCATTGATCAGCATGCGGTAACGCCAGCCCTTTTCATACTTCAGGGTGGAACCGGGCTCGACGATCTCCTCGCCTTCCTGCAAATGCCCGATCTTCCACCAGCGGCGTGCCATACCGCTCTGCGAAAGCGTGAAGGATAGAAATACTCCAATCGCATACAGCGGAATCAGCCGTGTCACGCTGGCCTGGAAAATAATGATCAGCAGCGATGCGATGATCGCCAGCGTCATAATGCCGCGTGAATACACCAGACGACTGCCGCGATACGTGAGCTGACGCGGCAGGAAGCCGTCGCCGGCATGAAGCGCGCCCAGGCGTGGAAAATCTGCAAAGGCCGTATTCGCAGCCATGATAAGGATCACGGTCGTGCCTGAAATCAACAGCAGGTACGGGATGCCTCTGCCGCCATAGATCGTACGCGCCAATTGTGAGATCACCGTTTCCTGTTCAGAGAACACCGCCTGTACATGACCGGTCAGAAAGGAAAGCCCAAGGAACAACGAACCCAGAATCACAGACATCCAGATCAGGGTGACGCCTGCATTCCGGCTGCGCGGTTCCTTGAAGGCCGTGATTCCATTCGAAATCGCTTCCACGCCTGTGAGAGCCGTGGTCCCGTTGGCGAAGGCGTGCAGCAGTATGAACGGCGTGATCGCTGTAATGATATGTTTCGCCTCGAAGTGAGGAGGATCTACGACCAACCCGAGCGAACCGCTGAAGTAGCGGAACAATCCATAGCCTACGGTAAAAGTCATGATAATAACGAAGAAGTACGTCGGTATGGAAAATGCGGTTCCCGATTCTTTCACGCCTCTCAGGTTGATCAACATGATGAAAAACACTGCAATCACGGCGATCCACACACGATACGGGAACAAGCCTGGGTAGGCAGACACAATTTGAGCGACACCCGCCGAAACCGATACGGAGACTGTCAGAATGTAGTCTGTCAACAGGGCAGCGCCGGCTGTCTGCGCGGGAAGTTCACCAAGATTGTCGCGTGCCACAATGTATGCGCCGCCGCCGCCAGGATACGCATGTATTGTCTGTTCATAAGAGATGGTGACGATCGCCAGTAAGGTCACAATGGCCAGGGAAATCGGGAAAAGATACCCGTAGGCCATGGTCCCGGCGACAGCAATGACACCCAATATCTCCTGGGTTGCATAGGCCGTGGAGGAAAGAGCATCCGATGCAAATACTGCCAAACCGACGACCTTCCCAATGGTTTGATGGGGTGCGTCAGCTGTGGATAAAGGACGACCGATCAACCAGGAACGCAAAGTACGCGGCGGTTTGTAATCTGAATCTCGTTCTATGATCGATGTCGGCAAACTGTTATCTTGTTTTAGCATGATGGAATCCAAATTCGTTTGTGATGTTCGGTATCTATTTAAACTGGTGGTTCCAGTTCCAGATCAGCGCGAATTCAAGGGCAATGGAAAAGAATTGCAGCGGGATCGACCATTCGCCGGCAAGTTGATCGATTTTGACCTGCAGCCAGAAAAAAGCAATCAGGATGGCAAGTGAACCGATCCATGCCGCCGCGGCCTGCGGCCACTGTGGATGCACAGTGTCTCGAGTTGGTGTTCCAGAAAGGATGTAGAGCGGGACGCCCAGGTTTGTCTGCAAGATTGGATTCAGGGACTTTTGGTTCGCGCCTGTGCCGGGTCCTGGATTGCACACAACCATATCGCTGGGCTGCATGCGTGACCGTACCGCGTCCAGCCAGTTTTTGCATACGACAATTTCCGAGTCGGTGGCGACACCACCGGAATTCATCAAGGCAGATGCCGTTACGAGAGTTCGCTTCAAAACCAATTCATCCTCTGCAGTGCCGCACAGTCCGAGAAACCGCACGTGTGCCCCGGTAGCATGTGCCAGCTCCCAAACGCGGCGGGTCACGGAAGTGAGGTCCGCTTCGGGGCCGGGCACCAGGATCAGTAAACGGCGACCAGGCCCCAGGTCCGATGGGGAGGCGTGGGATAGCGTCAAAGGCTCATAGTTCAGGTTTAGTTTGATCATGTCACCTCACAATTGATTCCATCCTAACAGCCTCCCATAAAATGGTGACAAAGAAAAGAACAGGCCTCATAAAGAACAAATAAAAATCGCCTTTTTGTAAGGCGATGGGGAAGAAGGTCACTGGGGATGCAGTGACAAATTGCATCCACTAAAATATGCTCAAGCCGCCGTCCCCGGCGGCTATGACGTTTTACAGCCAACGCCGAGGACGGCGTTGAGAGCTTGGATGTAATTTATTCATCCGCGATAAATCGATACCCGATCCCAGGTTCTGTGAGAATATGTCGCGGTTGTTCCGGATTATCTTCCAATTTTTTGCGCAGTTGACGCATGTAGACGCGCAAGTATTCCGTGTGATCGGCGTCGGCAGGGCCCCACACTTGCGAAAGGATGCTCTGGTGGGTGAGCACCCGATCGTGATGAGACGCCAGATAGGCGAGTAGTTTGTATTCGATGCCGGTGAGCTTAACTTCATCATCGCCGCGTCGAACGATATGACGGACAAGGTCGATGGTCAGCCGCCCCGCCTTCACCAGTTTGATATCTTCCCCTTTTCGATTCGTGGCATGGCGTAATGCCACACGGACGCGCGCCAGAAGTTCTTCGATACCGAAGGGTTTGGTCAAATAATCATCGGCGCCTATGTCCAGCGCCATCACTTTGTCGCGCTCACTATCGCGGACCGAAAGGATGATGACAGGCGTCTGCGTCCATTCGCGCAGGCGCGTGCAGACCTCCACGCCATCCATGTCGGGCAATCCCAAATCCAGGATCACGAGATCGGGCTGGGTGCTGGCAGCGAGAGCCAGTCCTTCTTCGCCGCGACTGGCCGTGCTGACCCTAAATTGTTTTTCAGTCAGGATCGTTCGAATGGCGCGTTGGATCTGCAGCTCGTCATCGATGACCAGGATGTGTGGCGCGTTGCTCATTCCATCTCCATATCCAGCGGCAGCCGTGGAGGTTTCGCTCCATCCCAGGTAAGAGGCAGGGTGAAATTGAATCCAAGTCCATCAGGCAAATTCTCCGCCCAAATACGACCGCCATGTGCTTCGATAATTCCCTTGCAAATCGAGAGTCCCAACCCGGTGCCGGTCACACGGTCGGCAGCTGTAATACGGTAGAACTTATCGAAGATGCGTTCCAGATCTTCGTGAGGAACCTGGGGACCCTGGTTGCTTAGCTGTACATGGATCATTTCGTCCTGCAAACGTGCACGAATCGTGACGGTCGTATGCACCGGAGCATACTTCAAACTATTGCTGATCAAATTCGTGAAGACCTGCTCCAGTTGCACGTAATCCACAGGGATCAACGGCAGCGTCTCCGCTACATCGAGCCTGATCTGATGTTCGATCGCCAGATGTTTCATCCGGGCCAGGACACCCTCGATGATCTCTGCCAGGATATTCCATTCACGCTTCGGCTTGAGTGCGCCAGATTCAATGCGCGACATATCAAGCAGATTGCCAACCAGCAGGTTCAAGTGATCGGCTTCATCATCGATGGCGGCGATTAATTCGGTGCGGGCCGGCGAATCCCAGCTTACATCTCCACTGCGCAGACTGGAGGCGGCAGCTTTGATCGTGGAAAGTGGTGTGCGTAATTCGTGTGACACAGAAGACAGGATCGCTGTTTTCAACCGGTCGCTTTCTTCGAGGATCTGCGCACGCGATTCTGCCTGGGCCAGCCAGGCGCGTTCCAGTGCCAATGCACCCTGACTGGCGAAGGTCTGGAACAGCCGCCTCTCACTGGACGAAATGGCAGGGGCGGCCCTCCAGAGCCGGATCTCACCGAGTCTTCCGCGTGCTGCGTCGATCGGCACGATCAAGTCGGGTGGACGCGTTGGTGGATCGGATGCGGGCAGCCGATAGTCCAGTATTCGTGGACTCGTGACATTCAGCTCGACATATTCACCCTCAGCGATGGCGCTGACCTGCTTCGCCAGCATTTCTGCAATTGCATGATCGTTGGGTAAGCCAGCCAGTGCCGTGCTCAGTTCATACAGTTGTGTGGATTCCCGTTCCCGGGCCGTTGCGGCCGCGAGACCTTCCTGTGCGCGCCCTACCAGTTGACTGATCACGATTGCAACCACCAGGAAGATCACCAGGATGACAACATCGGTAAGCCGATGGACAGCCAGAGTGTAATAGGGTGGAATAAAGAAATAATTGAAAACGAAAAACGTCAGGATGGCGCTGGCGATGCCCGGAGCCAGGCCCCACATGGCAGTGATGATCCCCAGCGGGACCAGATACAGCAATGCGATCAGTGTCGTATCAAGGAACTCCCGCAGCATGAACAGCGTTGCGGTGGTTGCTGTAATCAGTAAGAACGCAAACAGATAGTACCGGAACTGAGATGAAACAGAGGAATCCTGCATAGTGAATCGCAGGGTTCATTATATACCTTGCATGTCACCGTGCGTGGCGCCTCGCGCCAGCAAGGGTCTCAATCGCCTTCCAGGCTTGCATGGCGCAGGTTGTGGTAAATCGTGAAATAAATCATTTCGCGAATCGTGAGTTTACCGATCAGTGGATGGGGGAGCAGATAGCGATCCATTTCATCGAGGTCCCACTTTTCGACGCCCGACAAAAGTTCTGCGTTGGCTCTGGACCATTGATCGATTAAAGCTTGCTTTCTGCCTTCCGCATTTTCTGTCGGTGATTCCTGCTTGGGGAGATAACGCCCTGATGCCTGCGCGCCTCTGGCGATCTCATCGCGATAGACCTTACAAAGTGCTTCATAACTCATGGGCGGTTTTTCAGGCTTACCGAACATCGCCTGCAGCGTGATCTTCGGCAGCTTCAAGGCTGTGGCAATGGGTTTCACCGCCCGAATGAGATGATCGACGTTATCGGAGGGCGACCAGACTTCTCCGTGCCGGGAGAAGAAATCTGTTGCAGGCATTTTGCTGAACCAGTTCTCGGCGCGTTGATTTGAATCGTTGAGAGCCGCTATTAATTCAGCTTTTGTATTGATCTCTGTCATATGTACCTCAAAAAGGCCCGAGCCTTGCAAAGGTAGTTTGCTTCAACCTTCGCAAGGCTATTCCTTTTCAATCACCCAAAAATGCGATAAGCCAAAAATCCTCAACGGCGTTTTTTCAAGAAGCTGTAATACACCGCGCAGGAATTTTCCAAGCCGGCCAAATCTCGCAATGATGTTGTCATAGGCGCCGAAAATGATTGTCTGTTCGATGAATTTAACAGGCAAACCTTCGAAGAGTTTCTGCAAATCTTTTTTCGAATAGATACGCACATGCGGCGCGAGCCGATCTCGTAACGAGCGCGGCAGGTAATTCACGAATAATTTGTTACCGAAGGAATACTTGCCGTTCCAGTAAACCCCGTGTGTCTCAAAGGGGTAGCCGCGATTTGGGCAGAAGAGGGCAATTCGTCCGCCAGGTTTCAACACACGGATCATTTCACCGATCGCGGCGCGGTCGTCCTGGACATGTTCGATCACTTCGTGGCTAAGAATCAGGTCAAAGGTCGAGGAGGGAAGCGGAATATGTTCGCCAGCTGCGTTGATGATATGAGCAGAATTCGCGTGCGCTTCCACTGTGCGCTCGAAGTCGTACTCCAACCCGATCACCTGGCCGCCAAAAGGGGAGATGTGCTCCACATACATACCCACGCCGCAGCCGTTTTCCAGAATTCTTCCCGTGATGCGCTGTTCTGCTGCACTTGCAATCATTTCGAGTCTGCGTTGCTGGCCTGCCCGCCAGACATAGGATGGTTCACCTCTGAGGGCAGCTTTGTCAAAATCTCGAATCGTCATAGATCTCCGGTTCGGTTAAAAGAGCAAAAGAGCAAATTGGCAAATTGGCAACATGGGTTTGGGACTAACGACCCTTCTGACGATTGATCTCAGTGAGGACAAGTGCAACAACCTCACTGGCCAGGTGGAGACGTTTGCGAAGTGTTTCCGACGTATAAAAGGCTTTCGCGCGATAGAGCCGTCCTTTGGTCTCACGGGCCGAGCCTAGCGAATAGCCGTAAAACTGAAGGAACTGCTTGCCATAACCTCGTCCAAAACCTTCTTCGATATTTGAGCAAACTGAGTCAGCGCTGCCAATGATCTGCTTTGATAGTATTTGTCCTCGATCGTCCTTGATCCAGGTTTCGGTATCGCTCCAAATCAGATCGTACAGATACAGTGCTTTTTGATATGCGATCAATAACCAAAACTTTTCAGATCGTATGGTCTCTGGTACAGATTTCTGCCATTCCTCAAAAGATAGTTCTTGTTGCTCCATTGCTTGCACCCTTTCTTCGTTGCTGATTTGCGTATGTTGCTGATTTGCGTATGTTGCTGATTTGATTATACTTGCATGATTTAATCCACTGTGTTAAAATGCCCCGTAGGACAAATCGATCACCGAACGCAACGAGAAGTGGCAGCCGCCACTTTTCTGCTTGTAAGACACAGTGTCGCATCATTTATGAGCGCCTTTAGCGCCATCTCGCAGATCCCGCGTTTTCGTGGCGGGGCCGCTCTGCGGGACTTTACTTGAAATCCGTATTTCAGCCTGTAAGCGAAGCGGAAAAGTGAAGTTACGCATAAAGCACATGCGTGAGAAAAACGGTAATCGTCAACGAGAACAGCAGTAGGAGTACACGGAGCAGTTAGCATGTCAAAGAACGAGTTCGCCCTGGCTTTCAACGAAGTGCTGGAAGAAAAACAACTCTCCAAGGATATTATTCTTGGAGCAATCGAGTCCGCGATGGTTTCGGCCTATCGGCGGGCTGTCAACGCGTCTACGGCACAGCATGTCGAAGCCAAAATCGACCCGGAGACCGGTAAGGTCATGGTCTTCGCCGAAAAAGAAGTTGTGGAAGACGTTCAGGAGCCGAAGACCGAAGTCCTGTTGGAAGAGGCGCGCAAGGTCAACCCCGAATGCCAGCTGGGCGATATGGTGGTTGTCGAAACCACACCCGGCGACTTTGGTCGCGTGGCCGCGCAAACTGCCCGCCAGGTGATCCAGCAGCGCATCCGTGAAGCCGAGCGTTCGAACCAGATGCAATATTTCGAACGCCAGGTCGGTGAGATCGTCAGTGGTATCGTTCAGGCTACCAATGCCCAGGCGACCACACTCGGACTCGATATGAAGGCAGAAGGTGTACTGCCGGGCAACCAGAGAATCCCTGGCGAACGATTTAAAGTTCATGATCGCGTTCGCGCGGTCGTGTTGGAAGTGAAGGATGGTTCACGTGGACCGCAGATCGTGCTCTCACGTGCCCACCGCAACTTCCTGCGTCGCCTGCTCGAAAATGAAGTTCCTGAGATCTATCATGGCGTAGTCGAGATTCGCGCCATTGCGCGTGAACCCGGTGCGCGGGCCAAGGTGGCCGTAATGGCAACCCAGGCAGGCGTGGACCCGGTCGGCGCGTGCGTGGGTATCAAGGGCGTGCGCATTCAGGCAATCGTCAAGGAACTGCACGACGAAAAGATCGATATCATCCAATGGGATCAGGATCCCGTTGTTTACATTTCCAAAGCCATCAGCCCGGCCCGCGTCAGTGGCGTATATCTGACCGATGTGGAAGGGAGCCGCACGGCAACTGTCGTGGTTGGCGAAGATCAACTCAGCCTGGCCATCGGTCGTGATGGACAAAATGCCCGCCTGGCCGCAAAGCTGACCGGCTGGCGCATCGACATCAAGTCACTCGCAGAAGCTGCGGGCGATGCTATTCAGAAACTGCGCGGCGATGCCGAATTGAGCGCCCTGCTGCCAACCGCTATGGAATCCATTACTGCGATCGAGGAAGTGCTCGCCAAGAAGGCTGAGAATCGCCCCGTAACACCTGAAGAATATTCGATGCTCGGTCAATTCGTGGACCGCGTCGAACGGCGCACCATCCAGATCAAGGAAGACGCCGCCCGCGCCGTCGAAGAACGGACTGCATCTGCCCTGTCTGAAGTTCCGACAGCTGCCTTTGGTATGCCGCTTGATCAGATCGGGCTCAAGGAACACGTCCTCAATATTTTGGTGGAGGCCGGCATCGACACGGTCGGCGCGTTGATGATGTCGATGAAGATGGATGCCAACCGCATCCTTGGGTTGGCGGGTATTGGCCCCAAGGCCATGACGAACATCGAAGAAGTCCTTGCGACTGTCCAATTCCCGGAACCGCCTCCTGCTGAGCCGGTTGCGGAACCCGTTGCCGAGGCAGCTCCTCAGCCCGAAGCGACTCTGGTCGAAGCTGCGCCCGTGGCAGAACCCGTCAAAGTGGAGGACGTGCCGGTTGGTGAGAAACAGGCACCGGCTAAGAAAGAGCCGAGAAAAGTCGTCGAAGAAGTGGAAGATGAACATGCCAAGGATGGCGTCTCCCTGGATGAACTCTTCTCGATGAAACCAGAGATCTTCCAAACCGGCGCGGCAGAGGACGAAGAGTCCGCTGATAAGAAGAAAGGCAAGAAAGGTAAGAAGAAGAGTGTGGAACTGGTGCTCGACGAGGAACGCGGTGAAGTTGTGGGTCGCAAGAAACACAAACGCGGCGACGACGAACTCGGCGAGGATTGGTAGTATAGTTATGGTGTCGTTGCGTCAGCAACCCCGCCGAATGTCCCGCAGAGCGGCCCCGCCACGAAAACGCGGGATCTGCGAGATGGCGCCAATGGCGCTCACCGGCGGGGTAATGACTTGAGATGAAGGTGACCAAGAAACCTGTTCAGCGTGTTAAACATGTGCCCCAGCGGACCTGCGTGGGTTGTCGTGAAGTTCTGCCCAAGCGGAAGATGGTCCGCCTCGTGCGTACTGGCGACGGAGTCCACGTGGATCCAACCGGCAAATTGGCCGGACGAGGCGCCTATCTGCATGATCGCCGCGAGTGCTGGGATCGTGCGTTAAAAGGCGCACTGGGACACGCATTGAAAACAACTTTAACAGTAGATGACCGCGCCCGGCTCGAAGACTTTATGCATACTCTTCCTGCTGACGCGCAGGTAGTGACCGCGGGGATTGGCGAGTAGCCAGATGTGATCGTTTGATTCGCTTTCTGGGCTCGCCTTGATGAATGATGTGCGTTCCTGCACGCTGTTCATCCTAGATTGAATAGAGGAGGCAGCCCATGAGTACGAATGGAAATAAACTTGAATTGCCTGGCAGCATCGTAATCCGTGACCTGGCACAGAAGATACAAAAAAGCCCAATTGATCTGATCAAAAAATTGATGTCCAATGGTGTGATGGCCACCATCAACCAATCTGTCGATTATGATACCGCCGCGATCGTGGTCGGCGAATATGGATTCGAAGCGGTTCCTGAAGTGGTCGAAGAAGTCAAAGTTGAAACCGGGGAGGTTCCGCTTTGGCGTCGTCTGATCGCAGATGAGGATACATCGAACCTGACCAATCGCCCGCCGGTCGTGACCATTCTCGGTCACGTGGACCACGGAAAGACCAGCCTGCTCGATGCCATCCGCCAGACAGATGTGGCCGCTGGAGAAGCCGGCGGCATTACCCAGCATATTGGCGCCTATCAAGTGGAAAAGAAGGGACGCCTGATCACATTCCTCGATACCCCCGGTCACGCGGCATTCACACAGATGCGTGCACGCGGCGCACAGGGCGCGGATATTGTGGTGCTCGTTGTTGCGGCCGATGACGGCGTGATGCCCCAAACCCGCGAAGCGATCGCACATGCCAAGGCGGCCCGTGTTCCGATCATGGTGGCGCTCAACAAGATCGATAAGCCCAACGCGAACCCGGAGCGTGTCAAACAGCAGCTCGCCGAACAGGAGCTTGTACCCGATGACTGGGGTGGTAACACGATGGTAATCCCGGTCTCTGCGAAACAGAAACAAGGCATCGATGATCTACTCGAAGGCATTTTGCTGGTGGCCGACAATATCGAGATCAAAGCCAACCCTGACGGCAAGGTGATCGGCACAGTGATCGAAGCCGAATTGGATAAGTCAAAAGGCGTGATGGCTACACTGCTGGTCCAGAATGGAACGCTGGAATCAGGCAGCGTTGTTGTTGCTGGTACGGCACATGGAAAGCTGCGGGCCCTTTCTGATTTCAAAGGCAAACCCATCAAGAAGGCCGGACCATCCACACCTGTGGCTGTCATGGGTTTAAGTGATGTTCCATCCGCTGGGGACCTCTTTGAAGTGGTCGACTCC
The DNA here is from genome assembly GCA_964489725.1 of uncultured Anaerolinea sp. GTDB lineage: Bacteria > Chloroflexota > Anaerolineae > Anaerolineales > Villigracilaceae > Defluviilinea. The sequence goes on along the minus strand of CAZBAX010000075.1, from coordinate 6,180 downwards.
GATAAGGAAGCGCGTGTCATTGTTGCCGAACGGGCCGAGGCGTTAAAGACACAGTCACAATCCAGGAAGAAAGTTTCACTCGAAGATCTGTTCTCCAGTGTAAAGTCTGGTGAGGCCAAGGAACTGAACCTGATCGTCAAGGCCGATGTGCAAGGTTCGCTTGACCCGATCGTGACTGAATTGAACAAATTGGGCGAAGGGGAAATAGGACTAAAGGTTCTCTATTCAGAGGCGGGTAATATCGGTGAAAATGATGTTATGCTGGCGTCGGCATCCAACGCCATCATTATCGGTTTCAATGTGCAGGCAGATGTCTCTGCCCGCCGCCTGGCAGAAAAAGAAGGCGTGGATATTCGTCTGTACGAGATCATCTACCGTATGACGGAGGACATCGAGAAGGCCCTCAACGGCATGCTCGAACCCAAGACCAAAGAAAAGATCATCGGGCGCGCCCAAGTGCTGGCCGTTTTTACCGCCTCCAAGTTTGGCAAGGTTGCCGGATGCAGGGTAACGGATGGAGAGCTGCGCCGTAATTCAAAGGTGCGCTTGTATCGCGGCGCAGACATCGTCTATGAAGGCGATATGGGTTCCCTGCGACACGAGAAGGACGATGTGAAAGAAGTCAAACAGGGTTACGAGTGCGGTGTTGGCTTCAAGAATTTTAATGACATTCAGGTTGGCGATCAGCTGGTCTGTTACGTGGTAGAAAAAGCTGCCTAAGGTACAGCCAAGAGATACAGAATGCCGTCTGGTACACGACTTCAACGTATTGCGGATCGAATCCGCCAGGAACTTTCGGAGCTGTTGATCCGTGAGATTAGCGACCCGCGCTTGAAACAAATTTACGTGACCGATGTAAAAGTGGATAGGGAACTGGCCTATGCAGACGTCTTCGTCTCTGCCGTAGAGGGCGTCTCGCGTTCTGCCGACGTTCTCGCGGGGCTGGAATCTGCTTCCGGTTTCATCAGGCGTAATCTTGCCGCGCGCGTCGAGCTGCGGGCCTTCCCACGTTTGCGCTTCCATTGGGATATGACCCCTGAAAATGCGGACCGCATAGAACAGGTCCTTGCAGAATTACGCAAAAAGAAATAAACTACGTATCTTTAGCGAAACAAACACGTATAGTAGAGGAAATTTAGAAAAATGACTGAAGCAATGCTCGGGGCCATCAAAAAGTGTTTGGATGAATCGAAAAGTGTTATCATCGCATCGCACGTTCGCCCGGATGGTGATGCGATCGGTTCATTGCTGGGCATGGGATTGGCCCTGATGAATGCAGGCAAGACCGTACAGATGGTCCTGGTGGATGGCGTGCCCGCCTCGTATCGTCACCTGGAGGGCAGTGAACGAATAGTCAAGGAACCCACAGCGCAATACGATACGTTCATTACCGTTGACTGTGCCGATTTCAAACGAGTAGGGAAGGCGTTTGAGAGTTTTCCCAAGCCGCACATTAACATCGATCATCATAAGACCAATGAGCAATTTGGAGAATTGAACCTGATCGAGCCCGAAGAGGTCGCTACGGCTGCAATCCTTGCCAATCATTTGCCCACCTGGGGATTTAAAATCACGAAGCCCATTGCTGCTGCACTGTTAACTGGCATTATCACAGATACCCTGGGCTTTCGCACCTCGAATACCAACCCATCGTCGCTGCGGCTGAGTGCCATGTTGATGGAAACCGGCGCAAACATGCCGGACCTGTACATGCGATCGCTGATACACAAATCCTTTCCGGCCGCACGCTACTGGGGGGCGGGGCTATCCAGCCTGGAGCAGAAGGATGGGATCGTATGGGGAACCCTCCGGCTGGCAGATCGAAAAAGCTCGGGCTATGGCGGCAATGATGACGCCGACCTGATCAATATGATCTCAGCCATCCATGGCAACAAGGTGGGGATGGTTTTTGTGGAGCAGAGCGATAAACATGTCAAGATCTCATGGCGGGCGCTCGAAGACGGCATCGACGTGTCACCGATTGCCAAGCAATTTGGAGGCGGTGGACATGCCGCCGCAGCAGGAGCAGATATTCCAGGTTCGTTGGATGAAATTCAGCCCGCAGTATTAAAGGCAACGCGGGAAAGACTGGGCCTTTAACCAAGTATTTAAACAGCACTGTCATACTCAGGATGGAGAATCCTAAGGAGGAGTCAACGTGAATAGCCAAGATATAAAAAACGCCATCTCTGGTGTTTTAGTCGTAGATAAACCGGTTGGCATGACATCCCATGATGTGGTGCAAGCCATTCGAAATGGGACAAACCTGCGCCGCGCCGGGCATACCGGTACGCTGGATCCTCGGGCCTCCGGTGTGCTCGTGATCCTGGTGGGGCCGGCGGTCCGCTTGAGTGAATATGTATCGGCTTCCGATAAGCGCTACCAGGCGATTATCCGCCTGGGTGGAAGGACCGACACGTTCGATGCGGAAGGCAAGGTCACGCCGGCCAGCCAACCCGTCAACGTTACCGAATCACAGTTTGAAGAAGTGTTGAAAACATTCGTGGGCGAGATCGAACAAACCCCGCCGCCGTACTCTGCTGTAAAGGTGCAGGGACGCAAAGCCTATGAAATGGCACGCAAAGGCGAGGAAGTGGATCTCGAGCCACGTAAGATCACTGTTCATCATTTAGAAGTATTAGAATGGGCGCCGCCCGAGGTTGTCATCGATGTGCATTGCTCATCGGGCACATACGTTCGTTCACTGGCGAACGACCTGGGCGAAAAATTAGGATGCGGCGCATATCTCGTCGGTTTGCGCCGTACCAAGAGCGGACGTTTCTCGCTGCGCGACGCAGTGCCTCTGCGCAAATTGCAGGAAGCCTTCCATGCCGGGAACTGGTATCAATATTTGATCCCGGCTGCCGAAGCGCTTGGTGATTGGCCGGCCCTCGAGCTCAGCCCCGATGACGTGGAAGGTGTCCGCCATGGGCATCGCGTCAAAGCGGTAGAAGACGCAGTGATCGGCAGCCGCGTGCGTGGAGTCAGTACCCAGGGTGAACTGGTTGCCCTGATGGAAGCCGTGCTGGGTGAAGATGGTAAACCCGCCTGGCAGCCGAAGAAAGTGTTCTTTACCACCGAGTAGAGCACTCCAGTTTCATGCAGCTCAGACAACATCCATAGTAGCAGCTCAGTCGCGTATAATGGCTGGACGCCGGGGCGGGCCGGTGAACAACTACTATGCAACAATATCATTCACTCGAGCAGGTGTCCATCAACAATTCGTGGTTGACTGTTGGCGTCTTTGACGGCGTCCACCGCGGCCACCAGCAAATTCTAAAACGATTAACAGCAGGCGCGCACGAACACGGTGTGCCTGCTGTTGTTTTAACGTTTGATCCACATCCCGCTAAATTCTTCGGTCGCGGCGCAATTAAGTTATTGACTCTGCCCGACGAGCGCATCGAGTTGCTGGGGTCGTTCGGTGTGGATGCAGTGGTTGTCCACCCCTTCGATCGGCAGGTTGCAGATACCAGCGCCTTCGATTTTATGCAGGCGCTCAAAACCCATCTCGGCGTTGATCACCTTGTACTCGGGTATGATTCGACACTGGGGAAGAACCGCGAAGGCAATGCAGCGCGATTAACCGAAATCGGTCTGGAGCTTGGATATACCGTCGAAGTGGTATCCGCCTTGAGCGACGAAAGCGGTGTGATCTCCTCCACCGAGATCCGCAAGTTGATCGAGACCGGCAACATTGCTGAGGCGGCGCGCTTAATGGGTCATCCCTACAGCCTGCATGGACCCGTGATCCACGGCGATGCGCGCGGCCGGACGATCAACGTGCCCACGGCCAACATCGCCTATTCGCACGAAAAGATGATTCCCGCCAACGGCATCTATGCCTGCCGGGCGTACTTGCAGGGAAAGAAATATCAAGCTGCAATCAACATTGGAATTAATCCCACGTTCACGCCCGACAAGCAGATCCCAAATGTGGAGGCACACCTGCTGGATTTTAAACGCGAGATCTATGGCGAGGATGTAAAACTCGAATTCGTCAGGCGTTTGCGTAACGAGCTGCGCTTTGATTCTGTGAATGCATTGCTCGAGCAGATTTGGAAGGATATCGAAGATACCAAACGGATATTAAATAGCAACAATAGCGGCGGATGAGCCGCTATTGTTTTATAATCTGCCAGAATTTTTCAAATATAACCTTGCGAAGGCTTGTCCTGAGGCGACGCCGAAGGATCTCCTTCGCAAGGTTGCATAGGAGTCGTAATGCCCAGCCGCGAAATTTATCTGCTCTCCCCGCGTTCCCTCAGCCCTGAGACTATTGCCGTCGCCTTTGCCAAGACATCCCGATCTCCGGAATCGTTCCGCGACATTGCCTCTGAATTAAGCGACGAGAAATCTGCCCAGTTCCATGAGAAGTGGGTAGTGGGCTACGGTCACGCCTCTGTCGCGGAACATGCCGTACTGCACATCGCCTTCGAGAATGTATCGCGGCTTGCGATTGAAAGTATCGAAGGCAATCGCCTGGCCTCGTATACCGAAAAATCCACCCGCTATCAGAAGTGGGGATCCGAAGATTTCTTTATCCCTTCCGAACTGGATGGGCATGCACTGCGTGATGACTACGTGGATACGATCCGGCTCCTCTTCAAAGCCTATGCCGACTCGCTCGAGCCCGTGCGGAGTCTTGTCCTGGAGCGTTTCGCGCGCCGCGAGAACGAGGGCGCGGAAGCCTGGGACCGGCGCCTTCGCTCGAAGTATGTGGATGTGTGCCGATTCCTGCTGCCCGCCGCATCGCTTGCCAACGTGGGTATGACCGCCAACGCGCGTGTGCTGGAGAATATGATCCGTAAGATGTTATCGCACGAATTGAGCGAAGTGTGCGAGATCGGTGAGAAAGTCAAGGAAGTGGCCAAAGCAGAAACGCCAACGCTGGTGAAATATGCGGATGCGGTTCCGTATCTGATGGAGACATGTGGTGAGTTTGCCCTCGCCCCAACCCCGGTCCCAATGGGAGAGGGGCTAATAGTGGAAGATGATTGGTGTACTCTCATATCCTTTGATAAGGATGGCGAGAAGAAAGTATTGGCGGCAGCATTGTTCCGTTTTGGCGAGATGAGCTATGCCGAGGCGCTGAGTTATGTAAAAGCGCTCAAGAAGCCTGCCAGAGAAAAATTGGCAGGATCGCTGTTGGGCAGGTTGGGTAAATACGATGTACCTCTTCGTGAACTGGAATATTCCACGTACGTCTTCGATCTTGTCATGGACCAGGGCGCGTACGCCGAGTTCAAACGTCACCGTATGATGACGCAGACTCCGCAGCGCTTGACCACGCGGCTGGGGTACGCGACGCCACGCCTGATCACGGAGGCAGGCTTCGGCTCGCAGTATGAAGTGGCCATGAATGCCGCGCACGAAATGTTCGAGAAGCTGTATGCGGTCAGTCCAACGATTGCGCAATACGTTGTCCCCAATGGATATAACCGCCGCGTGCTGGCGGAATTCAATCTGCGCGAAGCGTTTGCGTTTTGTCAATTGCGTTCCGCCGCGAATGCACATTTTTCCATTCGCCGAGTGGCGCAACGCATGTATGATGAGATCAGCAAGGTCCATCCGCTGTTGACGAAGTATATGAAATTGAATGACGAGCCCTGGAAGAGCGTGGAAGAAAATTTCTTTACAGACGTTTGATTTCTCGCGCTTCGTCTGCGCCTCCGGCTCCGCTCAGCGCGACTCCCTAGATTAACTTACTCACGATCGACAACAGAATGCCACCAGCGATCACGCTGCCCAGTTGCCCGGCCGTATTGGCGCCCATCGCATGCATCAGGATGAAGTTATCGTTATCTTCATCATTGGCCATTTTCGCCACGAGACGCCCCGCCATCGGGAATGCAGAAATACCCGCCGCGCCGATCAATGGATTGATCTTGTAGCCGCTCATCACAGCCATCAGCTTACCAAACAGCAGACCGGCCACCGTGTCCAATGCGAACGCCAGCAGGCCCAGCCCCATGATCTTGATGGTGGCCAGGTTGAGAAAGCTGGCCGCGTCCATGGTGGAGCCGATTGCCAGACCGAGGAATAGCGTGGCAATGTTGATGATCTCATTCTGTGCCGCTTTGCTCAAACGATCCACAACGCCAGATGCCTTGAGAAGATTACCAAGCATGAGCATCGAAATGAGCGGCGTCGCTTCGGGGACAAGCAATCCCACAACCA
>CAZBAX010000074.1:0-24063 GCA_964489725.1 uncultured Anaerolinea sp. | reverse complement strand
TGGTTCAAAAGGGAGTTAATGGGCATTTTCATATACTTATGCAAGAGGTCTATTGTAGAACATGACATTGTTCGTTACATTCTGTTACATAGTCATATTATCACTTCCAAAAAATGAAGTCAAGAATGGGACAATTGCACTCCACTACTCTTCCGCACAGAATGATAAAATTTTCATGAGATGGATGAATCGTTGAAAGGCAAAGTAATTCTGGTCACTGGCGCCGCGCGCCGCGTAGGACGAATATTTGCGTTGGCATGTGCAGGTGCTGGAGCTGACGTCGTGATTCACCACGGTCATTCGGATGAGGAGGCAGAATTGCTGCGCGCTGAAATCGAAGGATTCGGTCGACGCGCTTGGATCTTCAAAGCGGACCTCGGCGATTCACGCGAAGCCGAAGGCCTGATCCCGTCAATCAACCGCTCCACGCCGCTGCATGGACTCGTTAACAGCGCGGCGATATTCGAGCCTCTCATGCTGGAAACAACCACCATCGACGACTGGCAGCGCCACCTGCAGATCAACCTGACCGCGCCGTTCCTGTTGAGCCAGGCATTCGCTCGACAGGCGCCGGACGCCGCACACATCGTCAATATCCTGGATTGGCGGGCAATGCGGCCCGGGAAAGATCACTTCCCGTACACGATCAGCAAAGCCGCGCTGGCATCGCTCACAAAATCACTAGCGGTCGCGCTGGCACCCAAGGTCGTTGTCAACGGACTGGCGCTGGGTGCAATTCTCCCACCAGCAGATCAGAAGGCGAATCCTGACATCATCAAAAACGTCCCCGCGCAAAGATGGGCAGAAGAAAGCGAAGTGCAGGAAGCATTGCAGTTCCTGCTCAATTGTCCGGCATACATGACTGGTGAGATCATGCACCTCGACGGTGGGAGACATTTGGTCTAAAACAGTTTACCTGACATGAATTACATCATGCCCCTGTGTTTCATGGCTACACGCAAGATCAAAGGACTGCAAATTATGGATAAGGTCATCATCAAGAATTTACTCGCCCGCGGCATTATCGGCGTCAACGATTGGGAACGCAAACGCGCCCAGAACATTCTCATCAATATCACCATGTTCACCGATACGCGGCGGGCCGCTGAAACCGATCACCTGGACGATTGCATCAATTACAGCACGATGAGCAAAAAGGTCCTCGCGCACGCAGAAAGTGTAAACAGGCTCACGGTGGAAGCCCTGGCAAATGACCTGGCAAAACTTTGCCTGGAAGAAAAAGGAGTCCAGGGTGTGATCGTGCGGGTGGAAAAGCCCGGCGCGGTCCGTTTTGCAGAGTCGGTGGGCGTGGAGATCGAACGAAGCAGAGATGAATGAGCTGCATGGGGCCTACCTGAGTCTGGGTTCCAACATCGAGCCTGAGGTGAATCTGGTCAGGGCGCTTGAACTGCTGCACAAACTCGGGCGAGTCGAAAAAATATCGAGTGCCTGGGAATCAGAATCAGTGGGCGCAGAAGGGCCGAACTATCTAAACGCGTGTATTTTATTCGTGACGCCTTTGGAGCAGGACGCGCTAAAGGCACGGGTGCTCCTCCCCATCGAAGCACAACTCGGCCGCAAGCGAACCGAGAATCGATTCGCACCACGTCCTATCGACATCGACATCGTCGTGTTCGACGAACGATCCTGCGATGATAAATATTGGGAACAGGCATTTGTCGTCATTCCTCTGGCAGAGATCCATCCCCATTTCCGAAATCCGGTCCAGAACGAAACGGTTGCAGAAACAGCAACGCGCCTCCACAGTGGATTCTGGATGGAGGCGCGCCGGGATGTCTTGAGTCCATTTAACGGGAGCAGCCCCGCGGCTTAGATTTGAAGCGGTTTGCTGCCGCGCGAGATGTTGGCCAGAAATTCCTGGCGCGTGGCTACGTTGCGGCGAAAGGCTCCATGCATGGCAGAGGTCGTCATGCGGGCGTCATGCTTTTTGACACCGCGCATCATCGCGCACAAGTGCATCCCCTCTACAACCACAGCAACGCCCTGTGGTTCGAGCGTGGTCTGGATCAGGTCGGCGATCTGGCGCGTCATGCGTTCCTGCACCTGCAGTCGGCGTGCATACATATCCACAATGCGCGGGATCTTCGAAAGACCGATCACCTTGCCCGCAGGAAGGTAGGCCACATGAGCGCGTCCCAGGAACGGAAGCATGTGATGTTCACATAGACTGTAAAACTCGATATCGCGCACGAGCACCATTTCATCATAGCTGATGTTGAACAGCGCACCGTTGATGATCTTTTCAGGATCTGTGTTGTAACCACTCAGCAACTCGGTATACATTCGAGCCACGCGGTCTGGCGTGTTCCTGAGTCCTTCGCGTTGCGGGTCTTCACCAACTGCTTTGAGCAATTCTGCAATCAATACCTTCGTGGACTCGATGTCGATCTGTGCGGGATTGGGCAATTGCTCATCGCTGTCATCGTCGAATTCCATTTGCGCTCCTGGATGCATTGAAGGACCGTTTAGCCAACCACCGGCTCAATCAAACCATACGTTCCATTGCGGCGGCGATAGAGGATCTGAATCGAGTTTTGTTCCGCATTGAAAAAGATGAAAAAATTGTCGTGCCCCAGCAGACGCATCTGCTCGATCGCTTCATCTTCATTCATCGGCAGCACAATAAACTTTTTGCGGCGCCCGATCATGGGCAGCAGTTGGCCGGTTTCCTCGTCGACGGGCACATCCTCTTCAACGACTTCCGCAGCGCTGCGGCCGTCGCCGCGTCCATGATAGTGCTTGCCTTTGTAACGTTCCACCTGCCGCATCATCTTGTCGAGTGCTGTGTCGAATGCCGCGTGGATATCATCTGCTCGTTCTTCGGTGCGCAGGATAAAACCTTTTCCATGAACGGTGATCTGCGCCACCTGCCGATCGGTGGCATTGCGCGCCGTTTTGGCATGTGACACCTCCACCCGAATTTCATCAATCTCCTGGAGGTGGCGTTCAAGTTTGGCCGCTTTCTTTTCAATGTACTCCTTTACGTTGTCCGTCAATCTCATATTGCGTGTTACGATATCGATCTTTTCGGTCATAGGAGCCTCCTGAATTGAGTTTCAACGATCCCGTCGGGATGTTGTCAAACACGAGTTAGGTCGTGATGGGAGAGCGCACGTGCGATCGTCAGCACATACACATCGCGTGCCTCTGCATCCAGTAAAGCCGTGGTCGAGGCAGAAACTGTCGAACCGGTCGTGGCGACATCGTCCATCAACAGGACGGATTTCCGCCTAACGATCGCAGCGTCGGCCTGATAGGCCTGATCCACATTTTCCCTGCGCTGAGAAATATTCAGGCCCACCTGCGTGCGCGTCTCGCGCGCCTTCCACAGCGCACGCGGTGCATAGCCCCACTCTAACGCATACGCCAGAGGTTGCGCGAACAGCGCCACCTGGTTGTAGCCCCTCTCCTGGAGGCGTTTTTTTCCAAGAGGTATCGGGATCACCAGATCGATGTCCCATTGCAGCGATCGAACATAATCTGCCATGTGCGCCGCCAGCGCTTCGCCAAACGCAGTATTGCCGCGATATTTCATGGCATGCAGCCCGTCCTGAATGGGAGAATCAAAAACTGCCCACGACCGCATCATGCGATAGTCAGGCGGGTTTGTTGTACACTTATCACAAAAACCGGGCTTGGCGATGGGAATTCCACATCGTTCGCAGAACGGGTGCACGATGCGCGGAACACGCTCCTGGCAGTCTGGACACCATCGCCACCCTACTTTTCCACACCCACCACAATTCGGCGGGAAGAGCAAATCCAACCCGCTCCAGGTCCATCGATTCAAGCGATACGACCAGGGTATTTTGTTCACGGAGGGTATTGTTCGCTACCTAACCGAGATTCTCCATAATTTGGATGGCAGCCGGCGTTAGGATGATGATCATAATGGACGGGAAGATCAACAACGCCATCGGGATCAGCATCTTGACCGGAGCCTTGTGGGCCTCTTCCTCCGCCCGCTGACGCCGCTTCATGCGCATCTGATCAGATTGAATGCGCAGAACTTTTGCCATGCTCACACCCAATTGTTCGCTCTGGATGATCGCAGCAACAAAACTCGTCATTTCGGGAATGCCAAGGCGGTCGGCCATATCTCGCAATGCATCGCGGCGTATCTTGCCCAACTGGACCTCACGGATCGCGCGAGTAAACGCCAGCGAAAGCTCATTCTCCCATTTTTCAGCGACCTTCGACATGGCGGCATCGAAGCCCAGTCCTGCCTCCACGCAGACGGTCAGCAGATCGAGAGCGTCAGGCATGGCTTTACGGATCTCCGTCTGCCGTCTGGAAATCTTGCTGCTGAGCAGCAGGTGCGGTAGGAAGAACCCGCCGAACGTGGCCCCACCGATATACATAAAATTATCATTCGGGTTGGACGCCGGTGAGATCAAGACCACAGCCGTCAGGAACCCTCCAAACACGACCGCCAGGATGAAGCGAATGGCTACAAATGTAGCCGCATCAATTGGCCATGGATTCCCTGCCAACTCCATCCTGCGGGCGGTATCCTGGATAGCTTTCTGCGGTGTAAATCTTGCAGAGAACTCGCCGATACGACGCACCATGGGAACCAGGACGCGTTCGGCAAAGGGCTGCGAAAGCTCGATCTCTTCCAGAGATTTGACCTCATCACCGCGTTGTAGATACTCACCCAGGCGGGCCTGTAACGGATCTATATCATCGGCCTGGGCATTTTGCCGCAAACTAAAGATGATGATTATGACTGCCCCAATAAAGACGATAACGCCAAATATGATTAACCCTGTCATCTTACACCTCAATATCCGCAATCTTCATCATCACGAAGTAACCGGAAGCAATCATGCCGACGATCGTTCCCACGGCCAGCCATCCACACAGTGGACCGCGAGAGAAGAAGCTGCCGATGTATTCCGGGCTTACAAACCAGAGCGCAATGCTGAGGAATACAGGAATCAATGACAGTACCGCACCAGAGGTCCGCACGCTTGCTGTCATCACGCGAATTTCACCCTTGATACGCACGCGCTCACGAATCGTGAACGAGATCGTGTCCAGGATCTCGGAAAGGTTACCACCCACTTCGCGCTGCACGTTGATGGCCGTCACGACAAAATCAAGGTCGTCACTGGGAATGCGCCTCAAAAGGTTTTCCAGGGCACTCTCCATGGGGATACCGATCTGCATTTCCTGCACCACCCGGCGAAACTCATCGCTGATCGGTGTTGGTAACTCCCGGCTGACAGCTTCAAGAGCCTGCATTGTTGAATACCCGGCGCGCAAGCCATTCACCATCAGGTTAAGCATGTCGGCCAATTGATCGTTAAACTTGTACAACCGAACCGTCTGTTGCCGTTTTACGTAGAAGCGTGGGGCAAAAAAGCCGATTACACCACCGATCACTGCGGAGGCAATATGGGGCTGAATTAGGTACGCCACGAGTGCTGTTACAAAGGTGGCGATAAATACGAGGGCGAAATACTCGGCAACCTTGAACTTTAGATCTGCCCGCGCAAGTTCCCGCGAAACACGGTCACCCATCGAGGAACTCGCCACCCGCCGATTGAGCCATTCGGTGGCCATGCTGCCCCCACTGTCTGTTTCGCCCCCATCACGTTTCTCATCGTCAAGATAACGCCCCAGGCGCTCTTCCACCAATGACCGCTCGCTCGCGACAGTCACCACCACTCCGACGATCAAGAGGATCAGAAGTAGGACACCCCCGCCGAATAATATTAATATACTCATACGGCTTCCTGTCAATTCCTTTGATTAATAGCGGCGTCGATCACCGATACCAAAAATCGACGGAGGAAGGTTGATTCCCGCGGTTTCTATCTTCTCCATAAATTTAGGACGCAATCCCGTAGGTCGCAATCGACCGATGATCTTACCGTTCTCAGTTCCGGTCTGCTCAAACACAAAGATATCGGTCATGGTGATCACATCGCCTTCCATGCCGCTGATTTCAGTAATACAGGTCACTTTACGTGTACCGTCGCGCATGCGTTCCTGTTGACAGATCAGGTCTATAGCGCTGGATACCTGCTCGCGAATGGCCCGCACCGGCAGATCCATGCCGGCCATCAGACACATGGTTTCCACACGTGAGATGGCATCTCTTGGACTGTTCGCGTGGGCGGTCGTCATGGAGCCATCATGGCCGGTGTTCATGGCCTGAAGCATGTCGAGGGTTTCGCCACCGCGGCATTCTCCGACAATGATCCGCTCAGGGCGCATACGCAGGGAGTTAATGACCAGATCACGGATGGTGATCTCGCCGCGGCCTTCAATATTGGGTGGGCGAGACTCGAGCGTCACCACATGTTCCTGGCGAAGCTGCAACTCGGCAGCGTTTTCGATCGTGATAATCCGTTCATCGCCAGGAATGAAACTGGACATCACATTCAAAAGAGTCGTTTTGCCAGAGCCGGTACCGCCGGAAATCAGAATGTTCAGACGCGACTCCACACATGCTTTCAGGAACTGGATGGACTCGGGGCTGACGGATCCGAACTGGATCAATTGCTCGACAGTGATCGGATTCCTGGAAAACTTACGGATCGTCAGGGTGGGTCCCACCAATGAAATCGGAGGAATGACCGCGTTCACACGCGAGCCGTCCTGCAAGCGGGCATCCACATACGGGCTGGACTCGTCAATGCGGCGGCCCAGCGGAGCCACGATACGATCGATAATTCTCATCACATGGTCATTGCTCTCGAAGGTGACCGGGACACGATGCAGCTTGCCTTTGCGCTCCACATATACGTTCTTGGGGCCGTTCACCATGATTTCGGTGATCGTATCATCTTCAAGCAGTGGCTGTAACGGACCGAAGCCCAGGATCTCCGCAGCGATCTGTTCGAAGAGTCGCGCACGCTCCGGTCGGGAGAGGACGATATTCTCTTCCGCAAGGATTTGCTCGAACAGATCCTGAATGGTACGACGCACATCATCCGTCCGGGTAATATCCATCGACGGATCCAACTCTGAGAGCAACTTGTTCTGCACACGCGTTTTTAGATCGAAGTAAGAGCCTGCCTGTGGTGAAGTGATGGGAGCATTGACACGCCGTGACTGCAGGGAGGACAGGCGTGAACCTTCCCCACCTTGATTGTCAGGCGGCGTCTGATTCGACGAACCCCCACCTTGACCTTGTTCAATTCGTTTTAGAAGAGACATCTTTCCTCGACTTCCGATCCACAAGAGTACAACTAAACATTATCTTCGTGCACTGGATCGATTGGATTCAGCCGCCGATTCCTGCGCCGAAATCCGTGCACGTACCTGCTCTGCAAGGGAGAAAATTCCGCGAGATGCCGGTTGATTCTTGCTCTCCAGCACGAACGGGACTCCACGATTTACTGCTTTCATTACAGTTGCCTCGTCCAACGGAATGACCGAGGTAACCTCCTGCTTCAAATTCTCAGCCACGCGCTCCGGCGTGATATTGATCCGTTTGTCATATCGATTCATGATGAACAGGACGCGCTCACGCTCCATTCCAAGGGTTTGAGAAAGGTCCAGGAACAGGCGGCAATTCTTGATGGAGGGAATATCCTGCGTTGTGATCAGCACCAGCAGATCGCTTACGTCGATCGCAGACAAGGTAACATCGGTGAGCAATGAAGCCGTATCTACGACTACGTAAGCATACATTTGGCGCAGGTATTCCAGCACGGCAGAAAACTGAGTGCTGGTCACCCTTTCTGCATTTTCGGGTTTGTTCGGGGCCGCCAGGATATGCAGGCCAGATGCGGCATGTTTGAGCATCACCTCTTCGACGATCTCAGGGTCCAACTCATCAGCGCGCGGGGTGAGATCGACGATCGTGTTCTTTCCCTGCTCATTGATAAATACGGCCACATCGCCAAATTGTAGATTTCCATCCACCAGGGCAACGCGGGTATCGTCATTGTGCAGGGTCAGGGCCAGGTTCACAGCGATCGTGGTACAGCCAGTTCCGCCCTTGGGGCTGTATACCGTTACAATTTTCCCTTTCGGCATGGCAAATCCATGCGGCATGACGTTGTTCCCCAATGCCGGGGCGGCCTGAACGGGCGTACTCTTCGAGCGTTCTGACTGAGCGATCACCCCTGCGCGACGGATCGCTGAGATCAGCTCATCACCCATCGGAGGTTTGGTTAGAAAATCGCGCGCGCCGGCCAGCATCGCCCTGCGCATATAATTCTGATCGCTCTGAACGGAGAGGATGACGATTTGTACCGAAGGCTGTTTGGAGCGGATGGCCTCTGTGGCCATAATCCCGTCCATGTCGGGCATATTGATGTCCATGAGGACTACATCAGGGTTCAACTCCTGCGATAATTGAACCGCTTCCTTGCCTGTACGTGCCGCTCCAATGACTTCCACGTCAGACTCGAACTGAAGCAATTTCCGCACATTTTCCCTGGTTTCGGAAACATCATCAACGATAATGACTCGGATCTTATCTCCAGATGCCATGCTTTTTTTTGGACCTCAATTCAATAAAGTAGTGGTGCGATGGTGCTATTGCTGAGGCTGAGCCGCCGGATCATTCGGCAGCGCCGGCGGTGTGAGCACAGTGATGCGCGGCTCGACCGCGTATGGAAGTTTCGACGGGAGCGAAATGTTGTATTGTGTTAACAGGCTTGTGAGCGTTGCAGACTCAGCGGCAAATCTCGAAGTGTCATTCGGATTTCGCAGGGTCATACTCAATATGGCACCCGTGTAGACGAAGTAATTCAACGAAATGGAATCCTGTGGGTTGACCATCAACGTCACAATATCCGGCGTGGCCTGCGCTGCTGCCTGTTGCGCCTGTGCGGCAGAAGGAGTCGCATTCGGATCAGGCGCAGGAGCCTGGGCGCTAAAATTGCCCAATTTCATTACGACTACATCTTGTAATATCATCTGACAAACCAGACGAGGTCTCTGTGCTTCGGAGGGGACGGCATAAAAAGGCTGCTGCAGGGTGGGGTCGAGTTCGACACGCCCCTGGCGAGATGGAAGTTCAATGGTCGTCGCCGAAACTGTCAGTATTGCCCCCGCTTCCTGAAAACCTGTTCCGGTCAGCACTGACGTGTAATTGGGGAGAATGGTCTGAAATGCCGGGTCGACATCCACAAAAAGCATACAGGCATTGACATTTACGTGCGCACCGTCACCAACCCCATAGCCAACCAACGCCAGCCGATTTGTGGGAATCGTCGCCGCTACCATACCGGCGGGAATTTGGACGGCCCATGTCGGACCAGAAATTTCAACCGGACCTGTGCCAACCATGGAGGACGTGATCAAGGTTCCCTGCTCTAATGAAAAACGCGCTGTCTGACCCACCAGGGCATCTTGTTCACTCGCTGTGAACATCACTTCAGCCACATTTTCAGGTGGGATGGAAAACTTGCCTAGCATTTCCACAGTAATCTCTGTACCCTGAGGTATATTTTGCGCTGCATAAAATACCTCTGTAAGAACTGCCGGTGTTGCCTGGGGTGTTACGCCGAGATTGCCAAATTGGGTCCAGGCCAGAGCGAGCAATCCCAAACCAACCACGACAATTAATACAAGGAATATGAGTATTCTTCCGCGACGCATAGACTAATTCTCCTCTCTTACGACTCTGCCGCCTTTTGGCAGGAACCTGGTTACAAGCATTATACAATATTAACCAAAAACCCATAATAACAAAATGATAAAAAAGTAGGACTCTGTCCGAAGACAGAGTCCTGATTAAGAGACAATTGGCGGATATTACGGCAGGGAACTTGCGATGGTGCTGAAGGTATTGCCGATTTTGGGTCCGAGCAAACGCATGACTGCAATCACGACGATAGCGACAAGAGCGAGGATGATTGCGTACTCGACCAAACCTTGGCCTTTTTCCTTGGGAGCGAATAACATGATGTAATTCCTTTCTTGCTAAAGATTTGTTTTCTTCCCGAGGTCCATCCTCGGATTGCTCTTATTTTACCGAAACCTCGAAATCATGCAAGCGCCAACAAGTCCTATGGACTTGCAATCCTGTCATTTTTACTTAACAGGAATGCAATCACCTGAACGGACTACGATCGGGCTGGAACTGCAAAATTGATGCGCGTGCCTTTACCGGGCGTGCTATCCACTTCAAAAACACCACCAAGCATTTCTGAACGTTCCCGGATCAATTTAAGCCCGAGGCTGTTACTTTGTTCGAGGGACTCTGGGTCAAAGCCGCGGCCGTTATCATCCACACTTACGCGGACGCGGTCTTCACCCATATCGAGGTTCACCTTCACTAACGTCGCCTGGCTATGGCGGGCGGCGTTGCCTAATACTTCCTGTATGGCGCGGAATAACATGACCTCCAGGTACGGCTCGAGCCGACGTTCGTTTCCCGTCACTGTCACATTGATGTCCAGGCCGGCTTGTTCCTTGAACACATCGCAATAGCGCCGGACGGTATGTACCAGCCCCAGGTCATCGAGCATCATCGGGCGAAGTTCGAAGATGAAATTGCGGACCTTTTGAAACGTGCCCATGGCCGATGTCTTCAGGTTATTCAGTTCCTCGCGAGCCTGCGCCGTATCGACATCCATCAGCCGCATGGCGATCTCCGTCTGGAGTATGAAATTCGACAATGCCTGTGCCGGTCCGTCATGGATCTGACGCGACAACCGCTGCCGTTCAGTCTCCTGTGCGTTGACCAGCATCTCCACACTGGTCAGAGGATTCCTGCCGCTCAAACTGGATGTGGAGGGAGCAGCGGACGGCGTGCTGCGCATATCGCGCGCCATCGCCAATGTAGCCTTGAAGCGCTCCAGGTGCGTTTTTTCATTCTGGAGCTTTTCCAGTTGACCGCGCATGACAAGCAATCGTTGCTGTGCATCGAGCGCCGAATCATAGGCGCCGCGGATTTCCTGCGGCGGCATCTTATCGAGTTGATTTTGGACTTGCTGCAGGTGTGAAGTAATGGCTGCATTCCGCTGAGAAAGTTTTGCCACCTCTCCCTGACTCTGCTCGATCATTAATGTAATCTCGCGTAAGGCCTTATCGGTTTCATCCAACTCTGCTTGCAGGTCTAATCCGTTGCTACCGGATGAAATGAGATCCATCGTCATACCATTACTCCTGATTTTTCAGCTGACCACTCTGTAATTTAACCCACCCGCGTTTCAAGGCATACACTACGGCCTGCGTTCGATCCTCCACCCCAAACTTCCGCAGGATAGACGTGACATGATTCTTGACAGTTTGATGACTAATCCCCAGCAGGCTGGCAATTTCCTTATTACTCATCCCGCGCACGACGCAGGATAAGACTTCCATTTCCCGCTCGGAAAGAGGATGGAACGGTGAGCCTGGTTCGCTGTAGGAACGCCGGGCGCCATCCATCTGTTCATCGATCCAGTGATCGAGTTCGCGGCGGTTGAAGATGTGCCCCGCCACAGCATATTTGCCATCAGCGACGGCGCGCACTGTTTGCGCGAGCACATCGGGGCTGATTTCCTTGGCGCAATACCCGTAGGCGCCCGCCAGAACCGCATGAATGGCCTGTTCGATGTCATCGTAGCCGGTGAGCAGGACGACGCGGGTTGGCAAATGCTCAGAAGTAACCTGATGAGTCACCTGCTGGCCGTTCATGCCTGGCATGTTAACATCCAGTACGGCCACTTTTGGCTTGAGGCTGCGGATCATCTCAATGGCATCATCGCCATTCGCGGCCTGCGCGACAATTCGAAAATCCTTCTCAAGAGCCAGGGTATCAACAACGCCCTGTCGAAACAGAGGGTGGTCGTCCGCGATTATCAGTGTTATCTCATTCATCCTTGGCCTGTATTCATGAAAGTATGTACCGCCTGTATAACGCATATCCTACATGCGAAAGTTAGCCGTTTGAACCCATTGCAGGCTGAGCTTCAAAATTCGAGTTTACTGACGCCAAAGGCGTGCGGCGGTCTGCAATTGAGTATAGCACAGTAGCGAAAGGCGGGCAATTTTCCGAATTCGTACGATGTTTCATCTTCATGTCAGTTATTATTTCCATGAGTACACCTGTATGTGATCTTCAAAATTCAACAAAGTGAAGCGCGAACCGCTTGAGAATAAGGATTCTTTATCGGCAACAAGGGCCGGATATTGCCCTGGGAATACAATCAGGTAATCAGCTGATTGAGCATTGAGATAGTCGGTAAGCCCGGCCGAGTTCCGAATGAACGGCACTACATCTGGTGTGATGAGTCCAGCCAGGTCGATCATCGGATTTGGGACATAATAGCCCAACGCACCAATGTCATGGACAGCCAGCAGCGCGCCCGGTGGGATGTGTTCCCGCACCCATTCAGCGGTTCCGACCATTTCGGTTTCGATCCAATATACATCATAGGCATTTTGACGCGCCGCAACATAGCTAAACAGCAGACATAGCGTGCCCAGTAAAGTACTCCACAGCAACACCACTCGCCGATTCGATGTCCTAGAGGTTACAAACTCGATCATTCCGAGCATTCCCCACAAGTATAAGATTGGCAATGCCGGAATGATGTATCGTCCATGCTGATAGGCAGGCAGACGCATGAAATAGATCGCAATATAACCCAGGAACCAGATCACCCCAGCGATTGCGCCCCAGTTGCGCGTGCGAATCATTTTGTTCAGCCACAACACCACACCAGGGATCAATACAATGAACGGGCTGGCGATCATCGGAGTGAGGTAATCTCCAATGCGGGCTGAGAATGGCTGTGACAACCAGAACTCCTGATACTCTGCCTGTTTTGCATAAAACGTATTTGGCAGGGGGTTGCCCGAAAGCGCCAGATTGAGCAGCAAATAAGGACCGAACAATGCTCCAAACCCGAGCAGTATTTTGAAGAGAGCTTCCAGTCGCTGCTTGCTGCTTTTCTCAACAAGCAGCGCGCTGAACACGATCGGGCCGAGCAGAGTCAGACCGTCGGGGCGCACCCAAACACTGAGCCCGGCCAGCAGGCCGAGCCCCAGATAAAGACGCGATCTGCTGATAAGCATCGATAAAACGATGAGGATGATGTATCCGTGCAGCAGAGTTTCCATCCCCGAAACGGCGGACCATGTCAGATGCCAGGCGGTCACAAAGAAAAGTCCCACCCACGGAATGCGCGGTCGATAGGTATTGATCAATCTTTGCGCGGCGTCTTCTGCATGGACTCCCAGTAATGTCAGAATCACCCAACCCAGAAAGAACGTCCAAATGTATGGCGCGAGCTTGAGGAAGAATCCGATGCTTAAGAAGAAGGTCCAGAGTGGCGCGGTGGATGCTGCGGATGCTTCGCCCAAACGAAACGCCCATTCCCCATGTTCTGCAAAATTGCGCGCATACGTGAAGTGGATCCAGGCATCGTCGAGCGGGAAGCCCACGCGAAAGATCAGTGCGCTCACAAGTATATAGAACGACACTGCGATCAAAGCAGCAAACGCGATGATGATACGCGCGTCAATTCGCCAATTCGATTTCGTAGAGTCGCGCACCGTCGACCTCTCCCAGATAATTGAATGAAGGATTGTTCTCAGGCTGGTCGTACAAGTCTTGAATCGAATCGAAGGTACCATCCTTTTCGAGGATGAGATAGCGTGCGCCAAACTTTTCTGCCACCGCAAGGATCGTGGACTCGTCGCCAAATGGCAGCGAAACAGAGCCACGCCCCGAAGCGAGGAAGTATCCCGGTGGATTGCGGACGATCACAACGTCGCCGGCGCTGATCCCGTTTTCGATCAGCTTTTCTTCCACTTGAGGGTAAATGACATCGTCCTGTGCCCAGCCGCTGGCAATGACACGGAAGTGAATGAGATAGCCTGTCATGATGATCGCCAGCAGGACCAGGATCACCTGAAAAAATAATGGCGCGTTCTCGTCTTTTAATAGACCGCGGTTTTGCACCCATTGAATAACTAAGTCCAGGCCGATGGGCGCAACGACCCACCAATATGGTTGGAATGCTGCGCCCGCGTGGAAGAAGCTGCCGCGTGAACCTGCGAATGGGAAGATCACGGTCATGACCACAAAGAGGATCAACCAACCAACAACGGCGATCCTGGTCCGCAGATCGTTTCGTAGAGTCCACAACCCAATCAGAATGAAGGGAAATAGAAATATCCCACCTTGTGCCGCAAATGCGTTACCGAAGTTCGCATTGAAGGCCATCAGACGATCTTGCCAGGCAGCAGCCCAGCCAGCCTGGATGAAACCTTCACGGGAAAGATCCTCAGGTGGATAAATAAATGTCTGGTTGTAGTTCTCCAGCCAGAGCAGGCGTCCGCCACCGGGAGTCATGAATGAGTCGAATAGATTGAGGCTCCGTGCATGCCAAGCGCCCATGATGAGGAGATAGCCCAGGAGAGTAAGGGAACCGGCAATAAGAATGTCACGGACTTTCTCCCTCACCCCAGCCCTCCCCCATAGGGGGAGGGGGCTTTTCCAGATGACAGTGAGTCCGGCGAGGCCGAGCCAGAGCAGACCATCGCTTCGCGCAAGAGTTAACAGACCAGCTAATGCACCAAGCGCAACTGGAATCCATTTTTCGCGGCGCGGCGCGAGCAGCAGGAAGATACTCCCGAAGGCCATATACAACGCGTAGTTATCGGGTACCGGCATAAAAGGAGCGTAGTACAGTGGGAAGATCGCCAGCAAACCGGAGACCATCGCGAGCCGCGTTTGGCGGGACACGCTATAGGCCAGCGAAGCTGTCCATAACGGGATGCAGGCTGAAAGGAGAATGAACGCGGCCGTTCCGGCCGCGTACGTCGATTGACCGGTGAGCCACATCCCGATCGCGGATACGATCGAGGCAAGAGGCATCCAATACGTGTGAGATGGATGGGGCAAACCCTGCGGATCATCCAAATAATTCCAGAGATAGGGTTCGGTAAAACCTTTCCCCTCTGCCAGTTGAATGCCGCCCGCAAAATAGTAATCGGCATCCATGTAACCGGGCATCGTTTGGAAGCGCGAGACCCCAAACGGGACGAGAAGACCTATGATGAAAAGAATGGTGTAGTGTCGCCAGTTCATTTGCGATAATTAATTTGATCTGCCCAGGTACGAGGCGAATGCACGACCCACCAGCGCATCCAGTACAAGGCAAGGATCGTCCCGACAGGCGGAAGCACCGAGAGAATTTGTGTGTACAGGGGAGCATAAACGATAACCGTTTGTAGATAAAGGGCAAACGGAACAGCCAAAGCAACAATTATGATAAGTGATGCTGCCAGGAATCGTCTTCGCATCCAGCGTTCCCAGACCAGCGCCACCACAAGAATCAACGAGGGAAACAAGGCAACAAGATTAGACGGAAAGATCGCCAGCCCGGCCAGCGGCGTTGCTGCCAGCGCGAGGCAAGCCGTCCACATCACGCGGCGAAAAGGCGCCTGGACCGCGCCGATCGATTCGATGACCACGATCCCGACCGCGAACACAGAAACGAGGCCGCCAAGTGAGAATTGGATCTCAGGAAACCATCCTGCCAGGATGGAACCGATGTTCAAACGGCTGCCTTGTAGTAGATTCGAGATGACCGCCCGAGTATAGGGCAGTCCCCAACCCGGATACACAAGGAAGGAAACGATCAACAAAACCAGGAGCGACATTCCAAAGCCCGCCAACACCCCCCAACGCCGATTCGCGACGACAAAGATCAGAATGAACAGAAAGAACAATGCGCTGACCTCCCATTGATAGGCAACAAGCAGGAGTAATCCGCCAGCAAGCTCATCGGAAAAGGAACGCAGCGCCAGCAGGATCGAAAGATACAGCAGCGTGAGAAAAATGGCCGGCGAGGCGGTGACCCAGGCCATAAGACTGAAAAGGCTGAAGAGGCCGAATCCCATGAGGATCAGGAACAACCCGCGCGGCGGCTCCCATTCAGCCAGCCGGAACGAGGACAGGACGGCAAATACCAGTGCAATGGCAGAAAGAAGCATCCACAGGCCGCGCACAATGTCGAAGCCGACCTCGGTGCCAAAAAGCCCGTTGATAATATTCGGCAAGATCACGAGCGGCACATAGAAAATCACAATATAAAACGGATCGTTCAACACATAGCGATACTCGTCTGCAAAAGCATTCCGCCCATAGACGATCTGTTGAACGTCCTGCGCAAGTGCTGTACCATACATATCATCCGGCGAAGTAACATTACCACTTCCCAGAAAGGCACGGGCGCCGCTCCAACGCTGGTACAGCCACTCGCCACCGGGAAGAACGCGCGCCGAATAGATGCTTGCTGCCAGCAGCGCGGCAAGAAGAACGACCAGGGCAACAATCACGCGAATCTCCTCCGCGCTTAGCCACTTCCGAGATTTGCGTATGTCACGAAAGGCCATATATTATGAAATCACGAATCGAAATATGGGACGCGTCGCCGTATGACGCGCAACTTCCTGAAACCCGGCCTGCTGAAAGGCGGATGCCGTTCCCGTATAGATGAACGGAGCTGGCATATCCTGCTTTGTATGTACGGGATAGCCTTCCACGATCCTGCCGCCCTGACCTCGCACGTGTTCCACCGCAGCTTTCAACAACTCTACTGTAATTCCCTTTCGGCGATACTTCTTCGCCACAAAAAAACAAGTCACCGACCAGACGGGTTGATCGTCCACTGGCTTGAGGGCGCGCGAATGGTCCAGCTTGGGATACGAAGAACGCGGCTCGACCGCCACCCATCCCACCACCTCTCCATGAAGATAGGCCAACAGCCCGGTGACTGTGCCCGAGTCAACGATGGATTTGTGCATCTGCCGCGTTTCGGATCCTTTGGCTTCGTCATACTCTTTGCCACGCAATTTCCAATACATACACCAGCATCCGGCACACGCGCCGTTCGACCCAAAAAGTTCTTCCAGGTCAGTCCATAAATTTCGTTTGAGGGGTTTGAAGGAGAGTTCGCTGGTCATTTAGGAATGATAGTACCTTATGAATCAAGTTAAAAAGTTCTTTGTCCGCTAATCTACGCTAATCTTCGCGAATGGTCCGAATAGATTAGCGTAGACACCTGCACCGAACGCCGTGAGGTGCAAGTGTTAGTGAGTATTAGCGGATTATTTTTTTGTCCTCTCGCTTGCCTATATTAAGATATTAAGGCGTTTTGGTTGGATTCGATATTCAAAATCCTGAATCCACTGCGGAAGCAGCTCGCCGTCAGTATGAGCAGGGGAAGGCGAATCGAGATGGATCGAGAGGTGTGTCGTGTGAAGTTCGTAGATGCCTTCCAATTCGGTGTAGTTTCCTTTGCCTTCATTGAATGCCTTTGGCAATGCCTCGAACATTCCCATTCGCGTTTTGCGATAGGTATAGGCAAAGGTCAACTTTCCATCGAAGGGATCGGCATGAGGCGTCATGAAGAAGCCGCCGCTCCTGCGCCCATTGCCGATCGAGATGAGCGACAGCTTGCCATTGTACTCGCCATCGTCCCATTTGACATGCCCCTGCCATTCTGGTTTATCCATGATAGCCTGTACCGCGCCGACCAGATAACGTCCCATCCCTTTGATCCATTGAATCTTCTCGTGCTTGGTGGTGACATAGGGTTCGAGCCCGCCGGCCGAGTTGTTTGCAAAATAACGATCGTTGAGTTTGCCGAGATCCATGGCCCGTATCTTTCCCCCGGCGATCACCTTTGCTGCCTCGTTGAGTTCTTTGGGGAGATGCAGTGCATATGCCAGATCATTTGCCGAACCCAGTGGCAGAATTCCCAGAGGACCCAACGGTTCCGTCTCAGAGGCGGCGGCTCGCGCCAAGCCGTTGACCGCTTCGCCCACTGAGCCATCTCCACCGGCCACAATGATCGGTGAAAAACCGCTGCGGACGGCCGCCTGCGCGAGTTCCACGATGTGCCCTTTGCGTTCAGACACGGCCAGCTCAAACTCCACGCCCGCGTTTTTCAGCGCCGCTTCAGCATCCTGCCAGCGTCTTTGTGAGTTCCAGCGATTCGAATACGGATTTAAAATGACTTTGGCGCTCATCTTCCCTCGATTAGATGATCAGGATCCATTTTACCGCGAAGGCTCCACTCCTTGAGTTGCGAGAGCAGAACTGCAACGAAGATGAGAGCGCAACCCAGCACTTGAATTGCCGCCAGCCGTTCGTTCAATAACAGCCGGCCAGCCAGAACGGCGAACACCGATTCCAGACTCAGGATCAAGGCCGCATCTGCGGGAGGTGTGTGTTTCTGGGCCCATATTTGAAGTGTGTAGCAAAGCCCCAAAGAGAAAAAAGCGGTGTATGCAATGGCAAACAGCAGGGATGCATTGAATGGCATCATCGGCTCGACGAAGAATCCAACGCCCAGATTCAGGATTCCGCATACCGCAAGCTGTCCCACCGAGAATGAAATCGACTCAAATCTAGATGCATACTTGCCGACGACGATAACATGGAACGTCCAGAACAACGCGCCGACCAACTCCAACGCATCGCCCTTCTGGACCTCGAACCGCCCCCCCGTCGAAAGCAGGAAGGCTCCCGCCCCGGCCAATACGACCGCGATCACGGCCATCCAATGAAACCGTTCCCCCCACAAGAGAAACAGTACAATCGGAACCAGTACCACATACAGGCTGGTGATGAAACCTGCATTGCCCGCGCTGGTGTAAAGCATACCGGCCTGTTGCAAGGCGCTGGCAGCGAACAAAAGGAAACCGGCGATGAACATCCATTTATATTGATCATAAGTGGGAGTGGCCCCGCCTTCGGCGGGATCTGCGACACTCCGACCTACTTTGAACGCTATAGGGAAAACCACCAGCGCCGCCAGCAGATAGCGTGCTCCGTTGAACAGGTACACGCTGCCGAGTTGTCCGGCAACTCGTTGAGCGACGAATGCCGATCCCCAGATAATGGAAACAAGTACAAGGATAAGGTCCGCTTTGAGTCTCATAGACATGAATCGTACAGTTCCTGGGCTGTTTATGGGGTGCCTCATAATTCGTTAGACTCGAAATTCGAATCTCAGACTACAATTCAAATTGAAAAGTTTACTACCGTATGAGACAAGCGGAAGAACTCGGCAATCATAGCATAGGCGTATCCACGCCGTAAGATTTTCGTCTTGATGGTAGGTCTAATACTCAAAGATTCGTCTCATCGGCGTATTTCCATCGTATTATTCAGTAGCAATGCCTCAGAGCGTGATGCGGGATTGATCAGACATTTGCCCGCTCATTTCAAACTCATTTGCAAGTATCGAAAACAGTTATACTATCGAGATTATAGGTGATAAATGAAAAATCCTTTTGAGTCTACTGGTCGGGTGAAATCGGCTTTGAATGAGCAGAAATACATCGCATCTGATGAAATCTCCACGATCGTGTTTCTCGCTCAGAAATTGGAAAAACCTCTTCTTACCGAGGGTCCTGCTGGCGTGGGAAAAACAGAACTGGCAAAGGCCATCGCCGGGGCGACCGGCCGCAATCTGATCCGCTTGCAGTGTTATGAAGGCCTGGATGAATCGAAAGCGCTGTACGAGTGGGAATATTCCAAGCAGCTTCTGTATACACAATTGTTACGTGACAAGTTAAACGATACGCTCGGTAAAGCGGATTCGCTCGCCGAAGCGGCGGATAAACTGGCCGGCGAGGAAGACGTCTTCTTCTCGAATCGCTTCCTGTTGCAGCGTCCGTTGTTGAAGGCAATCCTGTGCGATGAGCCCACCGTGCTGCTGATCGACGAGATCGACCGCGCCGATGCGGAGTTCGAAGCCTTCCTATTGGAAGTGCTCAGCGATTTCCAGGTCTCGGTGCCAGAACTGGGTACTCTGACTGCAAAACATAAACCGTTTGTCGTGCTGACGTCTAACAACACGCGCGAATTATCTGAAGCGTTGAAGCGTCGCTGTCTCTATCTATTTATCGATTACCCATCGGTTCAGGAAGAACTGGCGGTTGTGAGGTTGAAGGTTCCAGACTTGAATCCAAAGCTGGCCCAACAGGCGGTTGAATTTGTACAGAAGCTGCGCAATGCCGACATGCGCAAGTCGCCTTCGATCAGTGAAACCCTCGATTGGGCCAACGCCCTCGTCGCGCTGAATGCCAAAAGTTTGGACAAGCAGACGTTGGAAGATACGTTGTCTGTATTGGTAAAACATGAAGCTGACCTGCAAAAAGCCAAACGCCAATTAATGGCTCCCCCACCCGGCCGCGGCCGGACGGATGAGTTCGGGAGATTTTCTGGAAATTGACTTGTTCGTCATTGCGAGACCCGAGGCTCGAACGCCGAGTGGGCGAAGCAATCTTATCGGAACAAAGGAGATTGCTTCGTCGCTCCGCTCCTCGCAATGACGGAGGAGATAGAATATGGAAACCCGCATTTTACAGTTAATTGCAGCATTGCGCGCCAGCGGCGTACGCGTGTCATTGGCTGAGTCTGCCGAAGCATTCTCGGCCGTAGATTTGATGGGGATCCAGCACCGCGAGCATTTCCGGCTCTCACTGCGCACGACTTTGATCAAGGACGTAAAAGACCTTCCCGTCTTCGACAAATTATTTCCACTGTTTTTCGGCTCAGGGATGCCGCCGCAGATGGGCGGCGATCCGACCGATGATATGACCCCCGAAGAAGCGCAGATGTTCGCCGAGGCAATGCGCCAGTTCACCGAGAGTCTCCGTCAGCGGATGGAACGCCTGATGAACGGCGAACAACTCTCGCGGGAGGAGTTGGAAGCGCTGGGCCGCATGGTGGGTCTGAATCAAACAGACGATCTCCGTCACCAGGAATGGATGGCAAAACGGATGATGCGCGCCCTGGCGTTCCCCGAGGTCCGCGAAGCATTGCGTGAGCTGATGGAACAGCTCCAGCAGATGGGCATGAGCCGCGAACGAATGGAGCAGATCCGTGAACAGATCGCCCAGAACATGGCCGGCCTCGAACAGCAGATCCGGCAGTTCGCAGGCGAGCGCATCGCCGAAAACCTGAGCGAACAGCCTCCTGGTGAAAACATAGACAATCTGATGAACCGTCCCTTTAATGCCTTATCAGATGCCGATAAGAAACTCCTGCAACGCGAAGTGAAACGCCTGGCCGCGGCCCTCAAGACTCGTATTGCATTGCGCCAGAAACGCGCCAAAAGCGGGCAGCTCGACCCCAAGGCCACGATTCGCGCCAACCTCAAACATCAGGGTGTGCCCATGGAGATCCACTTCCGCAACAAGGTCCGCAAGCCAAGGATCGTAGTCATCTGTGACATCAGCACGTCGATGCGCTTCTGTTCAGAACTGATGCTGAGTTTCCTGTTTGCCCTGCAGGGACAAGTGAGCAAGACGCACGCTTTTGCCTTCATCGACCATTTGGAATACATTTCGAAGGACTTCAGCGGCTCAGACGCCGATGAAGCGATCGCCTCGGTATTAGGGCGCATGCCCAGCGGACATTACAATACAGACCTGGGCTGGTCTCTCAACGACTTCAACAACGAACACATGAGCACCCTGAACGGACAAACCACCCTGCTGCTGGTTGGCGATGGGCGTAACAATTACAACGACCCACGCCTCGATATTTTTTCCACCATGTCGCGCCGGGCCGCGCGCACCATCTGGTTGAATCCGGAACCAGCCTATCTATGGCATGGCGATAGCGACATGCCAAAGTACGCCCCTTTGTGCAGCAATGTATTAAAGGTCAGTAACCTGCGGGAACTTACAGAGGCTGTCGATTCCCTGCTCTCTGTATAACCGTAACCAGAAACCGAAGCAACAAAAGTGTAACGTTTCTGTAGTCACCACAGTATAGAATCCATGATTGTTTCGCTTATAATGGACCGAACGGGTACCCAAATGTGCCCGTTACCGACACACATATCATCGTAGCAAACGGAAGCATTTATGGCCAAAATCATGGTCGTGGAAGACGACAAACAGGCGTCTGCCTTTCTGGCGGAACTACTAGCAATGGAAGGTTACGTTCCTATCGTTGTGAATGAAAGCACGAAAGCAGTATCCATGGCGGAGGCGACTCGTCCAGATGCCATTCTGCTGGACCTCATGATGCCCGACCCTGACGGCTTTAAAGTTTGCCGAATGCTGCGGTCGAACCCACATTTCATTACGACGCCGATCATTATCATCACGGCCATGGACGATATGGATAGCCGGATTGTAGCCATCGGTGCAGGCGCCAGTGATTACCTGGTGAAGCCTTTCCATATTGAAGACCTGGCAGGCAAGTTAAGTAATCTGCTGGCGAGATAACGAATCCACATGGCCAAGATCCTCGTAGTCGACGACGACAAAGCTGCAACAGCCCTCTTCATGCAGGCATTGATGATGAATAAGTATGAAGTTGTCACGCTGAATGACAGCAGCAAAGTAGTAGAGTTTGCCACCGAGCAGCAACCCGATCTCGTCATTCTGGACCTGATGATGCCTGACCCCGATGGCTTCAAGGTGTGCCGAGCGTTGCGCGCCGATCAAAACCTGCGCAGGCTGCCCATTATTATTGTCACCGCCCTGACAGACATCGACAGCAAGCTGGTTGCCATTGGCGCGGGGGCAAACGACTATCTGGTAAAACCTTTCCATCTGCATACGCTCTTCGATAGCGTGGATAAACTTCTCAGGAAAATCCCAACCGGTCGCCTCTCCTTAAGATGAGAGGTGATTTTTTTATTTTTACCGCTTGTCTCATAGTAAAGCAGACTTTTCGGGTTGGTTTGTAGGTTGAGATTAGAATTTCGAATTTAATAAGTGATGTTACGAAGTCTAGCCACGGAGACGCGGAGTCACAGAGAAGAGAAAAAAGGCTTTTCTCCGCGTTCTCAGTGACTCTGTGGCAGAATTGCGTGAGGTGAGTTAATGAAAATGCGGCATTATGCAAAGGTCTTTGCGGTACACTTGGCTGATGTCGCATCTTGCCATTGAAATCGATCAATTGACCAAACGCTTCGGCGACGTGGTGGCGGTCAACTCACTGAACCTGCGAGTCAACCCGGGAGAAATCTACGGGTTTCTCGGACTCAACGGCGCAGGCAAAACCACGACCATCCGCGCCCTGCTGGGGATGATCCGCCCGAGCGAGGGCAACGTCAAAGTGCTGGATCAGTCCGTCGGTCCACATGGACGCGGGCCGTGGGCGCGGGTGGGACACCTCGTCGAGACTCCGTCGGCCTATCCTGAATTATCAGTCTTCGAAAACCTGGAAGTGGCGCGACGTTTGCACGGGGTTGCTGATTCAGACGCCACCAGGCGCGTGATCGAAAGTCTCTCCCTCGACTCCTACGCCGACCGAAAGGCGGGTACGCTTTCGATGGGCAATCTGCAGCGTCTGGGGCTGGCCCGCGCCCTGCTGCATCAGCCTGAACTTTTGGTGCTCGACGAACCCGCAAACGGACTCGACCCCGCCGGCGTTGTGGAAATTCGAGAGTTGCTGCGATCGCTGGCACGCGAAAAAGGTGTGACTATTTTTATGTCGAGCCACATTCTGACTGAAGTGGATCGACTCGCCACCTGCATTGGCATCATCCACAAGGGAACGTTGATCGAGGAACTGGACACCGCAAAACTGGAAGGACTGCGCGCCAAACGGCTGGAAGTGAAGGCTCGTAATCTCGAAGCCGCGCAGCTTTGCCTTCGCAGCGCCGGATACAAATTTGATGTGAAAGACGAGATGCTCATCTTGAAGGACACACATGCCATCGAACACGCAGATGACCTGGCGCGCATCATGGTCAATGCCGGCACACCGCCGACACGCATCGCTGTGGAACAGGAAAATCTCGAAGACCATTTTCTGCGCCTGACAGGAGCAAGCGAATGAATCTGTTCCAGGCTGCACTGTGGACCGAACTGCTCAAGGCGCGCCGCTCGAACGTTCCGTTATTAGCTGCCGTTGGCATAACCCTGGCGCCACTCATGGATGGACTCTTTATGTTCATCATGAAAGACCCCGAACGGGCGCGCGAAATGGGACTGCTGAGTCTAAAAGCCCAAATGGCGATGAGCACTGCCGATTGGACGACGTTCTTCAGCGTGCTCTCACAGGCCATCGCGATCGGCGGCGTCATGGTGTTTTCCATCGTTACCGCCTGGACGTTCGGGCGTGAATTTTCCGATCACACTGCCAAAGACCTG
>CAZBAX010000073.1:0-24242 GCA_964489725.1 uncultured Anaerolinea sp. | reverse complement strand
GGCTTCCAATAAAGTCCCACACATTCAAAGGTCGGAACTGCCTGAGGAATACTCCGTTACCAGTACGCCTGGGAATTCATCCTTCTGATCTATCATCTTTGAGCGAACTAATGCCATAGCGGTCTTGCAACCAGGGCGGCGGTAGATATGCTATGAGGATCGTGAGAGCAGCTGCTAATCCAATGAACCGGCTCGCCAGCTGCCACCAGTCCTGTTCTGTTAATCTCCCTGCTAGTGCAATGAAGGGACTTGTAAACCAAATAATAATGCTCCACGACACCAATAGGACGCGGTATTTTTGTGTTGCATCGCGAAGACGAAAATATAGACTAAAGTAAGCAAGGCCACCCAGGATTTGTGGAATCAGCAGCAAACCCACTATGATCGCAAAGAAAGGTCCGGTAAGTGGTAGGCGGTACGCCACGGTCGCACTCCAACGACCTATGTCCACATGACTGGGGAGGCTGGCAGTAATGTAATAGACAAGCAGAACATAGTAAGCCAGATAGAATAGGGTCAGGGGCATGAATGCACGCCTGTATCCCGTGTAAAGATAGGTCAAATAGTATAAGAGTCCCAGGAGCGCGATGCATATGACGAGAATGTTGACATAGGTCGCTGTGAGAAACAAGGGAAGGTCTGCTAACCCAAGTGCGCCGAACAGACTTAGCAAGCCATTGATCAAGGTCGAGGCAGCTAGCCCATACCACCATAGGGTAAAGAGTCGCCAGGCCTCTTTTGCTTCTGAAGAGGAAATCCCGCGTTTACCTAAACGCCAACCCACATAGCCATAAATGCCAGCAGCAAGCAGGGCGAATAATGTGCTGAGGAATAATGTGGATTGGATCGTCATGCCGGACACTCCGCTAAATGATTTCCCTGACACGTTTGACCATAGAATCCTGCTCCTTCGGCTGGGCGTGTTCTTCGCCGGGCAGACTGAAGAAGAAGGTTGCCCCGCGGTCCACCTCGGCTTCTGCCCAGATGCGCCCTCCATGACGATGAATGATCCGTTGTACCGTTGCCAGCCCAATGCCAGTCCCAGGAAATTCCACTGTCGCGTGCAGGCGCTGGAATGCACCAAATAGTTTACCTGCATATGTCATGTCGAAGCCTGCACCATTGTCGCGAATGAAATAAATCGTTTCATCACCTTCCTGTTTCGAGCCAAATTGGATTTCTGCCTGCGCGCGCTTGGATGTGTATTTCCAGGCATTGTTCATCAGGTTTTGTAACACAGCCTGTAGAAGATTTGGGTCTCCTTGCGTCTTTAGATTGGATGCTATCTGGAAACTCACTTTGCGTTCGGGTTGAGTGCTCTGAAGTTCTGTGGCGATGTCTTGGGCGAGCCTAGTCAAGTTTATGGGGACATTCCTCATTGGTGTGCGCGTCATGCGCGAGAGATTGAGCAGACCATCGATAAGCTCTGCCATATGTTGTGCGGACTTGCGAACCCGTTCCAGATAACTACGTCCTTCGGCAGGCAATTGCTCACTGTAATCCTCCAGGAGCGCCTGACTGAAACCATCTATGGTGCGAAGAGGCGCGCGTAAATCATGTGAGACAGAATGAGAAAAGGCATCCAGTTCCTTGTTGGCAGCTTCAAGTTGAAGTGTTTTCGCCTGCAAGGCCTCTTCAATTTCTTTGAGTTTTGTAATGTTCCTACCTTCCGCCAGGATATACTCCACTCGTCCATTGTTTCCAAACAGCGGTGTCAGACTGAAATTAATGGTCAATACCTGGCCAAAGGCCAAGATCTTTTCATCGTAGTTGATGGGCGTTCCCGTACACGCCTGGGCAAACGTGTTCCTGACCCTGTTCTGCACCTCAGGATCGAATGCCCACCACTGACCGTCCAGGAAGTTGGTGTTCATTAATTCATCCATTGAGAGTCCAGATGCCTGCGCGGCAATCCGATTAACGAGCAACAATCTGCCGTCCGGAGCGACCTGTGCATTCAAGGTCGTCATGCTGTCGAAAATATTCTGGATCTCCCTCTTGCCGTTTTCCAATTCTCGATTTGCAACAGCCAGTTGATTCGTGCGTTCGACCACGCGCTCTTCCAACTCTTCGTTCAATTTGCGGATGGACTCCTCAGCGCGTTTCAGATCAGTAATGTCTCGATTCACAGCCACAACACCGGCTGGCCTGCCAGCCAAATCCTTGTAAAGCGACACCGAAGACAGGGTTGGGATTCTCGTTCCATCACGGCGCAGTTGTCGCACCTCGCCCTGCCAATGTCCTTGTTCCATAATTTGCTTTGTCACGACTTCACGCCTATTTTCCAGGAAGTCGGTATCGAGGATTTCCTGTGCTGGCCGTCCAAAGACTTCCTCTGCCTTCCATCCATACATTGTTTCCGCAGCCGTATTCCAGCTCTGAATCTTGAGCTGCATGTCAGTCGCGATGACGGCGTCCGCGACACTTGCAACCAGGTTAGCCTGAAAACGATTCTGTTCCTCCGCACGTTTGTTTTCGGTGATGTCACGCAGAAAGCCAGTAAACATGGGCGGGGCGCTGTCCGGCACCCATGTAATCGTCAACTCCATGGAAAGCAGGCCTCCGTCAGCGCGCAAGGCCGGCATCTCGATCCGTTTTCCGAGGATTTTACTTTCACCGGTTGTCAAATATCGTTTCAGCCCGAGCCGATGTTGTTCACGCAGGGATTCAGGAATAATCAGCTCAACAAGCTCATTTCCGAGAACCTGTTCAAGCGAATATCCAAAGGTCTTCTGTGCAGCCGGATTGAATTCAAGTACGCGCCCCTGATGGTCGATTGTGATAATGCAATCCAGCGCCGATTCAAGAATATCTGCTTTGAGCGATTCGCTTCCATGGAAAGCATTTTCTGCTTTGCGGCGTTCTACCTCCTCGTTGTTCAACCATCCGGCGTTCAACCAAATGATAACGCTCAAGGAAGCAACACTTAAAATGACCATCAAGGCCAGTCCGAAGTTGCTGTCATAGAAACCTGCCCGCTCACCCCACAGCCGGAACCAGCCAAGCGTTATGGGTAGAATACCAGCGATCAGAATTAGGCGTCTCAGGATGATGCCTCCGATGGACTCCGACGAGACGATTGCCATCCAGCCAGCCTGCGGACGTGCGAAAAGAACGCCGAGTGTGACGAAGGTAAATCCCAGCGCGGTGTGCAAGGCCATAGAGGAGTAAGCGCTCACGCTGTAAAGAGATTCCACACCATATAAATAGCCGATCAGCGCGATGGAAGCGACGGCACCCGCGCTCAACGCCAGGAATTGGGCCGGCCGAACTCCACGAGTAGTCTCTACACCTAAAATGAGCAGTGCAATACCGAGCAGACTGAAATTCAATGCAGCGGTGATGGACATCCGCCCTGGATAAGACGCCACAGGCGTCTGTAAATCTCTGAAGATTAATTGGTCGATGCCAAAGTTCAGACCCGACATATACTCCCCGAGAGTCAACAAGCCCAATAGGGTCACCATTCCTGCACACACGCGGCTGATAAGGGCCCTCAATTGGGTTAGCTGCTTGTTTGCGAGCAAGAGTGTAAGGCCTGTGAGCAAAAAGCCGACGGCTGTGTTGGCTTTCATCGTTGCCAAACCTGGAAGGACGCTCTTCAGTTCTACAATATCGAACTGCCACCCAATGATGACGGAACAACCCAGCGCAACCAGGGCCGCACCCATGATCCGCGACGATTTTGCAAAAGATGTTAAGAGGCGCTGATTAAATTGAGTGTGCATAATATCGTGATCGCCACGACCCACTTGAGAATGTAACTATTACAGCCTTGTATCTACTCGACGAAATATGTGCTATAGCACTGATCAATAACATCGATTCCATTTTGTCCCCCAATCAATTCGAAGACTTGATGCATTTTTCACTTTAGCCAGCGGTTGCGCTTAAGAGTTGATCCATTCGTCACCCATCTCTTTAGGATGATTCTCTACAATCGCTCCTCTTAAAAAAATACGAGAGAATGACTGTGGCTGTTATGTGGGCTCTAAATCAGACAAGATCAGTCGCATTTACTGAAATATAATCCCTTTGCGGCAAAAAGATAAGAGGAACGAAAGTTCCAATCAACGTCTAGTATGTCAAAAGCATTACAGGACTTTCAGAGACTGCACGCATGTGGCCAAATTTTAGAGTTATCTCATTTATACTCTGGATGGATTGAGCAGAATTGCCAGGCTTCATTCTCTTGCTAGGGAAGGTCTTTGCGTAACACTAGGTGAAGGGTCAATCCTTCCGAGATTTGACCGAAGGAACGAAGTCTTGTTCTTTGATAAGACTCTAGCGGTATCATCACCTCATGACCATAGCCACCGCACAGGCGAATCCTAATATTGCTTTCACAATATATCGATTGGCAAAACTCGGTCGAACTAACCGCAAGGTTTGTTTTGGTAGAAAATTGTCAAAAAACAGTGATTTTCAGCATCGAAAGTAGAAAATTCAAGAAGTGTCATCCCCGGGTTCTTCACAGCTGTTTCTACCATGACCGAGGAGTGGCGCTACAGAGTAGCATAAAGAAATCGCCGATCGAGTGAACGGCGATTTTATTTTTAGCGCAATTGAGTCGCGCGGCCAACTGACTTTCTGGTAACTTTATTCGTCATCATCATCATCGTCCTCGTCATCTTCATCATCTTCGTCATGACCATCAGAGGGAGGCTTGATAATGACCGGAAGGATATCCAGTTGGTAGATGACGATAACATGGGTGATGGAAAATCCACCATCCACCTCGGTGCAGCCAGAGACGATGATCACTGCAGCAACCTGGATGTTGCCTTCAACTTCCACCTCCCCGCCCAGTTGAACAACATGCCAATCCAACATGACAATCTGGTTAACATTTACCTCGCGCACGGCGGTGCTGAAGCTCAGGCAGCCCAAGTTGGTGTCAAGCAGCTCGATCTTCGTAGCCAGCAAGGTGCCGTCAGGTAAAATCACACCCATCACATGAACTCGGTCCCCTATCAATATTTGGTCATCGATGTCAGTGTGTTCATCTGTCGTGAAGTCAATCCCACCCACATTCCAGGGATCAATGCCATTCACGATACCTGTGAATGCAAACCGGCGCGGCTCTTCATCTTCAAGAAGTTCGATCTCCTCAGCTACCCAGTCTCCATCATCGAGGATGCGGCCTTCGACTCTTACCCTGTCACCCACCTGAATCTCTTCGTCAATCTCAGTTCGCTCATCCGTGTCGAATTCGATTCCATCCACCACCCAAGGATCAATGCTCTCCACGCTCCCAGTGACGGTAAATTCGCGCTCGCCTTCCTCCGCGCCTTCGATGGATTTCGCCAACCAGGTTCCGTCAGCCAGGATTCGGCCTCGGACGCGGACAACGTCGCCTGTGTTAAGTCCGCTCTCAATCTGAGTTTTATCATCCACTGTTACGGTAATTCCTGAGATCGTCAACTCAGTCTCAGTGATTTCATCAATGACGCCGACGAATGCAAAGGGCAAGCCCTCTTCGTTCTCTTCAATCAGCTGGATATCTGTTGCCAACAGTATCCCATCCTCAATGATGTTGCCTTTCACTTTGACAATATCGCCGACCTGGATATTGCTATCAATGTCCGTCATCGCATCCACGTGCACCGTGCGGCCGGAAATTGCCCACTCGTCACCGCCAATTGAATCGGCTGTCCCAGTGAACGCGAACTTGGTTTCTGGTGACTGCTCCACAAGCTCAACCCGGTCAAGAATGGGCGAACCATCCGCCACAATTCGCGCCGCGAAGCGAACCCAGTCGCCGACTTCAGGATTGCCGATAAAGACCGTATCAGAATCGGTGCGGAAGGTGCGTCCGGCAATATGCCAGCTCGAACCCGTTTTCTCGACTATACCTTCACCGCTCATCCGGAAGACAGGCTGTGCAGGCGGCTCACCGAAGACAATCACGGTGGATTGCCCAGCGACAACGATCACGGTAACATCCAGGCTGGTGACAGACACCGCACCTTCATCCACATCAAAACGCGTGAGCATGGTCGTAGCGACAAATACACTGAACGAAGTGCCTTTGGCTGTACCGACACCAGAGGGTGTATGAACTTCGTAACGTGAGGCTGGGTCGCTCGACTTTGCCACATCGTGTTTACTTTCGCCAAGCTGTTGAGTGAGCATTACCACTCGTGGACGAGATTTCTGTGCATCCAGTTGATCTACGGACACTTCTGAGTTCGGTCCCAACCGCGCTTGGCTACTATCGTAAAAGCCCAACGTGACATTGGATAACTCGCGTGTGCGAATGTGTTGCCCTGCTTCAATGGTTTGCCCAATTTGAGCAACCTTCCAGGTGCCATCGCTCTCTTGAATTTCCACCAGGCCATGCAGATCCTTGAGCACCGCGCTTTGCGGATCGGGAGCTTTGAGAGCTACATTATGGGCCTGATTCCGATTTGGCTGATTAACCCAGCGAAGCCCAACCAGTCCGGATAGTAGTGAAAAAATAGCGAGGCACGTAAATACAGCCATCGCGCTGCCAGCGAATATAGCAGGAAAAACCCACTGAGGACGCGTTTTGCCTACGGGAGAGGGTGATTTTGAAGACATCCTATCGTTCTCTTTTGCCAGCTTCAATAGTTCACGACGTTGCTCTGCCAGCTTATCTGATATAGATGCAGTGCCGGCAATTGTTCTCAACATCGCAGCTTTTTTCACCAACAGGGCATCGTCTTCCGGCAGATCCGCTAGACATTCTTCTAATGATGCACCACCCTCCAATCGGGCAAGACGTTCTTCGAGTATATTTTCGAAAGTATTCATAAGATACCTGCGTTCATCGCAGCTCCAGGCTTATACGTAACGCAGCCAGACCACGTCGTTGCAAGCCTTTGACCGCATCTTCTGTTTTTCCCAGGGCCAGTGCGGTTTCTTTTAGCGACAACTCACTTACGAAACGTAGCGCCAACACATCGCGCTGGGATGGCTCCAATTCAGAAAAGGCACTATAGGCATGTTCCATTGTCAGTTTCTGTTCGACAGCGAAGGCCGTATCAATTTCCTGTTCCCTTACGTTTTCTGCTTCTTCAAAGGCAACTGTCATATGAGTGCTCTCCTGCCGATAATGATCGACCAAAAGATTATGCGCTATACGAAATAACCATGCCCTAAACGGCAGACCGACCGCATGGAATTGAGGCAAAGCCGTTAACATCCGCCGGAATACTTCACCAGTCAGGTCTTCGGAAGTTTGCTGATGCGCTAGCCTAGCTTTGAAGTAGAGGAAGATTGCCCGGCAGTGGACATCGTACAGCGTTCCAATCGCCTCGATATCGCCGCGTTGGGCTAAGGCTATCAGATCAGGACTAGAGAGCTTGGGCATGGATGTATTTTCGCGAAAGGAGTCTAAAGTTGCCATCTCTATTCATTAAAACGGTGAGATGAGCGAAAAGAGTCACGGGAAAAGTTCCACTTTGCCTGGCACTTTCAATTGCGCAACATACTGGACATTTCACAATGTCTATTGTAGCTAGCTAACGCGCCCAATTCAGTTCATTATCATGAAAAAGTTGTAGCAGAAGTGGTATTATCATCACATGACCACCGCAACTGCTCAAGCCCATCCAAATATTGCGTTGATTAAATATTGGGAAAATTCTGTCATCTCCCAGATCTCCAAAGCAAGATATCAAGCCTTCTTACAATTGCTTATGAAAATCCCTGTTTTCAGAAGATAAAATAGCTTGCGTAATCTCTGGGAACAATTCTTGAAATTGTCGATGGCGTCCAGCCTTGGAATCCATCAAAATTCTGTCCACTTTTCAGCATAGCAGCTATATGACGTCTAGTTCATAAAGCCATATGCGCCTCCTCCACAAAGCAATTTGAACACCAGACCGTTTCTAACCATCATAAGAGGAGCTGAGAGAAGGGTATGGAATGTTTTTTCAGAGGCATTATCTAAACCTATCACGAAAATAGTCAACAAGCCTGAAAACAGCTGCAAGACTCAGTGAAATCACTCTAAATTTGGTCTCAGGCAACCACTGAGTAAGAAATCTCCTCAACTTTATTCCACACCCCCTGAGAGAAAACCACTTGCCTTTTGCTTTATTTTCCCTACAATAAGATATATCCTTGTATAAGGATGGAGATGTAGACGATGGCAAATGCCCAAATCGTTGTCGATTATGTTTCTTCCGTGCTCTCTGGTTTGATTCCGCCCGGACCAATCGGTGTTGTGGTCAAGCCAGCGATCAAACTAGTGGGAGATAATTTAAAAGCATGGCTTACTAATAAAGAAACACAGAAGGCCCTTTTGCAGGCCGCCAGCAGTGCAGAAAACGACTTTCTAGAACGGTCGAAGGAACAGTTTGGCAACGATGCACTGATCCAAGCGGTGTTAAGTTTGCCTCTACACAACGGGGAAGAATTCCAGAAGCTTCTAAAAAGCTTACCCTCCCATTACAACGAGACCATTGTTGAAACCCACTTAAGTAGCGGATTGGAAAAATATTGGTCTCACGTTTTTACACCTGAAGATATCCGTAAGGCGGCTGCGTTCTACATGGACTGTTTGCGCATAAGACTTCTCCGTGTACCTGGCTTTGCGGATGTTGTCGTCAGACTTGCCACGCTTCGAATTGACGAACGGACGGAGGATATCCAAAGTACCGTTAATGAGATCAATGAAAAGTTATCGAGCTTGCTTAATGGTCAGGTGATTACCGATATTATCCAGGGTTATGGTGAATTACAAACTCGCTACAATACGAGCGTAAAGAATTTTTTGGAATACTACCTTGGCGCAGAGGGACACCCCGTGCCATTTGGTGGACGCGAAAAAGATTTACAGGCTTTGGATCACTGGTTCCTCGATGAGCAGGCACTCCATTATGGATTGCTAGTAGCCCCGGCCGGACGGGGAAAATCCGCTTTGTTATGCCATTGGATCACCCGGCTTTCTCAGAGGGAGGATGCTCCCCATATCATATTTTTCCCGATTAGCATTCGTTTTGAGACCCACCTTGAAAGCGTTACTTTTTCGGCGCTAGCTGCACGGGCCGCATATCTCTTCAATGAAAAGGTAGCCGAGACAGAGGATGTGGGCCAGTATCGGGGCCTGTTTGCAGATTTCCTACAACGGCCTCATCCAGATAGAAGGCCCATATTGGTCGTACTGGATGGACTCGATGAAGCTGCAGGCTGGAAACTCGGATTGGATATATTCCCGCCGATCCCTCCCAATCACCTGAGAGTGCTAATCGCTGCCCGACCGCTTGCCGGAGACGATGGACCTGAAGGATGGTTGAATCGCCTGGGTTGGAAAGGCAGGGCCGATTGCATACCGTTGGGCCTGCTAGACCAGGAAGGTGTTCACGATGTGCTGGTGAGTATGGGTAATCCTTTAGACTCACTCAAGCCAAAATTTGATGTAGTCAAAACTTTGTATGATATGAGTGAAGGTGATCCTCTTGTCATTCGGTTATATATAGATGCTTTGCTTCCACAGCAGGATCTGACCTCCCTACTGGAAGCAAAAAACAATCAAAATCTCCCCCCAGGATTGGATGGCTTTTTCGAGCTTTGGCGTGATGAACAACGAAGGTTGTGGGCGGGAAAAGACCTGATTGAAGAAGAAGAAAAAGTAGCCGGTCTTTTGAACCTTCTTGCGGTAGCGCTTGGGCCCTTAAATCATAATGACATTCTGAGTCTTGGACAGGATTTTTTTAAGAGTTCAATGTCACTTGAGGGGGCGGCCAGAAGTGTAAATCGGTTTGTGATCGGAGATGGTAAAAATAATGGGTACGTGTTTAGTCATCCACGGTTAAGGGAGTATTTTAAAGAGAAATTAGTGGATGTGGAAATTGAATCGCTGAGAAATCGGTTTACCAGCTACGGGAAGAATACCTTCTTGGCGCTCCAGAATAGGAAAATATCTCCCATGAAGGTGCCGTCTTATGTGCTGCAATATTACGCAGCACATTTGCAAGAAGCCGAGGCGCCTGCCGAGTCTTTTTATGAGCTGGTCTGCCAGTTGTGGGCACGGGCCTGGCTGGAATTTGATGGATCCTATTCTGGCTTCTTGAATGATGTGAAGCGTGCCTGGGAAATCGCGAAGGATCGGGATGCAATAGAGGTTCAGCTCCTCTGTGCATTATCTTTTTCGAGCATTACATCGCAAAGCGGAAATATCCCGGAAGCATTACTGGCACTTGCAGTCAAAGCAGGGGCGATTTCAATCCGACAGGCCCTTGTCCTTCTTAAGCAGTCTAATTTTTCAAATGATGGCTTGGATAAAGTTATCGGATTTACGGAAAATTTGTCGGATGATCAACTAAAAGAGGTATTTCAACAGGCGTTCACCATGGGTAGGGGGTTATCTTTATGGGGTCCATATATGATAGGCGTGTCTGGAATTATGGCTGATGAAGATCGTAGCCGCCTCCCGCTCAGGGATTATGCCTCGTTAATGCCACCCCAAGCCTGGCAACTCGCGCAACAGGTTCCCTTAGACGATAAAGATGTTTTTACACGAGTGGCCGTAACGATTGGAATATTTATTCATACGAAAAACGCTGACTATATTCACAATTTGCTGAAACCGGATCTCGAGGAAGAGACTCTTGGCGTATCTATTCTCGCTTTAGCGCCCCACCTGCCACCTCACCTGCTTACCAAAGCCATCTCAATTGTAGAGAACTTCAAAGATGAAAAGATTCGCGTCACCGTTTCGGCGGCGTTGGTGGCTCGTCTATCTGAGCCGTTACGGCAGGAGAAACTCGATAAAGTTCTGGAGGCAGCCCAGAATCTTGGAGACCTAAAAGATCGCATTTCAGCGCTCACTACTCTGGTGCCTCATTTATCGCCAGACTTGCTTGGCAAAGTCCTTTCAGCCGCAGAAAACATCGAAGATGAAGAAGCTCGAGCGAAAATGCTAACTGAGTTAGCGCCTCGCCTTTCACCCCACCTGCTTACCAAAGCCATCTCAATGGTAGAGAACTTCAAAGACGAAAAGATTCATGTCGCGGTTTCGGCGGCGTTGGTGGCTCGTCTATCTGAGCCGTTACGGCAGGAGAAACTCGATAAAGTTCTGGAGGCAGCCCAGAATTTTGTAGACCTAGAAGATCGCGTTTCAGCACTCACTACTCTGATGGCTCAACTACCATCAGACTACGTTGGCAAGGTCCTTCATGTAGTAGAGAACCTTGAAGAGGAAGAAGCTCAAGC
Organism: uncultured Anaerolinea sp.; assembly: GCA_964489725.1. Classification (GTDB taxonomy): domain Bacteria; phylum Chloroflexota; class Anaerolineae; order Anaerolineales; family Villigracilaceae; genus Defluviilinea. The sequence continues at coordinate 13,058 of CAZBAX010000073.1, read as the reverse complement.
CAAAATGCTGGCTGAGCTAGCACCTCATCTGACGCCCGACTTGCTTATTAAAGCTCTCTCGATCGCAGAGAACTTCAAAGATGAAAAGGCTTGTGTTCGCGTGCTGATAGCGTTGGTAGCCCGCCTAACTGAGCCGTTACGCCAGGAGAAACTCGATAAAGCTCTGCAGGCGATACCGAACATAAGTGATCCTACAGCCCGCGCTCGAGCGTTGACCGTTTTGATAGCTTATTTGCCGGAACGTAGGCGACGTGAGATGCAGCTAATGACATTGGAGACCATTCAGAATATTCAGAGCGAAGGGAGTCGCGCTGAAGCACTCATTGCCCTGACTGCCGAATTAGCCGGAGACTTGTGGAGTAAAGCGCTTGAAATTGCGCAGGATATTGGTCATATATGGACTCGTATTCGAGTACTGACGGTCTTGCTGCCCAAACTGCCGGAACTGATGCGTCAGACGGTTGTCAAGAGAGAGCTCGAAGCAGCACAGAAGGTTGGAGATGGAAAGGCTCGGGCTAAGGCGTTGATTACCTTGGTTCCCTATCTCTCTGAGCGGGGACGCGATAAAGTGCTCCATGAAGCACTTTCAATCATCCAGAACATTCAGGACCACGCAGAACGGGCCAATATGTTAACCCTCCTGGTGCCTCTACTTCCTGAGCAGCTGCGCCAAGAAAGCATAGACCGCGCGCTCGATTTAGCGAACATCTTTCGAGATGTGCAGTTCCATGCTCAAATACTTACCGCGGTGACGCCATACCTTCCGCCTGCTTTGCTTGGTAAGGCCCTGCAGATGGCACAAGATCTTCGTGACCCTACTCTTCGCCCTCAAGTCATGGGAGGTTTGGCGCGGTATCTATCGGAGGACCTGCTTCGCCAGGCATTGGAAGGAGTACAAAAAATCGGTGAGGAAGACCGGGAAAAAGATAGTCGCCCCTCCATTCCTAGCACATCAGAGCATTCCAAACTTTTCTACGTCTCACTCCGTCCAGATAGTGATAGAGATCGAGCCGAGATGCTGATTGCCTTGGCTCCCTATCTGCCGGATTATTTATTCGAGAGGGCCCTTAACGAAGTTGATCAGATTCGTGATGAATTTGTTCGTCTACGTGTGTTGATTGCGATTATTCCTTACCTTCCACAGCGCCAGCACAACTATATCATTGAGAAAGCACAGGTATCAGACTTGTTTACCTGGGTTATCCTTGTAGCTACCCTGACACCTCATCTCCCTGAATCACAGCGCCCGGCAACCCTTGATTCTTTACTCCAAACGATTTATCAAATTCCACATGATTTATATCGAGCTGAATGGCTTGTCAAAGTAGGATCGCAACTTCAGGAACCTACCCGCCAAGAGGTGATCCATGATGCCCTAGAAGCAATAAGGAAGAATCAGCCCAACCCCTCTCAGGAAAGGACTCTCGCCGAAACATTAGAGACAATGTCACCGCTTTTGCCTGTCAGCCGGCTCAACGAGGCGTTCGATTTAGCTCTAAAATTGCACGCCGATGATAACCGTTCTCAAGTGTTGGCTGCTTTAGCCCCCCTTCTGCCAGCAAACTTGCTGGAAAATGCCCTTGAGGAAACTCTTCGTCTACAAGGAGCAGAAAATCGCGCTCGAGTATTGGCTCTCCTAACTCCTCACCTGTCCCCGGATCTGCTTGAGAAAGCGCTTCAGGCAGCTGTAAAGCTACGAGAGAAAGATGATCTCTCTCGAGTGGTGGCCATCCTTACTCCTTATTTGTCTCCGTACCAGCTTGAGAAAGCGATTCAGGCAATACTGGCTGCTCAAAATGAGAGAGATAGTGCGAAGGATTTGTCAGTCCTGATCCCCTATCTGGATCCAGAAGCACAAAAATTTCTCGTAAACAAAATCATGGACTCTTCTACGACGCTGCAGGAAAACAGAAAGGAGAATATCAGTTATATACTGACTTCTCTGAAGAAATCCACAACCTTGCCGTCCCAGTTCAAGAAAGACTTTATCAAGAAGATCTTGGAGCAAGCCTCAAGGCTTTCTCGCAAAGATTTCCTGTCTCTTGTACCGGATCTATTCACGCTGGCCTGCTCTACCCGACCTGAACCGGAGCTCCCAAAGCTGGCGGAGAAATTTTCACTTGCCATTCTCGATGTAGGGGAATGGTGGCCGTAACCAACAATTATGCCAAAACAGAAGACAAATCTTCACAAATTATCAGTTTAGCGAGCCCACTTTCAACAACGATCGTATCGGGCAAGAATCGTACAGCTTCTTGTAGCTTCTTTTTTCTGTCTTGGCCAGAGCCCACCCCAGCAAGCCTGCTTCGCATTTTTCCTTCATAAATATCGACTTTTTTTCAAGGCCATTTCCAAGTTTGACTCTTTGGCCCTATCAAGATTTCCTTCTGAAAAGCGCTGTTTCCGAAAGGAATTAAGAACGTGACGCTTCAAGATTGCGGTATTTCAGGATATGCGAAAGGGCTGCAAGCATCTTTTCGCGGCGTATGGCGGGCAAGGCGAAATTTATGCCCGTAATTGATCAAACCATCATCGTCCTCCTTAAACATGATCATAACAGGTCACTTATGTAATTCCCCATTTGCGAAAGCTTAGATCCGAAACGGACCTGTTTCAGGCCGTAGCTAAGGGAAACCATATCCTCGCTCGCGGCGGCACGATTGGAGTTAGTGGGGCTAAAAGCAAGTCTACCCGGGCTGGACATTTGGATCGCCCGTTGTGGATTGATAGCTTTACTCGACGCCCGATCATAAATAGTAAACGCATCTGGATTTACAAGGTTTGCACTTCCAGCGTTTACAACCATAAAAAGAAGATTGCACCCCATCCCCTTGACAGGTATACAAAATTGTATACAATATGGGCGTCTCAGTTAGTATCGAAGTACACCTATGAAGCAACAACACTCCCCCAACCTCAGCACAGATGTTTTTTTGGTCCTCAAGGAACGCATCATCCGCTGGGAATACGCGCCCGGACACCGCTTTACTGAGGAAAGATTGTGTGAGGAGTTTGGGGTAAGTCGCAGTCCGGTACGGGAGGCGCTGCGCATGTTGGTGGAAAACAAACTGGTGGACAAGGCGCCGCATAAGGGCTATAGCGTCAAACAAATGGACATGCAGGAGATCCACGAACTATATGATCTAAGAATGGCGCTCGAAACCTTTGTGATCGAGCGCTTGACCCAGAGTGAATATCCAGAGAAGGACCTGAAGGAACTATATCGTACCTGGCAGAACCTACGGAAGGCCAGCCTGACTAATTCGGCGGACTTTGCCAGATTAGATGAGGAGTTCCATGAAAAGATCGCCAGTTGGACAGGCAACCGGACCCTCCTCCAGCAGATCCAGTCCATTGACGAGCGACTCCATTTCATCCGCGTGACCGATATTACCTCCACCGAACGGCTGCGCGATACCTGCGAACAACACTTGAGGATCCTCGACTGCATAAAAGAAAAAAATATTGATTGTGCGCGTGAAGCTCTTCAACTCAATATTGAAGACGGACGCAAGAATGTCGAAGGCGCGATCAAAGAGGCGCTGGCACGGGCTTATTTAGGCTCCAAGGCTGGCGTCTAACAATTTAAGTAATGGAGGCATACATGCGTAAAAGCACCATCCAAGCAGAACCCTATGATTTTGATTTCGATCTCGACTCAACCGCGTTGATTATGATCGACATGCAGCGCGACTTTGTCGAACCGGGTGGATTCGGCGAAATGCTCGGCAACGATGTCTCACTGTTACGCAGTTCGATTGAACCCTGCAAGGAGGTTCTCGAGGCAGCCCGCAAGGTCGGGTTATTCGTTGTCCACACCCGGGAGGGACATCGCCCCGATCTTTCGGACCTGCAACCTGCCAAAAAGGAGCGCGGTCATCTTAAGACCGGCATCGGCGATGTAGGACCGATGGGACGAATCCTGGTCCGCGGGGAAATCGGACACGACATCATCCCAGAGTTGTATCCGATCGAAGGTGAACCAGTGGTGGATAAACCCGGCAAGGGCGCATTCTACGATACAGATCTACTCGGCATTCTGCGCAACCGGAATATCAAGACCCTGATCGTATGCGGTGTGACGACAGAGGTCTGCGTGCATACCACTGTCCGCGAGGCGAACGATCGGGGTTTCGATGCCCTGGTCCCTGAGGATTGCACCGCTTCCTACTTCCCCGAATTCAAGCGCGTGGCGCTGGAGATGGTCAAGGCGCAGGGTGGCATCTTTGGCTGGGTCAGTGATTCGGATAAAGTGGTGGATGGGTTAAAGAAGGCCACTGCAAATTCATGAATCAGGTTTTATGCAAGACCATCCTTTGTAATAGGGAGGTCGATCAAAATGACAAAAAAATCTGAAAGTGTTTTGAAAGTCCCTTTTTGGGTACCGGGCGATTGGAATGGATTCTTTGGTTTGGGGACGAACAGCCTGTTGAATATTCTCGTGTTGTCCGGGTTGCTACTGGGCGTTGTGCAGATGCCCGGGGAGATCGTGTTCGGGCGCATCGTGCCAGCCGTGGGACTCATGCTATTCCTGAGCAACATCTACTACGGCTTGATGGCGCGCCGGCTGGCGATCAAAGAGAACCGCACAGATGTGACCGCCATGCCGGCTGGTCCCAGCGTGCCACACATGTTCATCGTAGTGCTAGTGATCATGTTGCCGGTCAAGATCGCCACCGGAAACCCTGTGCTTGCCTGGCAGGTAGGTCTGGCGTGGGCGTTCATTGAGGGATTGGTGAACTTGAGTGGCGCCTTCTTCGCACCCCACATTCGCAAACTGACCCCGCGCGCTGCATTGCTTGGAACACTGGCTGGCGTTTCGATCGCCTTCATCTCGATCCGCCCTGCCCTACAGATCATGTCGCCGTATCCGTGGATCGGGTTGGTATGTCTCGCAATCGTGCTGGGTGGCTGGTTCGCGGGGGTTCGGTTTCCGTGGAAGATACCGGCGGGGCTCGTTGCGATCTTTGTTGGAACCGTAATGGCGTGGGGCGTGACACTCTTTGGCTGGGAACCCGTGATGGATCCTGTCGCCCTAAGCGAGTCTTTTGGCGGATTGGGGCTCGCATTGCCGGTCCCTCAGCTCAGCAACCTGATCGCTGGTTTCAAGAACATTGCCCCACTTTTGGTGACCGCCATCCCATTTGGCGTCTATGACTTCATTGAAGCCATGGATAATGTGGAGAGCGCCTCTGCCGCCGGCGACGAATACAACGTACGCGAAGTATTGTTCGTGGACGGTTTCAACAGCATCATCGGGACCTTCTTCGGCAGTCCATTCCCCAACGCAGTCTACATCGGTCACCCTGGATGGAAAGCTGTGGGCGGACGCATCGGTTATTCGCTCGCCACCGGCGCGCTGGTGATTGTTGTGACCCTTCTCAACATCGTGCCAGTGCTTCTCAACCTCATCCCGCTCGTAGCGATCCTGCCAATCCTGCTTTACATCGGAGCGTTGATCGGCGCGCAGGCGTTCCAAGCCACACCGCGTCACCACTCGCCGGCCATCATCCTGGCACTCATTCCGCATTTCGCGGCGTGGGGAAAAGGTCAGGTGGACGGCGCGTTGACGGCAGCTGGAGTCAACCCGGGCGACATCATGGAGGAGTTGACCACGAACGGAGTCTTGTATGAGGGGTTGACCAAGCTTGGAGGCGGAGCCATCCTGAGCGGACTCATCCTTGGCGCGATCGCGGTTTTCCTGCTGGATCGAAAACCGAAACTCGCCTCTGCCTATGCCCTGGCCGGAGCTGTGCTGTCCTACTTTGGTTTTATCCATGCCGAGCAGGTGCAATTTGGCGCAGGCGGATTTCCTCCCGCTATCACGGTTGGGTACCTCCTGCTTGCCGCGTTATGCTACGGATTCAGTTACCTGCCTTATGAAGAGAACAACCTGCCAGAGGCAGGCTAATTTTGGAGTTTCCCCTGATCCAGGGCGAATTCGATTATCACAGTAAAGAGGAGAATGAAGATGAGTACAGCAAAAGGAATGGCAAGTCCCAAATTATGGGTACCTGGTGACTTGAACGGCTTCTTCGGCTTGTGTACCAACAGTATCACGAATACACTGGTCGCAGTCTCTTTGATGCAGTTCGTCATTCAGTTCCCCAATGAGATCCTGTTTGGCAGGATCGTACCCGGTCTGGTGCTCTCCCTGGCGGTGGGCAATATTTACTTTGCCTACATGGCATACAAGCTGGCGAAGAAGGAAGGGCGCGACGATGTGACCGCCGTGCCATACGGCATTTCGGTCCCGCACTATTTCCTTGTGACATTCGCGATCATGTTGCCCCTAAAGCTTGGTGGCGCAGACTTTGAAACGCTGTGGAGTGTTGGTGTAGCGTGGTGTTTCGTGCATGCTATCGTGGCGACCATCGGCGCGTTCATTGGCCCCACCATGCAGCGTTTGACCCCGCGCGCTGCCATGCTTGGAACACTGGCCGGCGTTGCCATCACCTACATCGCCATGGGAGCGGCGTTCAGTGCGTGGAATGTAGCCTGGCTCAGCATGTTGTCGTTCGGCATTATATTTGTCGGGTGGCTGGCCAACGTACAGTTCCCCGGCAAGATTCCTGCCGGTCTGGTGGCGGTGATCCTTGGCATCGTTTTCGGTTGGGCATCGGGCTATATGCAGATCGGTACATTGACCGAGGCTATCGCGAACGCATCCATCGCGATCCCCATCCCGCAGATCCAGATCCTGCTCGCTGGTCTGCCGCGCGTCGCGCCATATCTGGTCACCGCTATTCCGCTTGCGATCTACCTGTTCCTTGAATCGCTTAACAACGTGGAGTCAGCCATGGCTGGTGGCGACACCTACGACACGCGCGAAGCCATGCTTGCAGCGGCCGGTGGAACCCTGGTAGCCTCCCTGTTCGGCTCACCCTTCCCCACCCTGATCTACATCGGGCATCCCGGCTGGAAATCTGTTGGTTCACGCATTGGGTATTCCTGGCTGACCGGTGTGACCATGTTCCTGCTTGGTGTGCTGGGACTGCTAGGCATCCTCTCCGCGATCATTCCTGTGGTGGCGATCCTGCCAATTCTCGTCTATATTGGTATGCTGATTACGGCGCAAGCCTTCAACGCTAGTCCGAGACGCCATGCCCCGGCGGTTGCCATTGCCATCATCCCATGGATTGCCGACTACGTCACCACGCAGGTTAATAACGCGCTGGGTGCGGCTGGCACGAACGCGGCCACTCTTGGCATCGATACGCTTGCCGGAGCCGGTGTTTCCTACAGCGGCATGACCGTCCTCGGCGCAGGCTCAATCCTCGTCGGCATGATCCTCGGCGCGATCGTTGCCTATGTGATCGACCGCAACTGGAGAGGCGCTATCGGCTACACCCTCTTTGGCGCGGCGTGTGCGTGGGTCGGCTTCATCCACAGCACCCAACTGCGTTTCTTCCCCAGCGGACCTTTCAATTTCAGCGATCCATCCTTCAATGCCACCTGGGGTCCCGTTGTAGGTTACCTTGCGATGGCAGTGTTATTCGTGATCATGATGAACTACACCAAGAACGAACCCGCCCCGAAATTGGAAGACTGATTCCTGTAAAACGTTCAATACAGCCTGGGGTCTCCTGCCTCAGGCTGTATTCTTCCTGCCATGCAACTTCAAGCCCTTTCCATTGGCGAAGCCATCCCGCGCGAAACTTTCGACGCGGAGATTCAATCCGTGTTCGACTCGGCGGTCAATCTGCGACTGACAGAGGAAGATCGTCTCATCACGCTCTTGATCTCCGATCATTACGAACTGCCTCAAGGGATTCGCATTTGGATGAAGGACCTGTCGTTTCAATCCCTGATCCCTGGCCTGCGTGCCGCAGCGAGAGGCGGGATCCTGCGCTTTGACTCATCTCCGGCCACCGTAGACTTGCGCAGCGCGTCCGTTTGGAAATGTCGGGTCCCCGAACTCCACGTAGACATGAAACTGCTTGCCACACAGCAAGCCTGGTCCGCGGCATGGAACTTACTTAACAAAGAACAAGAACGCAGGAACGCAGATATCATCGCCGATGATTTATTTCAAACCAACTTGGGTTCTCCTCTGAGTCAACGAATCGCAAAACCTGTGATACGACTCATCACATCCACGGAGCAATACGAGATTGATGGTGTGATTCACGCCGCAGAAAAAATGATCGGTCTCGGACCAGGCGTCACCCCATCAGGCGACGACATTCTGATCGGTTTCCTAGCAGGTTTATGGAGCATCGTTGGACAGGATCAATCGCAAATCTCTTTCATCCGTTCATTCGGCGCTGAACTTGTACAACTCGCAAAGCAGACCAGCGAAATCAGTCGCACGTATATTCTCCACGCCACACGGGGACAATTTTCCAGCAGTCTCTCGCATCTTGCAGAAACCATAGCAACCGGCAACGATGCAGAAGCAGCAACACGAACCGCCATGCGTGTGGGACATTCGTCTGGCATGGATTCGGTAACAGGTCTGTTGATCGGACTGTGGGTTTGGAATATGGATCATTCTTTTCCGGAGTAGAGGATTTTATGGCAACTTCACAACGTATGATCAAAAATCTTTACCGCGACTCCGTCTCATTGATGAAGTTCTCCGAGAAACTGAGCGCACTGGAGGGCATCAAACAAGCCTCCGCGGTGATGGCAACGGAGAACAACATAAGCCTGCTGGTAGAGGCGGAACTGCTTGCCAGCGCGGTTCCGCCTAGCCCGAACGATCTGCTAATCGTCGTCGAGGGTCGGGATGATGCGTCCACGCGAGCGGCTTTGGATTCGGCTGAGGCGATGCTAAAACAAAAATCGGGGGAGTCGGGCGAGGTCGGAGTCCGACGCGTGCTTCCACGAAGTATCGAGATGGGGCTGGAGTCCATGCCTTCCGCAAATTTCGTCTTGATCTCCACGCCGGGCGAGTATGCCGCGGCGGAGGCGCGCAAGGCACTGCAACTCGGCCTGCACGTGATGATGTTCAGCGACAACGTCAGCATGGAGGATGAGATCCCGCTGAAACAATATGCGCGCGACCATGACCTGCTAGTCATGGGACCTGATTGCGGCACGGCGATCATCAACGGCATTCCATTAGGATTCGCAAATGTTGTGCGGCGTGGTGATATTGGAGTCGTTGCGGCATCTGGAACTGGTTTGCAACAAGTGACCAGCTTGATCGACCGTTTTGGCGGAGGCGTCACTCAAGCCATCGGTACGGGTGGGCATGATCTGAAAAGTGAAGTGGGCGGCATCACGATGCTGCAGGGCATTGATGCACTTGCGAAGGATAAGGCAACCAAGGTGATCCTGCTGGTTTCCAAGCCGCCCTCACCCGACGTGATGAAGAACGTGCTCGACAAAGCCGCCAAAAGTAAAAAGCCGACAGTCGTTGAATTCATTGGCGCAGATCCAAAGAACATCACAGGCAAAAATATTTACGGTGTGAAGACGCTGGAGGATGCCGCGGCCGCGGCCGTGCAATTGTCAAAGGGCAAGGCGGTGAAAAAGTTTTCCAATGCATTGCCTGCTAAGTACAAGCCTCGGGTGAAACCGGCGCAGAAGAAATTGAAAAAAGGACAGAAATACATCCGCGGCTTATTCAGCGGCGGAACGTTTTGCTATGAGACCGTGCTGTTGTTGAGCGAGGCACTCGGAAAGGTGTATTCCAACACGCCGATCAAGAAAGATGAAAAGATACCCAATGTGTGGAAATCGCTTGAGCATACTGTGATCGACCTGGGCGATGATCTGTTCACGCAGGGACGCCCGCATCCGATGATCGATTTTCGTTTGCGAAACGAACGAATCATTCAGGAAGCAAAAGACCCCGAAACAGCAGTTATCCTGCTGGATATCGTTCTCGGTTATGGTTCGAACATGGACCCGGCAGGCGAACTTATTCCCGCCATTCAACAGGCGCAAAAGATCGCAGCGAAGGCAAAACGCAATCTGATCTTTGCCGGCTCGGTGTGCGGCACGGATTCTGACCCGCAGAATTTGTCGCGGCAGGAGGCAATGCTGAGCGAAGCCGGTGTGATCCTGACCGATAGTAACGCGCAAGCAGCGCGGCTCGCGGCGGCAATTGTGTCTTGATGTCATTGAGAGGGCGAAGTTCGAAGGAATCTCCCACTTCAATGAGAAGATCACTTCGCTACGAACGCCTGCAATGACATATACAATGGAGTCTTCATGGTCAATAAACTCTTTGAACAGGACTTACAAGTTATCAATGTAGGACTGTCATCCTTTGCGGATTCGATCCAGCAGACCGGTGGCAAATCCCTGCAACTCGATTGGCGTCCGCCCGCTGCAGGGAACCGCGAGACGGGCATGAGACTTGCCACGCTGGTCAATGATCCGAAGGTGGAAGCGGCGAACCGAATCGCACACGAACGATTCTTGTCTGCGCAACCGATTCTGATAGGGGTCGAATCAGCGCGAAATGCGATTCCTAATCTAGGCGAACGGACATTGCTTCACGCAGGTCCACCCATTGAATGGAACCGCATGTGTGGTCCAATGCAAGGCGCAATCGTCGGCGCGATCCTGTACGAAGGCTGGGCACAGCACCAACTCGAGGCGCGCGAGCTGGCGTCGAGCGGAGGGATAACATTCGCGCCATGCCATCACCTCGGCGCGGTGGGACCTATGTCAGGGGTCATCAGCCCATCCATGCCCGTATGGATGGTGAAAAATCAGGACCGCGGCAATATGTCGTTCAGCAACTTGAATGAAGGACTAGGCAAAGTTTTGCGGTTCGGCGCGAACGACGCGTCAGTGCTGGAACGGCTCAAATGGATGGAAGCCATTCTGGCTCCCGCCATGAACGCTGCCGTTCGGCGGTTGGGCGGGGTCGAGTTGCGCCCTATCATCGCGCAGGCGTTGCACATGGGCGACGAGTGTCACAACCGCAACGCGGCGGCTTCGTCATTGTTATTCAAGCGGCTCGCCCCTGCCCTCCTTAAAACCGATCTTCCGCAAAGTGATATTGCGAGCGTGCTTGAATTTATCGCGAGCAACGATCATTTCTTCCTGAATATTTCGATGGCATGCTGCAAAGCAATGCTTGATACGGGTCACGGCGTCGAATATAGTACGCTCGTCACTGCGATGGCGCGCAACGGCGTGGATTTCGGAATAAGAGTCAGTGGGACAGGCCATGCGTGGTTTACGGCTCCCGCGCCGATGGTGGATGGACTGTTCTTTCCCGGTTATTCCCAGGCGGATGCCGCACCAGATCTCGGCGACAGTGCCATCACGGAGACCGCAGGTATAGGCGGGTTCGCAATGGGCGCCGCACCAGCCATCGTGCAATTCGTGGGCGGCACACCACAGGATGCCATCGCGTACACTCGTGAGATGTACCATATCACAATGGGAGTCAATGGCGGGTTCACGTTGCCGCCCTTAAACTTCGACGCATCCCCCGCAGGCATCGACGCCCGCAAAGTGATCGATACGGGTATCGCGCCTGTTATCAACACGGGCATCGCACACAAGGACGCGGGTGTGGGACAGGTTGGCGCGGGTATCACGCGCGCTCCATTGGCATGTTTCGAAAAGGCAATTATGTCATTGCAAGGAGCTGCATAGTGGCGATGAAGCAATCTTCTCATTCAGCAGGAGATTGCTTCGCTCGTTTTTCGATTTCACCGCCGAAGGGCGGCGCTCCGCTCAGGACGACTCGTAATGACATTTAAATCTTAGGAGAATCATGTTGACTGAAAAACGCAAAGTGGCAGTAGTAGCGGTGGGTGGCAACGCATTGGTTCGTGAGAAGGGCAAAGAGTCCTTATCCGATCAATATGCAGCGGTCTGTTTGACCATGCCTTATGTTGTGGACATGATCCAGGACGGGTGGAATGTTATCCTAACCCACGGCAATGGACCTCAGGTTGGCTTCATCTTAAGACGTTCAGAATTATCGTTAAGTGAAATACACCCTATCCCGTTGGATTATGCGGGCTCCAATACGCAAGGTTCCATCGGGTATATGTTTCAAACCGCTTTGCAGAATGAATTCAAACGACGCGGCATGTCTAATCAGGCAGTGACTGTGATCACCGAAACTCTGGTAGATAAAAACGATCCCGCTTTCAGAAACCCGACCAAGCCCATTGGTTCCTTCATGGATGAAAAGACCGCGCTGCAGCGCCGCGACGAGGACGGCTGGTCTGTCATGGAAGATGCAGGGCGCGGCTGGAGACGGGTTGTCGCTTCGCCGGTCCCAAAGAAAATTCTCCAGCAAGACGCGATCATGTCACTAGTGGGGTCAGGATTCACGGTAGTGGCCGTTGGTGGCGGCGGGATTCCAGTCATTGAGAATGGCAAGGGAAATGTCGAAGGCATTGAGGCGGTCATTGACAAGGACCTTGCATCCGCATTGTTCGCCTCTAGTATCAATGCTGATTTATTCATCATCGCCACTGAGGTCGAAAAGGTTGCCATCAATTTCAACAAGCCAAATGTGGAATGGCTTGACAAACTCACTGTGGAAGATGCAAAGAAATATCTGGCGGAGGGTCAGTTTGGTAAGGGCAGCATGGAACCGAAGATCAAGGCCGTTCTGAACTTCCTCGATTGGGGTGGGAGGAAGGCTTTGATCACCAATCCTGATAACATGCTGCGCGCCCTGGGCGGCGAGACTGGTACCCACTTTAAAGGCTAAAAATTCAACGAAGCTGCCATAATTTCGTGCAAGGCTGCAATGCATCAATCGAATCTGCAGCTTGCCTTACATCACTCCTCGCGGAATCTATAATTGTGAGCGCGAGTTTGAGAATGCGCGAAATCCGCGTGCTAAACGGTCAATTGTGCGACCACCGCCAGTACAAATCTTTGTTGCTTCGGTACGATCTGGAGTAACGTGAGCTTCTGGTAGCCGAGTGAGCAAGAATATGGATTTTATCAACTAATTCAAATTGAGCTGGTTCAGCAGAGATATGTGCCATCAAATTGCTTATGCAAATCCCCATTTGTAGAAGTAATCATCCAGCGGTTGGGTAAAGCATTAGATTCTCTAAATAAGATCTAGCGACCTGACAGTTTAGCAAAAGGATGTTGATCGGCACAGGAAATCGGGT
>CAZBAX010000072.1:0-25167 GCA_964489725.1 uncultured Anaerolinea sp. | reverse complement strand
CCTTCACGCCGCAAGAGCCCAACCTTGAACTCTTCGATAGACTTGCTACAGTGTCTTTTTTTCACAACATTTGGAATCGAGTGATTACCGCCCGAAATCAAACCCATTTCATTTAGCCAGACGGCCTGTGACTTAATCCAAGAACAGGCGGATCGTAACGTCCGCCTGTCTCGAGATCCTTTAGATATGTTGGACTACTTTATGACTGAAGGCCTGAATTTATAACCGTATGCCGGATTTGTACCGCCTCAGTTTCAATATCAATAGCGGATCATTGTATTGGCGTACCCTGTTATACATTTGATTTAGCTCTTCCGTGAAAGTGATTCGCTTACATAGGATGTTATGGCACAACAACTTCATTGATGATGTTGAGTACTTCTTCGGGCGGCTGCCCCATCTTTTCGATGGTGACAGTGCGCTCGGTAATGTCGACTCGTTCGCTACCGTCTTGAAGGCGAGTAAAAGCCTGCACCTTCACTTGCTGTCCGGTAGTCAGGTTTACCCAGGTCTTACGTCCCATACCGATGATTGGTTGTGACTCGTCGGGATGTTGCGACGGTTGCTCAAAGGCATCGAACAATGTGACCAGCAGGCAGGTTGTACCATCGCCGCAGGCGACTTCTTCGCGTATGACCTGGGCATGATACTGTGCCGCCTGCACCAGGTCTTGTGTCAACAAATCTGTTGAGAATGGATAACTGGAATATTCGTTGTAACCTGAGTCGCCGACCGTGAAATTGATGAAATAGTTGCCGATGGTCACAGATTGTTGGATCACATTGCCAGCTTGATCTCGATCGGTCCATAATGAGCGGATCACTTCCCTTTCCATCCAATTCCAGCCATTGTTCTGTGGTCATATAGGAAGGCGGGAAGGTTTGTCCTGGCCTGAGATAGGTTTCCGTCTCTGTGATGATATGAACCCAACCTAGGCCTTGTTGGAAGGGCGCGTCGAATTTCTGTGCGAGTGTTTGCACTTCGAGCAGCAACGGATCGGTTGACAGGATGGTTGGCGTTGCGAACAGGGCAGCCGTGGGAGCTGGCGTAGTGGTTGGACCCACCACCACATTTTCTGGTGCAGCAGGGGCCTGCCATTGGATCTGCCATTGACCATGCGCTGTGTAGCCCACTCTGGTCACGGTGATCGGAATGGGCTGCGCAGGTATTTTTTCAAAGAACAAACTCGCAGTGAAATTTGCATTCTCAACAGGCGGACGATTTGTCGCTCCGGTTGCAAGCGGAGAGTAGAGCATGATGCTGGTCACTCCCTCAGTCGGTGCAAACTCAAAAACCAGTTCTGTGGCAGAGACTTGCTTTGCCCCGATCACGTGGACTTGATATTTGCCAACCTGCATTTGCTGATCCAACGCCCAGCTTTGCCCAACCCGTGGATTGGGGCCTGGGTTGAAAGTAAACGAAATTTGGTCCGCAGAAAAATCGACGAACATGGGCAGATTGTTGGCATCTGGGAACACGCTCAGCCACAATGTCAACGTTTCTCCTCCGCGAAACGGCAGAGATTCGTAGATCCTGGACTGATCCCTGGAGTCTGCCATGACTTCCGTAAGCGGGTACACCTTCCCATCTTCACTGGTCAGTAGGACACCCCAGTCAGTGTTCAGGCTTGTGCCAGGCTGGTCAAACCGTAATGAGACTTGCAGGACAGTTTTGTCACTAGCGGCGGCAACATTCTCTAACACCAAAGTAAGGCCATCCTGTGTTTCGCTTCGGAGGGGAGCGGTCTCAGTCGCCGGCGCAGGGATCACTTCCTCGCTACGGATGGGACGCAAGCGCATCGGAACGTTTGCGCTCCATCGAACCGTTCCATCGGGACTGAAAATTTCGTAGCGCAGAGTCAGTGCATCGGTCCCGACCGGAAGCGGGGGAAATTCATAAGTCTCATTGCGTGGGTCGGCATGCAGATCGTCGCCTCGGCCGGCTAGATATGGAATTTGCGTTCCATTGGACAGAGTGATCATGACTCCCGTGGACAAAGACGCTTCGGTCGAATAGCGACCCTTCAGCGAAAGGCTGATCCAAAATTTATCCTCCGCGCTGACCGCATTTTCGACGCGGATCTTGATTCCATCCTGTTCGATCTGCGCGGGTTCCTCAAGTATGTAAACAGTACTGGCATCGCCTGTGAAACCAAATCCCGGAATAAAACCGGCCAGTCGCCCCACAGCATATGCAACGCCCGTGAGCAATGTGAGAGCGAGCAGGATAAACAATATGAGCAGCACCGGCCTCGCCCGCAAGGCTTGTATGAACGTTCTCCTTTCAAGTTGCGCAGAGAACCGTGGATACAGGTTCAAACTGTCTGGTACACGCGTTCGGGCAGCAGCATCCAAAAGTTCACGCGGGGTTGATTTCATTGGTTGCTCCTTTCCGTGCGCAGGAGATCACGCAGTCGGGTGCGGGCCGCGTTCAAGAGCCACTTCACGGTCCCGGGCGCGGCCTGCAAACTAACCGACATTTCCTGTTCGCTCATTTCAAGGTAGTAACGCTGGACAATGACGGCGCGTTGGCGCGGGGAGAGTTTGTTCAATGCAGAGAGAATCTGCTGGCTGTGCTGAGTTACTTCGATCTGGACTTCAGGTGAATCCGCTCGATTCAGGAGTGATTCGATCACGGACAAGTTGCCGTCGAGGGGTATCACTTTGTTCGAACGGCGGGCGACATTCAGCGCGGCATGAACGACGCTCTTGAGCAGATACGGTTCGAACGGTTGCGACTCATCGAAATATCGGATGCGTTGGTAGATGCGCAGGAACGTCTCCTGTACCACATCCTGAGCAGCAGCTTCATCCTGTAGGATCAGAAAAGCTGTGCGTACGGCTCGTACTTGATGTCGAGTGAACAGTATTTCCAGCGCGCCAATGTCGCCGCGCTTTAATCGCTGCACGGCTGCCTGGGATTCATCCATGCATTTCTCCGATTGTTTTCTGGGCGTTCACATCCAATATACACAATGATATGCCAAAAGGTTGGGGGAAATAAAAATTCCCCAGCCTACAAAACCGGGGAGTTTTACCTGGATAAGTGTAATGACTACAAAGGTTATGCTACGGCGGGCCTGAATTTATAACCATATGCCAGATATGTACCGCTTAATGGTGATGATTGTATAGCTGCAGCACATAAAACACATCATTTTTACACGAATTTCTCTCACGCGCCCCGACACGCTACAGCTGGAAAAACGGTGATATAAATCCCTTTATTAACACTTGCGTATTCTAAGTGGTAATATGGTAAACTGTGTTAACACCACACTAGATTGCTAGGTCGTCCGATGAATCCAAATGAATTTCGTGATTCCAAAGTGGGTCGAGCCATTCGAACTCAGATAGGATACTGGGCATTTATTCCCGCTCCACTTCCCCCGCAAATCGAATGGACTACTCCGCTGGTTTCTGCTCTGTCTGAGGCAGATCGTGAACTGAGCAAGCTCACGACGCTTGCAGGCAACTTTCCTTTCCCTCGCCTGTTGATTCAACCATTCATGCGGCGCGAAGCCGTGCTCTCGTCTCGTATTGAGGGCACGCGTGCATCGCTGGTCGACTTATACCATTATGAATCGGCACAGATATCCTTCCTGGAACCAACCGATGATGTTCGGGAAGTACACAATTATGTTTTGGCGCTTGACTATGGATTGGAGCGGTTGAATATACTGCCGGTTAGTCTACGGTTGATCCGGGAGGTTCATGCCCGGTTGATGGAAGGTGTACGAGGTGGCAATCTCACCCCAGGCAAATTCCGCAAAAGCCAGAACTGGATCGGCCCCGCCGGCAGCACCATTGAAACAGCGACCTATGTACCTCCTCCAATAGACGAAATGCAGACTGCCCTAAACGACCTGGAAAGGTTCATTCATGCCGAGACCGATATTCCAGCTCTGGCACGGGCTGGGATGATTCATTATCAATTCGAAGCTATTCATCCCTTCCTGGATGGAAACGGGAGGATTGGACGCCTGCTCATGAGCCTGTTATTTCATGAGTGGCGCGTACTGTCGCAACCTCTGTTGAACTTAAGTGCATACTTTGAACATTATCGTCAGGAATACTATGACCGGCTGTCGGCGGTTTCTCAGCGTGGTAAGTGGGAAGAGTGGCTACATTTCTTTTTGCGGGGAATCAGCGTCCAATCACAAGATAGTGTGTTCCGAATGACGCGACTACAAAACCTTCGCACCAGATATGAATCACTGGTTCACTCAGATCGAAACTCGGTACGCATGGCACAGATAATAGATTTTATCTTCTCGCGCCCAATCCTTACCATCAAGCAACTCGAGGTAGCATTCGACATGCCTTATATGGCCGCCAAGCGGTATGTGGACAAGCTGGTGAATGCCAAGATCCTGCATGAAACCACCGGTTATGCACGCAACCGCGTGTTTCAGGCAACCGAGATCTTCAAGGCATTGGAGAATTCAGAGTGAGTAAACATAACCTTTGTTGGCAAACCCAAAGATATGGATTCATTGCAGATCAAGAGCCTTCCTTTGCATGAATTGGTACAGTTTCTCAGATTTGATAATGATCCCAAACCCTGGCAAGTCGAGTGCATCTATTTTTCGTTTTCGGATCCAGGCTCGGATCTGTTTTGATGTAGCATTACACATCTGGGCGGCTTGAGGAACGGTGAAGTAGCTACCGCGCGGAATGAAGGTAGGGAGGATGTTCGGTTTTGTGATCACAGCTGGTTTGTCGATCTTCTTTCTTTCTCGAACTTTTCTGCCGTAGGCAGCAATGAGACGAAAAACATCCCGTAATGCAGCTTCCGCTGCTTCTTCATCGCGGGTCGCAACGTGTTCCAGCAACTTCTTATGGATGTTCAAAAAATCAAAGAAGTCTTTTGCCTGGCCCGGCGAAAGTTCGATTTGGTTCTCCAGAGTCACATTACCATCAACTCTTTCAGAAGAGAGTGTATATGTTGGGGAGCCGATGACAAAATTATTGGATCTCCAAGTTTCGGTTACTCGCATTTGCTGGAGTATTTCCAGTGCGTATCCTGCATAGAGATGTGCGACAACCCGAGTGCTCGCTTCCCAGACAACAATGCCTCGGCATGTCCAATCTCGCTGCTGAAGAGGTGTAAGCCAGGCAGGAGAGGTTGTTGGAGAAGTAAAGTGCTCCTCGAAGTTGAAATGCACTCCCCAGGTATTTTGATTCAGAACCGTTGAACAATTCATGGTGCACGCCCTGCTCTAAGAAATAGTATGAACAGGCCCAGTATAAAGCAGGCAGAGATTGGGATTAGCAAAAGCGTCGGTAGAGGGCAAGTAATGGAGTGATGGTTTATGGGAACGTTTTAAAGGAAAACACCCCTATAGGTAGGGGTGTTGGTGGATTTCCTGATGGTTTATTCTCTATTTACTAGGGTACATTCCAGGCCGGTCTGAATTTATACCCATACACAATAAGTCCGCGCTCATCCCCGTCGTTTCGCATCTTGCGTGTAACCATTTCAACCGGCATACCGATCTCGACGGCGTTGTTGTCCACGTCGGTGAGCTGGGCGGTGATCATGGGTCCCTCGTCCAGTTTAACGAGGGCAACTGTGTAGGGCGCGTTGCTGTCGAATCCGCTGGGGGCTTCGTAGACTGTGGTGTACGAGTACACTTCACCCTTGCCGCTGAAGGTGTAGAGCTCCTTGGCTTCGTCACCGCAGTTCGGGCAGACGTCGCGCGGGGGGAAAATTTTATGATCGCAATGGGGGCAGACTTCGCCAACCAGCCCATAGCGTTGCTTTTTGAGTCTCCAGTGTCGTGGAATTTCCATTTTCGAGTTCCTTTCTCCAAGGCTAATTGTATGTGACAGAACTCTCAAAGACTCTCAGGCTGGGTCCTTTCGATTGTGATAACTGCAGGTGAGAGGTCCTGATAGCCATAGGGAGAGGAAATTCTGCTCGGTGCCTGAGGCAGATCAGGCGTAGGGCTGGTACAAAGGGGAGCAGTTGCTGTATACACATAATTCTACGGGGAAAATGCAGCAACAGCAGAGGGGAATGTACTGATCATCGCCAAAAGAATCCAGACTGTATCTTGCCTGGTCACAAATCAAAGTGCAATTTATGACCAGGGTATTATATAATCACACGCTGCAAGGACGCCCGCATCAGATGAGAATCCTGTTGATCAATCAATCCTTCGTTTCGCCCGAGGAACCCGGGCATACGCGTCATTTTGAGATGGCGAAATTTTTGCGCTCGCAGGGGCATGAGCTGGTGATCGTGGCGAGCGACATGAACTACCAGACCGGCCAGCGCACCGTAGAGACACGCGGACTGTATGTCGAGCAGCACATCGATGGCATCCGCGTCCTGCGGGCCTATAGTTATCCGTCGCTGCATGTCAGCTTTTTCTGGCGCGTAGTTTCATTTGTGAGTTTTATGTTCAGTTCCGTATGGACGGCGCTGCAAGTCAAAGATGCTGACTTAGTGATGGGCACCACGCCGCCGATCTTTCAGGCCGTCTCAGCCTGGATCGTCGCCTTGATCCGCCGTAAGCCGTTTCTTCTGGAGGTGCGTGACCTGTGGCCCGAGTTCGGCGTGAGCATGGGTGTACTTAAGAATCCCATAGTAATTGCCCTGGCGCGCTGGTTGGAAAACTTCCTGTACGCCCGCGCCACACATATTCTGGTAAACTCGCCCGCCTACAAAACCTACCTGTTGGAAAAAGGTGTATCCGACAGCAAGGTAACGTTCATTCCCTACGGCACGGATATCGACATGTTCAACCCAGGCGTAGACGGTTCCTCCATTCGTAAAAAGCTTGGTCTGGACGGCAAGTTCGTCGTTTTGTACGCCGGCGCCATGGGGCCGGCCAACGATATTTATACGATCCTGCGCGCCGCCGACAGGCTGAGAGAGGATTCGAAAATCCGATTCGTGTTCTTCGGCGCGGGTAAAGATGTGGGCCGTATCCAGGAAGAAGCGCGCCTCCGGAAGCTCAAGAACGTGATCTTTGCGGGCGTCGCTCCCAAAAAGGATATGCCTGAAGTAGTGGCTTCTGCAGACGTTTGTCTTGCCATATTGCAGAACATTCCCATGTTCCGCACCACCTACCCGAATAAGGTCTTTGATTACATGGCGGCCGGGCGCCCAACCTTGCTGGTCATCGACGGCGTAATCCGTGAAGTGATCGAAGCGTCGAATGGAGGCGTGTTCGTCACGCCCGGCGATGATGCCCTTTTGGCGAAGACCATCCTTGAGCTTTCACAGGATCCGCAGCGCGTAGAGCACCTGGCACGCAATGCGCGTGACTATCTCGTGAAGTATCTAAATCGCCGCGACAAAATGGAAGAGACCTTACGCTTCTTTCAAACACTGGTACGTGGCTGAAGCGCTTCGCAATAGGGGCTGGTCCATCTCCTTCTCCAAATTTGAGGCGTGAATTTGCTACCGTACATCTTCACCGCGAAGCCCGCAAAGTGCGCTAAGAAAACCTTTAAATCTTTGCGTTCTTTGCGCTCTTAGCGGTAAAAATGGCGTGATGTACGGTAGAGAAGGCGTGAATAAGAATGGACTTGGATCGTCATAAAAAGCAATCATGAAAGGACTGCATAAATTCGATCTATGCTCAAGAAGACATTGAAGAAATCTCTCCGCATTATTTTTCGCGTCGGACTGGTCGCCGCGGCTGCCATCCTGCTCATCCGGATCCTTTTCATGGCAACTGCTTCTCCCAAAACCTTCTCGCAGGAAGAGGCGCCGGCCCGGCGCGTAGCCATTGTCTTTGGCGCGCAGGTACGAAGGGATGGGACACCCTCCGCCGTGTTGAGAGACCGGGTTCAAACCGCCGTGGCGCTGTATCACAGTGGCAAAGTGGAGAAACTGCTGATGAGCGGCGATAATCGCTTTGAGGACTACAACGAACCCGAGTCCATGCGCCAATACGCACTGACCATTGGTATGCCCGATTCAGATATCGTCCTCGACTATGCCGGGCGGCGTACCTACGACACCTGTTACCGCGCCAAAGAGATCTTCGGCGTGGATTCAGCGATCCTCGTCACCCAGGGATTCCACCTGCCGCGTTCCCTGTTCCTGTGCAAAGCCTTTGGCATCGACGTGGTGGGTGTCGAGTCTGAGAATTACTATTACCTCAAACGCTCACGGCTGATCTGGAACACGCGCGAACTTTTTGCCACCGTCCAATCCGTGTTGGATGTGTATCTGCTCCAGCCGCTTCCCGTCCTTGGGGAGCCTGAGCCAATATTCCAATAGAAATTACTATCCAGAGTCGGCTTCAGCCGACTTCCGCAACGAGCCTGGACGTTTACGTCCAGGCGGACTTCACCCCACGCGGTACAATCACCCCCGTGATCCTCATTATCGTATTCATCCTGCTCGCCGTGCTCTCCTACATGGGTGTCGCTTATTTCCGTCGCCTCGCCTGGAACTATCAGATCCTCGACACCCCGAATGAGCGTAGTTCGCATGTAAAGCCCATTCCCTTAGGTGGAGGGTTGGCAATCGTCCTGATCGTCCTAACCACCGGCGCCTGGGTGGCAAATGAGATCGACTGGCGGCGAAGTCTCATTTACATCGTCTC
Organism: uncultured Anaerolinea sp.; assembly: GCA_964489725.1. Lineage (GTDB taxonomy): Bacteria > Chloroflexota > Anaerolineae > Anaerolineales > Villigracilaceae > Defluviilinea. Next base: position 16,598 of record CAZBAX010000072.1, on the reverse strand, counting down.
TGCCTCCATCATGGCATGGATGGGCTGGCGCGACGACGTTCATACGTTGCCGGCCTCATTTCGTCTCATCGTTCAAACCCTGATCGCCATTGCCTCCATCTGGGGCATGGGATATTTCAAAGTCGTGTCCGTCCCGCTCTTCGGCGACTTACAGCTTGGTGTGGTCGGCATCATCATCACGATCCTCTGGATCGTCGGTCTCACGAACGCCTACAATTTTATGGACGGTATCGACGGTAACGCCGGCGGCGTGGCATTCAGCGCCGCCCTCGGCTGGATGTGGCTGTCGGCCGACACGGGTAAATGGTTCGTGTTCTGGCTGGCCCTGGCCATTGCCGCCAGCAGCCTCGGCTTCCTCGTTCACAACTGGACGCCCGCCAAAGTCTTTATGGGTGATGTGGGCAGCACCTTCCTCGGGTACACATTTGCAGTCCTTTCATTGGTCTCTGCCGACCAGGGTGGCGACGCGCTGTTGATCGGTACGCTCCTGATGTGGATCGTCATCATGGATTCCTTCATGACCTTCCTGGGGCGCGTCATCAAACGTGAGAACGTGTTCAAAGGACATAAGTCGCACCTATTCCAGCGCCTCGTCCTTGGTGGTTACAAACACACGACGATTAGCCTCCTCTATATCCTCCTGACAAGCATCGCGGCTGTGTTGGCTTACTTATGGTCACAGGACGATCATGTCGCGCCGCTGTTGATCTTCTTCGGCTTGCCCACCATTTGGATCTTGCTTTCCGTTCACGCCACGCGGCTGCAGAATCAGAATGCTAAATAATTTTCGCAACCTTCGATCGCTCTTCTGGTCACATGGGTTCCGCTGGCTGCTCTTTCGCCTGACATATGCCCTGCGCAAACAGACGGGCTACATCCGACTCCAGATACCGCCATATCAATGGCATGAGCGTCCACTTGAGACGTGGCTGAAAAAAAATATCCCAACCACTCCGCAGGCCTATTTTGAATGGCGAAAACAGAATTCTCCAAAATTCTTTACGTTTCCTCGCGCTGTGAAGTCCCCGCAGGGGGAGCGGACACTGAGCGAGCGAGAGCGAGACGAAGTGGTAGACGAAGCGCCCTGGAATCCTCAAACCACCATCGACGAAGCAAATCGCATCCTCTCCGGCGAGCTCAAATACTTTGCTCACAGTTGGCATCAAGTGGGATTTCCTCCAGACTGGCACAAGGACCCCCTCACCGGCACTCGACTCGATTCGCAAAAGCACTGGTCCGAGTACTCAGATGACCTGGATGTGGACATCAAATTCATCTGGGAGCCCAGTCGCTTCGGGATGGTCTACACCCTCGTCCGCGCATACGGCTCTGCGCGGGACGAGAAGTACGCTGAGGTGTTCTGGGACCTGATCCAGGCCTGGGCCGAGTCTAACCCTCCCAACACGGGACCCAACTGGATGGACGGTCAGGAGGCGGCCCTTCGTCTCATGGCATGGATGTTCGGCTATTACCAATTCTTCGCGACGCATCCCCGTGAGGGGACCAATTCTCCTTCTGCCACTCCCGAGCGTATCGCCCAATTTACTGTCATGGTCGCCGCACATGCCGAACGCATCTATAAGAACATCGACTACGCCATCTCCACTCACAGCAATCACACGATCAGCGAAGCCTTCGGGTTGTGGATGGTCGGCTTGCTATTCCCCGAACTAAAAGATGCAAATAAGTATTTTGATCTCGGCAGAAAACTGCTTGAAAGCGAAGCTGCTGCGCAGATCCTTCCCGACGGCGGCTATTCGATGTACTCGCTCAACTATCATCGCTTCATCCTCCATCTTTATCTCTGTGCGATCCGATTAGGCGAGCTCAACCACTTTCCACTTTCCACTCAACTACAACACCGCGTTACAACGTCTATCGAATACCTCTCCCACCTCATCGACCCCGAATCCGGAAAAATGCCCGTCTACGGCTCCAATGACGGCGCTCTCGTTCTGCCCCTCAACAACTGCGACTTCACCGACTACCGTCCGCTGCTCCAGCTCGGTTCATACATCACACAACAACAACCCCTCGTCGAGCCAGGTCCCTGGGATGAAGATATATATTGGCTGGTCGGCCCACCCTCCTTCTCCCAGCGGGACCATGGCTCCCGAAGCGAAGCGGAGTGGAGGAGGGTGTCCGAAGGAAGAGTGAGGGAGAAATCCCCATCCTCCTTCCCCTACGCCGGCACCCACCTCCTCCATGGACCCAACAGCCGCGCCGTCCTCCGCTGCACCGACCATCGCACTCGCCCCTCTCACGCCGACCAACTCCACCTCGACCTATGGATGCGCGGACACAATATCGCCATCGATGCAGGGACTTACCTTTACAGTGGCGAAGGGATCTGGCGCAATGGACTGGCTCGTACAGCAGCCCATAACACAGTCACCGTTGACCACCAGGACCAGATGAAAATGCTCAGTCGCTTCACATGGACAAATTGGTCACATGGGGAGGTGTTGCGTCACGATGAACATATCTGGCAGGGGCAACACGATGGATACCAGCGATTGCCTGACCCCGTAAATCACAAACGTACAGTGATGTCGCTTGGCGCTGATCGCTGGCTGGTGGTTGATCATCTCACTTCAATAAAACAGCATCATTTCGCGCTTCACTGGTTGCTAACCGATGGTGCCTATGGAATCCAGGAGCTTGCTCCTGGAAATGGAGTATGGATAAAATATCCGAACAGCAAGCTGTCCGACTCCACAATCAACATTCAAATGGGGCTGCTCCGGGGCAGTGCTAACTTCTCCCTCGTCCGCGCCGACCCCAATTCCACCCGCGGCTGGCGGTCGCCGTATTATGGTGAAAAAGAACCTGCCATCTCCCTGATGCTGGAAACAGATCAATCTCAAGCTACCTTCTGGAGCTTCTTCGGTTATGAAAGTGATGTCCTTGAACTCGAAGGAAAAACCCTGAAAATCAAGGATCAGGAAATTGATCTCACGGATTAAAACAATATAGGTCATGCTCAGGTCTCGATACGGACTGCGCCACTACTCGACCACCGCCTGACTCATCAAATTTTCCACTCTTATACTGCTCCCCTCAGTTACTACTTACCAATTACTACTTACCAATTACCAATCCCCCTTTCCACTTTCCACTTTCTACCTCTCACCTCTCACTTTTTACTTCACAACTACACCTTCACCCTCTCCTGCTCCCTCAACTTCTCCGTCGCCCGAAAATACTTCAAATAGCGCATCGAATTTGCATCCTTGCCGAGCAGCAGATCGATCGCTTTAATCGCCGCGCCCAATTTGATCGGGTCCGTGATGGATGTAGTCACGCCTGTCTGGATCGCCAGAGCCAGGAACGCGCTGTTTACCGAATGTCTGTCTGGCAAACCAAACGAAACATTGCTCGCGCCCAGACTGATATTGACGCCATATTCCTTCTTCACCAATTCAATCGTCTTCAACGTGACCAGCGCCGCGTTGCTGTTATGTCCCACAGTCATCACCAGCGGATCGATAATAATGTCCTCGATCGAAATGCCCATTTTTGCACAGCGCTCGATGATGATCCCTGCCGCCGCGAGACGTCCCTCTGGCGTGGCTGGAATGCCCTCCTCACCGATGGTGAGTCCAATGACCGCTGCGCCGCGATCTTTGACGATGGGCAATACTGTGGAAAGCTGCTTCTCTTCGCCGTTCACAGAATTAACCAGCGGCTTCCCCGGCGCATACTTCAAACCGGCTTCGAGGATCTTTGGCTCGTTTGAATCGATGCACAGCGGAATATCTACTGCCGATACGATGGCTTGCACCACTTTCGGCATAATGTCTGCTTCGTCGATCTGCGGATGCCCCACATTTACGTCCAGCACATTCGCGCCCCACGCCACCTGTCTCTGCGCGAGAGTTTTCACATATTCGAAATTCTGCTCCACCAGCGCCTGCCCCAGCTTCTTGATGCCGGTCGGATTGATCTTCTCCCCAATGATCACGAATGGCTTATCCGCTCCGATGGTCACTTCCTTTGTATTGCTCTTCAATATGGTGTGCATATAGACCTCAGTATGTATGGCGACTTTTAAGTCGCTTGCAGTGATGGAGTAACAAAACTCTGCGGCAGCAAACCTGCTTCCTTGATTATACGCGGCACCACCTCATCCCAACCGACAGGCATGAAATGGATGCCGTGAATGCCCTGCCCGTGATATTTCCTGATCTGGCTGATCAGCTCCAGCGCGATCTGCACGCCTTCTTCTTCAGCTTTGCCGGCTGTGTTGGCATAATCCATGCGCTGCATGATCCGCTGCGGCAGGTAGACGCCCGGAACCGAAGAAAGCCGTACCGCCATTTTCAAGCTCTTGAGCGGAGTCACGCCGATCAAGATGTAAACCTTGTCGAGCACATTCCGCTTGGCCAGTTCATTGAGCCAGATTTCCATGCCGGCGATATCAAAGACCAGGTTGGTCTGGAAGAACTGTGCACCAGCATTGACCTTCTTCTGTTCGCGCAGCGCCTGGAATTTTGGATTCGATGAGAAAGGTGACGCCGCAGCACCCAGGAAGAACTTGGGCGGGATCTTGATCTCGCGCCCATCCAGATATTTTCCTTCGTCTCGCATACGGCGCAGGATCCACAACATTTGGATCGCATCCAGGTCGTTGATCTCCATCGTCTCACGCGGCGAGGGGGAGAGCCTGGCGCTGTCACCGGTCACACACAGGATATTGCGCACACCGAGCGCCGTTGCACCGATCACCTCGCTCTGCAGATTCGAGCGCGAACGATTGCGGGCCGCGATCTGTAAGACTGGCTCCGCTTCATAATCCAATGCAACCGTGCTGCATGCCCAAGACGTCATGCGCGGTGTGGCAGACGCATTGTCTGTGAAATTGAGCGCGGTGACGTATGGTTTAATCATCTCGATACTCTGGATCAACTTGTCGGTGCTGGAACTTAACGGGGGCGTGACCTCGCTGGTGATCACAAATTCACCGGCGGCCAGCCTCCGTTCCAGATCTGAGGCGGGTTCGTCGTACGCGGGCGCGTGATAGTTCGCGTCCCCGTTCCACCAGGCAGGCTGACGTACGGGGCGGAAGATCCCATCCCATGTTTCTTTGTGTGTCTCGGTCGAAAGTGAAAGCAAACCGCGAACTGTTTTTCCTACACCGTTTTTTGCGATTTGTCTGAAAATGTCCCGCCATGAATCCATTCCCACCTTTTCCCAATCGAGCGGCGGGAGTACTTCAAGCAGCATGTCTTCACGCCCCAATTGGAACGACCGCTCATAGATCTTGTACCAAACGCATGGGCGGGTCTCGTCTACATAACAGTGTTCAGAAGTCGAGCCGCCGCAGGGACCATTGCGCAACCCCTTCGGGCATTCCATCGGGCAGATCAGCGCCGTCTCCTGCAGCAAACAATTGCCACACATCCGGCAGCCGAACAACGGACCCTTCACGCTGTATTCCAGCACTTGCACAGCGCGATCCCCAAAGTTTACTTTCTTGAATGGAGAGTAGGCAGGCTGCCATCTTCGACCGGGAGTCAAACCAGGCATTCAAACCTCACTTTGTCTAAATTATATATTATATATAATTTCTGAACGTGCCCAAATTGTACTGAAAGCCTGCAAAATTTGGAAGAGGCAAAAGATCACGTTTTGGATATATAATGCCCCGCGGTCACGCACCTGCCCTGGCCGTGTCAGGGCAGGTGCGTGACCGTGAAGGGTATAGTTCACGGGAGGGCTGACCTGGCACCGGCCTCACGGTATAGTGGGACGTGATCGATTCCCGCGCAGCCGTGACTTGCCCCCATTTATCCATCGGGTGCTGGCTGACGCGTCCTCAAGGAGCCACTCGCATGAGATTCTTAAACGTTCTTGTTTTTCTCAGCTTGATTCTTATGTCCGCTTGCACATCCAGTCAACCCGCGACCGCCACACCAACTCCCATTCCGCCCACAGCGACAGCTGCTCCTCAAACAATTACCTTTACCACGCCCGATGGCGCCATCCTCGAAGGGACGCTGTACGGTTCCGGCGAGACAGCCGTGATTTTCTCTGTAATGGGAAATTGCAAACGCGGTTGGGAAGAGATGGCAAAACTTGTCGCGGAACATGAAATCACCGCATTGACATATCAATGGCGTGGATGCCGAGAGTCAGGCGGCGCGGTAGAAAGTGAACTTCGGAAATTCGTCGACGACCTGCGCGGCGCCATTCAATTCATGCGCGGTCGCGGTGTAAAGAAGATCATTCTGGCCGGGGCAAGCCTGGGTGGGGTGGCATCTGCAAAACTCGCCGTTGAATCAAGCCCAAATGGATTGATCATCCTCGCCTCGCCGCGCGAAATTGAGGAATGGAATTTCGAGATTGGGCCCGGTGATGTCAATATCGATATGCCCAAGTTATTCATCACAGCAGAGAACGACAGCGTTGTGTCCATCGAAAGGAGTCGTGAACTTTTCGATCTGCTCGCTGAACCAAAAGAATGGCAGACCTACCCAGGTACGGCTCATGGAACCGATTTATTCGAGACACAGAGCGCAACCGAAGTGCAGGAACAAATTCTCAATTTCATCCTATCGATTGCCTCTCAACCCTAGCAGCATCTGTAATTCGTAGTAACGACTCTGCGCAGCGTCCTGTAAAGGTTAGCCGTTCCTTCTCTGCAATGAACGACCAACCCTTTACAGGATGCTCCCCTGCACGCCTCGCAACTGCCGGGGAGTGTCGCGAAGTCGCCACCACGGTTCTCGAGATTTGGGTATGACAGACTACTTGCATTGGGAGCGTCTTGATAACGGATAATGCTTGTTCTGGTGATCAGCCTGCTGGTCACTACCGCTTTAAAGAGGCGGGCTGTATGTTCAAGTTCACATCGATACCTCTTCCTCTCCTGGAATCCTCTCAAAATTGAACATGATAAAATGGCCCGCGAAGGAAAGGACCGGCTCCGTAATGTTCAATCGGATTTCGATCGACGCCATAAGAAGCGTAGCGTTTTCGCCGAAAACGTGGGTGTCAGTGGGGATCAGTGTCGTTTTTGTTTTGAGTATCTTTCATCACACACTGAATTTTTGGGGGATGTCCTGGGAAAAGCAATTATTAACCCTCGCGCTGATCCCGGTGCTGGCGGTACCGCTTTATTTTCTGGTAGCCTTCATGTGGGAAGGCGCGCTCGATACGCGATGGAAGCGATGGCTATCCTTCTTATTGCCCGTGCTCGCGATCGCATCTTTTTTAACCTGGCGCGTGTTTGAATCACCTCTGGTTTGGCATACCGTGGAAATCACACGCAGGGCAAATCCTGGGGGATCTCAGGTCCAATTGATTGAAATGCGGGACTCCTATGGAGGAGTCGTTTCCTTCTCGAAGATCCAGGAATTGGGTGATTGGGCCGTGCAGGACGGTATCTTAACCACAGTGAGTTCCGGTTCACGCCCGGTTCGTTATTCGTTTTTTGGCCCGTTTCGCCGCCCCGTGGAACTTCGGTTTCTCACCTATCCTGAGGCGGGTACTGTGGAGATTCAGGTCGATGGAAAGTATCTGGAAACAAGCCTTTCGGAAGACACAAATGGACAACGCGTGATTAAGATCGATACAAGATACCGATCTATGATCCCGGGGGCGGCGATCCATCTGCTGGTAATCGTGATCGATCTTCTTGCTTTTCTAGCACTGTTTACTATTTTCTGGCTGACCCAGGAAATTCACCAGACGACCCGGCCTGCGATCGAGGGGAGTGATGATTTTTCCCGGCAGGCATACTGGCAGCGGCTCAGGATTCTGCTGGTCATCTCGTTTGTACTCCATGCAGTTAACTATTTTTCTGTCCCCTTAGTCCTGGGTGAGGATAGCGCGGGATATCTGGATGGCGCAGTCCACTGGGCGAAATACCATAACCTGGAGGGCGCTGCCTCCTATCGAGGACCCGGAAGCTCTCTATTGTTTTTGCCGGCAATTCTGCTTTTTGGAAGAAACCCATGGGGTCTTAAACTGCTGTTACATCTCCTTGCGTATATAAGCGTGGCGCTTACGTACCATCTTGGTTGGCAGCTCACAAGGAAGTATTGGTTTGCTTTTCTGGCCGGGTTGTTGACGGCTCTCACCCCCGATATATTCCTGTTCTCCAATTTTGTGATGTCTGAAGTTCCCAACATGTTCTGCGTATTATTATTCTGCGTAGTATTGCTTAGGGCGTTCGAAACGATTTCTTTTCGATCGATACTCGCCACGATGCTGATCGGATCATTTGCCGTTCTCGTTCGCACGGAAAACCTTGTTTTACTCGTGCTGGCAGTCCTGTTTCTATCCATTCGGGCCGCGCAGAAGTGGTCGGCCCAGCGACAGATCGTCCCTGCGAAAAGTTTATCTCACGAAATGGCTCGATATTGGAAACAGATTGGTTTCGCCAGTGTTCTGGCAGTGTTGCCTATACTGGCGTGGTCAGCACACAATTATCAACAGCATGGATTCTTTGGGCTTTCCAATTATGCGCCCGAAGTGTTTTATACGGGCTGGGTCTATGAGGGCGAGGCAAGTCACATACCGATTACAGACCATTCCTCTCCGGCAGTGAAGATCATCGACGATGTGTATTGGAACGATCCAGATCTTGTGGATAGAGAGCGCGTGCCGACCGGCTGGATGATCTATACTGAATTGACCGAGCATGGCTATACAAGCGAGCAGGCCTTTTCTATTCTGAGGCAGGCAGCCCTTGATTCGATCGCCAACGATTATCGAACCACATGGCAAGTCATCGCTGTAAAGATCCGCGATAGTTTCCGGCCGGAACCGAATGCGATGGTTACGCTTCCGTTGCCGGGTGAGAATACGCAAATCGACGGAATCAAATCCCTATACTTTGAGGAAGAGAAATTCGTGATTCCATCGCTGGTTCTGTTCCAACGCGAAATCTACGAGTGGTTGTTATCGTATTATTACGTGATCTATCCCACATGGGCATGGTTTTGTGCCGCGGCAATGCTATTGTGCCTCTATCGTAAACCTGTCATTCCGTGGCTTCCGATCGTTTTGATCAGCTTGTTCCGGGTCGGACTCCCCAATATTCTTGGGTTATCGCTCTGGCGGTTCGTCGTACCGGGATTGCCGCTGATGCAAATTCTTGCGCTGGCTGCATTGCATTCGATCTATGTAGTTGCCAGGCTGATGTTTCGCACCTACAGGACCAACACAGCAATTCCAACTCGAAAAGATTATCAGCGCATATCGTAATACCCCAGCTCGATCATCCATTGACATAGAATAGGTCCGCCATAACGATCCTGAGTCGGCGCGCTGCCGTCGGGGAATGGCAATCCGCTATAGCCGCGGAAGTAACCAGCCGGCCCGGTCAGTTGCTCCTGTGCGGCGGGTGAAAGTTCAGCGTCGCCGATCGCGATGGCATGGATGTGGATCGGTGAATCTGCATATAACTCTCCGTACTCGCGCAGCCAGGCTGCAAAACCAGCGGCGCGCAAGGCATGCAGCAATGGGTCGATGTCATCCCATAAAACTGTGTACGTGCCCTGCTGCAGCACCGAGAGATCCACTGCGCCGCCGTCATCGTGTGTGCCAAACGATGCCGATACGCCCATATTATAGCTTCCCTGCGTGATGGCATAGCCTGTGAGCTGGATCTCACCACCGTACAGTTCCTGCGCGTGCATGAGCATCGCCACGGTGCGTTGATTCAATATCGAGCCATTGACTTCCACACGCGTGTAATCGTCTGGCGGCCTCTGGCAGCCCAGCGACTCCGGCGTGGAGGTGGGAAGGGCCGTCCACGTGGGAGACGGTACCAGCGTCGCAGTGAGCGTTGGCGGTACGATTAACTGAGTTGGAAGCGGTGAGGGGGTGAGGGTCGCTGGCAGGGGAGTGGAACTCGAACAACTCGCCAATGACAGGGTCAGCAACAAGAGTATGGAGAATGTTTTGAGCATGGCTTTCTCCAATGATAACGGATTCCTGTGTTATAATCTCGCCCCGTGGCGCCAGAAGCGCCACACATCTTGCCTGGGACGGGCATCAAGCGTCCTTGAGCGGGTCAGACGGATCGAGTCAAATCCCCGCTAAACTCATTCACTGCACGCTGGCGTTATGATGCCGCGCGTCGGACAGTGAAATCGTAAGGAGAAAAATGGCTGTTATTTCCATGAAAGCCCTGCTTGAGAGCGGCGTCCACTTCGGACACCGCACCAACAAGTGGGATCCCCGTATGAAACCGTACATCTTCACCGAGCGTAACGGCATTCATATTATTGACCTGCAACAGACGTCCAAGCTATTGAGCACATCCTACAACGTCGTCCGTGATGCTGTGCAGAACGGTGGAACGGTGCTGTTCGTGGGCACCAAGCGCCAGGCACAGGAAACCGTCGCCGAAGAGGCAGCCCGTTGCGGTATGCCGTACGTCACCGAGCGCTGGATGGGCGGTATGCTCACCAACTGGTCCACGATGCACGCTCGTATCCAGGAACTCGAACGCCTCGAGAAGATGCGCGACAACAACGAACTCGAACGCCTGACCAAGAAGGAAGGCCTGCTGATCGGACGTGAGATCACGCGTCTGACCACCCGTCTTTCCGGTACCCGCTCGATGACCCGCCGCCCCGACCTGATCTTCATCATCGATGTTGGCCGGGAAGAATCTGCGGTCCACGAAGCCAACCTGCTCAACATCCCGATCGTGGCAATGGTCGACACCAACTGCAATCCTCAGAATATCGACTATGTGATCCCCTCCAATGATGACGCCATCCGCGCCATCAAGCTGCTGGTTGCCAAGATCGCTGACGCGGTCCTCGAAGGCAAGGCCATGCGCAAAGAGGAAGATGCCGACGAGAAGCCCGAACAAATGAAGGCCAAGTCCGATCGACCTGCGCGCAAGCCGAAGGTTGTTGAAACCGAGGAAGAACTGCAAGACGACGCTTTGCTTGGCGAAGCGACTCTGGCCAAGATGAGTGCAGCCGCTGAGAGCCAGCCGAAGACCCCTGCAACCGAAGAAGCACCAACGCCGACCACACCGACGCCTGCCACACCCACGGCTGAGTAATCAACGAAGAAGGATAACGGAATGCAAATCACGACAGATATGATCAAGGAATTACGCGCGGCGACCAATGCCGGTATTTCGGATTGTCGTACCGCGCTCACCGAAGCCAATGGCGATTTTCAGAAAGCAGTGGACTGGTTGCGCGAAAAAGGCATGGCCACCGCGGCAAAACGCTCTGATCGCGAAGCCTCGCAGGGCATTGTCGAACTGTATTCACACGGCGGCGGACGCGTCGGTGTGATGGTGGAAGTCAATTGCGAAACCGATTTTGTGGCACGCTCCGAGCAGTTCCGTCAGTTGGCGCACGAGCTCGCTTTGCAGATCGCGGCGTCCGCGCCGCGCTACCTCAAGGCGGAGGAGATTCCCGCCGAGGTTCTCGAACACGAAGCTGAGATCGCCCGTGCGCGCGCCAAAGAAGAAGGCAAGCCCGAGAATGTCACGGAGAGGATCGTGCAGGGACGTCTTGAAAAGTTCAAGGATGAAGTTGTCCTGTCGCGTCAGTCCTACATCCGCGATGAGTCGATCACGGTGGAGAAGTTGATCCTTCAAAACGTGGCCGCCATCGGTGAAAATGTCATTGTTCGCCGCTTCCAGCGCTGGGAGCTGGGTGAGCGATTAGGTGAATAAGTAATGAAATGACCAACCTCTGGGTTGGTCATTTTTATAATACGATGCTTCGTCACACCTGCACTCCGCGGTGGCGCCTCGGCGCCATGCGTGCGGTGCAAGTGAGCAATCTTACATAAAATTTCGTGCTGCCCACATCGTAGCTAAGATTGCTTCGTCGTGGCGCTTACGGCGCCACTCCTCGCAACACCTGCACTTGCGCCAGGTGCAAGTGTGACGGAAAAGAGAATTTTTGTAAATTCAGTAAATCACAGGTTTCGACATGTCGTTGCGAGCGAAGCGAAGCAATCTCCTGTTTTCATACGATGGTAGGTTGCTTTAGCCGGGAGATTGCTTCGGCGGAAGCACACCACCTCGCAACGACATCAAATTCGTGATTTACTGAAATTATTCAACACAGGAGGCTGAAGTGGCTGATTTGAAATACAAACGCATTGTTCTTAAATTGAGTGGTGAAGCTCTGGCAGGCAGTGGCAGCTCAGGGATCGATGTAAGCGAAGCAGAAGCTATTGCCAGCCGTGTGAAGGAAGTCTATGACATGGGCGTAGAAATTGCCCTGGTGATCGGCGCGGGTAACCTATGGCGCGGCAAACAGGGGATCGAACGCGGCATGGACCGCGCTACGGCCGATTACATGGGTATGTTGGGCACGGTCATGAATGCCCTGATCGTGATGGATGCCCTCGAGCGGGCGGGAGTCTACACCCGCGTGATGTCGGCGATCGAGATGCGCGCCATCGCCGAGCCCTACATCCGCCGGCGCGCCATCCGCCACCTCGAAAAGGGACGCGTCGTCATCTTCAGCGCCGGGACCGGGAACCCCTATTTTTCAACGGATACAGCTGCCGCCTTGCGCGCGACCGAGATCGGCGCCGACGTGGTGATCAAAGCCACAAAAGTGGATGGCGTCTACGACTCCGACCCGAAAAAGAATTCATCGGCGCAACGATTTGACACGATGACCCATCTCGATTTCCTCAGCCGCCGCCTGACGGTGATGGATAGTACCGCCGTCACATTATGTATGGAAAACAATCTGCCGATCCTGGTGCTCAACTTCTGGGATACGAAGGCCCTCACCAACGCCCTGCGCGGCGAAACAGTGGGAACGCTGGTGGCAGGCTGATCAAATCAGGACCAAATAAAAAGGGGACGCTTCCGGATTTTACGGGAATGCGTCTCGCCACGAAGGGTCACAACGTATCACAAAGGTTTTCCTTCGTGTACCTTTGTAGCCCTTTGTGGTTAAAGGAGAATTTTTCTATCAGCAACGATTTCTGATTTGAGAGTCTCTCGTTTTTGTTCAGAATCTCTCATGCTTTTGTGGAATGTAGCGTTTTTTGTACTTTTGGTGTATCCTTAATCAGATACCGCATGTCTCATAAGTGATCTTACTTTTTATGAGTACTCCCAGGTTGGGATACATATTTGAAGTGAAGCAGAGTATGTGGTACTGTGTAAAATTCAGCACTAGGAGGCTGTGGTGATAAAAGATATGCTTACCAGCGCCGAGGGACGTATGCGTGGCGCCATCCAGGTACTTCATGATGATCTCTCCGCGATCCGCACCGGACGTGCCAGCCCGGCTCTGGTGGAGAAATTACCAATTGAATACTATGGCACACCCACGGCTCTTATGACACTGGCAACCATCAGCGTACCGGAGCCTCGTACGCTGACGATCAAACCCTTCGACCCATCCACGCTGAAGCTGATCGAAAAAGCGATTCAAACCTCGGACCTGGGCCTGAATCCCAATAATGATGGCAAGGTGATCCATCTCAACCTGCCTCCACTTACCGAGGAACGCCGGCGTGATCTGGCAAAGCATGTCCATCATCGTTTGGAAGAGTCTCGTGTGGCCATCCGCAACATCCGCCGCGATGCTCATAATGATATGCGCGATTTCGAAAAGGAAAAACTGATCTCAGAGGATGAACTGGAACGCGGCGAAGCCGACCTGCAAAAGTTGACCGACCGCTTTATCGAAGAGATCGCCGAGATGGGCAGGAAGAAAGAAGTGGAGATCATGGAAGTGTAGGCCGTAAAGCCTGCGCATCCAGAACAATTTCGAATGGCCGATTCGCCTTTAACCATTCCCGCCGACAAGCTCCCGCGTCACGTTGCCATGATCATGGACGGCAATGGACGCTGGGCGCTTTCACGCGGAAAGCCGCGTCTTGCGGGTCACAAAGCCGGCACCGAGAACCTGCGCCGTGTCATCCGTGCCTCCGTTGAATTTGGTGTCAAGTACCTGACCATTTATGCATTCTCTACAGAGAACTGGGGACGCCCGCCCGAAGAAGTCAAGGGACTGATGTATATCCTGGAGGATGTGATCGACCGTGAACTGGCAGAATTGAGCAAGGAGGGTGTTCAGTTGCGCCACATCGGCCGCCTGGAAAGGCTGGCTCCCACTCTTCAGGAGAAAGTCCTCGACGCCGTTGAATTGACCAAGAACAATGACCGCCTGATCCTCAACGTGGCATTCAATTATGGCGGGCGTGATGAGATCGTCAACGCGATCCAGAATATTATGAAGGATGGTATTTCACCGGAGGATGTGACCGACGAATTGGTGAGCCGCTATCTGTATACAGCCGGGGTTCCTGACCCAGACCTGATTATTCGCACATCCGGCGAATTACGCGTCAGCAACTTCCTGATCTGGCAGGCCGCCTATTCTGAGTGGTATGTAACCCCCACATACTGGCCCGATTTTGACAAGGAAGAATACCGCCGCGCCCTCGAAACCTTTGCCACGCGCGACCGGCGCTATGGAAAAGTCTCATCCAACGAGTATGAGGCGTCCAATGCATAGTCGTACCCGTATACTTACAGTACTCGGGCTGACAATCATTGGTCTACCAGCAATCATCTACGGAGGGGTATTTTATTATCTCTTAATGGGGACCTTTTTAGTTGGCGGGGCGTGGGAATACGTTCGGTTGTTTCGTGCGGTTCAACACGAACCAAATGAAATCGTCACTGTCGGAGGCGTGCTCGTGATAGCCACAGCACGCTTCTTTTTTCCTCAGGCAGCAATACCGCTTTTTGTGATCCTCATTCTGCTTGCAATGACGTTGCACCTGATCGCTTTTGAACGAGGCCGAAACGAAGCCGCGCTCGATTTTGGCATAACGGCGGCAGGCATCGTGTATCTCGGCTGGATCGGTGCGTATCTGCTCGATCTTCGCCAGCTTCCACAGGGATTATGGTGGTGGCTCCTGGTGCTTCCTATCGTGTGGGCGGGTGACACCGGCGCCTATTCCATAGGTTCAGTATATGGCAAACATAAAATGACGCCACGCCTCAGCCCGAAGAAAAGTTGGGAAGGTTACTTCGCCGGGCTGTTCACGTCTGTGTTGATCGGCGCCTTTTTTTCGTATGCGTTCTCGTCCATGGGCCCCTGGACACCCCTGGGCGGATTGATCGACCCGATCCAGGGCGCAATGCTTGGGCTGTTCATCGGTGCGGTTGCGCCCCTCGGTGATTTGGGTGAAAGCATGCTGAAACGTCAGAGCGGGCTAAAGGATTCGAGCAACGTCTTCCCGGGTCACGGCGGATTTCTTGACCGCATCGATTCGTGGATCTGGGGGGCATCGATCGGGTATTTCATCATCTATTTTTTCATCCTATAGGAGGCAGTATGTCTGTGCAGGCGCACCATGACCCCACACGCAATCTGGCTTTGGAACTCGCTCGCGTGACAGAGGCTGCTGCATTGGCAGCCGCGCGTTATATGGGACGCGGAGATAAGGAAGCTGCCGACGGGGCCGCGGTCAACGCGATGCGCACCGTCCTCCAGACAGTGGATATGAACGGGACGATTGTCATCGGAGAGGGGGAGAAGGATAACGCGCCGATGCTCTACAATGGCGAGAATGTGGGCAACGGCTCCGCTCCAGATGTGGATGTGGCCGTAGACCCGATCGACGGCACCCGCCCTTTGGCATTCGGCCGCTCGAACTCGCTGGCGACGGTTGCCATCGCGCCGCGCGGAACGATGTTCGACCCCGGTCCATTTGTGTACATGAACAAGCTGGCTGTGGGCCCCGAATCCAAAGGTAAGATCAATATTGAAAAATCGATCACGGAAAATCTTCACGCCATTGCCAAAGCGAAACACAAGGATGTTGAAGACCTGACCACGATCATCCTGGACCGTGACCGGCATAAAGAGATGATCGCTGAGATCCGCAAGGCTGGGGCGCGCATCCGGCAAATCCCCGACGGCGATGTGGCCGCGGCCTTGATGACCGCCTGGCCCGACTCCGGCGTGGATGTATTGATCGGCATCGGCGGCACCCCCGAGGGCGTGCTGGCTGCCTGTGCATTGCGCGCCATGGGAGGCGAGATCCAGGGCAAGCTGTATGCGCGCGATGAAGATGAACTGCGCCGCGGACGTGAAGCCGGCTATGACTTCGACAAGATCCTGACCATGGATGATCTCGTTTCCTCAGAGGATGTCTTCTTCGCTGCCACCGGCATCACCGATGGCGAACTGCTCAAAGGCGTGCGTTACTTTGGCGATGGCGCCAGCACCGACTCTCTAGTTGTCCGCGGCTTAACCGGGACGGTCCGCCAGATCAATGCTACTCATCGCCTCGACAAACTCCGCCGCCTGAGTGATGTGAATTATTAAAGATGTCACTCGCGCCGAGCGGAGCGAGTGCATGTCGAGCGCAGTCGAAGCGCGCGCCGAAGGGATAGTTTTGTTTTCAATTGCATGCACACTTTTGCTGGCACTTCGACTGCGCCTCCGGCTCCGCTCAGCGCGCAGAACTCTTGCTTGACACCCTCCATCCTTGCGGTATAATCTCGGTCGCTTTCCTTGCTAGCTCAATCGGCAGAGCGGGCGGCTGTTAACCGCTAGGTTCGAGGTTCAAGTCCTCGGCAAGGAGCTGTGATAGGACGAAAGACCTCTGCGTGAGGTCTT
>CAZBAX010000071.1:0-25934 GCA_964489725.1 uncultured Anaerolinea sp. | reverse complement strand
CATCGGACGGCGTTCCGCCGCCCGCCCCATCGCAAGTAACGCAGACCGTTGGGCGTCCAGCTTTTTTGGCAAAGTGAAAATCAACAAAGGCCAACTTCATGGATTCGTCACTGAAAGAAAAAATTAGCCACGCTGCTAGAGAATTGTGGGATCAGGGTAACTTCCTTGAAGCAGGAATGGTATTGTTTGAACGCATCCCACTTTCACTGCGTCCTTTGTGGGGAGCAGATCTATTGGTATTTGCAAGTCAACGTATTTCCAAGGTTGCTCAAATCGAACAGGTCATTGCGTTTGCCCGAACGCCTGGCGAATGGGCTGACAATAACGACTCAATTGACAAAGCGAAGTTGGCGCATAATTTCTTTGATTCCGTGAGGCTACTTACTCTGGAAGAACAACAAAAAGGCTCAGAAGACGAGTTGTATGGCAATGTGCTGTTGCTTACGGAAAATGTTGCAAAAGTGACCTATAACGCCTACGGCTATAGGGCTCCTTTCGACCACGATGCCGGCTGGTGGATTGTTGCCAACCTAAGAAGAATTACAGATCTCGTGAGCAATCCTGACTTTTCAGCTGCCTCCTGGAAAGTTCTTACAAATGAAACGTATATTGAGTTGGAGATGCCAATCCGGTGCAATCCACAATGTCCTACCTGTCTCTGGTTACAAACTTTCGAGATCAGGTAAACTTGTTTAGCGAACAAGTTCAGCATTCGATCCAGTGTGCCCGCCCAACAATGCGTGCAGGCGGACTTGGTGGTACGCGCCGCGTTAGAGCCGCCGTCTCGGCGAGGAGCTTTTTTCCGTTTCGTTGGTTGGTCCCCCCACCAAGCCGCTAACGCGAGCCGTTGGGCGGCACCAATAATAAACACTATAGAAGCATGAGATGATGGATCAAAGCATGCCAGCAACAACACAAAGTATACATGATTGGTGGTCTCAAAAACCAAGTGAGTCCTTTTGGCTAGAAGTAACAGGTCGAGCCGACCTCGGGGTAAATCTGAAAGCTCCTCAAACAAACGAGCATGAACTTGAATTCTGGAGTTATTCTTTACTAAAATACGTGCATGAGGGTGATCTAATCTTCCACTACGATCGTAATCAACAAGCTATCATAGCGCGTTCAACTGCGACTGGTAAATTTTGGAATGATAGCATTGTCTGGGCAGCCAGGGGAGCGTTGGCAAGAGAAGCCCATATTCAACCTCATACGAGACCAGGTTGGTATGTCGGCTTGGAAGATTATCAGAAGCTAGAAAATCCTTTAGAGTTAGAAATTATCCGCGCCTTTCAAAACGAGCTCAGTACTCTAATGAGTCAATTGATCGCTGAAGTAGGCTCACCTTTGTATTTTCCGTTTGAAATGGGAAATAAGCGTCCCATGAGACCTATGCAAGGATATTTGTTCAAGCTTCCACTCTTTTTTGTACAGCTATTTAGGGAATCGTTAGGCGAAGACACGTTTGGAAAACATGCGGTATACGAAAAGAAGACTGATGCCGGTTTTGGCGTGGATTACCGCATTGCTGATGAAGAAACATCAGTTGGTGAGCGTGATCCTTTTTCCGTAGACCCAGCTATAGTTGAGAGAGGATTACATGGACATGCAGCTACTCAAAATGCTTTGGCAGAATTCTTAATAAGCCAGCGACTTATACCATTATCGCCTGGACCAGATGAGCCCAACTACGATTTAGCTTGGAAGATTGACGATGAAATTTGGATTGCAGAAATAAAATCAATCACAAATTCTAATGAAGAAAAGCAGCTGAGATTAGGTTTGGGGCAAGTATTACGATACTGCCAGTTATTGCAGCCGAAGGGCAAAGTACATGGCATATTAGCGATTGAGCGAGCTCCTTCCGACATAACATGGGTAGCTTTATGTGAAAGTCACAATATACTTTTGGTTTGGCCAGAGGCGTTTTCCAAAAAGATAAAGAGGTAATTCTTGTATCCTCAAACAAAAACCGCCCACCGATTAACAGCAGTGTCAAGGGATAAGCCACAAGACGATCAAAACAAGCAGTAGAAATAAAAAACGGTTCGGAGGTTGGGTGATCCGAGCCGTTTTCTGTTGGTTATTTTGGGAATAGGGACAGCCTTCCAGAGCCGCGCCCGGGTGTGTCTTCGGGTGCGGTTGTTTCGAGTCTGCGGAAGAAGGGAACGATTATTCGGTCTGATTCAATTCCGGTCGCAGTGCCAACAGTTCTGTTTCAGAAGCCAGTCTGCGTGGATACTTTGGGTTGAGAGCAATGCGCGTCAAGTCATGCCCGATGCCAAGGCGCATCATATAGTAGCGAGCGAATTGCTGGCGGGTCAAACCATCCCGGGCGGCTTCATCCATCTGCCAGGCCCAGGTCAGATATTTGTAGGCGATCCGTTCCTGACTGAAGTGGCGATATGGTTGGCGTCGGGTCAGGACATACCAGACCAGTTCCAACAATTGACGTGCAATTGCCACGATCGCCTGGTTGCGATGCATTCTCTTTTGGAACTCCTGGAACTTGCGCGTCCAACGTGGATCGGATTTCACTGCCCGTTGAGCCACCTCGACCATCGCCCAGCGTAATTCCTTGCGTCCTTCCTTGGTGATGCCCTTTTGCACCAGGTGCGTGCCACTCTGGTCCACTCCCCCGCTCAGCCCGGAATAACTCGCCAGCTGTTTGGCAGATCCAAAACGCTGGACCTCGCCGATTGCGGCGAGGACCGTCATAGCGGTGATCACTCCAAAGCCCGGCAGCTGCATCAGATAGGTCATGCTTTCTGCCCAGGGTCTCTGGTGGCTCATCTTCGCCACTTCTTTGCCGATCCTGCCAATTTGCTTTTCGGTGTAAGCGCGGTTCTCCATCTCCAGTTCCAGTTGGAACTGCTCGGTCTTGGACAACTGTTTATCCTTTTGCCAACGAGTATTCTTCTCGTTGAATCGCTTGCCGCGTTCGTGCTTCAAGTGATGGCGATGCGCCACACTGTGCATCCGGTTCACGATCTGCGTATGGGTCTCCACCAGTTGCCTGCGCTGCGACAACAGCTGGCGCATCTCACGAACATGCGCAGGTGGCACCCACACATCTGGAACCAGGTTGGCTGCCAGTAATCTTGCCAGGATCAGCGTATCGCGCACATCCGTCTTGACTCGCGCAGTCGCGATCTGCTTCACTTTAATTGGATTGGCGACCACTACTCGTTCCACCAGTGGCTCCAGCAGATCATACACATGCCAGGCATTCGTGGTGGATTCAAAAACCACATGATCGGTCGAACGCAAATTCTTCTTCAGCCATCCTTCCAGATCGGCGTGCTCCACTCGCACGGCTGGAAGCACAATCCTTCCTTCCCGGTCCACCGCCGCGATGACACAATAATGCTTGTGGATGTCCAATGCTACATACCGTCTTGTACCTCTTGTATTTCCTTCTTCATTCATGCTAGACTCTCCTTGGGTTTAATGGTTGGGGCATGGGTTTTAGGGTTGTGAGTGATACACACCGATACGGGATCTTTGTCCCAGACGAGGATCCACCGGGCAACCAAGTAACACCTCGAGTTGAAGTTGGACCTTCACTCATGGGCGGTGACGGTTTGCCCTGATGCTCACACCCCGCAGCATCCCCGGTGAGTTTGTCTCTCCTAGGATACTCCGCCATGCCCCTTCCTGCTACATTCTAGTGGTTTGTTGGCTAAAAAATGCACGAAATTCCTTGCCGGGTCTGGCCGAACATGGTAGCGTTGGTCATCTGCCGAAAATGGGAGATGAACCATGCGAGGTCGCAAGCCAGAGAAATTTCAGTTGAAGCCGACGGATAAAGCCTACTTGCGCAAGCTGTTGCGAGACGGTGAAACACCGTGGCGGATTGCGCGTCGAGCTCAGATTTTATTGCAACGAGCAGACCAAGAGCAGCGGGTTGGCGCATTGGGTGAAAAGCTTGAGCAGAATGCCTCAACCGTTTGGCGGATTTGCCAACGCTATCGCGAGGGCAATCTACAAGCCGCCTTATACGATGCGCCTCGACCGGGTCGGCCACGTGTTTTTTCCCAGAAGTCAGCGCAGGCAGATTGAACGACTGTCGCGCTGCGAACCTGCAAGTGTTGGTCGGCATGCAACGCATTGGTCGTTTCGGAGTTTGGCAGAAGCGACGATTGAGCAAGGTTATGTTAATGCGATCGATTACACAACCATTCGCAAAATTTTGTATGCTGCCAAGTTGCGATTGCCACTTTTTCGGTTTTGGAAGACTACCGTCTGGGACGAGGAAGCGGTTGGGCGGGCCCTCAAAATCCTGTGGTATTACGAGCGAATCGAGAGCCTGTGGCAGCGCGGGGAAGTCGTGCTTGCGGCCGATGAGAAGCCCAACCTGCAAGTCCTGGAACGGGCATATCCGAAGCAACCGATGCGACCGGGACAGATCGAACGAGTGGAGTTTGACTATAAGCGGCATGGGACGATTAACTTGTTGGCGGGCCTGACCTTGCATACGGGGCATATGTTTGTGGAGTGCCTGGATAAGAATGATGGTGAACATTTTCGTCCGGCCATACAACGCTTCCTTCACCCTTATAGTTGGGCTCATCGCATTCACTTGATTATGGATAATGGTTCCAGCCACACGAGCGATGAGACTACCGAGTTCTTTAAGGACCGCAAACCACGGGTTCACGTGTTGTACACTCCCACAAATGCCTCTTGGCTTAATCAAGCCGAAGCCTTGCTCGAGGCGTTCAGCACACGCTATCTGATCCGCGGCAGCTGGTGCAGTCGCCCGAAAATGGTTGAGCATATTATTGGAAGCAGGCAAGAATACAATCTATGGTACGCACATCCTTTTGACTGGCAATGGACCTGTCGCGATTTCCGCTATTGGCTCAATAACACGCCTGGACTAATTCGTTGCAAAACTTAGCCAACACACCACTAGTAACAATGCGTGCAGTGGACAGGTGGGTACGCACCGCGTTATTTTGGCTTTTTCCGCGGCTTTGGGTTTTTTTTCGTTTCAACAGCGACTTCACCCTCCCACCCCAAGCGGCTAACGCCAGCCGTTGTGCCGCTGCTATCAATGAATGAGTAATTTGCATGTTCAAAGCATTGGATGTTCGAGATAATACTGAAATCGTGATTCTAGACCTAAAATGGTTGCAGTCGATAAGTCAGTTACGGCAACTCGACCATCAAGATTTGTTAGTTTGTCAGGGCTGCAAACAACCAGTACGAGTACGGGCGGGAGAACAAAGGCGAGAACATTTCGCTCATAAGCATTTGGGAAATTGCGATTACGCTGATGAGTCGGCAATTCTTCGCAATACCCGCGCTGTACTTTATGAGTGGCTTGTAAGTAAATTCGGTGAGAATGTCACGATTGAAAAGAAAATTGATGGAATAGATTTGCCTCGACCAGTAGATTGTTGGATAGAAAAAGATGCAACCATTTATGCTTATTGGATTTTTGATAACAGGCTGAAATTAGAAAAAAGAGAAATTTTGCGGTCTCGCTTGGAAAAACTCGGTGTTCATGTGAATTGGGTATTTACTCTCGAAATGTTGCACGTAGAACCAGATCACGCCAACAGGTTAGTTCTTTCAACTACCGAAAGGGAGTTTATTCGACACTCTAAATATGATACCGCCTATGGAAGCGGTCATTCGATAATCAATGGTTCTCTGCATTACTTGGATGCAGAAAATCGGAAATTGCATACCTTTCGCGGTCTATCGCTTTACCATGAGCCACAAGTTTACAAAGGTCACCAGCTAGCCAGTGAGTTAGGGGAAGTCTTGGTATCGCCACAAAACGGAGAATTTGTGCACAGCGGCGAACATGATAAATTACAGGAATATGAAAAGCAGCAAAGGACAGTCAACAAATTTCCGAGCCGCCAGTGGGGGAGTATTCCTTTTCCAAGAAATTCGGATGTTCTCGGTCAACCGATTGAAAGCAACAAACTCGAAAAAGACGCGAGCCAAGTCAGAAAGAGTACGGTTTCCGATGCGCAGGATACCTCTTCTACGCCATACCAAAGAGAAACTAAGGCCGGTAGTTGCGTATTTTGCGGGGAGATCACAGCCGATTGGTGGTGGTATGATGGAAAAAGTGGTCGATGCAAATGCAAGTCGTGCCTAAAGCAAGGTAGAGCTTAAGGCAAGAGGCGGCACAACAATGCGTGCAGCTGACGATGGGTGGGCCGCGCCGCGCCGGAACCGCCGTCTCGGCGAGGAGCATTTTTCCGTTTCGACGGTTGGTCCCCTCACCAAGCCGCTAACGCTTGCCGTTAGCCTGCAGAGTTTAGTTTTGAATGTGGGTCCTTTGGCAAAATGATATAGGCTGAAAAATGATCTCCTTTCGTTCTGCCCGCAGTCACCATTGGCCCACCATGCTATTAATCTTCCTCGGTTCGCTCTTTTGTCAGTAAAATTCTGGTTAGCTCGGCAAGGTCATTTTGTAACCAATTGGTTGTGCCCGTTTGCCCGCGCACATGTCATAATATGGGCAGGTGTTTATAGAGGGTCGTTTTGCCTGCGGTGTTTCGAGCCGCGCGTCAGAGGGTGTTTCTGGTCTGGAGGTAGTCTTATGAGGCCGAAGCTTAGGAATTTGATAATTAATTCTTCATTGATGCTGTTCAGCACATTCATCACGATTGCTTTCTCGGAAATCGCTTACCGTCTCTATCTTATACAGAAAATCAGTGTTGGCAAGGAATCAGAGTTTCCGATAGACGCCCTAAATTATTTTGCCGTTGACGACATACTGACGGAATTCAACCTTGAATTCGGGTTTTCGTATGTGCCAAATAAAAGTAATAACAGAGTGCTCATTCGTAATGGCTATCCAGTCATGTGCACGCAGGGAACCATCAACGAGCTTGGAAATACAAATAGGATTAAGGGTAACTATGAAGATGCAACTCTGAAAATATTGGTTTTCGGTGACTCATTTACTGCCAATACGGAACTTAATGGTATTTCATGGCCTGATTTGCTGCAAGATAAGCTTGAAGCTAAGCTTAATCAAGATGTTCATGTAATTAATTTTGGTCGAGGTGCATACGGTATTTTACAGATGTTCGATCTTGCCAGAACTAAGATCGAGGAATTGAAGCCAGATCTTGTTATTTTTGCCTTTATTACCACTGATCTAGTTCGAGCACGATTTTGGCGCACAGTAAATTTCATAGATGGAGAAAAACGGGATTTTGTAATGGCTGAACCTTCTGAACAAGCCGATTTGAAAAAGTCTATTGATGCAACAGTGGTAAACGCTATGATCACACGGGAATGGTGTGAGGACATGTTGGTCACCTTGAATAAAGATGATGCGCTTCTTAAAACGCTGAATGAGGAGTTTATTCAACGCAAAAGAGAATATGACGGGCCAGTAGAATTCAACTCACTTTCTACATCCTTCATTTTCAATCGTATATTGTTTAACGACCCTTTTCGCGGCTTCATGAGACCTTCCTTAATCCCCAGGTTTTCTGAGAATAGTTTTGCAACCGATTCCAGGTTTATCGAGAATGTGAATCGTATTAATCAGAGCAATATACCCTATTACATTATTCACCTGCCGACCTATGAAGACCTCAAGGCAGGGGAATATGAGTTCGGTGAACAAGAGCATGCGCTTTTTGAGAGCTTTCAAGAAGTTACAGGCAAGCAGATCATCAGTTTTCTTGAATACGGTTCAGGTCACAACTCCAATGACCTTGAGGAGCTCGAGAAATTATTCATGTCCCCCTATGATCGTCATCCTTCGCTTCAAGGCATAAGGTTTTACGCTGAAGTTGTGAGTGAAATAGTGATGACCTTACACAAAAACTAAAAAGCTATTGCTCACCCATTGATGTCAATATCTGCTTACCACCCAATTCGTATTTTTGTGGCGAGTTCGCTTAAAATAATCATGTTGTCTCAAAATAGCCGCAGGTTAACAATACGTGCAGGCGCACTTGGTGGTACGCGCCGCGCTAGAACCGCCGTCTCGGCGAGGAGCTTTTTCCGTTTCGGTAGTTGGTCCTCCCACCTGCCACTAACGTGAGCCGTTGGGCAACTTCGTTGGAGAAGAAGAAAAAATGAAAAACAGATTTCTCGCTCTAGTTTCGCTTCTTACTGTGTTCGTGAATGCATGTGGCGTTCAGCAAGTATCAACGCCTGACATAGATTCCAAAACTCCTTCATCATCTCTCCCATCGCTGGATGCTAACAATCCTACGTCGATGCCAACTCCACTTCCGAGCGAGACTGTCCTCGCATCGCCGACTCTAGAGATTTTCGACACACCAACCTTTTCTCCTACGCTAACCCCATTACCAACTCTAAAACCCAATACATCGATCCCGCTCGTCTATATTGACATGAAGGATAATTGGAATGGCTGGGGGATCAGCGAAGATGGACATATTGTCCACACGACAGATGGCACGGTCTCATGGAAGGATGTCACTCCACCGCAAGGTGCTTACAATGAAAACGGTTTTTTCGCCCTGGATGGTCAAATTGCTTGGGCATCTCCATATTGCTTTGGCTATCCTGGCCAGGGTCAGTTGTGCAACGATGTACCAAACCAAACGTATGTCTGGACGACGCAGGATGGTGGAAGTACATGGGCTGTAAGTTCACCGATTTGCCTGGCAAGCGGATGCAATGATCTGATTGCATCCGGCGCAGGGTATTTGTCCTTGCTGCCCAAATCGATTCGGTTCAGCGACTTGCAACACGGTTGGATGCTAATTTCAAGCGGCTCTCATATGGAAGAAGATAGTTATAACGGCTTTTATAGTAGCGATGGTGGGAAGACCTGGAAATTCTTAGTGTCTGAATTCACGAACAATCTTATCTTTGGTACAGCTACAGCCTTGCAACCACTTGATGGGGAGAAAGCTTTCTTATTCTTCCATCCTCCATTTACACAAGCGGTAGGCAATAATTTACTCTATTTTCAATCCAACGATGGAGGGAAAAACTGGAAAGATGATTATGTTTACTTTGCATTTCCCACAAATCCGATTGGCGATCCTGTTTGGGATAAGCTGGATTGTGGGACGATTGAAAGCAAGGCAATCCTCCCAGATGTGATGGACTTGACGCAACAATGTCACTATGTCAACGAGAACAATCAGCAAACGAAATATTTCATTCACCTTCATAGCGAAAATGGAGGCCAAACATGGAATTACTGGGAGCAAACAGGCGATGTCGATTTTGTGAACGAAAAATTGGGTTGGCAATTGGTCACGAAGGACAATGGTATGCACGAATTGCAACAAACCCTGGATGGAGGGCATACCTGGACGACCATCAAGACAGTTGATTGGGATGGTAGGTTGAACTTCCTTGATGAACAAATTGGCTGGGCACTTGCTTATCGGCAAGGCAGTCCTGATATGGCTATCGTATCGACGGATGACGGCGGAAAAACGTGGAACGTCTCGACACAGGCGACTTTGGTAAATCCGCCATGCCTGATAACATGGTTTACGTGTAACTGAGGCATACAGTAGGCGTTGCCCATCAATGCGTGCAGGCGGACCTGGTGGTACGCGCCGCGAAAAAACCGCCGTCGCGGCGAGGAGCTTTTTTCCGTTTCGTTGGCTGGTTCTCCCACCAAGCCGCTACCGATAACTTGCAGTGTCAAGGGATAAAAAAGAGAGAAGAGCAATTTTGTTTTTAGGGTAAGCTTCGCCAGACCCAGGAGCTTTTCGCTTCGCTGCGGGTTTCCAGTGCCCCACTTTTTTCAGTCCCGCTTTAGGCGCTTAGCCCCAGTTCCTGCATTCGTGCCAGGACTTCTGCTCGGGGTGCGATGCGACGTGCCACATTCCTGCGCACAAAGCGGGTGATGTCGGTCTCGACGCCCAACTTCATGAGCGCATATTTAGCGAACTGCTTGTAGGTCAAGCCCATCCGGACACTCTCGTCCAGATCCCAGGATAACACCAACATCTTGTAGGCCAGGTCTTCTTCACTGGCATGAGCATCCGTTTCTTCCTTGGTCAACACGTGCCAGACTGCCACCAGTAATTTCCGGGCAATGACCACAATCGCCTGGTTCCGACGACGCATGCGACGCAGATAGGTTTCATATTGCTCTTTCCAGTAGGGTGAGATCCGGATCGCCTGCCAGGCGGCTTCCACCAGCGCCCACCTCAGTTCCTTGCGTCCACTTTTGGTGATGCCCTTTTCAATGTGCTCTTTCCCACTTTCATGGATGCCCGCTCCCAGTCCGGCATAGCCCACCAGGTACTTCGCACTCTCAAAGCGTTGGATGTCTCCAATCGCAGACAGGACGATCATAGTCATCACCACACCAAAGCCGGGCAGTTGCAACAGCCGCACTGCCTGCTTGCTCCATGTCTCTCTCAGGCATTGTCGTCCCAACTCTGCATCTACTTCCGTTTTGTGTCTATCCAGTTCCTCCAGCATCACCAGTTCCTGCTGGATTTGTATCTTCTCCAACGCACTCACCTTCTGTTCCTGCCACCAGCTTGCATCCACCAGTCGCCCTTTCGGCAGGAGAATGTTGTGACGATGAAGCAGACTTTGCAGGCGATTGCGCACCATCGTTCCCATCTTCACCAGCCGGTTGCGATACGAAATCATCCCGCGCAATTCCCGGACCTCGACCGGCGGCACCCACACTTCTGGCACTATATCTGCGATCAGCA
This sequence comes from uncultured Anaerolinea sp., assembly GCA_964489725.1. Classification (GTDB taxonomy): domain Bacteria; phylum Chloroflexota; class Anaerolineae; order Anaerolineales; family Villigracilaceae; genus Defluviilinea. The sequence goes on along the minus strand of CAZBAX010000071.1, from coordinate 15,282 downwards.
GGCGGATCAACCGTTTGACATCTTCCTTGTCCGTCTTCACCCGCGCTTCCGCGATCTGCCGCACCGCGCCCGCATGCGCTACCACCGTGCGTGTGACCAGCGGCGCCACGATGTCGTAGATGTCCCACACATTCGTGGTGGTCTCCACTACCACCGCATCCCCTGCCTGCAAGTTGGCACTTGCCCATTCACGGAACTTCGCCATGCTGATCCGGTGCGGCGGCAGCACCCACTCCTGCTTCGCTGTTTGTCCCCCTGCCAGCACATATTCTTTGTGGATGTCCAGGGCAAGGTACCGATCAATCTGTCTTGTATCGTCTGTTCCTTTCATGCTACACTCCTTTTGTCTGAGGCTTGGGACGTGGAGTTTTGGGTTTGAGTGGCAGCTACCGATTCGGGTTCTTGGTCCCAGATTAGGTTCCGCAGGTGTCCACATAACGCGGCGGGCTCTTGTCACGCCATCGGCCTGACTGTCCCATAGCGGCTGCCGGACAACCCAGACACTCACACCCCAGCAGCGCCCCTGCGGCAGTATCCTCTCTAGCATAAGCCGATGCCACGTCCCAGGCAAGTTCATTCTAATAACGCCAGCCGTTGGGCAGAAAATAGTACAATACCAATATCACAGATAAAAAGATGGAGGGAGTATGTTCAAACGACCATTAGGGCACAGTGATCTTGAAGTGAGCGCGATGGGTCTGGGCTGCTGGGCAATTGGTGGACCCTGGGACTGGCGCAGAGGCGTTACCCGAAACCCAGATGGCTGGGGAAATGTCGACGATGAAGAATCGATTCGGGCCATTCATTGTGCCATCGACTACGGCATCAACTTTTTCAATACAGCTGCAAACTATGGAACGGGACACAGCGAGCAAATCCTGGAGCGTGCTCTGGAAGGAAAACGCGACCAAGTTGTGATCGCCACTAAATTCGGCTTCGACGTCAATGAGTCCGAAAAATATGTAACCCAATATAAGGACGATCCGCTCCTGCATGTCCGCGCTGATTGTGAAGCTAGCCTGCGTCGCTTGAACACAGATGTCATCGATCTGTATCAATTACACGTCTGGGATTATCCAGTGGAAAAAGTACCAGCAATGATCGATCTGCTCGAGTCGCTCGTCAATGAAGGGAAGATCCGTTATTATGGCTGGAGCACAGATTCGGTGAGAGCCGCCATGCGTTTTGCAGAAGGCAAACACTGCGCTGCCATCCAGCATGACTTAAATGTTATCCATGATGCATCCCTGATGCTCAAGATGGTATGTGATAAGTTTGACGTCGGCAGCATCAACCGCAGTCCCTTGGCACGCGGCGCATTAAGTGGAAAACATTCTAAAGATACTGTTTTTCCTGAAAATGATGTTCGCACGGACCCGCAATCACGCGATCATTACTTGATTCCTGCCCTCACTGGATTGGAAAAGATCCGTGATATTCTCACCAGCAATGGTCGAACCTTGGTACAAGGCGCGCTCGCCTGGATTTGGGCAAGAAGTGCAAAGACCATTCCCATTCCCGGCTTCAAGACGGTCGCCCAAGTCGAGGAAAATGTCAAAGCCATGGAACTAGGGCCATTGACGCCCGAACAGATGAAGGAAATCAATGCGCTTTTAGGCAGATAAGCCAGTGTGCTTAGCCAGAGAAAATCTGCCCAACAATGCGTGCAGGCGGACCTGGTGGTACGTGCCGCGCGAGAACCGCCGTCGCGGCGAGGAGCTTTTTCCATTTCGTCGGCTGGCTTCCCCCACCTGCCACTAACGCGAGCCGTTGGGCTTCATTGTGGTTCTGAGCATTTCTGGTAGGGAGCAAAGCAGTGTTAGTATCGAATCCACCGATGGGGCAAAGATAACCGGATAAGCCCAAAAAATTCTGGAAGAAGGTGTCCTGATCTTCTGGTTTCACAGCTACGATGCTCGTTATAAGGAGTGGGCAAGCGTCCGTGTGGGCAAAGGCTCCCAACATCGTGATATATTCCGCTTGCAGAGTAGGCATGAGCATCCTCTTGGTCGAGTTTTTGCTCTAGCTTACTCTGCTTTTTGTTAATCTTCAAATGGATAAAGTCTAGCTTAGATGTATGGGTATAATGTTTTTATGACGATGACAAACAATAAACTACTACGGATGGACAATATCCTCCTCGTTGTCGACGACCTTGATGCCGCGAAGGCGTTCTTCTTCGAGCTTGGTCTGGAGCTTGAGGGCGAGACGACCGTTGAGGGTCCCTCAGTGGATCGTCTCATCGGACTAGAGAACGTGCGTGCCACCCTGGTGCTAATGCGAACTCCGGATGGGCACGGGCGAATCGAGCTTGACAAGTTCCACACGCCGGAAGCGATCAGGACTGGGCCCGAGAAGGCTCCGGTAAATGAACTCGGGATCCGCCGCATCATGTTCGCCGTCGATGACATCGATGACGTCGTCGCGCGCCTGCTTACCCATGGCGCCGAACTGGTCGGCGAAGTGGTGCAATTCGAGGACACGTATCGTCTCGCCTATATCCGCGGTCCCGAGGGCATCATCGTCGGGTTGAGCGAGAAACTCAAGTAATAAATGGGTAACGGATGTTTTAGGATATTCTCGAAGAAGGAACTTTTTCAATGAAAACTTGCAATTGTCCTTTCCGCTCCGTTGCAAGGCGAGGCGGAAGGGGGCATATGGATATTCGTGTCGGCTTGTGACCTCTGAGAGTCCGATTGTGGGTAGATTGCGAAAGGCAGAAAGCGCCCAACGATGCGTGCAATGGATAGGTGGGTACGTGCAGCGTTTTTTGGGCATTTTCTGGCTTTGTTTTTTTTCGATTCGTCGGTGCGTCTCAACCATTCCACCTGGCGTTAATCCCAGCCATTAGGCCGCAAACACCAGTAATGGAAAAGCAAAGACTCTATCGTTCTTGGAACGATATGAGTAGAATACAAGCACGCAGAACCGAAGAACAATTGTCGATTTTCAAATGCACAAATTGAAATGAATCGAGGCTCGCATAGATGTCTGTTCTTAACCAGCGATCGGCCGGTCCAAAGGAACAGAGTCATTGCATTTGAAATCTTCATCTTTGCACTGGCGCCCTTTCATTCAGTCAACAAAGGATTAAAATAATGCTGAAAGAACAACAAATGAGAAAAGTTGTTTTTGCAATCAACATCACGATAGACGGCTACTGTGGACATGAAGAGATGATCGGCGCCGACGACGAATTGCACGAGTACTTCACTGGGCTCCTGCGTGATTCAGGCGTTGAAATTTTCGGACGCAACACGTATCGCTTGATGTATCCGTACTGGCACGATGTCGCAGTCAATCAATCGGAAACGGAAGCGACCAACGAATTCGCACGTACATTCGATTCCATACCCAAGATTGTCTTTTCCACGACATTGCAGAGCGTGCAGTGGAACAACACGACGCTCCTCCACTCAAATCTTCGAGAAGAGATTATGAAGCTAAAACAACAGCCAGGAAAAAATATTTCCATTGGTGGACTGAACATCGCCTCGCAAGTTGCACAATGGAATCTCATCGACGAGTATCACTTTGTCGTTCACCCGATCATTGCGGGAAAAGGCCCCCGCTTGTTCGAATCGGGCAGCAACCTTACATTAAAACTTGTCGGGGCCAAAACGTTTCGTTCGGGAGTTGTTGCGTTGCATTATAAGAAATAATTGTTTATGGAAACCAAAGGATTGCCGTTCGGTTCCATCCGCCTGGAAGCGGCAGGCATGTATTTCGAATGGTTGGCATTATCGACCTCCTGATGAGCAGTGCTGTCTGGCGCGGGTGGCCAACTCTTCGAGGAGACGTTTCAAACAATGCACCTCTCAGCAAGCGGGATTCCGGGGAAGCGGCTGGTGATGAATATTCATTGGATCATGTACGACCATCCACTCAGTTCATGGTGACAATAGATAGTCTTGGGATCGTCGCATTTAGTATTGGACTCGTTCTGCCTTATCCATGATCAAGGAGCAGCGGCGCATTTGCGGGTTAACAATACCTGCAGCCGACTTGGGGTACGCAATGCGTTTCTGAGCCTTTTTCTGAGCATCGAGTTTTTCCCGTTTCGTCGGCACTACCTCAGCCCTCCCACCTGCCATTAACGGGAAGTGTTGGGTAACAAGACCTCTTCACTACATTTGGAGCATTTTGAATTTACGTCGTCGAATTCTATGGATTGATGGACTAGCCGCCTTGCTCGCAGGTACCGCGCTACTCCTAGCGCTGGATTGGCTCAAAGACTTGTACAACATGTCGAGAGAGACACTGTTATTCATCGCGGTTGTCAATTTGGCATATGCAGCATACTCGCTTTCCATTGCAATGTTAAAGAAACGCCCTGTCGTCCTCATCCTCCTACTCGTCATCGCAAACCTGAGCTGGGCTGCCAATTGTTTACGCTTGACGCTCCTCTTAAGTGATCACGCTAGCATTTTCGGACTCACCCATTTAGTCGGAGAGGCACTCTTTGTCGGAGGGCTTGCAGCCCTGGAGTGGCAATACAGAAAAGTGCTGCAAACGACTTAATCCATGTTACCATGTGAAGCTATACACCACATTCTACTCTGAGGTAATAAGATGCTGACGAAAGAACAAGCTCATCGGTTCGCTCAAGAGTGGGTCGCAGCCTGGAATGCGCATGACCTGGACCGAATTATGGCCCACTATGAAGAAGAAGTGGAGTTGATTTCGCCGGTAGCAGCTCAGTTGCTACATCAGGCAGATGGCAAAGTGACCGGCAAAGTGAACTTGCGAGCCTATTTCCAGAAGGGTTTGTCTGCCTATCCATCGCTGCATTTCGAGCTGAAAGATGTGCTTTGGGGAATAGGCAGTGTGGTTCTGTATTATACGAATCACAGAGGTACACATACAGGTGAATTCATGGAGATTTCACCGGCGGGTAAGGTGTCTCGCATAGTGGCGAACTATAGTGGTTCATGAGGATCGGGATTTAAAACTCGTCTTGCCCCACAATGCGTGCGGTGAACAGCTGGATAGTGGCCTTGAGCGGAGAGTTATTGAATTTCCCCTGCTCAATCCGCCCCAGTTTAGCAGTTGTTTTTAAATACGTAGACAGTACTATTGCAAACACATCGGTGTTGACCTTGCAGGGATTACTGTCTTACAGGAGGTTGCGTTATTGAACCCTACACACAATAAGCAAGTGGGAAAGACCGCATTACAAACGGGCTGGAGTGAGTTTAGTCATCTCCTTTTTGCGGTTTTGTTTGGATGCTTGGCCATAGCTCTTGTTGCCCTTGCATCATGGTTGCTTGGTGAGCCACCGGCTGTCTTTACACGTGAACCGCAACAAGTTTTGGGTGGTTCAGCTTATGTGGGCAGCTTCTCGAACCTCGGCGGTATGGTCTGGTTTGGAGCCGCGGCGATCCTGTCGTTTGCGGGGAGTCTCAAACTCTCGGACCGAAGAATCTTGATTCTTGCAGCCATGCTGACATGGGCGATGGGTGTAGATGATATATTTATGCTGCACGATCGCGTATACACCAAACTATACTTAAACGAAGGCATTGTCACCGCTTTGTATTTTGGCACGATTGGAGTGATAGTTTTGCGCTCGTACCGCCAACTGGCACGTTCGACACTGGTTGGAATTGCGCTGACTGTGATTTTCTGGATCTCGTCTCAGCTGTTTGATAGTTTCTTTAACGATATTGGACAATTGGCAGAGGACGGCTCCAAATTTATTGGCATTGTTGTTTGGGCCGCGGCATGGATTCGTCAGGCATATATCGACGTAACCAGTCTGCCCATTTCCAGGGCCTGATTCGTTCCGGGGCAGACGCAGTGCGCGTGCCGGAAATACACATAAGGAATGACCCCGACAGGTACTTGTTTAGCGACAAATAGCGCCAGGGAAAGCTTAATCACGGGGCTTATCCATGCGATCTGGCAGTACCCGTCAAGGATCGATCTTGGTCAAACTTCGCCATTAATGGCATGGGGCACTCTTTTAACAGTTAGCGTACGAATCCCGATCGTGTGGCTGTATAACAAACACCGCCATTGATGATGCCGAACAAACCGCTCACCTGGACGGGTGGGTACGCTCCGCGTGTTCGAGCCTTTTTGTGGCTTGGAGACTTTTCCATTTCGGCGGCAAATCTTGCTCCGCCCACCTGCCATTATCCCCTGAAGGGGACGAAGGCGAGTCGTTGGCCAAAACGAATACATGGGAATTGAGGAATGATATTACCAAAGAAGCGAGACCCCAGGTTCATCACCGTGCGTCGCGGCGGCACCCTCCAGGACGCCCATCATTATCTGCTTGCGCTATGGGCGGCCGATTGCGCACAGCATGTGTTGCACTTCTTCGAAGAAATGCAACCCGATGACGACCGGCCGCAGCGAGCCATCGAACTGACGCGCGCGTGGACGCGAGGCGAGATCACCATGACACGCGCTCGGACCGCCGCCGGCCACGCTATGGCAGCAGCCAGAGTGCTGAGCGGCGCTGCCAGGGAAGCTGCTTTTGCGGCCGGACAAGCTGCGGCCGTAGCACATGTGGCCGCGCACGAGTTAGGTGCGGCGGCCTACGCAATCCGAGCCGCACGCGCTGGGGCCCATGAATACGAGCGTGACCGGGCAGGACGCCTGGAATGTCAATGGCAACGTGCACAATTACCGAGTGCAATCCGGGATCTGGTGCTTGATGACCAAAAGTTGCGCAATGAAATTTGTTGGTTCGTATTTGAGTGCTGAACGGCTCGGATGCACTACCAAACCTATCCTGGTTCGCAACTTTTGGTATAACCCATTTATGTCCCGTACCTTTTTGTGCGTTCATCTGACCCTCTTCGTTGTTACTGTTCTGGCTTCTTGTGCAACGGATTCGCAAGAACCGCATAACAGTCCTGTCACATCCTCTCCAAGCGTTAGCCCATCACAAACCATATTCTATCTGGATGGGACGGCACTCGCATATGGAGTGTTCGAAACAGAGGCTACATCTGTAGTCGTAGACGTTTCCAATACAATGCCAAACGCGTTGCAACCATCGGGAGATATTTCTATTGACGACGGTACAGGTGTAAGGACTTATCAAGTAAAAGGTGGAGAATCAGCAGTTTCGCATTCAATGCCGCCCGGATTGAAACGTGTGCGTATCACCGCGGGGGGACAGTTGAAATACCATAATGAAATAAGAGGCGTATTCATCACAAAAATCACGTTTGACAGACCGGCTGTTCGGATGCAACTGCGTCCCCCGCATGTTGTAATCTACGGTGACTCAATTACGATAGGTGGAAATGTAGATCATCCATCCGCGGAAGCCTGGCCGGTTTTGTTGCGAGCTCACTTTTCGGTCATCGTGGATGCGTACAGTTATCGAACTTTATATGATGACGCGAACACCGACGTTACAAGATCTGCGTTTGCCGCCAAAGTGTCGAAGTGGAGTCCCGAGTATGTCTGGCTGGCGATCGGGACCAATGACTATGCTTTTGCCCAGTGGTCTGCTGAGGAATTTGGCGCAGCATATGCTGCCACCCTGGATGCACTTCATTCATCTAATCCACAAGCGCTTTTATTTGCCCAAACTCCCATCCTACGAACAGTCGAGAGTGAGAATTCTCTGGGTGGTACGCTGGAGGACTATCGACAGCAGATCTTCAATGCCTGTTCGGCCAGATCACCCTGGTGTGTCTTTGTCGATGGTAAAGCTCCCGGATTTCCACAGCTTGATGAATTGGACAAAGATGGCATCCATTTGACTGCAGCTAGCAGCGTAAAATACATGGAAACTGCGCTGCAAATACTCACCAATCGGTAAGGTTCATAGAATCATAGTACTACTGGTACTATTTCCTGGTGGCAAGGGTGGATGCTAAGAACCGACCCGCGACTCCAGCGACCGTGCGCCGTCTCTTACAACGAAAGAAAGAGGTAACATGAAATTTAGCATTCTGTTTGAGGAACTTCAACATAGCACCGAGATGATCCGCGCTTTGTTGGCAGGGGTCCCGCCAGAGGCAGCACGCCTCAAACCCAATGCGGACTCGTGGTCGATTCTCGAAGTGGTGTGCCACTTATACGATGAAGAGCGCGAAGATTTTCGTGAACATCTCGATTTCATTCTTCACCGTCAGCATGAAGAATGGTATACGATTGATACCGAAGGTTGGGTAACGCAGCGAAACTATAACGAGCAAACCTTTGCTGAGATGCAGCAAAAGTTCTTTGCCGAACGTGAACAGTCATTTGCATGGCTTAAGGGACTACAGGATCCAGATTGGGAGAAAACCTATACAACTCCGTATCGCACCATCAGCGCAGGAGAGATGTTCGCCTGCTGGGTCGCGCATGACAATCTCCATCTGCGCCAATTGGTAGAGCTCCGGCGCCGGCGGCTGGAAACGATCACACAGCCTTATGATCTCGAATATGCGGGCGACTGGTAATAGGATAGATGCCAGTCAGAATTCGCACGAGTAAAAAACCGTTGCGGGTAAATTAAGCGTTGTCGCAGCTTTATATTTTTCCGGTTTCAACGGCCATTCTCAGCGCTCCCACCTGCCACTCCTGATTACAGTTCGGCGCGCAAATTTGTGGTGACAGTGGCAGACGTCATGTATTTATGATAATAGCAACCCCATTGACCCCGCCGCCAATTTGTGCAATTACGACCATGCCACTTGTACCCTCTTTCTGAAAATTCACCAGCGCTTGTCCCGCCGTTTCATCTACGGTCGACTCAACTTCGAAGCCAAGCTTGGTGAGTTCCGTTTCATAGAAATTTGCTACATCAACAAAGTCCACCGCGATTGTAAATTGATATGCACCATCAACAGCTTCACCGGCAATAGCACCCGGCATGATCGGGATGCCGTTCCATTCCGCGAGTGGAGTTCCTGAAGGCAAGGGAACTTCTGCAGTAGCCGCCTCAGGCTGGAAAGGGATGCCGATCGCCGCGACCTCATAGATGAGCGTCGGAAGATTGCTTTCATCAATATAGTCGATCTCAATCACATTGAGGCCTGTGGCGGTGTCGCCGGGTTGTATGGCTATGTTTTCAGTGAAGCTCACAACAGCATTTCCGGCGAATGCTACTCCGATGTAACGTCCGCTGGCATCTCTGGCGAGTACGCGGTGAGGGACGCTCTCCAACGCTTGATCCCCAGTATTGGTGAAGGTGGTCTCCAGAGCGAATCCACTTCCACCGAGGTGTGCCGCAGCGATGTCCACAATTTGGCCGAGCGTCACCTGAACCTCATGAGTGTAGGCAATATCGGTGGCGATCTCAAGCGGCGCGACCAGGTCAAGGGACTTCCAATCCTGCTTTTCCATGCTTTGAGTCTCGAAACATACACATGCGGAGAGCGCTGCAGTTTCGCGGGGCAGCATCCAATCGCCTTGCCAAATGTAGAGGACTGGGTTTGGATTCGTGTACACGACTTCGCCAGCAGTGTTTATAAATCTCAATTCATCCTCATCGCGGTTCAGCCTCACTGGGAAATCATTCGGATTGTGGATGAGCACTTCCACGTGGGTGTCCGTATTCGAAGGATCTGACGGGTTGGCATACGGCCACTCGGACCATTCGACGATTTCCAGATCGAGCAGCGCCGGTGTTGGCGTGAGCGAAGGTTCAGGGGTGGCGGTTGCAGTTGGTATGTTTGTTTCCGTTGGAGATGCCGGTGGCGTCTGAGTCGCCTTGGTTGCTGATGTGGATGTGGGAGAACTGCAGGCGGATGCGATTAGGATGACGATCATGAAAAACGTGAAGAATCTGATTCCTGGTTTCATATCCATTCCTTGATCAAGGGATCCAATAAGAAAAGATCAACGAATGCCGGGGAGTGAAGTTGGATAGGCTTCAATGCCTAGCTGTATTTGGCAATGCTGTCACAGTTGGATGTTCATTTTTACGGTTTCTCGTAAAATGGTAAACTTTTTGAACCGAGTTGCAGGCTGCGATTTAAACTTCAGGTTCACTCAATAACGCAGCGCTCGGCAGGAAGTGGACATCTGGAATAGCACGATGATATTGGAATTGTCGGTTTGGGATTCTTTTGTGGTTCTGGTTCGATAAAGGTGCTAAGGCGCATAATACCATAGGTTTGGTTTTATGCGGCACGTTAGTGCTCAAACCATAGCGGACGGACAGTTACATCTCATGCGAACGCGGAAAAGAACGTCTATGAATGCAAGCTCAATAATACACATTCGACTCTCTGGCTCCCTATCCAGGCGGCTAGGATGAAACTCCCCTGTCGCAGGGGGTGCTTCTCTTTAGAAAAGAATATTATGAAATTCGCCGCAGCCATCCATGTTAACAACTCCGCAGGCAGCAAGTAGCTGGTTGGGGCAAAGTTGAATATGGAAAGCAGCTTGCTTTCGAATGGATTCAAGAGTTACAGGATTGTTAGAGACGATGAGCGAAGAAACTGAAATTGATGAGTTGGCACCCTGGCTGGTAATCGTCATCACATTGGTGGGTGGCTTTCTGCGAATGATTCTACTGGGAACGAAAGGGATGTGGTTGGACGAAACGCTCAGTGTGTGGTTCGCCAGTCACACGGTTCCCGAGATGCTGCAATGGGTGATCCGGATCGACCAGCACCCACCTCTTTATTACCTGCTGCTCCATTACTGGATGGCCCTCTACGGGGATACCGCCTATGATGTCCGTCTACTTTCTGTAGTATTCGGCACAGGCACGATACCGATCATGTATCTGATCGGCAAACGCATGTCTGGCACGGTGATGGGAGTGGCAGCGGCCGTGATCCTGGCTCTTTCAGCTTTTCATGTCTACTTTGCCCAGGAAACGCGCATGTACACGCTCCTGATGTTCAATGCGGCCGCAGCGGTCTATGCCCTGGTAAGGCTGCTCACCGATTCGCGCTCGACCGTCACCATCGGAAGCCAATTCCGGGACGCTATGCGTCTGAAGGCCTGGCGCACCCCTGTGCTGCCTGAACAAGTCATCAGATCTGAACGCGAGTTCACCTATAAGGATGAGACCCGTACGCGCACCGGATGGAGGGCATGGATTCTGCGCTACCGTTGGCTACCCATCCGGGCTATTGAGACAGACCTGGCCTGGGTTGCATTTATCGTGTTTTCAGCGGCTACCATGCTCAGCCACAACACGGCAGTCTTTTTTCCCTTAGCCACCAATATCATCGTTCTTGGTCTAATGCTGTTTCAAAAGATCAGGAAACCAGGGACCCAACCCGTTTTCCAGTCTCCGTCTTCTTGGAATTGGGTAAAGGCTCAGATTGCAATTCTCTTACTTTGGGGTCCATGGATATTTCCCTTCATCAAGCAAGCGGAAACAGTCTATCAAAGGTTTTGGATTCCTGAACCAACCTGGGACCTCATCATCCAGGTGCTAAAATCCTTTTTGAATGCATCGGCTCCACTTCCGGTCGGGCAGACCACGTTGATCTGGAGCCTGTATGTGCTGGTACTATGCCTGGGATTGGTACATTTCAGGAAAAAGTTTTCGCAATTTCTATTTCTAGCCGCCCTGTTCACTATCCCTTTCCTGGGCGAACTGATCGCAAGCACGTGGCGGCCCATTTTTTGGGGTCGGACTCTGATCTGGACAACGATTCCATTGTTTCTGCTATTGGCGGCTGGCGTGGCTCAGTTTAGATTTCGCTTTCTCATTATCATGGTGCTGGGGAGTCTAGCCACGATCAACATGTTTTCTGTCAGTGACTATTTCCGGTTCTATCAAAAAGAGGATTGGAGCAGCGCTGCCGGTTATGTCGCACTTTTCGCCGAGAAGGATGATTTGGTCCTTTTCAACTCGAACCTTGTGGAAATCCCGTTCAACTATTACTTTGCAACATATGAAGAAGGGTATTCGATCGAGGTCGAGAAACGCGGTGTACCTCTCGATCTGTTCGAGAGCCGTATCGCCGAACCCGGGATGACTACGAATGATATACCTGGGTTGATTTCATTGTTGAGCGGGCACAAGAGAGTCTGGCTCGTATACAGTCATAACTCGTATACCGACCCCATGGGGCTGGTTCCGCAAACGCTTGCGTCGCGGATGAAATTAACCCGAACTCGTGAGTTTCATGGGGGCCAGGTTCAGTTGTATGAAAATCCCTGACGACCGTTGCTGCGAAACGTATGTCTCGACTCGCTGCAGGCAAAAATCAAACGAAGGATGATGAGAATCTGATTAGAACGCTCAGGTTCTGTCATTTTGCTTCCTTCCGGTTCGACGTTAGAATAGAACGGCAGGCTAAATAGTACCCATCAATTTATACGTAAGGAGACTTTTATGAAACAAGCAAAGAGTACCATTAAGGCGGGCACGCAGAAGTCCAAGGGGTTCACAGACGAAGAAAAAGCGGCCATGAAGGAGCGCGCCAAAGAGCTGAAGGCAGAGGCGCGCGCCAACAAAAGTAAGGCCGAAGGCGAAACGGACGTGCTTGCGAAGATCGCCGAGCTGCAGGGTACAGATCGCTCCATTGCCAGGCGGATCCATGAGATCATCAAAGACAGTGCGCCAACCCTCTCGCCGAAAACCTGGTACGGGATGCCCGCATATGCCAACAAGGATGGCAAGATCATCTGCTTCTTCACCCCTGCGTCGAAGTTCAACTCGCGGTACGCGACGTTGGGATTCAACGACGATGCGCACCTCGATGAGGGCGAGATGTGGCCGACATCCTTCGCGCTCAAGAAGTTGACTGCCACCGAGGAGGCAAAAATCGCCGCGCTCGTGAAGAAAGCCATGCGCTGAGTCTTGACCATACTGTTGTGCCCTGGCCCAGAAGACGGTGTCCGTCGGAACGAGGAGCAAGGGAAATGAAGAACCAGGTTTCGCAAGCCTTTGATTTGCTCCATCGTTACCCGGCATTTGGCCGTCTTTGGCTCGGCAGATCTATCTCGCTATTTGGCGACAGTATGACACTGATCGCACTGCCCTGGTTTGTCCTTCAGGTTACCGGATCAGGGATTGCAACAGCTGGCATTCTTCTCGCCTTACAACTTCCCGCGATTCTCACCAGTATAACCATCGGTTCCCTGATCGATCGCTTCCAACCTCGAACCATTATCGCCATCGACAATGGCATTCGTACCGTGATCATCGGACTGATCTCTATCCTGTACTGGTTCGGACTCCTCGAAGTATGGCTGCTTTTCCTGCTGACCTGTCTGGCAGGTATGCTGGTGCCGGCCACCGAGGTCGGTTCCCGTAGTATTCTGCCCGGGCTTGTAGAGGATAAGGATCTGGAAGCCGCAAACATGCTTTGGTCATTCAGTCTCAACCTTTCCCTGATCATCGGGCCGGCCATTGCTGGATTTCTCGTTGCATCGTTCGGAGGTCCATCCGTACTGCTCATCGACGCGGGAACTTTCGCCATCATGGCGCTGGCGGCGGCCACACTTCCCACTTTGAGACGGGAGGCGAATCCGTTACAAGTTCCGTTCGCAGAACGCCTGGGGTTACGCCAACTCTGGCAGATGAAGGTAGTACGATACACCACGTTGTTGAGTTTGATCTTCTTTTTCTCATACGGACCTCTGGAGGCGGCCATGGCCGTATACAGTGAGGCTGTCCTTCACACAGACGCACGAGGGTATGGGTTACTCTGGTCTGCCTTAGCCATCGGTGCACTAATCGGGACGCTAAGTAGCACGGCACTCAGCCGACGCTTTCATTTGGGAGTGGCCCTGCCATTGATCGCTCTTCTTTGGGGTGCCAGTCTCCTGCCCCTGGCCTTCACCGGTAATCTTTGGATGGCCTGCGGGTTTCTTTTTCTGGGCGGTATGATGTGGGGACCGTATACACCAATCGAAACAACCCTGTTGCAGCGTCATGTTCCCAGGGCGCAGCTGGGAAGAGTGTTTGGAGCCCGTTCCACTTTGCTCACGGGTGGGTCACCACTTGGTCTGGCGATCGGTGGTATCTTACTGGCGTTTGTGCCTTCCACGACTGTCATTGCTTTTTCAGCACTCGCCTGTGTTCTGGTAGGGCTCAGCGGACTAGCCTCGCCCGCATTTCGACGCCTGTCGTTTGCGCCCGAAAACTATGATTCTCAGGCAGAGTTACCCTGAACCTGTCACTTACTGAATTTGGGAAAATCCTACGTAAATGAGTAAAAGATGAGAATCTTGTTTGCCTGTCATTTTGGCGTTTTCTCCTACGACGTATTTTCAGAAAGACAAAAATACTAAACAATCTGTTACAAAAGGAGAACAAGATGAGCAGGAAGAATGTTTCAGAATCGGTGACAGTAGCCAGCAAGCTGTCGATGGTCTCTGTGCTCGTGAGCGATATGAAGAAAGCAAAGGAGTTTTATGCGGAGAAGTTGGGCTTACAAATCGCCACAGACTACCGCCGTACTGATGACAACTGGTGGGTAACGATCACCTTTCCCGGCGGTGGGCCGTCGATTACTCTGGCGAGGTCGAGCACCACAGACAATGAGCCCCCGAAACCCGGTACCGTATCGTTCTATTTTTCAACTTCCGATATTGCAGCTGCACACAAAGCCCTCAATGAGAAGGGTCTCAAAACAGATGAGATCAGGGACGACTTATATGGTCCCGGCTCCGGCGTAAAGTTTTTTCAGCTCAACGATCCGGATGGTAACCAGGTAACGTTCGCGCAGGAGTAGGAGCCCCATCATGTTTCGTCCATTCATCGCGAGTCCTTTCGATTAAAATGGGCAACTGCTGGTCCTTACTATAGGAGGGGAGTGTCCATTTCCGTGGGCTTGGCCACAGAGTCCACAGAGCCCTTCGAGTTCTTTCTCAGAGAACTCAGTGATCTCTGTGGCAAAAGAAGTTTTAGCCCATTCTGTTGGACACTCCCTATAGGAGATGGATCGAATGAAATACATGTTATTGATGTACGCAAACGAGTCGGCCGACCTGAATACATCCGATGACCAGGAAGCTGTTTCGCAGACAGTTTGGTTTGCCCTGATGAAAGAAATGAAAGACGCCGGCGTTCTGCGATCGAACAATGGACTTGCTCCAACTACGACGGCAACAACCGTGCGCGTTCGAGAAGGCAAGACGTTGATCACAGACGGTCCCTTCGCCGAAACACACGAACAGTTAGGCGGATTCTTCCTGCTGGAGTGCAAGGACCTCGATGAGGCCCTTCGCTGGGCAGAAAAGATCCCCCACGCAAAGTATGGCTCAGTGGAGGTCCGACCGCTGTGGTCGGAGGTATGATGATTTTGAGAATGGAATGACGAACGAACCACAAATTGAAAAAACATTCCGCGAAGAACATGGTCGTGTTCTGGCAGCACTGATCAGCCAGTTCGAGGATTTCGATCTGGC
>CAZBAX010000070.1:0-26660 GCA_964489725.1 uncultured Anaerolinea sp. | reverse complement strand
CTGCGCGGCGTGGGTCGATTTGTGTCGCAGCATCCAATGCCCGCGCCCAGGCTTTGAACAATGCTTCGGCTTGATGGTGGTCATCGCGACCATACAGGACTCGTGCATGTAAATTGCAACGCGCAGTTACGGCAAACGACTCAAAGAAATGTGGAAATAATGTCGTTGGGATATTCCCAACATACGGTGTATGCCATTCCGCTTGAATCACCGCGTACGGACGACCTGAAAGATCGATGGCGACGTGTGCCAACGTTTCATCCATGGGCGCGAAGCAATCTCCCATGCGGACGATGCCTTTGCGGTCACCAAGCGCCTGATCGAAGGCTTGCCCGACTGCCAGCGCCACGTCTTCGACAGTGTGATGAACGTCGATGTGCAAATCGCCTTTCGCGTTCACCGTTAGGTCGAAGAGTCCGTGCACGGCCAGATGTGTCAACATGTGATCGAGAAAGCCCACGCCGGTGGATACGTCATGTTTTCCTGTGCCATCCAAATCCAGTCTGATCTGGATTTGGGTTTCATTTGTGTTTCGTGAAATTTCTGTGGTGCGCATATAACTCCTGAAACGGGTGGTCTCGATACGTTCCCACCTGCAGTTGCGTCAGGTGCAAGTGTCACATTCGTTCGGAACGACTCGACCATCGCGTTGGTCATAGATTTTTTAGAGCCTTTAGCAACATGTCGGTATCCTGTGGTCTGCCGACACTGATCCGGATGTGGTCACGCAAGCCTGGTTTATTGAAATAGCGGATAAAAACCCCTTCTTCCTGTGCCAGTTTTGTTTTGAGGTCTGAAGCGTCGCGACCGATCACCCGGCATAAAATGAAATTCGAATGGGTGGGATATGGTTCTAGATACACAATTTCCTGCAGCGCGGCGAACAGCCTGGCGCGTTCATTCTTCAATAACTCCACTACGTTCTTCAATTCGTCGCAGTGTTCCAGTGAAACCTGTGCCGCTACGCTCGCTGCCACGTTGACATTATAGGGTTGTTTCGATTTCCATAATGCGGGCATGAGCCATTTTGGAAATGCACCGTACCCGACCCGCAGGCCTGCCAGTCCCGCCCACTTGCTGAAGGTACGAAGCACAACCAAATTCTCGCGTACAGGTACTTCACAAATACGGCTGAGAGTCGCTCCCAAATTTTCTCCGGTAAATTCGATGTAGGCTTCATCCAGGACAATCAATGTCGGCAGGTCCAACAGTTTGTCAACAGTTTCTCTATCAAGAACAGAGCCATCTGGATTATTCGGCGATGTGATAAAGAACAATTTTGGTTGATACGTTTCCACTGCTTTACGGATGCCATCCAGGTCCAAAGAGAAATCTGCTCGGCGCTGGACTTCGATACATCGGGCGGCATTCAACTCTGCATCGAAGGAATACATTCCAAAGGTCGGTGGGCAGGAAAGTATGCAATCACCCGGTTCGAGGAAAACCCGCATGAGGAGATCGAGCAGTTCATCAGCGCCTGCTCCCACCAGAAGATATTCCGATGAAACACCTGTGAACGCTTCCAAAGAGTTTCGCAATGCGCGACTCTCGGGGTCCGGGTAAATGTGCGGAAAATCCATCTTCGCCAATGCTTCACGAACAACAGGCAGCGGACCGTAGGGATTTTCGTTCGCGTCTAATTTGACAATGTCGCCTGGCGCGCGTCCGATGCGAGCCGATAAGACCTCAAAGGGTTCAATCGGCGTATACGGCGGCAGGGATTCTAGATGCTTACGGATTTTCATGTCAGCTGCTCCACGCGGGCGAGGGCTGCATTCTGGTGAGCATCCAGTCCTTCGGCAGCCGCGATCGTCCCCGCCAGCGGACCAATCGCCCGCGCGGTGTTTTCGTCCAGCGCCACCAGGCTGACGATCTTTACGAAGTCCCATACATTGAGCGGAGACGCAAACTTAGCAGAGCCGCCCGTTGGCATCACGTGGCTGGGCCCCGCCGCATAATCTCCCAGCACTTCGAAGGAATGTTCGCCGACGAACACGCCGCCAGCATTTTTTACTTTTTCCACCCAGCGCCACGGGTCATTGACCGATAAAGCCAGGTGCTCAGGGGCATACTCATTCGCCAGGTCCACGGCTTCATCAAGATCGCGGGTTAATACCGCGCCACCCCGATTTTCCAACGAAGCAAGGATTGTATCTGCGCGACCGCGCTGTTCCAGCTGTCTGCCGACTTCGATGTCCACCTTTTCGATCAAGGATTGCGACGGGGTTAGAAGAATTGCAGATGCGAGTAAGTCATGCTCCGCCTGTGCCAGCAAATCGGCGGCAACCCAGGCCGGGTTCGCGGATTCATCGGCGATAACCACAGTTTCTGTAGGTCCTGCCAATCCATCGATTCCAACCACGCCATAGACTTGTCGCTTGGCGAGCGTGACAAACAGATTGCCGGGACCAAAGATCTTGTGCACGGGTGGAATGGTCTCTGTTCCATACGCCAGGGCAGCAATTGCCTGTGCTCCGCCGAGCAAATAGATTTTATCCACGCCAGAGATGGCGCAGGCAGCAAGGATCATGGCGTCCACGGGTAATTCTGTGTTTTGGCTTGAACGATTTGGCGGAGTAACGACGACAATCTCCTTTACACCGGCAACACGCGCAGGGATCGCGCTCATGAGCACCGTGGACGGAAGCGGAGCCGTCCCGCCGGGGACATACAACCCCACGCGCTCAATCGGGCGGATGATCTGGCCGACAGTTCCACCAAGTTCATTTGTGAACCACGAGGTCAGAGGCTGGCGACGATGAAATACTTCGATGCGTGCGGCGGCTTTTTCAAGTGCGTCTCTTTGCGCGGGGGAAATGGAATCGAGCGCAGATTGAATCGACTCTTTTGAAACGGGCGCAGGTTGAAGGTCGAATGAATCGAGCGTGAGCGTCCACTTTTGAAGAGCAGAGTCCCCGTTCATCCGCACGTCTTTCAGAATCCGTGACACGGCTTGTTCGGGAGTTAATTCCTCCCCAAACAGTTTGGCGATGCCATCCAGCACGCGCTGGCTGACAGGGAATTCGTCGGGCGGCGTTCGCTTGAGGATCGTTTCGCTTGCTGCCTGCGGGGTGTATTGTTTTAGCATGATGACTCCTTATGCGAGTGCCGCGAGCATGGCCTTGTAGCGCGGCGGCTCTTCTTCGAAGATGTACGTGATGGGAGAAACGATGATGCCGCTGCCACCGATCAGACGCAGTTCCATAATGGCTTGCGGTAAGTGGTCACGACGCACAACGACTGTTACAGAGAACCAATTCTCTGAACCGTTGCGCACACCGATCGGGCTGATGGTGGGCCCCTGCAGTCCGCCGACGTTGGTTTGTGAAAATATTTTTTGTGTGATGAGCTCTGCGCTTTCGCCGCGCATGTTGGCGATGACCAGCAGGTTATCCTGCGCACGCAGATGAGCTTCGATGTATTCCAGAAGGCGTCGAGCCATTTCGAGAACTTCGGGTCTTGTTTGCAGTGCCTTTCGGTTAGCGATCAACACCGCCTGCGATCGCTGAATGATCCCATCTGGCAGAGGGCGCAGACGATTGTCCTGCAGCGTTTGGCCAGACGATACCAGGTCTGCAATCATGTCGGCATAACCGATGGTCGGCGCGCTTTCAAGAGTTCCTTCGGCGGCGATCAGGGTGTGGGAGATACTGTGTTGATTCAGAAATCGTTCTGTGAGGACCGGGAATTTTGTAGCGACGCGCAGTGGAGTTTTCGACGAAGCCGCGTATTTTTTCAGCGATGGAATATCGACAACATCTTCCCAAACTTCGGGGACAGCCAGAGCAAGCGCACACGTACCAAAGCCAAGCGAGTCGTGCAGGATCATGATCTCGCCGTTCTCGCCGCGTTTCTCTTCGATCACATCGAGACCGGTAATCCCAAAGTCGATCGTGCCCTGACGCACGCTAACGACGATGTCGCCGGGACGTTGGAAGATCACGCCAAGTTCAGGTAACGCCGGAAGCTGGGCCTGGTACTGGCGCGGATTCGGCTTGAAGATGCGCAGCCCGGCTTCGGCGAGAAAATCGAGCGCCGCGGTCTCAAGACGGCCTTTGGAGGGCAGGGAGAGTCGGATGGTTTGCGAAGTCATGTTATATTCCTTATCGAAGATGGTAAACAAAAACCCCGGTCGATGACCGGGGGATGACATACGATGCAGTACTCTAATGAAATTAGTTCAGAGATGCGCGCACACAGTCCCGGCCGTGCTGGGAGTTTGAATGATGTGCATGATGGTGGAGCGCAATCGCTGAATACATGTTGGGCTGGATTTTACCCGAATTGCTGGATGTGTCAATGAATTTCGGATGATTTTCTCAACGTTGAAAATCTTTAGACGCCAATGACGCTAAGGGGCGAATTCCGCCAATGTCTCAGAATCGATTTGCGTCATTCGTTTGTTCGCGTAATTCGAGTTGAGCGTTGTCTGATTTTACAGTCGTTCACCGGATGGTTGCTTGACGAAGCCATTAGACATCAGTAGAATGGCGGTCGTTGATTGGGTGTGAGAGGGAATGCCTGGCATGTCACAAACATGCCTTTTTCTTTTCCCTCACCCCAGCCCTCCTCCACTCCGCTCCACTGCGGGAGCTATAGTCCCAAAGGGAGAGGGGGTAGAGAAATGTAGCAAGAATCGGGTGGGCAGACGAAAGAGATGTTCATAGAATACAGTCTATAAGGAGAGACTATGAGCACTCTAACGAATTACACGCAAAGCACCGAAGATTACGAGCGTATCGAGCAGGCAATCCTGTACCTTGAAAATCACTATCCAGAACAACCAAGCCTGGAGGAAGTGGCCGCAAATATCGGTTTGAGCGAATTTCATTTTCAGCGCATCTTTACACGTTGGGCAGGCGTCAGCCCCAAGCGCTTTCTGCAATTTCTGACCAAGGAAGGCGCCAAGGATCTGCTCAGTCGCTCCCAGAATCTGCTGGATACCACGCATCAGGTCGGGCTTTCGAGCCTGGGACGCCTACACGATCTCTTTGTGACGACTGAAGCGGTGACACCTGGCGAATATAAGACGCGCGGCGAAGGTGTGACGATTCGCTATGGACTACACGCTTCTCCCTACGGAAAATGCCTGGTCGCCGTTACTGAACGTGGTATCTGCCACCTGGGGTTTGTCCGCAAGGCGACGAGCGAAGGCGATGCGATCGACAATTTCGTTGCCGAATGGAAGAACGCGCAGATGATCGAAGACCACAGCGCTACAGCTGCATTTGTGGATGCGATCTTTGATGCAGCGCCCGGCACTCCACTACACGTCCATTTGCGCGGGACCAACTTCCAGTTGAAAGTGTGGGAAGCGTTGCTGCAAATCCCTGCTGGTACAGTCACCACCTATGAAGGACTGGCCCAACGCATCGGGCAGCCAAATGCGTCGCGAGCAGTAGGGTCTGCCGTGGGACATAACCCGATCGCGGTGCTGATTCCTTGTCATCGTGTGATCCGCAAGATCGGTGATTTCGGAAATTATCGTTATGGCGCCTCGCGCAAGAAGGCGTTACTGGCAAGAGAATTTGTGAATGCGGTGGCGGTGAACGAGTAATCACCCTCACCCCCGGCCCCTCTCCCAGAGGGAGAGGGGAGTAAATTGGAGAAGAATGAAAACAAAACTTTGGACAGCGTTATTAGCTTTGTATATCGTTTGGGGTTCCACGTATCTGGCAATACGATTCGCGGTGGAGACGATTCCTCCCTTCATGCACGCATCGATCCGCTTTTTGATTTCGGGCATCATTCTATACCTGTGGCGCCGCGCCGCCGGGGACTCGATACCTACGGCGAGCAACTGGAAGTCGACCGCAGTGGTGGGAACTTTATTACTGCTCGGCGGCAATGGATTGGTGTCGCTGGCCGAGAAGAATATACCTTCAGGTATTGCGGCCCTGGTGATTTCCACCTCGCCGTTCTGGCTGGTGTTATTCGAGTCGCTGCGTGCAGGGGGCACAAAACCCAACTGGCAATCGATCCTCGGGCTGGTGATCGGCTTCGGCGGCGTGTTTCTGCTGATCGGTCCGGCGGAGATCACCGGTTCAACACAGGAATTCAATACGGCTAGCGTGATCATGCTGCTGATCGCTCCGTTCCTGTGGTCGTTGGGCTCGATCTATGCCCGCGGCGCCGATATGCCGAAATCCACGTTGATGTCGACAGGGATGCAGATGCTGGCGGGCTCGGTCTCGCTGTTCATCGTCAGCGTGTTGACTGGCGAGTTGAACGGCTTCAGCTTCGGGGACGTCTCGATGCGCTCGTGGTGGGGACTGATCTATCTCATCACGTTCGGGTCGCTCGTCGGATTCGTATCCTATGGCTGGCTTCTGCATAACGCACCAGTGTCATTGACCTCCACATACGCGTATGTGAATCCGGTCGTGGCTGTATTTCTTGGCTGGCTTCTGGCAAATGAGGAGTTGAATGCGCGCATTGGCATCGCCTCCGCGATCATCATCGGGTCGGTCATCTTCATCAATTGGGCGCGACAGCTCAAGGCGAAACCACAGACGATGCAAATTGCTTCGCAAGAATCAAGCGATTGATCGGAAAGTGGAAAGTGTAATGGACCTCCGAGGGATAATATTTCTCGGAGGTCTTGTCTTATAATGAATCCATGTCATCGAGAACCCAATCAATATAATTTTTGGAGCGGTGACCAGACATGCCAAAAGATATTTTTATTTCGTATCCGGACTGGTGACCTCTCTCATGTTGGCCGTCGGAGCGATCAGCGCTCAAAGCATTGAACCTGATTGCAGCGGCGGCTTTGGTGACTGTAGAGGGCAGATCATCGGCTTGGCGCTTGGAAACGCGATCGGTCTTTTTATCATTATCATGTTTGTCTTTTTGCTGTTTGTGGTAATTGCCTGGTTCCTCACAGGAATGTTCGCGGGTTGGCAGGTTGTCAGACACATCCGCAGACTGGAACCCGGCATTACCCGCAGCCAGGGGTGGCGCGTCTCTGCGGGCTGGGGATGCGGAGCCATCGTCGCTGCAATCGTCCTGACCCTGCTGGCGGGGATTCTTTCCAGCGCCCTCCGGTTATAAGGAGCTGCGCAACGCTGCGTCGACCTGTTGTCGCAAACCAGTTGGCCGGATCGATTTTGTCAACACTTTCTTTGCGCCCACAAATTTCGCGAACCGCACCATTCCCTTTGCCAGCGCGTCTGCAAAATCTGTATCCTTCAGTGGCGCAGCCTCTTCGGCCCAAAAGCCCTTGATCTCCAGCGTCAGCGTGGAGCGGTCAAGTTTCGGGTCAAGCCGCGCAACCAGATCGTCGCCGTATAGGATCGGCAAAACATAATATCCCCAGCGCCGCTTATGCACGGGTGTGTACACTTCCCAAATATATTCAAAGTCGAATAACTTCTTGGCCCGGCCGCGCGCGCTGACGATATCCAGCGGCGACAGGAATGTCACTTCCTCCAGTGTGGATGTCCCTTTGGGATTCCAACTTTTGGGATGTTTCCCGTTCGCCAGCGAATCCAGCACCGGTACATCCTCCGCTAAAACAAGAAACGTCTCGCGTCCGCCCTGCACCTGGACCTGCTCGAACAGCCCGGACTGGATCCACCCGTCCACGAGTCGACTCGCATCCTCGCGCGAATATTTTTGACGCATATCGTAATCCAGGCTGATCCTCATCCCTGCCTCGCGCAGCAAGCCGTGGAACGAGACAGCCTTGCGCGCGAAGAATTCTTCTGCTGCTTTTGCATCCGCCACATAGTTGAACTCATCCGGCGCGATGTTTTCACGGAAGTCATACACGCGTTCGAAACCTTCGCGATGATGGATCATCAGCTCGCCCGAAAGCCACATATCGAACAGCGCCACCGACGTTTCCTTTCGACCGCGATAGCTTTGCTGTTTCAGGCGCTGACCGTTGAAATGGCGATTCCCCAGCGGACCCCGGCTGCGTAGTTCAGCACGCACATCCTCCAATACTTTCTGGTGTTCTGGCACAAAGTGTTTTACATATTCATCCCTGGCGCGGTTGGCCATGTGTACCCGGAAATATGGCAGGTCAGACATGGGATACATCGCCAGCCAGCCGCCGTAATCAAAGAATTCGCGTTCCTTATAGGCAACCTGATACAAGTACTCGGGCTTGTACTCGAGCACACGGCTGTGCAGCACAATATCCTGACTGCGCGAAAAAATATTCAGCGGGTCCAATTGCACCGCTTCACATGCACGGATGGCTTGCGCCGTACCTTTCTTCCCCTTCCATCTGCGACCCGGCCATAACCCCTGCTTACCCAATACATATCGACGGGCTGTCTGATTCGAAATAGTGATCATAGGATCTCAGGCGGCAAACGGATTGAAATTCGTGTCGCGGTCATAATAGTCTTCGTTCTCCACTTGTTTGAGTGTACCGACCACCAGATATGTGACAGGAGTCATCAGCGCCTCCACGCCACACTTGAAGAGATAATTACTAACGGTCAGCGTGAGGAACAAGCTCCACGGAAACACACCGAGCGCAGACGCCACCACGACAAACATGACTGTATCCACAAATTGACCGAAAAGTGTGCTGCTAATGGTGCGCAGCCACAACCAGCGTCCTTCTGTAATCACCTTCAGCTTTGCCAGAATAAACGAATTGGTAAACTCACCGGTCAGATAGCCCGTCAGACTCCCCAGCACAATTCCGCCTGTACTCATCCCTCCCAGGATCGCACTGTATGCGGCATCCCCGGCGTATCCCTGCCATGTCGCTTCGCCCGGCATGGCGCTGACGATCCAAAAAATGACCGCACTCAGCGCCAGGCATGCAAACCCGACCCAGATGACGCGTCTCGATCGCTGATATCCATAGACTTCGGTAAGAATATCCCCGAAAACATAGCTGATCGGAAACAGAATGGTCCCTGCATCGAAAGCTAATGGCAAGCCAAGCAGGTTCACACCCCAATCCACGATCTTGGCGGAGGAGGCGATGTTGCTCACAACGAGGACTGTCACAAAGACAGCCATGATCAGGTCAAAGTAGCGATAGTGTTTCATACGTTATGGAGGGCTCTAACCGCCGTCCTCGGCGGGCGCGGAATGGATACGATCGCCGCGCGTGGAAGGCGTTGAAATCACAAGGAAATGTACATCATGATTCGATAGGTTCTTAAACTGATGTTTTAATTTTGGCGGGATTTCGATCCCCTGTCCCTTTGCCAGCACCATTGTTTTGTCATTGAACGTCATTGTTCCCTGGCCCTCCAGAATATAAAAGAACTGGCGCGCGGTATTGTGATAATGCATCACCTCGGCACTGCCAGCAGGGACGCGCTCCTGGATGATGCTGATGTCATCGCGTTTGACTAAATGCCATCCATCGCAAACATCAGCCCAGATATAGTGTTCAGCAGTTTCGGTGGAAACAGGCATACCTGCAACAACTCCTTATATCAAAGTCTACCGTCATTGCTTCGCCGCACGCTTCGTCTACGGGACGGACGATCACCGTCCCTCCGCTCAGCGCGAAGCTGCTCGCAACACGTGCGCCTCACTGCGTTCGTTGCAGTGCAGGTGTGACGGGAGTATGATTTGATTTTAGCACGGATATTCTAAGAATAGAGATCCACCTTCCCCGTCTTGTATCTTGGCAGCTATTGGCTATCACCCTCCACGACTGACACTTCCGCGCCAGTCGCCTTTTCGATCATCCTGCAAAATGAGCATAGGTCTTCGGTAGATGTTGGCTGCCCGCATTTGGGACAGGTGTGCAAGAGTGCGCGTTTGGGATTTTGTTCGATGAACAGGTCCCCGCGCTTTCGGGCTTCCAAAAAGCTGAGATAAAAGATCAACTTGGCGCCGGGACGTTTTGTCTCGAGTTGGTTCAGCATTTCCTTGTAGTAGATGGATTGCGAACCCTCCGCAAATGGACATTCTTCATAAATATATTCAATACCGCGCAAAAGACAGTACGCTGTCATCTCGCGTTCGTAGAAGCGACACAGCGGCTTGACCTTGCGCGCCAATCCATCTGAAGCCGGGAGGACGGGTCCCTGCCGCAGGAGGTATTCACTCGACCAGGACAATGTGTTTCCAAAGAGGACGGCAGCCTCGTCGTCGAGGTTGTGGCCGGTCGCAAGCACATCGTACCCGAGGTCCCGCGCGATGCGG
This sequence comes from uncultured Anaerolinea sp., assembly GCA_964489725.1. Taxonomy (GTDB): domain Bacteria; phylum Chloroflexota; class Anaerolineae; order Anaerolineales; family Villigracilaceae; genus Defluviilinea. Next base: position 16,529 of record CAZBAX010000070.1, on the reverse strand, counting down.
TTCATCTCGTGGCGTTTGGCCAATCCACAGACGGCGCACGGTTTGCCATGTCCGCGGTGCGAGATTTCCGAAAGCACAGGGATGGAATGTCCGTATTCCTTTTCGACATCCACCACATGAAGTTTGAGGCTGCGTTCGTCCGCAAACTTCTGCGCCAATCGCTGCGACTCATGTGAATACTTTATGCCCCCATCGATTCCCAGACCGAGATAGAGTCCCTCGGCGTCATAACCCAGGCGCGTGAGAATTTCCCACAGCCCAAGGGAGTCCTTGCCACCCGAGACAGCGACCAGGATCTTTTCGTGATGCGTGAACATCTCATACTTTTTGATGAAGCGCTCGGTCTGCTCGGGCACCCATTCGAGATAGTGCTCTTTGCACAGCGCCAGTTTGTGCTGGCGCATATTGACCGATGCCTTCACTCCACATTTTTTACATTTCATAAAATCCTTTTTAAACACAAAGGACACCAGGGGCACTACATAATGATCGAAAACCACTTTAAATAGGTTCGCTCCAGGCGGCGTCCCCGCCGCCGCACCCTGCGAGCGTGCTTCGCAAAGGACGGCGGCTTGAGCGAGTCTTGTTATTTAAAATACTTTCCGAACTCTAGTTAAGGATTCTTTGCGTTGAATTAAAGGCTTTGTGTACGTCGTGTCCTTAGTGTTTAAGGAGTTAGCCTCCGGAAATCACCGCGATCAATTTCACCACATCGCCATCCTTCAGAATTTCATCGTCGAGGATCATCTCGCCTTCGCGCGTGGCGATGACCGATTCGGGGACGACATCGATCTTCTGTAGAGCAGAAAGAAGCGTCATGCCAGGTTTTACTTCATATTCCTTGTTTCGCAATATCAATTTGACCAAAACGACCTCTCAGGAATCTGATTCTACCATCTGGCAGCCAGCGCTCGTAATTGCTAACTACCACTTACGAATTACCACGTCCGAAAGAAACGATTTTATCTTGACGCCTGGCGTTCTTCCCTGTACGATTGAATCATGCGCATCGGAATGATGGTGGACACCTACAAACCCTACGTCAGTGGAATTACAAACTATATCGATTTAAACAAACGTGCCCTCGAACAGAATGGCCACGAGGTGTATGTGTTTACCTTCGGCGATCTGGATTATCAGGACGACGAGCCGCGTGTCATCCGCAACCCCGGCCTGCCGCTTGCGGATACCGGTTACTACCTGTCGCTGCGATATAAGAGTGCTCATAAGAAGTTACTGCGCACAATGGACGTGGTGCATGTTCACCATCCATTTCTCAGCGGACGGCTGGCGCTGAACTATTGCAGACGTCCGCATCCATCGATCCCGATCATTTTCACGAATCACACTCGCTATGACCTGTATGCGCAGGCGCGTCTTCCGCTGATGCCTAAAGAAGTGAGTCACAGCATGCTGCAATCCTACATGCCGGGTTTCTGTGACTCGGTGGATCTTGTCATTTCGCCATCGGAAGGCATGAAGAAGGTGCTGCGGCAATATGGGGTCGAGAGTCACATCGAGGTGATCCCGAACGGAGTGGACCTGCGCCGTTTCCACGAAGCGCAGCCCCTCGCGCGTGCAGGTTTTGGATTCACCGACCAGGATATTTTGCTCGTCTACGCCGGGCGGCTCGCGCCGGAAAAGAATCTCGAATTTCTCATCCGCTCGTTCTCAGGCGTCTCGCAGGTCTTCTCGAATGTTCATCTGCTGATCGTAGGTGGTGGACAAAAACAATACGAGGAGGAGATCAAGCCGCTGCCCGCGGAATTGGGGATCGGCGACCGCGTCCATTTTGTGGGGATGATCCCCTACGACCGGCTGCCGTCGTATCTTGGGATGTGTGATGCATTTGTGACCGCCTCCGTAACGGAGGTCCATCCGCTCTCTGTGATCGAGGGCATGGCAACCGGGCTTCCCGTCCTGGGCATCGACTCGCCCGGGGTTGGCGATTCCATTTCGGACCGTGAGACCGGCCTGCTTGCGACGAACGATCTGGCCTCCTTCACCGCCAAACTGACGTATCTGTGTACCGACAGCAATCTCCGCAAAACATGGGGGCGCGCCGCCCGCGAAGCATCTACGCAGTATGACATATCGCGCACCACAAAGATCATGCTCAGTCACTACATGCGTATCACCGAAAACACCAAGCCCATCAAGCAAAGCTTTGACGAACGACTGATGGCAGTGCTGGAAGAGTTCCTGAGATGACGAAGCACAATCAAACCGTTGGGCACTGGGGCGAAGAGACAGCCGTCGCGTATCTATGTCAGCGCGGCTACGAAATTGTGGCCCGCAACGCGCGCACGCCGTACGGTGAGATCGACATCATTGCAAAACAGGGCGAGATCACGATCTTCGTCGAAGTAAAAACACTCACGTCGAGCCGAAATTTCTTCCCTGAGCAAAACGTCACCGCGCGAAAGCGGAAACATATGCTCGCATGTGCTCAATATTTTGCCGCCAGGAATGCGATCGATCACTGGCAGATCGACGTTATTGCCGTGGAGGGAAAGCGGGGTTTGGAAGCAAAGGTCACGCATTTCGAGAATGCGATTTAGCCTGCCTTCAAAACGTTCTGTTCCATTTCGTCGAGTTCTCCGATCAATTCATGCCCAAAGTAGTATTCAACTTCGCTGCGAAGCGATCGATAAACCGATACGCCCTCTCCAGCACAGACCAGAGAGTTGTCATCCAGCTCCGGGGCAATCGTTAAGATCCCTTCGCCAAAGCTTAATGGAAACAGGATACACACAAGAGGCTTGATTTCGTGGTAATCCAGTTGCTGGCTGATGGCAAAGCGATGTAAGCCGCAGCCTCTCTGATCCTTACTGATGAAGACACACCGCGGTCCGTGAGTCTTGATCCGTGTAAATTGATTTCCGGCGTATTCCTCATAATAGGTATATCCTTCATCGAACCAGTCAGCCTCTGACGGGCGGATGAACGGCATAATTTGTTCCCGGTGCTGCTGAATCTTGTCCACGTTCAGGATATCAACGTCTGCACCAAAGGAACAGCACCAGTCATGACAAAAACTGCACTCCAGGCAGCGGGCAAAGTACTTCTTCAAAAAGATGTCGCGATGCACAAAAGAAATCGCCATATTCCCAGATACATACTCGTGCCGCAGCGGCAGAATTGCGTTTTCGCGAGGCAGGGCTGCGGAGTGCAACGTATTCAGCACGGCATTCGCTTTGGCTTCAAGACTTTCCAGCATCGAGTGATCCGATGAAGAGGCGGCTAGCCGCAGGGCATACCGATAGTGATGCAATGCTCCAAACCAGTTCTCCTCCAGAGCCGATAGATCGCCAAGTTTCTCATGGACAGCTACCAACCAGGGATCCTGCTTGCAGGTCGAAGCAATTTGCGCACTGTGTAGCAACGCATCGTTGGCATCGTCGTACTTTCCCAGCCTTGTCAGGGTTTCGCCGTAGAGCAACCAGGCCAGGCAGGCGTCGGAATCCCCGCTGGCCGCTGCGATCAGTTCCTGGAAAATCTGCTCTGCCTGCGTATGCTGACCTTCTTCCAGCGGAAGCAGAGCCCGCTCGACCCTGGATTTATATTCAATGGAAGGAATCAGTCTCTGCTCCATACACTATGTGCTCCAAAACGTCCAAATGTAGGCTTCGAATTGTACAGCAAAAGTTAACGTGTATAATCCCGAACGAACCCGTTACTTTGCTTAACGGGTTCCTTTCCTTATGCATTCCACAAAGAAGCAGTCTCTTATTCTGATCGTGGGCCCTACTGCCGTCGGCAAGACGGAACTGGCGATTCAGCTTGCCGAACGATTGAACGGCGAGATCGTTTCGGCAGATTCGCGTCTCTTTTATCGCGGCATGGATATCGGCACAGCGAAGCCCTCACGCCAGGAAATGGCGAGCGTTCCCCATCACTTGATCGACATCGCTGAGCCAGATGAGATCTTAAACCTGGCGGTCTTCCAAAGAAGTGCCACCCAGGTCATCATGGATATTCATGCGCGAAAGAAACTGCCATTGCTCGTCGGCGGCACCGGGCAATATGTTCGTGCGGTCACAGAGGGATGGAGTCCGCCCGAGGTGGAGCCGGATGAACGTTTGAGGCAAGAGTTAGAAAAGAGGAAAGTGGAAAGTGGAATCTACTGGCTACACGAAGAATTGAAGAGCCTTGACCCGGAAGCGGCCGCAAAGATCGACGCACGCAATTATCGAAGGACCATTCGCGCCCTCGAAGTAATTCATACAACGGGACGAAAATTCTCTGAGCAGCGCGGGCAGGGCGAATCGCCCTATCACTTGATGGCGGTTGGGTTGATGCGTCCACGTGCGGAACTATATGAACGCGTCGATCAGCGTATCGAGATGATGTTTGCCAACGGTTTCCTGGAGGAAGTGAAACGCTTATTGGCGAAGGGTTACTCCCCTTCCCTGCCGACCATGTCTGCGATCGGGTACCGGGAATGCATACGGGTGATCCACGGCGAGTTAAGCGAGGAGCAGGCCAAGGCTGAGATCCGACGCGCAACTCGAATCTTCGTCCGCAGACAAGCGAACTGGTTCAAAGAGTCTGATCCAAATATCAAATGGTTCAAGGTTGAGGATGGGGTTATCGAAGAGATCGAAGCTTACATACAGAATTCCCTTAATCAGTAGCACTCACCTGCACTTGCGCCAGGTGCAAGTGTCGACTACGTGGCGCTAAGGCGCCACTCCGCTACCCAAAGGGTACGATGTCAGTGAGGAAAACCGACCGGCGGTTGGTTGACTTTTGATTCCGCCTTGTATATACTGAAAGTAATATCCGCGAAAGAGGAGGCACCATGAACGACCGTCCGTGGCTTGCTCATTACGACAAGGGAGTTCCGCAGACAATCGAGTACCCAAAAGCGCCGTTGTTTCATTTTCTTGAGAATGCGGCGGAAAAGTATCCTGACCGTGCCTGTACGATATTTAATGGCGCGGTCATTTCATACAAGGAGATGAATACGCGGACGGATCATATGGCTGCCGCCCTGGTGGAGTTAGGCGTGAAGAAGGGCGACCGGGTGGGAATCTTTATGCCGAACACACCCCAATTTGTGATCGCTTATTTCGGAATCCTCAAAGCGGGCGGGGTCGTCGTGGCGGTGAATCCAACCTATCCGCCGGATGAAGTGATCACTCCCGTAGACGACGCGAACATTGAAATCATGTTCACGCTGACGAAGTTCTACCCAATCCTGACAGCAGTTCGCAAGCGGTCAAAATTAAAGAGGATCATTGTCTCCAATATCAAAGAGACGCTGCCGCCCATCACCAGTTTGTTATTTACGTTGGTGAAGGAGAAGAAGGAAGGCCATCATCTCGAAGCGCTGGAGGATGGCGATGTCTGGATGAAGGACCTGCTGAAGAAGCACGAGAATTCACCGCGCCCGAAAGTGGATATTTCACCGGACGATATCGCTCTGTTTCAATATTCAGGTGGCACCACAGGTGTTCCCAAAGGAGCGGTGGCATTGCATCGAAACGTCGTTGCAAATACCCTGCAAATTAAATCATGGATGCCAACCCTTGAGGAGGGCAGGGAAGTTGTACTGATGGGCATTCCGTTGTTCCACGTCTACGGCATGGTGGCAGGGATGAACTTTGCGATGACCAACGGCGCCAGCATGGTGATGGTGCCGAACGCCCGCGACCTGAAGGATGTACTGCAAAACATCAGCAAATACAAAGCGACGATCTTCCCCGGCGTCCCTTTGCTCTATAACGCCATCAACAATCATCCCGATGTGAAGGCCGGGAAATATGATCTTTCTTCGATCAAGGCTTGCATTTCAGGATCCGCGCCCTTGATGCGTGAGACCAAGGAACAGTTCGAAAAGTTGACGGGCGGCCGTGTGTTCGAGGGCTACGGACTTTCTGAGGCGCCGACAGCGACCCACTGCAACCCGCTTCAGGGCGTCAACAAGACCGGCTCCATTGGCATGCCCCTGCCCGATGTGGAGGTAAAGATCATCAGCCTCGACGATGGGGAAACAGAGTTGCCGCAGGGCGAGATCGGCGAGGTCGCCCTGCATGGGCCGCAGGTGATGAAAGGCTATCACAACATGCCCACCGAGACGGCCAATTCCCTGCGCCAGTTGAAGGATGGCAAGACATGGCTATTCACAGGTGACATCGCACGCATGGATGAAGATGGTTATTTCTATATCGTCGACCGCAAGAAGGAATTGATCAAGCCGGGCGGCTTCCAGGTGTGGCCGCGTGAGGTGGAGGAAGCGATCTCAGCACATCCCAAAGTTCTGGAGGTGGGTGTGGGAGGCATCCCTGACCCGAACCGCGGCGAAACGGTCAAGGCATGGATCGTCACCAAGCCAGGCGAAACCTTAACTGTGGAAGAGCTCAAGGCATTCTGCAAAGAACACCTTGCGCCGTACAAAGTGCCAACCCATTATGAGTTCAGAACCGAGCTGCCGAAGACCACCGTTGGAAAGATCCTGCGCCGTGAATTGGTGAGGCAGCACAAGGAATCAGCAAACTAGGTGAGAAGTAAGATGGGTGAGAAGTGAGAAGGAAAAAGTAAAAAGGGATCGGTAAGAAGCCACCTTACGAAAAGAGAGCCATCCGATCGGATGGCTCTCCACTTTTTACATCGTAACTTCTGAACTTTTTACTATCCTTCACATCGCGATCACTTGCGGTGTACCGCTCTTCTTCGGAGTCGGCGGCGGGAAGATGGACTCGAACTCTTCGCGGGTCAGTGTTTCCACTTCGAGGAGTTTCTGCGCCACTGCGTCGAGCCGGTCGCGATATTTGGTCAGCAGTTTCTTTGTCAATTTGTAAGCATCGTCGACAAGTCTGCGGACCTCGCCATCGATGCGCTCGGCCACTGCCTCGGAGTAATCGCGCTGCTCGGAGATCTCGCGCCCGAGGAAGATCAATTCCTCTTTCTGCCCGTACGTCATCAGTCCCATCTCGTTCGACATGCCCAGGCGAGTGACCATCATGCGCGCCATTTGGGTCACGCGCTCGATATCGCTGGAAGCACCGGACGTAATGTCGTCGAATACCAGTTCCTCGGCAACTCGTCCGCCCAGCAAACCGGCCAGCGATGCTACCATTTTCTTGCGTGAGGTCAGGATGCGGTCATCCTCCGGGCGATACCAGGTGAGTCCACCGGCCTGCCCGCGGCCCACGATGGTGATCTTTTGAACGGGATCCGCTTCCGGGATGGCGTTCATCACCACGGCGTGGCCCGCCTCATGGTAGGCGATGATGCGCTTCTCTTCATCCGAGATCAGGCGCGACTTGCGCTCGGGTCCCATCACCACGCGTTCGATCGCTTCTTCCAGATCCTGCTGACCGATGGATTTCTTATTGCGGCGGGCGGCCAGGATCGCGCCTTCATTGACCAGGTTCTCAAGATCGGCGCCCACAAACCCAGGTGTGCCGCGCGCAAGCGATGCAAGATCGACACTCGGTTCCAATGGCTTGCCTTTGACGTGGACCTTGAGGATCGCCTCGCGTCCCTTCATATCGGGACGGTCGAGCGTCACGCGTCGGTCAAAACGACCGGGCCGCAAAAGCGCCGGGTCAAGGATATCGGGACGGTTGGTCGCGGCGATGATAATGATATTCGTGTCTGTATCGAAGCCGTCCATTTCGACGAGCATCTGGTTGAGGGTTTGCTCGCGTTCGTCGTGTGAACCGCCCAAACCAGCGCCACGCTGACGACCTACAGCGTCGATCTCATCTACGAAAACGATGCATGGAGAATGCCGCTTGGCCTGATCGAACAGGTCACGCACGCGGCTTGCGCCGACACCCACGAACATTTCTACAAATTCAGAACCAGAGATGGAGAAGAACGGAACACCAGCTTCACCAGATACGGCCTTCGCCAACAGGGTCTTGCCAGTTCCGGGAGGCCCGACGAGCAGGACGCCCTTCGGAATCCGTGCGCCCAATTGGATGAACTTCTGCGGTTCCTTTAAGAACTCCACCACTTCGGCAAGTTCCTGTTTGGACTCTTCCACACCGGCCACATCCTGGAACGTGACGGTGGGATGTTCGCCGCTGAACATACGCGCCCGCGACTTACCGAACGACATGGCGGCGTTATTCGATCCCTGTGCCTGGCGGAAGATGAACCACAAAACACCCGCCATAAAAATGACTGGAAGAATATATAACGCGCCGCTGACGATACCCGCCCACTGCGACGGCGGCTTGACTTCGATCATCACACTTTCAGGAGAAAGCTGTTCGGGGGTCACGCCCAGGGCAATTAATTGTTCGACGAGGGTTGAGTCGGCTTCTTTGTACGATTCAAGTCCATCTTCGCTGCCGTTCAAATAAATGACACGCAGGCTGTCACCGTCTTCGATGACAATACGGGCTACCTTACCACCTTTAATATCTTGTGCCACCTGATTGATCGTTTTTGCATCACTCGTACCCGAATCGCGCTGGAATGCCATGACGATCATAGCTACTGCGGCGACGATCAGGAGGAACGTCACGACAAATGATTGATTTCTAGGATTCACTTTGCCTCCAAAGGATAATTCCGCAAAGATTATACCAACATGAACTACTCACGAGTAGTCTGAATGAAAATCTAATATATTTCTCTAATACACCCAAATTTGCGGCGGAGCCTTGCGAAGGTGGTCCAGAGCAGGCAAAATGCCGTCAGAAGACCTTCGCAAGGCTCTTTCTATACCATTTGCGGTCACACACCTGCCCTGGCACCGCCCGCCAGGGCAGGTGAGCCGTACCAGGGCAGTTGTGTGACCGGATATCATACGTTATGGATGACGAGCCCAGCCGGGCTCTTACGCCAATATCAATTCCACCGGGCAGTGATCTGAGCCGAGGACGGCGTCGTGAATGACTACGTCTTTCACGCGCGTCATCAGCGCGGCAGAAACTAAAAAATAGTCGAGTCGCCAGCCAACACCGCGCTGCCGGGCATTCCCTATATTGGACCACCACGTATATTGGACGCGTTCCGGATACAGGCAGCGGTACGCATCGATGAAACCATGATCAAGATATTTTTGCACCCACTCGCGTTCCTCCGGGAGGAACCCGGATGTCTTCGCATTCGATTTGGAATTCCGCAGATCGATGGGCATGTGAGCAGTATTGAAATCTCCGGTGACGACCACATTCTCGCCATTGGCGATCAGGCGATCACACAACGAGAGAAGGTGAGCATAAAAATCCAATTTGTAGTCCACGCGTTCCCTGCCGCGCTGGCCGCTCGGGAAGTACACATTGAACAAACGGAACCCGGGATGGAGCGTCGCGATGACGCGTCCCTCCATGTCGAAGCGGAGCATGTCCATCCCCAGTTGGGTCTCGATGGCGGGGGTCCGCAGAAAGGTCGCCACTCCACTGTATCCCAGTTTTTGAGCGGGATTCCAGATCACCTCGTACCCGGCAAAATGGCGCTGTTCTTCCTTTAATTGATCGGGCTGAACTTTAATCTCCTGCAGGCAGACCACATTCGCCTGTTGTTCCCAGAGCCAATCGAGTGACTTCTTGAGCAATGCTGCCCGCAGACCATTAACGTTCCATGTTATTATCTTCATCGTTACTATGGTAGCCACAGGACGGCTGCGCTGTGGTAAACTTCGCACAGGTAACCATCATGAATTCAAAGCTGAAATGTATCCTGTGTGTGGAAGATGAGCCCGAGATGATCGATCTGATGAGGTTGATCCTGGGTCGGCGTGGTTTTGAAGTGAAGGGTGCGTCAGGCGGAATCGAAGGCTTGAGGATGATCCGTGAGGAAAAACCAGATCTGGTTTTGTTGGATCTGATGATGCCTGACATGGACGGTTGGGAAGTATACCAGCAAATGAAAGCTGACGAAAAAACGAGGGATATTCCCGTCATCGTCGTGACGGCAAAGGCACAAAGTATCGACCGCGTTCTCGGCTTGCACATCGCCAAAGTGGATGACTACATCGCCAAGCCATTCAGTCCACAAGACCTGATGAACAGTGTCGAACGGGTGCTAAAATCCAAGGCATGAACGAGGCGACGATTGTCGCCTCGTTTTTTCAATTCTCCCATGAGCAGATACATTTCCATCGAAAACAAGAACCGCGGGATGGATGGACCACTGCGGATCAAATATTGCGATACGTTCCTGACACAACTGCGCGGCTTCACATTCCGGTCTCGCCTCGCGCGGGACGAAGGCCTGGTGCTGGTGGGGACGCGTGATTCACGCCTCGACTCTTCGATCCACATGCTATTCGTCTCGTTCGACCTGGGTGTGATATGGATCAATTCGCAGATGCAGGTGGTTGACAGGGTACTGGCAAAATCGTGGCGACCGGCCTACATCTCGAAGCGGCCCGCCAGGTATGTTCTGGAAGTCCATCCCGATCGCCGGGAGGAGTTTCAAATCGGGGACACGGTACAATTCACGAATGCGTAATCTAGTATCCATCGTTCTATCTATTGCAATCCTATCGGCCTTCATCTCACAGCCGGCATCTGCCCAAGCCAGCGGACCGGTCTACATTGTGCAGCCTGGCGATACGCTTTCGGAAATTGCGCGTTTATTCAATGTAACTCTTGATGAATTAATGGCAGCGAATCCTAGCATCGATGCGAACTTCCTTTCGCAGGGGCAGGAGCTTGTGATCCCTGGTCTTGAGGGTGTTACGGGTGTTCTCGACACCGAGATCATTGCCTTTGGCGATTCGTTGCGCAGTTTAAGCCGGCGCACACAGGTCTCGGATGAACTGTTGAAGCGATTGAATCGCCTGATCAGCCCCACCGAGCTATATGTGGGAAACAGCCTGATCATTCCCACGCAGCAGGATCAATCGTCATTGAATACGAGTTTCGCTGCGGGCGCAGGCGAGTCGTTGTTGGAACTGGCGGTCAGGCAGAACAGCGATCCATGGACGCTGGCGACGCTGAACAAATTAGATGGAACATGGGAAACGATTCCCGGCGACGTACTCTATTCCCCCACAACCGGCAGCGCCGAAAACGCTACTGGGCTACCTCCCGCCTTTCTAAGCGCAAGCATTAATCCGCTGCCTCTCGTACAGGGCAGCACCGAAGTGATCAGCGTGACCACCAGAGAGGCTGTGTCGCTGTCTGGCATTCTAGTGGATCATCCGTTGAATTTCTTTGCGAACGGCAACGAGCAGGTCGCCTTGCAGGGCGTGCATCCACTTCTGGAGCCTGGTGTTTATCCGCTGCGCCTCGAAGCAACCGCTGCAGATGGCAGCAAACAGTCTTTTGAACAGATGATCCTGGTTACCGCGGGTGGTTATCTCAATGAGGATATTCCGCTCAACGATCCGAGTACCCTCGACCCGGCCGTGACTGAATCGGAGCTGAAGAATGTCAGCTCGCTAACGGCTCTTTACAATGCTACACGCTACTGGGATGACCCGTTCACTTCTCCGGCGGTAGACCCAACCTGTTTCACCTCCTGGTACGGAACACGGCGCACGTATCGAGTCATCAATTCGGATATCGAAGTTCCGGGATTCCATTCGGGGCTTGATTTTTGTGGCGGCGAGGGACTCCAGATTTTCGCCCCCGCACCCGGCCGGGTGGTGTTTGCCGCTCCGCTGACGGTTCGTGGGAATGCTACGATCATCGATCATGGCTGGGGAGTCTACAGTGGTTTCTGGCACCAGTCGCAGATGTATGTAAATGTAGGCGACATGGTGGAACAGGGACAAGTGATCGGTCTGGTCGGTGGGACGGGCCGGGTAACCGGAGCACACTTACACTGGGAGATCTGGGTGAACGGCGTGCAAGTCAATCCCATCGATTGGTTGGAACGTTCCTACCCATGAAACTCGTGCCCGCGGCGAATTGGACACATTCACTATAAATGGTGATATTTGACACATTTTTGGCGTGAACCGTTGCACTTCATCTTTGTTTATGCTACACTCAATTCACTTCGGAGGTCGATGTGTCTACCGCATCCATTGTTAATTTCCTAAAACAGAGCGATATCTTCTATCAATTCACGCCGACTCAACTGGAACTTGTCGCCAATCTGTGCCAGGAAGCTACCTTCCAAAAAGACGATCTGATCTTTAAGGAAAACAGTGGAAGCAAGGAACTGTATATCATCGTGCAGGGCGAGGTGGATATTTTCATTAACCCATCCCTTGTGGGAGCGCTGGATGCCACGGTCGAGAACAAGACCATCACGACCCTGCGCCGCGGTCAATCGTTCGGCGAGATCGCCCTGGTGGATGAAGGTCTGCGTTCGGCATCTGCCTGCGCTGCACAGAAGGATACCCGCCTGCTCATTATTCCCCGTGACAAACTGATCATGTTGTGCGATACATACCCGCAATTGGGATACCGGCTGATGTATAACCTTGCCGCTGATCTTGCGATGAAGATCAGGAATACAGACCTCCGCATCCGTGAGCAGCTGCTTTACAAACCCCAGGAAAAACAAAAACAAGATTAAACACATGCTCTTGACCCAGGTACACATTTGCCTTAACATTGGGCAGTTAATGAATGCGCAAAAGCAATTTTCAGGGCAGTAACGAGAGAAAGCCGCGGGAGAAATCCTGGGCTTTATTTGTAATACTGGTATAGCAATAGCAAAGCGCAAAATCAACCGAAAGGAGGTGGTGCCGACATACACGCAGAGTTTTGTCGACCCTATTGTCGTATCCGCCGTATAGAAGAGGATACATGTATCTACCACACAAACATCCTGGAGGAGAAAGATTATGAAACGCTTGTTTACTTTGCTTTCGCTGCTGGTGCTCGCGAGTATGCTCGCGGCTTGCGCCGGAGCAGGAGGCGGGGGTGGAGGCACGCTCAAGATCGTGTCCAGCCTTCCGATGACCGGTTCGTCCCTTACCCAAACCCAAACGATCGTCAACGCCATGCAGCTGCGTCTCGAGCAGGCTGGCGGCAAGGCCTGTGATGGGAAGTACACCATCACCTATGAAGCCTGGGATGACGCCTCCGCCGCCCTCGGTCAGTGGGATCCCGCGGTCGAGACCGAAAACGCCAATAAGGCCGCTGCCGATGAGTCCATCGTGGCTTACCTCGGCACCTTCAACTCTGGCGCTGCCAAACTTTCCATTCCGATCTTGAATGGCGCTGGTCCGTTGGTCATGATCTCCCCTGCCAACACCAACCCTGGTCTCACCAAGGCCGACAAGGATCTTCCCGGTGTGACCGATTCCTATTACCCCACGGGTGTCCGCTCCTATGCTCGCGTAGTGGCTGCGGATGACATTCAGGGTAAGGTTGCGGCGAATTTCGTCAAGTCACTTGGCGCAACAACCGTCTACATTCTCGACGACCAGCAGCTGTATGGCAAGGGCGTCGCGGATGTGTTCGAAGCCACAGCCGGTGAAATTGGTTTGACCGTCGTTGGTCACGAAGGCATCGATCCGAAGGCCGCTGACTACAAGGCTCTGATGACCAAGATCTCCACCAGCAATGCTGGCGGACCGCCAGATGCGATCTACGTCGGTATGGTTGTGGATAGCAATGCCTCCCAACTGCTCAAGGACAAGGTCGCGATCATGGGCGACAACGAGACCGTTAAGTTCGTTGGTCCTGATGGTATCCAGACCCAGGCTTTCATCGATGGCGCTGGCGCTGACGTAGCCGAAGGCGTGTATGCCTCTGTCGCAGGTGTTCCATTCGATGAGCTGCCCGCCGCTGGCCAGAAGTTCGTCACCGATTACGAAGCCAAATTTGGCAAGCTGACCGAGCCCTACTCAGTCTATGGGTATGAGACCATGAGCGTGGCGCTCAAGGCCATCGAAGATGTTTGTGCTGCCGGTGGTGATCCTACTGACCGCAAGGCAGTTCGCGATGCAGTCTTCGCCATCAAGAACTTCGAAGGCGCTTTGGGCACGTGGTCGTTCGATGCGAACGGCGACACCAGCCTCACCGACATGACCTTCTACCAGGTCACAGGTGGAGCGTACGCCCCAGTGGGTACCTTCAAGTAAGTCTCTTGCACCTTTCAATGGGGGCGGCATCTTGTGCCGCCCCCATTCATTCTACGCTGCCGGGCGAAAGAGGTAAATCATGGAACTTACCAAACCCAAAATGAGATTTGATCTGAGACGCGCTGGGGTGATTGCTCTTGTCTTATACATCGTATTCTTGATCGGCCCGATCGCGGGGTTGGACTTTCCCGCCATTGCCGCTGCGATCAAAGCAAACCCCCTGCAGCTTGTGCAGTTCCTGATTATCGGTATTGCAAATGGTGCGATCATCGCCATCATCGCACTTGGCTACACTATGGTATACGGCATCATCGAGTTGATCAACTTTGCGCACGGTGATGTGTATATGATCGGTGTGTTCACATCTCTGACAGTGCTTTCGCTGACTGGGACACTGGAGAGCAAAGACCCCGGTACTATCATTTTTGGACTTGTGCTGGCACTTGTGATCGCGATCGTTGTATGTGCAGTTCTCAACGCGGCCATCGAACGTTTCGCGTATCGAAGGCTGCGAAACGCCCCTCGTCTCGCACCGCTGATCTCTGCCATTGGCATGTCCTTCATCATCGAGAATGTTGGCCTGATGTGGGCGGCGCAAGCCTGGCTGGTTCCATCCTTCGGGACGACCGGCGGCGCATCGCAGAAGGTTTTCCCCGACATGCTGGGTACGCTTTTTACAAGCCTGGGCTGGAATGTGAATCTTCTGGCTTCGTCTGGTCTGGCCCTGCGTTTCACTATTAAGGATCTGATTGTTATTATCCTGGCTTCTTCATTGATGATCGGACTGCGTCTCTTCGTCCAACGGACCAGACTCGGAAAAGCCATGCGTGCCACGGCCCAAAACCGGGATGCCGCAAAAATGCTCGGCATCGATATCGATTGGGTCATTACAGCGACATTCCTCATTGGCGGCGGGCTCGCCGGAGCGGCAGGGTTGATGGCAGGCCTATATAACAATACCGCCTGGTGGTTCATGGGCTTCCGGGCCGGTTTGCAATCCTTTACCGCTGCAGTACTCGGTGGGATCGGTAATATTACCGGCGCCATGCTGGGAGGGTTTCTCATCGGATTGCTGGCATCCTTCAGTGATGGGTATCTCAATGCCCGCTGGACGAACGCCTGGGTGTTCGCAACTCTCGTGTTGATCCTGCTCTTCCGCCCAACGGGTTTGTTGGGTGAACAGACCGGTCAAAAAGCCTAAGAGGTGCAGCCATGCAAAACATAAAATCAGGCATCACATTTGGCATCATCGCTGGCTTATTAACATTCCTCTTCGGAGGCTGGTCGGTCGCGGTGTTCGGGCTTTACATGGGTATCGGGTTGGGACTGCTTTTGAGCGGAAGATTTCCGCGTACATCCATGACGGATGTGGCCCGAAAAGCGATGCCAACTGCACTTACTGCCGGCGGCATCCTCGTCTTTCTAGGTCTGATCCAGAACTATGTGATTCAACCGGCGCTCGGGAAATTCGTCGAACGCCTCGACTTTGTCCTTGTAACAAATCTTCTGGCTTTTGCTCTGACTGTATTCTTCACCACATTGACGGCATCCTTCCGCGGCTTGCCCGAAAAACAGGAACGCATTGCCAGGCTGATCCTGTTGGCCTTTGTGGTGCTTGCCTTCCCATTCATTGACCAGTTCACTGCGCTGCGCTGGACGGCGCAGATCATCTTCGCTCTGATCTTCGTGATCCTTGGCCTGGGATTGAATATCGTGGTCGGTTATGCTGGGCTTCTCGACCTTGGTTATGCGGCGTTCTTTGCGATTGGCGCATACACCACAGGTATCCTTTCCTCGCCGGTTCATAGCATTGAATTGAACTTCTGGCTCGTGATTTGGATCGCCGCCGCAATGGCCGCAGTTTGGGGGCTGCTTCTTGGCGCGCCAACACTTCCGTTACGCGGGGACTACCTCGCGATCGTGACTCTCGGCTTTGGTGAGATCGTGCCCGTCCTCTTCAGGAATCTGATCGATGTAACGATCAAAGAGCCGCTCACCTGTTGGATTTTGCCTCTCTTCAGAATTCAAACGGCTTGTATTACCCTTGTCGAACATGAAGACCTGACGTTCGGCGAAAAGGGTATCAGTCCCATTGGTCGCCCCTCGCTGCCTTTCATCGGTGAGTTCGAATCAAGCAACCCGGTGACCTGGTATTTCCTGATCATCGGTCTTATCCTTCTCTCGATCTTCCTGATCAACAGAATGCGCGAAAGCCGCCTCGGACGTGCGTGGATGGCGATCCGCGAGGATGAACTTGCTGCCGCCCAAATGGGGATCGACCCGGTCAAGACCAAACTGGCAGCCTTTGCCATGGGCGCCACATTCTCGGGTTTTGCAGGAGCATTCTATGCGGCCTATATCCGCGGCATCTTCCCCAGCGTGTTTGAATTCAGTGCATCCATCATTATCCTGAGTTGTGTCATCCTGGGTGGTTTGGGCAATGTAAACGGCGTGATCGTTGGAGGTCTGGTGCTGATGAGTGCAGACCGTCTCTTCCTGCCAGCCCTGAAGGATTTTCTTACAGCCTTACTCTCCAACACGATCCTTCCGTCCATTAGCAACCCTGTCGTGC
>CAZBAX010000069.1:0-27336 GCA_964489725.1 uncultured Anaerolinea sp. | reverse complement strand
TGTGCCCCCACGGGGATTCGAACCCCGGTCGTAGCCTTGAAAGGGCTGCGTCCTAGTCCACTAGACGATGGGGGCAAACGTTATTACCGCTCATTTATTAAATTACGAAGTTTCTATAGATGCAGCGGTACTTTGTAAGAGCGGGCGGATTTTATCACCCCACTCCGCAACGGTCAAGCATTTTGTTTATTTTTCTTCCTTCACGCGTTGACCCAGGAGTGCGAGCATGTCCACTTTTTCGCGGTTGAAGAGGATGCCCGGGCTTTCCACCTTTAGATTGGGGATCAGGATAGCCGTGAGTGTAGCTTCATATATCGGGATGAAATTGCGGGTCTTGTCCGCGACCATTACTGCAAAGTCAAAGCGACCGGCGACCTCGAGTTTTCCTTCGATCTCATATACGTGAGTGGCAAGGCGCGCTGGCACTTCTGCTGTGCTGCTGTAGCCGCCGCGTTGGATGCCGGTGGGACCCAGGTCCTCGCGTCGTGCGGCACAAACGGCAAACACCTGTGACTTGATCAGGCGTACGACCTCGAAATGGTCGACCAGCTTGGTGGGCATATGGATGCGCGCCAGGCGTGCATCGTGAATCTCAAGATTTGACTTTGTGATGTCATTGAGAATGCCCATGATGCCGTTGGTGGAAACCATCAACTTTCCAACAACGCGATATCCATTTGTATACACGTCAGCGGGGAGAAATCGATATGTTCGCGGTGATGAATCCATATTTCTGCCTTGAGTCAGCGATGTGGTCAGTCGATGGGGAGGTGAGGGAAGTTCTGTTTAGCGGTACCCGTTTGCGGCTTGCGTTTGACGCGGCGGGTCGATTTGCCCGCGTTGGGGTCAAGAAACATCGTCAGCCAGGCAATGGCTCCTTCGTCGTATTCCCGCCTCCCGCACATGTCACACACCCAGGCGGGAAAGTTGGGAACCGTGATCAATTCCTCTGCAAGCCAGGTGAAGTAGGTGATCAGGCGCACGTGCATCACTCCCGCTGCGCATTCATTGCACGGAAATGACGACGGAGCCGGTGTGGAAAGGGTCTGCTGGTTGTGGTTCATCTAACACTCCAGGACGCCTGCGAGGCGAATTCGGGAATGGAAACCTGCTCGGTATGTTCGATGATCTGCCACTCCTCGGGCGGCCAATAGATCAACACTGCCCGGCCGATCACGTTCTCGACCGGCAACAAACCCCATTGGTGTGAGTCTCGGGAATCATTTCGATTATCGCCCAATACAAATAATTCCCCTTCTGATACCTGCCATGTGCCATCGTACGCCGGCGGCGCGCTGATGTAAGGTTCATTCATGACGACGCCGTTGATGCTCAGGACGCCATCCTGAACGGTGATGGTATCACCGGGCAAACCAATAATACGTTTGATCAGATCTTCTTCAGGATTCACCGGAAACACAAACACGACAATATCGCCGCGCATCGGTTCGCCGAGTTTATAAGCAAGCTTGTTGATCAGGATGTATTCCCCGTCCTGCAGGGTCGGTCTCATGCTAAATCCGTCCACCCGGACCCGTGCCGAAACGGCGTTGATCCCAAAATAGAGCACCACCGCCAGAACCAGCGTTTCCAGCACATCAAGCAAAAAGCGTTTCCAATTGATTGGTTGTTCTTCTTCCGTCAGGGATTCCGGTTGGGGTTGGTTGTCAAGTTGAGTAGTTTCCAAACGTCCAGTTCTCCACGAAAAGATTATACTGCCTTTTTCAGGAGCGACACTTTCTCTAAGGAATAGTTTAATGATGTTTCAATGTGTGCGGAAATGGATCGACTGGGCTACGTACTGACGCCCCACGGCGGAACCGCCGACCTGCAGGTACAGGTGCGGCAGTAGATATGGCGTAAAGTAAATTACTTGTTGGATGTCTCGACGTCGTTCCAGGTGCGGATAAATTCGATCTGTTCATCGGTTTCTGGTGATTGGGGATGGATGCGGCTCTTCGGTACCCCCTGCCACCATTTTGCCAACTGGTTCAGGGCTTGTAGTCCCGTTTTCCCGTGACGCACCAGATAGCACCCGACCACTGTTCCCGTTCTACCGATGCCGCCCCAGCAATGGAGGTACACTGTCCGACCCTTCTGCAGGGCATCGTCGATCGTATCCAGAATGGACTTCATCAAGTCGGCTGTCGGCAGCCCAAAGTCGCCGATCGCAAAGCGATGGTGCTGCACGTCTACTCCGTGGCTCTGGGATTGCTCCTGAAGGAGTCTGAGGTAGGGCGTTGTCTCATTGGACCGGGTGAGATCGACGAACGTATCGAAGCCCGCTTCGATCAGCGCGTCGAGGCGCTTGCGGGTATGTTCCTGGTCGAACTGACCGGGATACTCACCGGCCAAAAACGTTCCCGGTTGTACCCAGTAGGATTCTGCGATGGGGCGTTTTGTCGGTGTGTCCTGGTGCATGAGAGGTTTATTGAGGGAATGCATTGCACAGATTCTTTATGACTTCCTGGCGTAATTCGACCAGCTCGGGATACTCGTAGAAAAACAAAACCTTTTGATTTGCAATTGTACTCCCTTGTGGCATGGGCGTCAGAATAAAGTAGGCCCATGTTTCCGCCAGATCTTCGACGGGATTGGTGGCGGCGTACTCTGTAACAAACTGATCCTGATACTTTTCGTAAAACTCGTTCAGCCTGGTGTAATAGAGATAGTCGTCACCGATGGATTCTACCTGAAACCACTCCTCGTACTTGTCAGTCCAGAAACGTTGATAGAACTGGTTGAGGTAGGAATCGCGCTTACTGCAACCTTCGTGGGCGAAAAAATTTGGGCACATGGCGGACTCGTGACTGCGCACCGCCGGATCATCGTGGCTGTTGAACACTGCCATGCTCGGTGAAACCTGCTGCTCGTTGAGCGTGAGCAAATGCCCAAACTCATGGATCAGAGTAAAGGTCAGGTTCTCATGGTCCTGCGCGTCGGCAATATCCACCTCCAGCCGCCAGTCTGCCGGGTCATTTTGTGATTGGGCCACGGCCGCTAACAGGTTGTCTTTACCATCTGTGAGCACAGAGAACTCTGTCAGGAATTCCCGATTCTGCTCCGGGATCAGTATAGCAAAATAGTTCCAGATCGCCTGCTGGGTAGATATGTCTGCCTGTTGATCGTGAAAGCCGTCAGGGACCGCCTCGTATAGTGGGTCCCCCAATTCGCTGCCCTGTATGGGATACGTGACGAGACGGATTTCCTGCTCTGGCATCTGGTAACTTTCAACTGCGGCAGCCGCCTGGACAATCGAATTCGAGACAGCCGGACACGAAGCTCCTGCCAGGGCTTGCATTGACGTGGACGGGGACGTGGTCGCTTCGGGTTGGACGAGGCCGGAAGCGGCGTTGCAGGCCAGGGTGGAGAGAAGGAGCGTCAATGTCATCAGAAACAACGGCGCGAGCACACGCCATTGTCGCGAGTACGCGCCATTCTTCAAATTTTCAAACGTTGACGTTCGAGTGGAAAACATCGGGAGAAGAGTCCTTTCGTGCGTCGCTTGTCCACACTGCCGCTATGCGGCGTGCTACGCTTATCTCACACACGTAGAATCTGCGAAAGGAACTTTGTCACACGGTTTCACCCGGCAGTTCGCAGTCCAATTTAATCCATTTATGCGGCGCTCTATCGATGCTTCCATTCTATGTACAGTGCCCTGATTTTGCTGTCAGGAAAGTTTGACCGCCGTTAGGCCGAATCGATATGAAAAATGCTCCAAGGTTAAGGGGATTTGACGGTCATTGTGGAAATTCAACACACAATCGAGTCAATATTTCCTGACGCAGTGCCACAAGCTGCGGATATTCGTAAAAGAACAGGATCTTTTCATGGGCGATCGAGTCAAGCTCCGGTTTTTCAGATAGTATGAAGAATGTCCAGGATTCAGCAATATCCTCTTCGGGGCTGGTGGCGGCATATTCCGTCAGGAATTGATCGGCGTATATTTTGTAAAAGTCATGCAGCATGGAATCGTAGGATGGGTCGTCGTGCGCGTTATCGATCTTCTGCCATTCCAGAAAGAAGCTGCTCCAATACCTGCTGAAGAATTCACTGAGATATGAGTCGGGCAGGCTGCATCCATCACGCGAGAAATAATTGGGGCACGCAGCCTGGGCGCGCTCGTATACTTCCTGGTCGTCGGGGTCGAGATACACCGACCGATCGAGCGTTACCTGAGATGATTCCAGGGTGAGCAAATGTCCGTATTCATGCATCAGAGTGTAGGTTAATTCGTGCTGGTCACGCGCATCCAGAACATCGACTCGCAGCATCCATGTATTGGGATCTTCATGTGTGCGGCGGACTCCGGCAAGGATGTTGCTCGCTCCGTCGGACATGACCGAGAATTCCACCAGGAAGCCGCGCTCCGAAACAGGGATGAGGGACGCGAAATAATTCCAGATCTGCTCGTGTGTGGTGCGTGCATCCATTTTTGACTCAACGTCATTGGGCACAGAGATGTCGGTCCTGACATGCAGCTGGTCGTCTTTGAGGGAATAGTTGACTGCATAGCGGAGATCCTGTTCCTCAACATTCCTTCTGCGTGTTGAAAAGAGTTCAAGATCCTGGTCGTCGGTCGTGGCCGCCGATACGATATCTGAGAGCAGCGATGGACAGGCTGCCCGGAATTCAGGCGTTGGTGTTGGCGAAGCTGTGGGTGGAAGCGTAGCGCTTGGCACGGGCGTGGATGTGGGGGATGGAACAGCCGTGCTCGGAAGAATGAGCCGGGTAACGTAGTTGCAGGCCAGGCTCGAAAGGAGCACTGGAAGCATCCATAGGAAAAATCTAAATCGGGAGCAAATATGCATATAGATCGAATCCTTCATTCCGATCATGAGTAATTCGACAATGGGATTAACCAGAAGATGAATCCGTTTATCTACTCAAAACTTCTGACTATTCGTGAAGACGCTTGCGTTACTGTGCATCAGCAGACAAAAAAACACACGCTGTACTTCACCTCATGGAAGCTGTATCCATCCGGCATCCAGGAAATATAGATAAATATAGCCGACCAGAAGTAACACCCAACCCAGCAGCTGCAAACGGTCCATCAGCGCTTCCCATGAGAGAGAGAAATTGTCCTGAATGGTCTCTACGATACTTTCGAGATTATCCAGCTTGGCGCGCACACTTTCCTTCCAATCCTTCAGATAAAGTTCGTTCTGGATTGCCTCATAAAGTTTTGCCGTGTACCAGTCGCCGATCAGCAGCAGGTTTTGTTCGGCGCGTTCGAAATCAAGCATCACTTCGAGGCGGTGTTCTGCGATCTGTCGGACGAGCCCGCGTGTGGCGCGTGGACGTTTGGCCTGGAAGAAGCGCTCGTTGATCTTATCGAGCATCTCCTCGATGGACTGATCGAGCATTCGATACCGCAGCAGTTGATAGTTGCCGATCTTGAGCAGGGCGATATCCGACTGATAGTCCGCATTGGGAGCGATGATCACCGCGCCTTCCCAGTCTACCAGCGTTAGTTCGTTGGCGGAGTAGCGCGTGCGCGACTCCAGGATCTCGTTGACTTCTTCCTTGTCGAACACTTCGCGCTGTGAGCGGATAAAGTTGGCAATGGTCAAGTCGTTTTTGGCGACCCACTTGTCGGGCGTCGTTTTGACCTCGTGTACCAGCAGGATCGTGTACTCCTCGAACAGGCCGCTCTTGCGAACGCCCTCAGGGACATAACGACTCTGCAATGCATTTTGGATCTTTATGCGCTCCGGCAGTACCGATGTCGCAAATGGATCTTTCAGGTCGAAGTGACATTCCACCATTTGGACGCGCCCATCATAGCGCTGGCGCAGTGTCGAAACGGCATAGCCCTCGATCACCAGGGTCTCATCGCCCAGGGTCACCAGGTCGATGTCGATCGGCTGGAAGTAGGGCGCGTCTTTCAGACCCTTGATCTGTTCGGCAGGCTGGGCGGTAGGGGCTGAGTCGGGGAAGGCAATCAGGTAACAGATTTCCATTCGCCTAGTGTAGCACAGGAAATCCGTCAGGTTTGTTGAGGATGTTACTCGTCTTTCAGCGTGTCACATGTCCTACAAGTTATTCTGTGTTGGATTTATACTTGAGGAAAACCAATTAACCACCAAGGGCACAAAGGGTCACAAAGGTAAAACCTTTAATTCTTTGTGTCCCTTCGTGACACTTTGTGGTGAAAAAAATGACAATTGCCGATCAATACAACAAATGGAAAGAAACCACCCTCAAGAAATCGCTGGATAAATTCAAGGAACGTCGTGAGCGCTTCGAAACCTCCTCCGGGATCGAATTGCCCCGTATCGGACTACCTGACTCCTCGCTGACATCGTACCCTTTGGGTAGCGGAGCCGCAGGCGAAGTCGAAGCGGCTTACGTGGAAAAGCTCAACTTCCCAGGCCAATTCCCGTTTACGCGTGGCGTCCAACCGACGATGTACCGTTCGCGCTTTTGGACGATGCGCCAGTACGCCGGTTTCTCGACCGCCGAAGAATCCAACAAGCGCTATCGCTATCTCCTCGATCAGGGACAAACCGGACTCTCGGTGGCATTCGACCTCCCAACCCAGATCGGCTACGACGCCGACGATCCCATCGCGGCAGGGGAGGTGGGCAAGGTCGGCGTTTCGATCTCGTCCATCCGCGACATGGAGCAGCTCTTCGACCAGATTCCGCTCGACAAAGTCTCCACGTCCATGACGATCAACGCGCCCGCCGGAGTTTTACTCGCAATGTACATCGCCGTTGCCAAACGCCACGGCGTCGACATGAAGCACCTGCGCGGCACGATCCAAAATGACATTCTCAAGGAATATGTGGCACGCGGCACTTATATCTTCCCGCCCGTGCCGTCCATGCGCCTGATCACAGATATCTTCCAATTCTGCGCGAAGGATGTGCCCAATTGGAACACGATCTCGATCTCTGGCTATCACATCCGCGAAGCAGGTTCTACGGCAGTGCAGGAAGTGGCATTTACATTGGCCAATGGAATCGCCTATGTAGAAGCAGCGCTTGCAGCCGGCTTAAACATAGACGATTTTGCCGGCCAGCTTTCATTTTTCTTCAACGCACACAATAACTTCCTCGAAGAAGTTGCCAAGTTCCGTGCGGCACGTCGCTTGTGGGCAAAGATTATGCGCGACCGCTTCAAGGCGCAGAAACCGTCCTCCTGGCAGTTACGCTTCCATACCCAAACAGCCGGTTCCACGCTCACCGCGCAGCAACCGGAGAATAATGTCGTGCGCGTGACTATTCAAGCTCTTTCCGCCGTCCTCGGCGGAACGCAATCCTTGCACACCAATTCCATGGACGAAGCCTTATGGCTGCCTACCCAGAAAGCCGTTCGTGTGGCGCTTCGTACTCAGCAGATCATTGCTTATGAATCGGGCGTGGCTGATTCAGTTGATCCGTTGGCAGGCTCGTACCTGATCGAATATCTCACCGATGAAATCGAAAAAGGCGCCGAAGACTATCTCACCAAAATCGACGACATGGGCGGCGCTTTGCAATCCATCGAAAAGGGATACATGCAGAACGAGATCCAGAACGCTGCCTACATCGCCCAGCAGCAGGTGGAGCGCAAAGAACAGATCGTTGTTGGCGTCAATCAGTTCACCGTGGACGAGGAAATGACCCTGGAACGCTTGAAAGTGGACCCGGCGATTGAGGTCGGTCAGCGCGAACGACTGAAGAATTTGCGCGAGACCAGGGATCAGAACCGTGTCGATGAATTGCTTGGTAAATTGAAGGTCGCTGCGAGCGGTACTGAGAACATGATGCCGCTGTTCATCGAATGCGTAGAGAATGACATCACGCTCGGGGAAATTTGCAATACGCTCCGAGTGGTGTGGGGCGAGTATGTGGCGGAAGGGTTTTAGTCGCACAGCCTGCCCGCAATCTACCGAAGCTCAAACCTTCAAATGACCGTCAGAGTGCCAGTCTGACATGCAGCGTCCCTCGCAAGAGGTCCAATGATGAGATAAACCACGGAAGTGAGTTTGTGGCTTATCTCTTGATTTGACGGATTACGCTATGACCTGTCCCAGGCTTCTACGCGGACTGAGATTTGTCTTCTGGGTCGGATAACCGAGGCGGAAAGGCATAATTGAGTGCCATGAGTCATCGCTCAGCAATGCTCTGACTGCGTTTCCAATCACAGGTTCGCTTCCAAGCTGGAATTCCCGGTCAACCCTTTCACACATTTGATTGAGAGGCTGCATCGCAAGTCCCTGGGTTGTGCTCCAGAGATGGATGCGTTGCCATGTACGCCCGCAATTGAGGCGCTGCGTATTGTCCTTTCCATCTCTTACGGCAAGAATACCAAACGCAGCGGCAGTGGGGAGCATGATTTCGCGTACATTTTTTACAAAGGCAGCATCGTTTTGCTGGCGGGAGAGATCGGGGAGAATTTTGGCGACGGTTGTAGTAATAGGACCCAGGGATTGTGTATCCAGGGTAATGCCGTCTGCGCTTTCCTGTAGTTGATCCCAATCCTGTCTCCACCAGGTATGACTGTCCAGGCTTTGCTGCTCATCCGCGATCAAGGCTTCAGTAGCTTCAACTGCAACTTGGCTGAATTGTGCGCGGGCCGCGTCCTCTTTGAACCAGAACAGACGCAAATCTGCTTCGGTGATCAAGGCTTCGATCTCATCGAATGTTTCGGGTGCTATCGAGCGTGTGTTGTCGTAGGTGCCGCGATCCGTGTGTCGGTTTGGAATCGCGGAATATAGATTGGAAAGAAGAGGCGCAGAAGGGACAAGTTCCAAATGCGCGGCATGGGTTTCATCGGCGGGGTCTGGCATGAGTCCTATCGTCGGGGCAAATCCTTCTGCCTCCGCAGCTAAGGTCATGTTTTCCACGGCACAACCAAGCCCAATATACATTTCACGTAAATGGGGATCGATCACACCAATCTGCCGTTTGGGATCGGCAAATAGGTCAATGGTCGAATCGGTGATTCGAAATATCCAGGGTTGCGAATTGTGCGGGTTGGAGGCAAGGATGCCGGCGGCCACGATCCGTTCTGCAGCAGTTCCAGCATCGCGCCAGTTCCTCCACGGCTCATAGGCAATGCCTTGTCCTACGTGGAAGACACCCTGATCCACGGCTCGCAAAACAGTGCCACCGGTCACAGCGACCAGGGTAACACCGCCGAATTTAAGGAAATCTCTACGGGAAAGCTTCATGTTATTTTCTCCAGGTACGGTTTGTAATATTGAAAAAGCATTTTTACACCATCATCCATCGCAGATTCGTCCACAGAACGACCCGTGCTTTCCACATAAGACAACCATGAACTACTCAATATCCAGCCGATGAGAACCATATTGCGGAGTTCAATCTTGCTCATAGGGGGTACTCCAGCAGATCTTGTCATTTGTTTCGTGAGCATTTCCTGCTCTGCGATTCTTTGTTCCTGAATGATCGCGTAGCGTGCTGCAAGGATTTCATCGTTGCGTAATAGTGCGGTGAGTTCACGATAAAAAAAACGATACTTCCAGACGAGATTGAAATTGATTCGCAGGGTACGACGCAATGCCTCCATTGTGAACGACTCTGTATTCATCTCCTGGTACACTGCGTTCCAATCATTGAACATGACCTCAAGAACGGCACGAATGATCTCCTCCTTGCTGCGATAGTGATATTGCAAATTGCCTGTACTGATTCCCAGCGCAGCTGCCAGCGAATTTAACGAGACAACCCCTGTGCCATGTTCGTTGAACAGGTCAATTGCTTTCTGGATGATATTGGTCTTGGTCTGTTGTGAAGGTTTGTAGGTTTTAGGAGACATATTGAATCCCATGAAATTAGTAGATATATACTAATTTAGTGTATTTGTACTAAATTGTCAAGAGGCAATTATTTGATATCGAATGCATGGATCGACGCGCCACATTGACATCCCCATCCTTTTGCTTACACAATGCCGCATGATTTGCAAAAATTCACCATTCAAATTCGATTTTCAGAGACTTCTGAAAGTCGACTCGCAGACGAAACAAGCGGTATAATCAGCCAAAATTAATAAGGCGTGGACGAGGACGAGTAAACACTGAAAATCGCCACAGAGAGCAGGTTGATACGTTGAAAGACCTGCGCGAAATATCAATGTCGAATGGACCTCCGAGCCGCAACGCGAAATGCGTTCATCACGCAAAGTAGCAGCGACGGGATGCTCCCGTTATAGAGCGCCGAGCGAGGCTGACAACCCCCATAGGGGACAGATGCAGCTTAAGTTGGGTGGCACCACGGATACGATGTCCGTCCCATGTGTGGGATGGGCGTTTTTGTTTTTATCGGACTATAGTCAAGAAATATCTAAATCCCAAAGGAGACAACCCATGACTGACCAGACTCGATTCCTGTTGAACGAAAGTGACATCCCGAAATTCTGGTACAACATCAACGCAGATAGTCCCGTTGCGCCGGCGCCAGTGCTGCATCCCGGCACATTGGAACCTGTCACACCAGACTTTCTGTCTGTGCTCTTCCCAATGGAATTGATCCTGCAGGAGATCAGCACCGAACGCTACATCGAGATCCCCGAGGAAGTGCGCGAGATCTACAGTTTGTATCGTCCCACGCCATTGCTGCGGGCGCGGCGTTTGGAAAAAGAGCTTGGTACGCCGGCGCACATCTACTACAAGTATGAAGGCGTCTCCCCGGCCGGAAGTCACAAACCGAATACTGCCATCCCGCAGGCTTTCTACAATAAGAGGTCTGGCACCAAAGCCATGACCACCGAGACCGGTGCGGGGCAGTGGGGCTCAGCGTTGGCCTTTGCCTGCAGCTTCTTTGACCTGGAGTTGGAAGTATACATGGTCAAGGTCTCGTACCAGCAAAAGCCCTATCGCCGCAATCTAATGGAAACGTACGGCTCGAAGGTCTATGCCAGCCCAACGGATATGACGGACTACGGACGCTCGGTTCTCGCCGCCGACCCGAACAATCCCGGTTCCCTCGGCATTGCCATCTCTGAGGCGGTCGAAGCCGCGGCCACATCGAACGGCGCAAAGAAGTATGGGCTTGGCTCCGTGCTGCATCACGTGCTCCTGCACCAATCTGTGATCGGCGAAGAATCCCTTAAGCAAATGGACATGGCCAACGAATATCCCGACG
Source organism: uncultured Anaerolinea sp. (assembly GCA_964489725.1). Classification (GTDB taxonomy): domain Bacteria; phylum Chloroflexota; class Anaerolineae; order Anaerolineales; family Villigracilaceae; genus Defluviilinea. The sequence goes on along the minus strand of CAZBAX010000069.1, from coordinate 16,231 downwards.
TGGTCATCGGCTGCGCCGGTGGCGGATCGAACTTCGCCGGTATCGCTTTCCCGTTCCTGCGCGAAAACCTCAAGAACGGCAAGCGGACACGTCTCCTGGCAGCCGAGCCTACCGCGGCGCCAAGCTTGACGAAGGGTGTGTACACGTTCGATTACGGCGACACTGCCCGCATGGCTCCCGTAGTCAAAATGCATACGCTCGGTCACAGCTTTATCCCGGCTGGCATCCACGCCGGCGGACTGCGCTATCACGGCATGGCTCCCACCATCTCCGCGTTGTATGATGCCGGTCATATCCAGGCGGTGGCTGTCAGGCAGTTGGAGACGTTTGAAGCCGCGATCCAATTTGCTCGCGCGGAAGGAATCGTCCCTGCGCCTGAGTCGGCGCACGCCATCCGTGCCGCCATCGATGAAGCGTTGGACGCCAAAGCAAAAGGCGAGAAGCGCGTCATCCTGTTCAATCTTTCGGGGCACGGCAACTTTGATATGGGAGCCTATGAAGCCTATCTCAGCGGCAAGCTGGAAGATTACGAATATCCTGTTGAAGCCGTGGAAAAAGCCATGCAGGACCTCCCGCAGGTGCAACTGACTTAATCTTTGAAACCTGACAGGTCTCAAACGCGCGCGAATCAACTGCGATCCATGCGTGGGCTCAATCCATACTCGATCGGCTCAGCACGAAGACCTGTCAGGTTTTTACGATCTCGTTCAGTGTACACTTGAAGAATGACATCTCGAACTAAACAATTTACAAATGAACGAGCCAGTTTTCCTATCCATGGCTGGCTTGGGCTTGGACTGGCAACCCTCTTCTGGATTCTCAATTGGACTCTGACGGGTCCGCGCACGCATTGGGGTTTCTTTCCACTATGGCTGGGGTACTGCCTCACCATCGATGGACTCGTGGTTTGGCGTACAGGCACATCTCTGCTCACACGAAGCCCACGCAGATATGTGGGATTGTTCCTCCTCTCCGCGCCGGTCTGGTGGATCTTCGAGGTGCTCAACATCCGCACCCAAAACTGGATATACATCGGCGCCGAGATTTTCTCGCCCCTCGAATATGCCTTCTGGACGACGCTCAGCTTTACGGCGGTGATTCCCGCCGTCTTCGAAAGCGCCGAACTTTTCGGCAGCTTTGACTTCGTCCGCCGCCTCAAACCGGGACCGGTGATTGGCACCGATACACGGACGACTCTCGGCTTCTTCGTCACCGGCTGGGTCATGCTGGCGCTGTTGTGGATCTACCCAGCGATCTTCTTTCCTTTCGTATGGCTGTCGCTCTATTTCATATTGGAACCGATCAACGTCTGGCTTGGAAATCGTTCGCTGGCGAATTGGACGCGAGTGGGGGACTGGCGGCCGGTGGTGGCCCTGTGGCTGGGAGTTTTGCTTACAGCATTCTTCTGGGAAATGTGGAATTACCTTGCCTATCCCAAATGGGTCTACCAGGTGCCTTGGGGTGACTGGCTGCACATCTTCGAGATGCCATTGCTTGGCTATGGCGGCTATCTGCCGTTTGCCTTGGAACTTTACGCGATGTATCATCTTGTTCTGGGAAGGTTTGGGGAAAAAGCCAGCGAGTATGTGAAGATCATGCCTGAAGATGGTCGTTAACCCCTCCCAGGTGTGGCCCAGGAGGGAACAATTCAACACGCCTGTCGTCCTTGCTTCATCGTTAACTTTAGTAGAAAGGAGTTTAAGATGAACACAAGACTTTGGCTGATTGGCAGTGTATTCGTGTTTGCCATTCTCTCGGCAGGCTGCGATGGACAGGCGGGCGCGGCAGCTGCTGAAACCCCCACCGCGGTGTCACAGCCTGGCTCTGTGACGGATGTAGACAGCCTCATGGAAACTTTGCGCGTGGCGGGGGCAAGCGTCGAACCGGGAGACGAGGTCGAGCAGGCATTCTTTTCCGTGACAGGACAGCTCATCAAGGTCAACGGCGCGGATGTGCAGGTATTCGTCTATGACACCGCAGAAGCGATGGAAACCGAGGCATCCCAGGTTGCCGAAGATGGCAGCTCGATCGGAACAAACATGGTGATGTGGGTGGATGCGCCTCACTTCTACAAATCTGGAAGGCTGCTTGCTTTATATGTTGGACAAGACCAGGCTGTGATGGATCTGCTCGAAGACGTTTTGGGTCCGCAATTTGCCGGGCGTTGATTCTAATAGGCTAAGACGACTGTCTCGTAAAAACCTAAGAATTAACCAGACCGTTCGCATTCATAAAGTAGCCGCTTTCCTCAACATCTCCGGCATCAGGTTAAAGGCGCGGGCGAAGCCGGCAACGAACCGTCCGCTGTTGGGTGTGATTTTCCAGAGATTGAAATCTCCCAAATGGAACATAGGCTCCGCTTCGGGAAAGCGTTGGAGATACATGCTTTGTATGGGGGAATAATCCGATGCGTCGCGCGGCAGGATTTCCGCTGTTCCCTGCAGCGATACACGGGTCAGGGTTTGCGGGTCGGCACGTCGATCATCCGTCTCTGCGATGAGCAGATTGACGCGTGGATCGCTCTCCATGTCGCGCGTGTGTTTTCCCAGTCTGCTTACGTGTACATAAAACGCGGAAAAATCCTTTGCAAATGCATATGCCACCATTGCAAGGTTTGGCTCGCCGTTATGGAGAGTTCCAAGCGCGGCGACCCGCGTTTCACGAATGAGTCGAGCCAGGGTTTGTTGTGATGATGTGTCCATGGAGTACATTTAGAAAAAAACGATCTCGGAAATCACTTGATCTCCGAGATCGCATGCGTATTACTCAGTCTTTTTGGATAACGCCGCTTCGATGATCTTCTGCACGCGCGGCGCAATGCTCGACGGATCAGGGTGTAGCCCCTCCACCAGCAGCGCGCTGTCGTAGATCTGCTCGATAACGGCGGTCTGCAGTTCCGAGTTGGGTTCCAGACTCAACAGGTTCTTCAGGATCGTGTGCGACGGATTCAATTCCAGGATCTTCTTCGGCACTTCATATTCCTTGCCAAGGTATCGATAGACGCGTTGGAGTTCAGGATTCATCGTTCCATCCGGGTCAACCAGGCGCGCTACCGATTGCGACAGGCGATTGCTCGAACGGACATCAGTTACACGTTCACCAAGGATTTGTTTGAAGCGCTCCACCAGAGAACTAAAATCTGAATCCGGCAGTTTCTCCGCCTCTTGCTCAGCCGACTGCTTCTCCGTTACATCGACATCTGCCTGGGCGACGTTTTTCAGCTCAAAGTCTTTGTGCTTCCGCAGACCCATGAGCATGAACGAATCCATCGGCTCGGTGAGCAGCAGTACTTCTGTGCCCTGCGAATGGAAGTAGTCCAGGTGTGGACTGCGCAATACAGACTTGGGATCGTCACCCACGATGTAATAAATAAATTTCTGTCCTTCCTTCATGCGCGAGACATAGTCCTCCAGAGATGACCATGTTTCAGGATTCAAATTCGTCTTGAAGCGCAGCAGGGAATGCAGCTTGTCTTCTTCCGCTGTATAGGATGACAATCCCTGCTTTAGAAAGCCGCCAAATTCCTGCCAGAAGGTCTGATATTTCTCGGCATTATTCTTCGAAAGTGTCTCCAAATCTTTCAACACCTGGTTGGTCAACACCTTCTTCAGCTTGGGCATCAAGCCGCTCGATTGGACAGTTTCACGCGAGACGTTGAGCGGCAGGTCCTCCGAATCCACAACGCCCTGTACAAAGCGCAGATATTCTGGCAGCAGGTCCTTGTTATATTCGTCGATCAGGATGTTACGGGAGTACAGCTTGAGTCCATCGTCCTTGCGCAGGGCGAATAGTCCGCGCTCCATTTTGGCAGGAATGAAGAGCAGCGCATACAACTGCACCGGGGCATCCGTCACGATGTGGATGTGCAACAGCGGATCTTCGAAATCCAGCGTGGTTTGTTTGTAGAATTCCTTATACTGCTCCTCCGTCACTTCCTGCCGTGAGGTGCGCCAGAGAGACGTCTGCTTGTTGGCAGGCTCCTTGCCCTCGCCAATATAGATCGGGAAGCCAATGTAGTCGGAATGTTTGTGGACGATATTCTTAATGCGGTATTCTTCGGCAAATTCGGCAGCATCTTCCTTAAGCTTGATCTCCACCTTAGTGCCGCGTTCGCTCATATCTCCAACGCCCACATGGTAGTTGTCATCACCGGTGGCATACCAGGTCACCGACTCTGATTCCGGCTTGAAGGAACGTGATGTGACCTTGACCGACTCTGCCACCATGAACACGGAATAAAATCCCACGCCAAACTGGCCGATGACCTGGGCAACGTCCACTTTCTGATCTTTCGTAGCTTCGATGAATTTACGCGCGCCAGACTGAGCGATCGTGCCGAGATTTTCGATGACCTCTTCACGGGTCATGCCAATGCCTGTATCCTGGATGGTCAGCTTGCGCGCCTCTTTGTCCACCGTGATATGGATCTTCAACTCCTCTTTCGGATCGACCACATTCTGATTGGTCACCATTTCAAAGCGCAGCCGGTTCAGGGCGTCGGATGCATTCGAGAGCAATTCGCGCAGGAATACTTCGCGGTCCTTGTATAGCGAATGGATCAGGATATTGAGAAGTTGTTTGGTCTCGGCTTTAAATGAAAACTGTTGGACATTTTCAGGGGTTGCGGTTGTATCGGTCATTGTGACTCTCCTGCATCTAGGATTCGGTTTCCCCGTTCGCAGAGCATCAAGCGCCCTGAAGCGAGGGTGATTGATCTTCTGTACCTGTCTCGCAAGATATTTTAAGTCTCCCGTTGGCACCGGGCAATAAGAGTTTCATTAGAGTTGTATCAACGTTTTTCGAAAAGCAACGAGACAAGCCTTGGCAGCTTATTCTGATCCGCTTCATGCCAGTATTCATTTAGCTTGGTGAGTGTCAGTCCACTTTCGGCAGCGGCATGAAGGAAATCAGAGACGTGATGCGTGAACGCGTCCACTTCGACCGTTTCCTCATTTCGTTGAAAGCGAGCCTTTTTCCCGTCATACTGCCGGAACGGGTGCAGCTCATTGATGAAAAGATAGCCATTTGGCTGAAGTACGCGTCTGGCTTCGCTGAAGACAAATGAAAGATCTTTGATATGCTCCAGCACAAGATTGCATGTGACCAGGTCAAAGGAACCATCTTCGAAATCCCAGCGTCCGGTGATATCCATCAACGAAAAATGGACATTCTCTGCCTGTACTTTTTCTTTCGCCTTATCGATCATGCCCTGCGAGAAATCGACTGCGTACAAGACGGATACGATCTGCGCCAGGAAAGACGTGTTCTTGCCCGTTCCGCAGCCAACTTCCAGCGCAGAATCAAAATGCAGGTTGCCGAGCAGGTCCACGGTCACGCGTTGATCGAGATCGCGTGTCAGGTTTTCATCCGAGTCGTAGGTCCCCGACCATTCGTTATAAGCATTCTGAATATCCATCTTTACCTCGAAAAGTAGTGACGACTCTGCGAAGCGTCCTGTAAGGCTTAGTCGTCCTATTTAGCGACTGCACCCCCGGCACTTGCGTCCGGGGCAGGTGCGTCCTGATGGAAGGTGTCAGGAAAGTCGCAACTACCAGCAAGTATATCAATGGGGGAGTATGGCTTTCTCATTATCGCTTGACAAACCCAACAATGTCATGCTCCCGAAGGGACGCACCGTACCTGCGGTCGGCGCAGGTGCCGCTTCGGGACGGTGTGAGCCGAGCGAAGCACACCGTACTTGCGCTCGGTGCAAGTGTCTCTTCCACGATGGGCCCGAGACCCTTCGGTCGTGGCGCCAAGGCGCCACTCCCTCAGGGTGACATGAAATGGATTTTGAGAAAGCCTTAAATAGAGGCCGCCATGTACTTGACTTTCGCAACTTGCTGCTGTATAATGCAACCGGTTGCATAAAACAAGGCGCGATGGCTAAGAAAACCGTACAGAATATTTCCGATATCGCCAGGCTGGCTGGAGTATCCAAGTCCACGGTCTCGCGGGCGTTGAACAATAGCCCGCTCATCGGGCAAGATACGCGAGAACGGATCCAGGCGCTGGCGAAATCACACAATTTCAAGATCAACGTTCCCGCACGCCGACTAAGCATGAAGCGAAGCAATACGATCGCCTTCGTCACACATGCCTATCATAAGGAGTTTTCGGTCGCCGACCTGTTCGGGCTCGAGATCATGGGTGGCATTTCGAAGGGATTGGCCATGCATGGTTACGATATGCTGGTCGTGCATGTAAACCCGCATGAAACGGAATGGGCTCATGTTTATCTCGGTACCGGCCGCGTGGATGGTTTCATCCTGATGACGTCCACGCGCAAGCAGTTCCATATCCACGCACTGCTGGAAATGGACGCTCCCTTCATCGTGTGGGGTGTACCCCCTCCAGATGCAGAGTACTGCTCGGTCACCGGAGACAACCTCAATGGCGGCCGGATCGCGACACAGTATTTGATCGAAAAAGGCAGGAAACGGATCGCCTTCCTGGGTGGTCCGCAGGAGGAGCTGGAAGTCCAGCAGCGTTTTGAAGGATATAAGAGCGCACTGCTCGCGGTCAAACGGACTGTCAAGACCGACCTCGTTGCCTATGGAGATTATTCCAACGATTCAGGTGCGCGTGCCATGCAGCAGCTGCTGATGCAGGCGCCAAAGCTGGACGCGGTCTTCGTCAACAGCGACCTGATGGCGATCGCTGCGATGGACATGATCCGTGAACATGGACGGCGCGTGCCTGAAGATATTGCTGTGGTTGGATATGATGATCTATCGATCTCTGAGCATAGTAATCCGCCGTTGACGACTGTGCGCCAGAACGTTCCGATGGCAGGGCAGATGCTGGCAGAGAATCTGATCCGATATCTTCAGACGGGTGTCGTGACCAATTTTGTTACGCCTGTTGAATTGATCGTCCGGAAGTCTGCGTGAAGAAAAATTTTTTTTGTTGAGTTGTGCAACCGGTTGCAAGCCGGAGGACATCTCGAAAGGAGTTCAATGAAAAAAATATTTGGCGATCCGTTGTCATGTTCAATTTGTGGCTACAACTTTTTTTTACACAAGGATGCAACTGGTTGCAGGGCATTCTTTCGAACTCACTTAACTGTTGAAAGGAATATAAAATGAACCAGACACTTTCTCTTACGAGCACTCGAAACCAGGCGATCAAAGAATTTAATGCAATCCGGATCCGCGCCCTATTGAATGCATGGATCGCGAAGATCCTCAGGCAAAATAACGGTCCGCGTAGTTTGGTCGGCAGCAACATCACTGGATTATATGGCAGGCGCCTTGCAAGTCCCCGCAGGATTCGCGTGGATCAGATCGTGGGCACCATCCGTTCTACGGATGAGTTTGATAAGAATTTTCGACCATTGAATGAACAATCTCGCGATCGCTGGGTGCAGGCGTTTGTTGGGCTGAATGAAGATCGCTGGCAGCCCATTGTTGTTCACAAAGTGGGCGAATCCTATTATGTCGCAAAAGGTCATTTCCAGGTTTCGGTGGCGCGCTGCACGGGCATACGATTTATCGAAGCGCAGGTATGGGATCACTCTGCCTGCCAGGCATCTGATGGGTCGTGTTTGACAAAGCATGAGCCACTGCGTCAACGGACAGGGTCATTTTCCACAAATTGATCGCTGACAGGATCAGACCGGACACACAGTGCCGGTCTGTTTTTTTTGCCTTCCGGGACTCACAGAGGAGAACAAACAAGACTCGATCTATCTAATTTTGTTCTTAGCTTTTCTACCCGTAACTTTTTTAATTTCAATGCGACCCATAGAATGAAACCAAATAAAATCGAGAGGCAAAAATGAAACCAATTAATTTCCTTTATGTTGTAGTTGTTCTGGCAGCGCTGGCATTGAGCGCCTGTGCCCCTGCCGCGGCTCCCTCCACAGAGTCGGCCAATGTAGGCGGCGGAAAGGCTGTTTCTGAGGTAATCTTCACAGGTGTCATCGAAAGCATGGATGGCGAACAATGGGTGGTCGATGGCCAGAAGATCACAGTGGATTCATCCATCGTACGGGACGGACCGTTCGTGGTGGGCGATACCGTGAAAGTGCAGGCTTCGGTGGCTGCCGATGGTTCCGTTGTCGCACAGCGGGTCGAGACCCCGTCTGGCAGTGACCTTGTCGGCGCGAATGACAATTCGTCTGACGATAACAGCAACGCCAATGCGAATGACAACCTGAATGATAATAGCGACAACTCCAATGATAGCAATTCGAATGATGATAACGGTAACGGCAATGACGACAACTCGAATGGCGACAATGGCAACGATGACAACGGCAACGATGATAATGGCAATGACGACAACTCAAATGATGACAACGGCAATGACGATAATTCAGACGATAATGGAAATGATGACGATAACAACGGCGGCTCGAACAATAACGATGATGACGACGACGATGACTCGAACGGAAGCGGCGACAACGACAACGATTAACACGTTGACAGTGCAAGGGTAGAGAATGCGGGTTGTTCGGTGACAGGTCAAGGTCCCGAATGACCCGCTCTATGTTATGTTTGGAGAAGCATGAAACAAAAAATCAACCGTATCCCGTCTGAACTATCGATCGCAGTGATATTGTGTGTTCTGTTCTTTGCTGGGATGGCCTGGATCCAGTTTGCATCTCCAGACATGCCGGATAACGATGGCTTTTATCACATCAAGCTGGCATACCTGATGCGTACCGAAGGCTTGAAGCCTGCTTTCACGTGGCTGCCGCAAAGCATCCTGAACGAAAATGAGTTTTATGATCATCACTTTTTGTTTCATGTCGCTCTGATCCCCTTCACGTTCGGTGACTTGCGCCTGGGGGCAAAATGGGCAGCGGTAACCTTTGCCGCTCTGGCGTTCCTGGCGATCTGGTTCCTGTTCCATCGTCAGCGTGTTCCGTATTCGTGGCTCTGGGCGCTGGGTTTGCTCGGCGTTTCAGAAGCTTTCTTGTATCGAATGAGTATTACCCGCGCCCAATCACTGTCGCTGGCGATGTTGGCGCTCGGCTTTCTCTGGCTGCTGGAACGCAAATACAAACATCTCGCCATCCTGGCATTCCTCTATGTCTGGATGTATGATGCATTTCCCCTGTTGGTCGCGCTGGCTGTGTTATATGTGCTGGCAGTGCTATTGATCGAAAGACGTCTGGAATATCAACCGCTGCTCTTTGTTACGGCGGGCATCCTTCTGGGAATGCTGGTCAACCCGTACTTTCCCGATAACATCGTCTTTTCTGCCCGCCATATGCTGCCCAAACTGACAGATCCCACCTCGGTGCGCGTGGGGAATGAGTGGTATCCGTATGAAACAGCCCAATTGCTTGGGAATTCTCTGCCGGCTCTGGTCGCATTTGCCGGCGGCGTTTTCGCATTGGGACTTTCCGGCAGAAAAATGGATGTACGGACGGCGTTCGCGTTGCTGGTTTCGCTGATGTTCGGTCTGATGCTCTTTCAGGCGCGCCGCTTCGTGGAATATTTCCCACCCTTTGCGTTGATGTTTGCTGCATTTGCCTGGGTACCTCTCCTCATGGATGTTCCAGGAACTCAGTTGATCCGGCCGATCACTTTACCATCCACCTTTTTACAAGCGAAACTCCCATTCAGTGTGTTGACTCTGATGGTATGCCTCAGCCTCTTTCGAACGTTGCCGGTCGCACGTGCCCGCATGGATGATTTGAAACCCTATGATCTTTATGCCGGCTCTTCACGCTGGCTTGCACAAAACACGAAAGAAGGGGAGCTTGTCTTTCAAACTGATTGGGATGATTTTCCACGCCTCTTTTTTTACAATACGCACAACACCTACCTGATCGGGTTGGATCCCACCTATATGCAGATGTACGATCAAGATCTGTACGACCTGTGGGTGCCACTTGTGCGGGGGGAGGTGAATCAGCCTTCACAGTTCATTGCGAATGTGTTTCATGCCAAGTACGTTCACACCGATCTCAATCACAAGGCGTTCATTCGAAAAGCTGAGCAGGATCCCTACATGATGGAAGTCTATCGCGATCCTCAAAATGTGATCTTCCAGATCAACCGATGAAGGAGTGATGTTTGTCATCTTGTTTGCCATTTTGAACTCCTTATAATGATTTTGGTATCTGAGAACTTTACGCTGGAGACATCGTAAGTTAATTCAGACCAAATCGTTACTTGCTCGAATACCTCTTAGGAGAAATACAATGGCAAAACTGGATACTATGGTACAGGATTTTCTTGCGCTTAAGAAAATCGCGGTGGTGGGTGTCTCCGATAAGCGCGACACAGGCTGTAATCTGGCCTATACCAAATTCAAGGAGAACGGCTATCAGGTCTATGCTGTGAACCCACGTATCACCACATTCAAAGGGGATACCTGCTATGCAGACCTGAAATCGATCCCTGAAAAGGTGGATGCAGTCTTCATTCTCACAAGTCCAAAGGTCACCGACCAGATTGTGCAGCAATGTGTAGAGTTGGGGATCAACCACGTTTGGATGCACTGCATGATGGGAACCAAGCCGGGTCTCGCGGCGGGGATGAGCAGTGTTTCACAGTCCGCAGTAGAGATGTGCAAAGCCAACGGAATTACCGTCATTCCGGGGACGTGCCCGAACCAGTTCCTGAAACCGGATTTCGGTCACTCCATGATGCGCGGGATGTGGAAGTTGTTTGGGTTTATGAACGTGAATTAATTGCCCACTGCGATTACGCGGAACTCGTCCAGGCTGGCGACGCCGACGCCCTGAACTCTGCATTCCCAATGGTAAGCGGCGGGATTTGTGCAGTGATAAAACTTGGTTTCGCTGGAGACCAGCTTGACAGCCACGCTACCGGCGGGTGAGTCCAGGTCGAAAGCTACGCCAGCTACGACAGATGGGTCGTCAGAAAGCTGGTAATGGATGTTGGAAACAGTCCAACCACTGATCTCTGCAGCTCCCTCGCCGGAACTCTCTGCACCTGAATTGGAGGATGCAAACGCAGAGACAGGAAAAAGAACGGCGCCCAGGAACAGAAGAAAAGCGAAGAGCTTGACCAGGTTTCTCATGATGGTTGGATTCTACGCCCCGAAGAACCCGGGCGCATGGGGGGAAACCTGTAAACCCTGTTGCAAAAACACTCCTTTTGCGTACGTTTAAATGCAAAATTCCGCAGCCTGGCTGCGGAATTTTGCATGATTGATTCTGTGTTTCACATAGAAAAAAGCTGTCGTTGCCCGGACCTCCGATAAACAGAGCATTTCCGCTGTCTGCGGAGGTCGTATCCGCTCTGTCGGCACTGACGATCCAGTCAGTGCCGTCCACCCTGAAAATAAGGTCCCCAGTATTGCTGATCAGGATCAAATCGTTGCGGTCGGTTCCGAAGATCCACCTGAAACCTGTCACAAGGTTTGTCACCGATATGGAGGCGCGGGCTTTGGCTATTCCTTTTTACGGGAATGAGGTTTCACAGGTTGTGAAAGTGTCAAACCCTGGCCCGCCGATGCAAATATCACTCCTGTTGTTGCCCACCAGGTCGTCATCGCCACCGCCTCCCAGGATGCAGTCGCTGCCACCCCGTCCCCTGATTCTTTCATTGCCGGGTGTTCCGATCATCAACTCGCTGGCGTTGCTGCCATTACAGTTTCCTCCGGTGCACACCACAATCGTTGTCAATGTTATGGACGCGCAATCGGCAGGTTTCAACGCGTTTGCGGTAATTGCGCTTGCCTGATCTGTCAGGCGGGTCGACGGGACCGCGACATTTGCCGCGTATGCAGATACCACACTGAATATCATCAGTGCACATAGGAGCAACACAAATATACGTCGAACATTTATATGGATCATGTTTCATTCTCCTGACTCGGTGCCTCATGCTCAGTGACGGTTGATTCCATTACTCTGGCAGGCAGCACGAACCGATAGATTGCCGCACCGGCTTGGACGAAGTATTGGTGAGAGTTGCTATTTTCCACGTGCAGGATCATAGCGTTGAAGCGCTCTGCCAGCTTCGCCAAAGCATCCATCGACATTACATCAGCGTAATTCGTTCCCAGCGAGTCCATGTTTTGAATATCGACGATCTGGGAATCGTATTTCAGGCGCAGGAATTGTGCCTGATTCTTGTAGGAGAGAGTTTGTAATCTCAACCCCATCACCACGAGTCCTGCCAGCGAGAGAACCAGGCCGACTCCAGATAGCCAGCGTAACATCGGGACCGGTACTTCTGCACCAAGGAATGCAACGGTATTTGGTTCCGTTCGTTCTCCATGGATCGCTTCGGTTTTGGTGATGGTTAAGGGATTCTCCACATCTTCATTCTTGATCAAATAAAAGTGAACGCGGTCATAGATGAAGTCCACACTGGTATCGAACTGTCCGTCCAATGCGCGCCCCTGAAGCTCGCCTTGCACGGTGACGTTAGGGATCACGGAGAGTGTATAAACACCAGGGTGAAAGTCCGTTTCCTGCTCGAGGGACTGCGTCAGGGATTCCATCCTGCACAGGTCGAGTTTTACTGTGGTTCCAAATGTGGTGCCGTTAAACGCAGCTTCTTCCTGAAGGGGAAGGCTTCGCTGCCAACCGCTGGACTCCTCACGTATGACGGCTGTCAACTGATAGGTACCGCTGACATTGACAGCCTGAGGAGCGATGAGCGTATATTGCAGGTTTACATCTACCAGACAGGTGAGGCGCGGGAAGATCGGGTCGCCGCTTTGGATGATGTTAGAGTCGTATACTGCCTGTGGCGCCGGCGCCAGGTACGAGAAAATCCCAAGGTGCTGGTATTGAATATCATCTTGTACGATGCGCGATGTTGGCCGGGAAAAAGAAATGATAGCGACAATCAATGAAGAAAGTAGGACCAATCCCAACACAAAGAACGAAGTTTCCCAGTTCTTACCCTCATTAACAGCTGTATTTTTCGAAGACTCGGGACCGGTGATGTGTGCCACCCAGCTGCGCGATTTCTGCTGGATCGAAGCAAACCATTCGTGAATCGATTTGTTCGTCATGTGTTTATTACCTTTTGCCTTGCCCTTGAAGAGACTGCTGGCAAGGATTATTCCCAGCCCGGCGGCGATGAATGCCATACTAAATGGGTTGCGGATCTTTTGGATCGCCACACCAGCACGCGGAATATGAAGCCATAGTTTGCCAAGTATTTCCTCTCGGGCCGGTTGATAGGTGTCTACCCATGAATTGTTATCGCCCTGCAACACATATCGTCCCACATCCTCTGCGATGATGCGATGAAAGACGAAATTTTGCAGTTCCCTGTTGCGATATACAACGGCATCGCCTGGGTAATAGGACGTTTCCTCATGCGTAATGACCAGATCGCCAATATGGAACCCGGGTTCCATGCTGTTGCCGATCACAATGATATAGGATGCCATCCCACCCGCCTGTGTTGGTGCAAACGCAAGCCAGAGCGCGATCATTGCTACGATCGAAAACGCTGAGAAAACGGTGGGAGCGAATTTTCTGAGGACTTGCATGGCGGATCACAGTCTCTGTTGAAACAGAAGACCTGCAGGTCCCCTGTGGACATGCAGGTCTTCGGCCTACTTGACAGGGCGCTGCCCTCTCCCATTATTCTTACTGGGTGGCCACAACGCGGAACTCATCTGCCGCGGCGACCGTGTTACCGGTGGTGTTGCAGGACCAGTTATTGCCGGACGGGTTTGTGCAAGTGACATAGGAACCCGTGGTGACGAGACGAACCTTTACTGTAGACGCCGCGGCATTCAAGGTGAAAGTAACGCTGTCGATGTTGGACGGCGTGGTCGCATTCAGGTTGTACACAACATTGGTGACTGTGTAGCCACTGGTGACACTGGCGCCTTCACCGGCGAAGCTGGCGGGCACTGTATTGGAGGCTGCGAACGCGAACGCTGCAGTTGCAAAGACCAACACGATCAAAACAATGAAGAATAACTTGGATGAGCGAAACATGATTTTTGAACTCCTTGTGTGATGAACGTTGCGATGAACGATTGGTAATACTATACCAAAGTACTACTTTTCCAAGATTTGCAGAATCGAAAGAACCGATTACAGCATTGTGAAGCGCGTCACAACGAACTTGTAACTTTTCCCTCTTGACGAATGAGGATTTTGAGCAGTGGGGTTTCCCCTACTCTTCACGCTGAATATCACCCTGTATATCTGACGTGTATCGTTTTTAAAGCAAAGAGACGCCAACATGTGTTGGCGTCTCTTTGCTAGCACAGTCCCCCTCCTGAGGGAACCACCCTGAATTGGGCTGGAAATACTTCCAGTTCAACTTAGCGCAACATATTTATTTTAAGCATACAGATTTGCAAAGTCCAGCAATATCCCTTACAATTGATTCAAAGATTTTTTTGAATCATTGACGGAGGACTGCATGAATCGCAGGGATTTTGGTGAACTCGTGGCGGCTTTGAGGCAGGATATGGGATGGACACAGTTCCAACTGGCCGAGTATTCCGACATCGACCATGCAGTGATCAGTCAGATCGAAAGGGGCGTGAAGAAGTTTTTCGAGCCAGAATTGCTTTTTTGCCTGGCAAACACATTTCAGTTGACAACGCTGGAAAGACGTGAATTTATTCTGGCAGCCAGTGGGTTGGATGAAAAGCAAAGTGTGCGCCAGCCAGCCGATGGTGTTTCGACAGATGTTTTCAACATCCGAAAAATACTGGATCGAATGATCGGTCTGACCGCAGAGTCCAGGCTGCCGGCATTTTTGTGTGACGCGTATAGTGACGTTTTGGCCGCGAACAATATGATGCTGGCGTTTTACAAAGTCACGCCTGCAGTGATCGAAAATGCTGCGAACAGTCCCGCCGGCTTCAACACGACACGTCTAAACTTTGGACGCGATTCGTTGGCGCGTACATTCATCCAGGATCACTGGGATAATTACGCGTTGAAAACCATGCGATCCTTTCGCGAGAATAGCTTGCAGTATCGTGCAAAACCATATTTCAAATTCCTGATGAAAACCTTTCGCAACCCCGTCGACTACCCCTTTTTTGACCGATCCTGGAAACTCGTCTCGTCGACGGAACAGGACAAGGACGCAAATGTCGATCAATTCTGCTACGAACACAGTGAGTTTGGATTGCTCAACTACACCGCATGCTCGACGATTGCGATCACGTCCTATGGTAATCTTTTCCTGATCCAAAACCTGCCACTGGACCAGCACACAGAGGATGTTTTCCTTCAATTGAAGCTGCAAGCTGGGTTTGGAGTCGTACGATTCGCACCCTGGCCAGAAAAATCGATGCCAAAATAGAATGCTCGGAAAGGACGAATGACATTGCCATCCAACATCGAAATCAAAGCACGCGTCCGAAATCCTGAAGAGATCAAAGCACGGGCCGAGAAATTAAGTGAGACTCCTGTGCAAATACTTGCGCAGGAAGACACATTCTTCCATACGCCGCAAGGACGTTTGAAGCTGCGCGTCCTTGCCCATCACGCCGAACTGATCTACTATACGCGTCCCGATCAGGATGGCCCCAAGCGTTCCGAGTATCACATCACGCGCAGCAATGACCCGGAGAATCTGAAACGTGTGCTCGAGCTTGCCTATGGCATCCGCGGCGCAGTGAAAAAGACTCGCTACTTATATCTGGTCGGGCAGACGCGCGTGCATCTGGATGACGTTGACGGGCTGGGTCAATTCCTCGAGCTGGAAGTGGTCATGCAGGAGGGGCAGAGCGATGCCGAGGGACAGGAAATTGCCGAGGGTCTCATGTCCGCTTTGGGCGTGGAACGAAGCGATCTTATCGATGGCGCGTATATGGATCTACTGGAGAAATCGTAGGTCGGAGTAGAGCAATCGCATTTGATCCTTGTAGGAGGGCAACATGGGAAGATTGCATCCGCTAATCTCCGCCAATTGTTTTAAAGAGTAGTGAGGAGTAGCGAAGACATCGTGCCCCAGGGTAGTAGCGGATAAAAATCCGAATGCAATTGCCCTATAGGTCGTAAGTCGGTAGGGCAATCGCATCTAATTTGTGACTCAATCGCCTTTGAATCGTGTTTGTCAATGCAGAAAACCCTGAAATGCATTTGATCAGACACAAGCGGCCTTTCCCTCACCCCAATTTTGATGAATTTTTGCCGGGACGACTTCCCCCTCTCCCGCTGGGAGAGGGCAGGGTGAGGGTTTTTCGCGGTGATGTAATTACTTTGGGTACAAGTGTCACTTATTGATTGAATTTAGATGCGATTGCCCTAGCAGTTTGTCGGAGTAAAAGAAGATCTGAAGAATTGGTACACTTGAGCAAT
>CAZBAX010000068.1:0-27841 GCA_964489725.1 uncultured Anaerolinea sp. | reverse complement strand
CGTGCGACAAGCCGCCTGGAAAGCCCCTGGACGATGGCAAAGGCAAGCATGGCGGTGGAGATCTTATCCACAGGTTCAACGAGGAAACTCGTACTCAAGACAGCTGACACCAGGCCTTGTCCGGTTTGAAGGAGATATGCGGTAATGAAGGACGAACCACTGGCGGTAATACCTCCGTACAGGTAAACAGCAATGGGAGTCGAAGCGATAGCGGCCGTAAGAGCGATGAGGAATCCTGAGAGGATCACCTTCCACCAGCTCTTGAACAGCCCGGCGTTGGCACAGAACCCCGCCACCAGACCGATGAAGAACGCGACCGGCCACCAGGGCAGGGAGTCCGGGTTGAACAATCCCCAGATCGTATTCGAGAGCGCGCCTGTCAACGCGCCAGCCCAGGGTCCACAAAGGATGCCTACAAGCACGGTACCAATCGAGTCCAGGAAGACTGGTAGTTTCAGGAGAACAACGATCTGCCCGATTGCAATATTAATGGCAATTGCGACCGGGATGAGAACCCATGTCATGGTCGTGAAATCTTTCTTGATATTGTCCAACATAGTCTTCTCCTTTTTGATATTTGTTTCTTACAACACCGCTGGCGCGGGTTTGTTTCACATTTCCGCTGCCAGCTTTACGACTCTTTCAACGAACAGATCGATAAACTCCCTTGGTTTGACGCCCATAGCCACCTTCATGTTGGGCCGCTGCTTTCCATGGTTATAAAAATCGCCGATGGTCTTGCCGAGAGAAATTCCACTTGCGATGTCCACATCCACATAGAGTTCCTGATACGTGCACAATTCCGGGGCAAACGTCAATGCCAGGGCCAGGGGGTCGTTGATGACGCATCCCTGAATGCCCTGGTATGAGTCGTGGAATTCCATATAAAAGTTCGTCGCCTCTTCGATGAATTTCGTAACCGGCGAATCAACCCTGCGGATCCTTTTCACATCCTCAGAGGTCAGCACGCATTGGTAGGTCACATCCAACGGGACAAGTGTGATCGGCATCCCGGAGTGATAGACGATATGCGCGGCATGGGGGTCCACGTAGGTATTGAACTCTGCCAGCGCCGTGGTATTCCCTTCATGACGGAGCGCGCCGCCCATGACGATGACCTCTTTGACCGCGTGAACGAGGCGCGGTTCCTGTCGGATCGCCAATGCGACATTCGTCAACGGACCGATCGCCACCAGCGTGACTTCTCCCGGCGCAGACAGGATCTTCTCGATCAGAAAATCGCATCCATTCTGGGCCGTGGGCTGGGCGCGCGGTTCTGGAAGTTCTGCATAGCCCAGGCCTGTGTTCCCGTGCGTCTCCGGCGCCAACAGGGATGGCTGCACGAGCGGCAGCTCACACCCCACAGCCACAGGGATGTGGCTGGCATCGGCCAACTCGAGGATCGAGAGCGCGTTCCGCGTCGCCTGCTGCAGCGAACAATTCCCGTGCACAATGCTCAAACCCTCCAGCGAGAGTTCAGGTGAGGCCAACGCAAGCAGGATCGCGCAGGCATCATCAATTCCAGGATCGGTGTCAAAGAGAATCTTTTTTGGCATAGGGAAAATGTACCGCGACATTTATGTCGCTGTTACTGTTGTTCTAAGAAAATTGGACGGTCGCGTTTCCCGCGAATCTGCGGCTCAGCGCTTCCATCCGCTGCAAAAACAATTCCACAAATTCTTCACCGCGCACGTCCATGGCGACGTTCATGTTGACAGGTTTTTTCGTCAGATGCAGAACATCGGCAAACGTTTTGCCCATCGAGACGCCGCCGGAAATATCAACATCTACATAATATTCCTTAAGTGTGAGTAACTCGGGCGCGATGATCGTCGCCAGGGTCAATGGATCGTGCAAGGCACTGCCGGGATATCCGTATCCCAACGAGAAGGGCAGATAAACATCCATCATATCTTTGATGAAGCGAGAAATGGGGGAGGAGATCTTCATCAGTCTGTCTATGTGCTCCGCCAGCATCCAGCACTGTTGCGTGACATCCAGGGGGACCAACGTAATTGGTATGCCAGAATGGAAGACGATATGGGCGGCATGTGGGTCCACATAAATATTGAATTCTGCTTGTGGCGTGACGTTGCCCGCCTCTCGAACTGCACCACCCATGATGACCAGCTCTTTCACGGCGCTTGCAAAGCGCGGCTCCTTACGGATCGCCATCGCGATGTTCGTCAACGGACCAATGGGAAAGATGCTGAGTGTCCCGGGTTCCGCTACAACACGTTCGATCAGGTAATCGACTGCATGTCTGGCGACCGGTTTGGTTATGGGTTCCGGCAGCTTTGCATTACCAAGTCCACTTTTCCCATGAACAAGCGCGGAGGCCCGCAGGGGTTGGACAAGCGGCAGGAGGCTTCCGCTTGCAACAGGCACATGACTGGCATGAGCGAGTTCCAGCACAGCCAGCGCATTGCGGGTTGCATTTTCAAGCGTGACATTACCCTGCGTGGTGGTCAGCGCCTCCAATTGGATTTCGGGTGAGGCAAGGGCCAGCAGGACCGCCAGAGCATCGTCGACGCCAGGGTCGGTATCTATAATGATTCGTGTAGGGGGCATCATTCGATTATGTCATTGCGAGCAGAGTGAAGCAATCTCCCCGTTACTGGAGATCGCTTTGGCGTTGCTACGCTCCTCCTTGCGATGACATAAACCTTTCCACTTCTTCCTTCGTTGGCAGCGACGGTTGTGCGCCGAATTTCGTTGTGGCGAGCGCTCCGCATGCACATGCATAGCGCACGGCGTTTTGGAGTACAGAAGCGTCGCCGTGGCGCCGCTGCGACACTTGCTCCTGGAAGTTCGCCAGCAAGCTGGCTGACTCCAAAAGTTTATAGGCGAACCCACCGATAAACGCGTCACCCGCGGCAGTAGTGTCAACCACATCCACCGCGTACGTGTCTACCTGTATACTTGCTTCCCTGTTTACAATCAGCGCGCCTCTGCTTCCCAGTGTCACAATGACATTCTTCACCCCACGCGCCAGCAGTGACCTTGCAGCCAGTTCTGTGGATGAAGGATCCTTCACGTCCATACCGGTCAATAAACCCAATTCCGTTTCGTTGGGGATCAAATAATCGACCATTGAAATCAATTCGTCGGGCAATTCCTTTGCCGGGGCAGGATTCAAGATTACGGATAGTCCATGCTCGCGCGCCCGCCGTGTGGCAGCTAAAACCGTCGGCGTGGGAATTTCCAATTGGAGCAGGAGCAGCTTGTGATCTGCGAAGGACGCCTGGTCCACATCCCCCACAGAGACGTTCCCATTTGCCCCGGCTGAGAGCACGATGCTGTTCTGCCCATTCGAGTCCACGATGATAGTGGCGGTGCCTGTCGAAGCATCATCGCGCCGAATGCGTGAAATATCCACATTATTTTCTTTCAGGTTATCGAGGAGAAAATCACCGAAGCCATCGTTTCCCACACGTCCCAGCATGGATACCTGCGCTCCATGCCGCGCCGCCGCCACCGCCTGATTGGCGCCCTTGCCGCCCGGGATGACCTGCAGATCTTCGCCGCTGATGGTTTCACCGGGCTGCGGAAATCGCGGCGCACGGACTACAAGATCGGCATTGAGTGAACCAACGACGAGGATTTCAGGCATTGCCGAATTTTACACTACCATCTGCTCATTCCTGAGAAATGTTTCGAAGTATCATTACTCCCAGTTCCCTTTTCAGGTCGAGTACAGGATGCGTCACCTCTCAAGCGAAATTACAGGCTGACATATACCCTTCCGGTCATAAATGGCGCTTCTGACGAGTAACGAAGCGCAATTTATGACCGGGGGGCATTATATAATAGGGCTGCTTTGAAGAAAGGTTGCCCTCAAACATGAAAAAGATCTGGCCCTTTAGTTTTTACTTTTTGTCGTATGCGGCGATGGCATCGTTCGTCCCGTTCATCGTGCTTTTTTATCAGGAGCTGAAATTTAGCGGCGCGCAGATCGGGTTACTGACAGGTATTCCTCCATTGATCACTCTAGTCAGCGCTCCGTTTCTGGCGGGGATTGCCGATGCGAAACGACGACATCGATTCATTATGAGTTTGGGGATCATCGTTGCGATCGCTGCCACATTGATTATGCAGTGGATGACGATTTTCGTCGTCATTCTGATTCTGGTGCTGCTCTTCAACTTTTTCTTCGCCCCTGTTGTATCGCTGGCAGACAGCGCCACGATCGCGATGTTGGGTGAAGAAAAGTCCATGTACGGCCGCATCCGTTTGGGCGGCACGATTGGGTGGGGCGTGCTGGCGCCGATCGCGGGCGTACTGGTGGACAACTTTGGATTGAAGATCATCTTCTGGAGTTTCTCCATTTTGATGTTCATCAACCTGGTGGTATCACAAAAGGTGGTTCATGATGTGCCGGCACAGGAGCATACGATTGAGGAAAAACCTGGCATCCGCTTTTTTCTTACCAGCCGCCGCTGGATCACATTTTTGCTCTCGGCATTTCTCGGTGGTCTGGGCGTGTTGACTGTTACCACGTATCTATACCCTCACATGGCTGAAATGGGCGCTAGCGAATCCTTGATGGGAATCGCATCGCTGGTTGCGATTTTGACGGAACTCCCGATTTTCTTTTTTGGAAATCGTTTGGTGAAGCGATTCACATCCTATGGATTATTCCTGTTTGCCCTCGCATTGATGGGTGTCCGCTCGCTGCTCTTTGCGTGGGTCAGCACACCGTTTGGCATTCTGATCGTACAGGCAATTGGTGGGACGATTTTCCCTGCAATGTGGCTGGCTGGTGTGGCCTATGCCGATGAGCACGCGCCAGCAGGCTTGAAATCTACAGCCCAGGGCTTATTGGGTTCAATGATGTTTGGATTTGGTTCGGCCATCGGCGGTTTCATCGGTGGACTCTTGCTTGAAAGCATTGGCGGACGAGGCTTGTTCCTTGTATTTGGAATCATCACTCTTGCAGGGCTGGTCTTCATCGAAGGATTCAAACGCCTGGTGCCTGAGAAGTCCCTCCCAGAGCCTGCTTCATAGAATAGGTCAGCAGTTTCTCAGCGTTGGGCGATCTTAAATTTTCACCGCCAAACTTTTGGCTTGACGATATCAACGATTCTATTTTTCGCTCGTTCTCAAAAGAATCACACCTACCAGGATCAGTAGCCCACCGAGAATTTGGCTGAGATTCAACATTTCACTTAGGAAAAAGTACGCCCATATCGCGGTTAATACAGGTTCCAGCGTAGCCACAAGATTTGCCGAGGTAGCCGGGATGTAGCGCATGCTCATCGTATACAACCCAAAGCCACCCAGCGTGGGAGCCACGCCCAGGAAAAATAAAATCCCCCAGCCACTGAGCGAGTCTCTGAGCCACAACATTTCGGAAAACGCAGGTTTGCCCGAGAACAGGTCCAGGCCGAGATTGAAAAAGAATAGAAAAAAGGTAGCGATGACAAACGAGTACAGCAAAGCTGTCCATGAATCGATGTGTTCATCGGAGGCGTGTTTGCCTTCCAGGTTGTAAACTGCAAAGCAGAATCCTGTTAGCGCGCCGAAGAGGATGCCGGCCGCGTTGAGCTGCCATGTCGCCGCATTCTGCGCGCCGGAGACGAACACCATGCCGATTAAGCTCAGCCCTATCGAGATGGCTTTGATCCAACTCACGCGTTCCCTGTAAACAATGCGACTCAGGATCGCGGTCATCGCTGGGGAAGAAAAGGCCCATACGGTGGCAACCGCCGCCCCGTTGAACTGAACCGAGAACGTCCACATCGAGTTGAAGACTGCCAGCGTCAGCCCGTACAAGACCATGAATTTCCATTGCGAACGATCAAGATGGAAACGCGCGCGGCTGAACACGAACAATCCCACCAGCATTCCAAAGGACACGAACAGGTCACGCCAAAATGCCAGGACCAAAGATGGCAATGCATAGGTTTTATTGAGGTAACTGATAAAAGGTCCGGTGGTCGACCAAAGCACAGTTGCGATCAATGCGATGAGATAACCGCGTGAGTAGGATGATGTGGATTTCATTGTTCTCCGAAAAAAGTGACAGTCATGGCGCCGATGCGTCATGACTGTCACTGCGTGTGCCCCCATGGGGATTCGAACCCCAGTTTGGGCCTTGAGAGGGCCCCGTCCTGGGCCTCTAGACGATGGGGGCAGATAGCGGAGCGTATTCTATCATCCCGATTTTGAATCGTCAACGAAGATATGGATCTCCTTTGGCCCGTGCACGCCGATGGTGAGCGTCATTTCGATGTCCGCGGTCCGTGACGGACCTGTGATAAAGGCCGCGGCTCGTTTCTCTTTCACGAAGTGCATGGCATCGGGCAGTGATGGAAGCAGGTCAGCCGGACTCAAAACGGCGATGTGGATCTCCGGGAGCAGAGATGCGTGCAGCGGACTTCCCAACCCATCCGCCTGCAGAATGGACCCGGTATCTGCCAGCCCACAAATGGCCTTTGTCACCCCGACGCGGATCGACGGATCGGGTTCATACGTGAAGTCGATACCAGCCGCCTGGAGAATCAACTCATTAAGTACGCCTGGCTCAAGATGTATACTATGGACATCGCGCTCTTTCAGAAATTCTACGATCTCCTCTGTGATATCTTTGGATTGATAGACATGTCCACCCACAGCGGTTAATTCCGTGGTGAACTGCAGAAGAAGATCTTTTTCCGGCTTCGCAGCATACGTGTCTACTTGTGTACTCGCATACGTGTCTACTTGTGTACGTGTGTACGGTTTTACCTGTCTTTTCACAAACCTCTCGCGAAACGTTTTCCCTGCAAAGCGCGGCAAATCCTTGCTATAACCCCAGCCGGTCACTGCGGGCAGGCGCATCCATTGTGAGAAGGGCGCGAACAAAAAACTGCCCAGCGCGGCGAACTTCTGTGACGCGGCAAACAACTTCGGGCTGCGCGCGACGCGTCCATATATCTTCAGGAACAATTTTGACTTTGAGGAAAGTCCAGCGCCACTCTTCATAGAATACTGACGACTGTCCACAGAATACTGACTACTGTCCACTGAAAACTGACTACCGGCTACTGGATTCTGACCACTGCTCACTGCTCCCGCTCTCACTCTCATTAACATCTTCGGCAGATCGATATCCACCGGGCAGGCATCCTTGCACGCGCCGCATAGCGAGGAAGCCTGAGCAAGATGCACAAAGTTTTCACCCATCAATCCCGGCGAGATCACCGAACCGATCGGCCCCGGATACGGCGCGATGGAGTTATCTTTTCCGATATAGGCATGACCGCCCAGTTCACGGAACACAGGACAGGCATTGAGACAGGCGCCGCATCGAATGCAATAAAGAGATTCTTTCAGGGGCGAATTGCGCAGGCGCGTGCGTCCATTGTCGAGGATGAGGAGATGGCGTGTTTGCCCCTCCAACGGCTTGTGAAGGAGTTGAGTGTAGACGGTTAACTTCTGGCCCGTGGCAGAGCGCGGTAATAGAGACAGTAGCAACGCCAGATCATCGAGATTAGGAACGATGCGTTCCATGCCCATCAAGGCAATGTGTACAGGCGGGATCGTGGTCACCATGCGTCCGTTTCCTTCATTGGTAACAATGCAGAGGGCGCCGGTCTCTGCCACACCAAAGTTGACGCCACTGACCCCAATATCGGCGGTAAGAAAAACCTGGCGCAGCACTTTGCGCGCCGTGGCAGTGAGTGTTGGAATATCGACTGTGTAGGGGATGCCAAGTTTTTCATGGAAGAGCTGCGCGACCTGCTCCTTACGCAGGTGTGCAGCCGGTGTAATGATATGGCTCGGTCGCTCATGACGCAACTGCACAATGTATTCACCCAGATCGGTTTCGACGACCTGGATGCCTTCTGCTTCCATGGCGTGGTTGAAGTTGATCTCTTCGCTGACCATACTTTTCGATTTGGCGATTAAAACCGGCTTACCACTGAGGTCACGAAGGGGCATTAAGGATTCCTTCACGATCTTCAGTGTAACTTGAATGGCTTCTGCAGCATCTTTTACGCAGTGAACGATAACCCCGTTGTCCTGATTTTTTTGGATGAACTGTGCCAGATAGTCGTCGAGATGCTCGATGACTTCTGCGCGAATTGCATGTGCGCGTTTACGTCTCTCACGCCAATCGGGAATCGATTCAAACGCCAAAGCGCGTCCGCGCAGACGGCGTTCGGTATTATTATCTAGGGCGATCTGGAGAGTTTCATTTTCAATGGATTGACGAATTCTCTGACGGAACGATTTGATAGCCATTCGGTTTATCTATGATTGAGAACTTCAGCGATATGCAGAACCTGTTGTGATTTCTCCTGCCTGTGCAGCCCACCCGCGATGTGCATCAGGCACCCCGCGTCTGTGACAACCAGCGTGGGAGAGTGGGTGTCTTCCAGGTTTTTGATCTTACGTTTCAACCATTCTGCAGAGAGTTCGGGATGTTCCATCGAGAAGATGCCGCCGAAGCCGCAGCATTCGTCTGCATGGGGCAGCTCGACGATCTGCGCGCCGCGTATATGTGCGAGCAGAACACGTGGCTGGCGGTCGATGCTCATGCCGCGCAACGTGTGACACGAGGGATGATAGGTGAGCACGCCGTCCCAGCGCGCCCCAAGATCGGTTATGCCCAACGTATCTACAACGTACTCCGTAAATTCGTAGACACGTCCTGCAAGCGCTTGTGCGCGTGGCAGCCAGGTCTCATCTCCCTGGAATAGTTCGGGGTAGCCATGCCTGAGCATATGCGCGCAGGAACCGGAGGGTGTCACAATGTCGCCGGTTGTTTTTTCGAAGATGCGAATGGTATGTTCGGCGATCGGCCGTGCCTCGGCGCGTAGTCCCGCGTTGAAATTCGGCTGTCCGCAGCAGGTCTGGTCAGGAGTGAAGTCCACGTCCACACCCAGGCGGTGGAGAATGCTTACTACTGCCTCACCCGTTTGCGGGTAGAAGGAATCGATCAGGCAGGTGATGAAAAGCTGGACCGTGGTCATGAGTCCATTTTATCGCTAATGAGGGAAATACGTATATGTCGCCAGGGCGCCACGGCGACGCAAGTATACAAGTAGACAAGTAGTCAGGTAGACAAGACCGTTTACCTGTGTACTTGTTTACCTGTCTACCCGTTTACCTGCGTTCTTCCGCCCAAAATTTGGTATCATTGCCACTCTATGAATACATTTAGAACACAACTGCCAGATGGATTTGACCTGCCAAAACGCCTCTCACGCCTGGGTGAGCTGGCATACAACTTATGGTGGACATTTGAACCGCAAGCGGGGCGCATGTTCGCTCACATCGATGCCGATCTCTGGGAACGTCTCGGTCATAATCCGATTCTGTTCCTGCGCGAAATCCCGCGGGCGCGTTTAAGCCAGGCCGCAAAAAGTAAGGAATTCCTTGCCTTCTATGATGAAGTCTGTACCAAATTCGATTCGTATATGAATGCGACCGAAACATGGACGAGCCAAAATCATCCTGAACTTAACGGCCGGCCGATCGCATACTTTTCGATGGAATTTGGTCTGCATGAAACACTGCCTATTTATTCGGGCGGTCTTGGCGTGCTGGCCGGCGACCACCTGAAAGAGTCCAGTGACCTCGGGCTTCCATTGGTTGGTGTAGGTTTCATGTATGCCCAGGGCTACTTCTCGCAGCGCATCACCGAGGACGGGTGGCAGGAGGCGCTGAACAATACGCTGGATATTAACAAACTCCCAGCCCTGCAGGTTTTCGATGAAGAGGGGAATCGGCTGTGTGTGGATGTCGAATTCCCTGACCGCACCGTCTCGCTGGGGCTGTGGGAAATACGCGTTGGACGCATTCCGTTGTATCTGCTCGATTCAAATCTGGACCCGAACACTGATTCCGATAAATTGCTGACGGCCCGCCTCTACTGGTCTGACCTCGACCGGCGCGTTATGCAGGAGCTTCTGCTCGGCGTGGGCGGGGTCCGTGCCCTGCGCGCACTGGGATACAACCCGTCGGTCTGGCACATGAACGAAGGTCACGCCGCATTCCTGACTCTGGAACGGGCCCGTGAGCATGTTGCCGGCGGCGACACGTTCGAAGAGGCGATCCAAAAGACCCGCGCACAAAACATCTTCACCACGCACACACCGGTGGCGGCCGGGAATGACGAATTCCCTCTCTGGCTGATCGAAAAATATCTGGCTGCCTTGTGGCCGCAGCTTAAGTTGACCCGTGACCAATTCTTCGATACCGCCCGCCACAAGATGCCGCAGGGCGAGACATTCAGCATGGGCGTGCTTGCGCTGCGGAATTCGCATGGGCGAAACGCCGTCTCAGAACTGCACGGACACGTCTCACGCAAGATGTGGAACTTCCTGTGGTCCGACAAGAAGGAAGACGACGTACCGATCACACATGTGACCAATGGTGTGCATGTTTCCAATTGGATGGCGCGGCGATTATACAATTTATGCAAGGAATATATTGCCGAGGATTGGTACGACCGATTGGATGACCAAAACCTCTGGACGCGTGTGGACGACATACCTGATGACGAGTTGTGGGCCGTCCGCCTTCACTTGAAGCGCAAGCTTGCCTTCTTCATGGACGAACGCGTCCGTGAACGCTGGCGGGCGGGCGGGTTCCACCCTGTGCAGGTTGTATCTTCAGGCGTGATGATCAATCCGTATGCACTGACGATCGGTTTCGCACGTCGCTTCGCCACCTATAAGCGCGCCGGACTCGTGCTGAGCGACATTGAGCGCCTGTTGCAGATCATCAACCGGCCCAATATGCCGGTGCAGATCATCTTTGCAGGCAAGGCGCATCCTGCCGATGAACCCGGCAAACAATTGATCCAGCAGGTCTATCGCCAGGTCAAGCGTGCCGAGATGGCGGGGCGCATCGTCTTTCTGGAAGACTACGATATGAATATGGCACGCTATCTCGTTCAGGGTGTGGACGTGTGGCTGAACACGCCGCGTCGTCCGCTCGAAGCGAGTGGCACATCTGGCATGAAAGCCGCGATCAACGGTGCGCTGAACTTCTCAGTATTGGACGGCTGGTGGCGCGAAGCGTATAACGGAAAGAACGGCTGGTCGATCGGTCAGGACCGCGACCTCGGTTCTCCGGCCGTTCAGGATGAAGAAGACATTACGAGCCTGTACACGACTCTCGAAGAGTCGATCATCCCCATGTACTATGAGCGTAACGAAAACGACATGTCTCGCGAATGGGTAGCCCGCATCAAGGAATCGTTGAAGACTAATATTCCGCGTTTCTCCACTCGCAGAATGGTCAAGGAATACGTTGAGCGTCTGTACGTAAAGGCCTTGAAATAATCCGTAGAATACCGTCGGGATAGGGCTTGCCCCTATCCTATTACTTAATCCCAGGGCGACCGTAAAGGTCGCCCCGACAAGATCGCCCCGACTAGGAAAGATAATGATCCCCGAAATTTCCGTTACGCAGCTTGCTGAAAAGCTGAAATCAGACGATGACTTCATCCTGCTCGATGTGCGCGAACTGCACGAGTTGAATCACGCCAAATTAACCGACAACCGCCTGCAAGTCACGCCGATGAGCCGATTGGCGCAGGAGGGCCCGAAGGCGTTGTCAGACTCTTCGCAGTCACAGGATGCAACCATCTACGTGATGTGCCATCATGGATCCCGCAGTATGCAGGTCACCGCCTGGCTGGCGCAGCAAGGTTGGAAGAATGTGTTCAATGTGAAAGGCGGGATCGACGCATACGCGCGGCAGGTCGATGAGTCGGTTGGATTTTATTAAGGATTAAAGCATGTAGGGTCGGGCAGCCGCCCGACCCTACATGCTTATCTAGATTCTTATTTTCCAAACACAAAGTCCCCATTCCTATAAAACAACTCCCCATCCACCAAAATCTCTGAATCGGTGCGCAAGTCGCAAATCATATCCCAATGGATCGCCGATGTATTGTGCGAACCGGTTTCGGGGTATCCCGCGCCGAGCGCCATGTGGAACGTGCCGCCGATCTTCTCATCGAACAGGATGTTGCCGGTGAACTTGTCGATGTCGAAGTTCGTGCCGATGGCATATTCGCCAACGCGGCGCGCACCTTCGTCGGATTCGAGCATCTTCACTAAATAGGCTTGATTCTTTTCTGCTTTCGCCACTTCGACGCGCCCGCGGTTGAACGTCAACTCGGCATCTTCCACCGCCACGCCGCTGTAGATCGCGGGATACGTGAACCTGACCCAGCCGTTGAGCGAGTCTTCCACAGGGCCGGTGAAGATTTCGCCGTCGGGCATGTTGTGGGTGCCTGTGGAATTCACAAAGGTGCGTCCCTTGATCGAAAGTGTCAGGTCCACGTTCGGTCCACGCATCACCACCTGGCTTTTTCCCTTCAGCCAGTCGATTGCCTGCTGCTGCGTGGCTGCCGTACTTTTCCAATACGCGATGGGATCATCCTCATGCGCGTGAGCAGCGCCAAAGACGAAATCCTCATAGTCCTTCAGGCTCATGCTTGCATCCTGTGCATAGGCGTCCGTTGGATAGAGGGTGGTGACCCATTTGAAAACGCCTTCGGCGCCGCGTCGCATTTGGGCCGCAGTGATCGTGCTCAAGGCCTTGCTGCGCCGCTGCGCCTTGTCAGGATCGATATTCGTAGTGCCGCGCGTATTTGTCGCCGAATGGATGCGGAGGCGGCTTTCGAACTGATCGTAGGCGTACTTATGGAAAGTGGGCACAAAATCGAGCTGGGTGTCGTTCGCATACGTGAGATAGATTTCATCCTGGGTGAATGGCACCATTCCAGGAAACCCGATCATGGGGTGCGGGATTCCGCCGCGCTCTAAAATCTGAATGTAGAGCTCACGGATCAGTGGTTCGGCGGCCGTGGTCGCTTCGATCAGAACGCGGTCACCGGGTTCGATCCGAGCAGAGTGTTCCACCAGGATTTTGGCAAATTTTGCAATACGGGGGTCAGACACAAGCATCTCCTTGAAATTCTCCTGCGCCGCTGCCCAAAGCGTTTGGGACCGTGTAGGTGGCATGAAGCTCGTTCTCAGGGTAAGATAGTGCAGGAATGCGCAAATTATATCATCCGGGTTACCTGGGGTATACTGCATCCTCGAATTAGGATGAAATTACAATACAGTCGAAGATCCCGCACTGGCGGGGTATTGAGCGTATCGAAATGCTTGCATTGAGTAAAACGAAATGAAACAACTCCTCCAGAACGTCAAAAACGGAAAATCTACGGTCGAGGATGTACCCGTGCCAACCCCACGGGAGGGGCAGGCGCTTGTCAAAACGGAAGCAAGCCTGGTCTCCGCGGGAACCGAACGCATGGTCGTCGAATTCGCCGAAAAGAGCCTGGTCGGCAAGGCCCGCTCGCGTCCTGATCTCGTCAAACAGGTGATGGATAAGGCGCGCCGCGAGGGCCTGGTCAACACTGCCCAGGCGGCATTCAACCGGCTCGACCAGCCCATGGCGCTTGGATATTCTTCCGCAGGTACCATCGTTGCGCTTGGAAAGGATATGTCGGGCTTCAAGGTTGGTCAGCGCGTGGCGTGTGCCGGTGGTGGATTTGCCACGCACGCAGAATACAACGTTGTGCCGCGGAATTTATTAACTGCCCTGCCAGAGAATGTGGACTTTGAAACGGCAGCGTTCACCACTCTCGGCGCGATCGCCCTGCACGGATTTCGACTCGCCGAGCCGCAGATCGCTGAAAATGTGGCGGTCATCGGCATGGGATTGCTGGGACTCCTGGCTGCCCAGATCGCCACCGCCGCAGGATGCAACGTCCTCGGCATCGACGTGGATCCCGCCCGCCTCACCCTCGCCTCTTCGCTGGGACTGAAAGCTGTCCGCCGCACCGACGCCGTGGACTCCGCTGTCACGTTCACCCATCGACAAGCTCAGGGCGGCGCTGCCAACCGCGGCTTCGACGTGATCCTGATCTGCGCCGACACGAAATCCAACGACCCGGTGGAGCTTGCCGGAGTCATTGCCCGCGACCGCGCCCGCATTGTTGCCACTGGCGCGGTTGGGCTTACCTTCCCGCGCAAGGTCTATTACGAAAAGGAACTCTCCTTCATCAACTCGCGTTCCTATGGACCCGGTCGCTATGACGCGGGTTACGAAGAACATGGAAACGATTATCCGCTTGGCTACGTCCGCTGGACCGAGGGACGTAATTTCGAAGCGATTGTGGAGATGATGGCGAGTGGAAAGTTGAAAGTAGAATCATTGATCACGCATCGCTTCCCCATAGAGCACGCCGCCAAAGCCTATGATGTGATCACAGGGAAGACGAAGGAGAAATTTTTAGGTGTATTGCTGACGTATCCTGAGAGTAGTGGGTGGAACCTTTCGACTTCGCTCAGGACAGGAGTAGAAAGCAGGGCTGTCCACTTTCCACTTTCTACATCATCCAAGACTGCTTCGGTAAAGCTTGGCGTTCTTGGGGCTGGTTCCTTCGCCACTTCCATCCTCCTCCCCGCCATCCAAAAAGCAGGTGACATTCAGCTTGTCGGCATCGCCTCCTCCGGCGGACTCCATGCCCAACATTCCGGTAAGAAATTCGGTTTTCAGTATGCTACTTCGAGTGATGACGAGATCATCAATGACCCGAACGTCAACACGGTTGCGATCCTCACACGTCACGATACACACGCAGAACTGGTTGTGAAAGCTCTCAAAGCCGGAAAGCATGTGTTTGTCGAAAAACCGTTGGCGATCACATCTGAGCAACTCGTGAAAATCGAGCGCCAATTACGCATTACCAATCACTCTTTACTGACTACTGGCTTCAATCGTCGTTTTGCACCTCTTGCCCAGGGACTTTCCACTTTCTACGCCTCTCGCACAGAGCCCATGCACATTAACTACCGTGTCAACGCCGGTCCCATTCCCCTGAACCACTGGACCCAGGACCCGGTCATTGGCGGCGGACGCATCATCGGCGAGGGCTGTCACTTTGTAGACTTCCTTACGTTTTTGGTCGGCACAGCTCCCATCTCGGTGACTGCACATGCGCTCCCCGATCATGGCAAATACCGCGAGGACAACGCCTCCATGACCTTCACTTTTCCCGATGGTTCCATTGGTGTGGTGGACTATCTTGCCAACGGCGATAAATCCTTTCCCAAGGAACGGGTCGAAGTCTTTTGCGGCGGGCAGATCGCTGTATTGGATGACTTTGTCTCATTGCAGACGGTGAGGGATGGTAAGAAGAAAGAAGTAAAAAGTGCTCAGAACAAGGGCTGGGTGGACGAGTGGAGAGTCTTTGCGAAAGCCATCCGCGAAGGCGGCCAACCGCCGATTCCGTACGAGCAGTTGATCGGTGTGACGAAGTCCACGTTTGCGGCGGTGGAGTCGATTCGAAAACAACAGACTATCAAGCTCTCCTAATGGATTATATTCTCCAACTCCGTCAATATATCGGGCATCGTCCCGTGTTGATGGTCGGCGCGGGAATCTTTGTTCTTGATAGGCAGGATCGCCTGCTGATGATGAAGCGCCGCGATAATAAATGCTGGGGCTTTCCCGGCGGCGCGACCGAACCCGGGGAAGTGGTCGAGGATGCTGCCAGGCGTGAGACGCTGGAAGAAGCAAATATTGCTGTCGTAGAGATGTCCCTGTTTGGTGTGTTCTCTGGGCCAGAGCTATATTACAAATATCCAAATGGGGATGAAGTCTATAATGTGACCGTCATGTACCTGTCGCGAGTCTGGCAAGGCGACATACAAATCAGTGAGGAGCACACGGAATGGCGCTGGTTTTCTGTACATGAGATACCGGAAAATATTAGTCCGCCCATCAAGCCAATCATCAGGCAATTCAAAAACACATTTCGTGCGGTCTGACTCATTCAGCTTTTTTCGAACACCAGAAAACGATATTCGATCACGCCGAGATGCAGGCATTGCTGTAGTGCCATGCTTCCCAGCATGGATGGAAGGATCGCATGCCTGATAGGTAAGCCAGTGCCCAAAAAACGCAGCAGTTTCGCGATAAAGTCTGGAAGGTTTCGTAATCGTAAAAGCGGTGTGAGATCGTCATTCCTGATCAATTGCAATTTGTATTTCTTTGCGAATGTCTCGCTTTGTTCGACCGTCCTCACGCCGGGAACATGCCAGCCATTGATGAAAGAGTTGAGCCATTTTTCTTCCTCAGGCATCAGTGCCCGTGATGCGCGATAGTCGTCAAGAAGGATCAACCTTCCACCATCTCGCAATAATCGGCCCGCCTCGCAAAAGTAGGATTCGGGATCCAGCGCGTGCGCGATGGCCTCCACTGAAAAAACAGCATCCAGGCATCCCAGTTCAAGGGGCACATCCGTGAAATCACTTTCCAGGAAGAGTATTTGACTGCTCAGGTTCAATTGTCTTGCCGATCGCCCGGCAAGCCGCGCCTGTAATGGACTAAGCGTCACGCCGACTGCGTATTCCGGTTCTGTCAGTCGTGGAAAAATGTAAAATAAACCTGCGCCCACGCCGCACCCCAGATCGGCGATCCGCGCCTGTGTTGGTGCGACGGCAACGATTTCCTGTCGGATCCACTCATTGGTCACATGTAGCGCCTGTTCGAACGTTTTTGCACCATCTGCCCAAACTGCGCGGTGGATGTTCTGAGCTGCGTTGGAGTTGCCAAAGGCAGTGAATAACTTCGTATTCTGATCGTAATACGTGCGGACGTTGTCACGGGTGATCGGCATTACGAAATTATACCCATCACAAGCACTACCTGTGCTTCACGACGAAGGTAACATGTGCCTAAGATCAAAAACAAAAGTATACCGTCATTGCGAGGAGCGTTTCTTGCGAAGAAGCAAGCTTTCTCTATATGATATAAGATTGCTTCGCCCTAGCGGGCTCGCAATGACGGACAATATCTTGTGCCTTAGGGACACACCGACAGTACAATTTGTGAGTGCAGGAACAACAGAATTGCCCTTCCGTACGAATGTTTGAGCGTTTATACTGACGATCAACCGCATCGCCAGGGAAGTAAAGGAAGCCTCATGACCATTAAACCGTGGAAAATTCTGGAGACGAGCTATCCCTTTCCGTGGGTTCGCGTCGATAAATGTGAACTTGCCAACGGAAACCTGTTGGACGCAACGACGTTTCAGTTTCGTTCGTGGGCCAATATCGTCGCCTTGACGAAGGAAAATGACGTTGTCCTGGTAAAGCAATATCGTCATGGCATTGGGGATGCCCTCCTGGAATTTCCGGGTGGTGTAGTGGAAGCCGGTGAAGATCCTCTGGTCGGCGCACAACGAGAACTTATCGAAGAAACAGGTTATCAGGCCTCGCGTTTCATTCCAATTGGAACCATCTATCCCAACCCTGCACTGCAGGTCAATACGTTATATTGTTATCTGGCTCTGGATGCAGAAAAAAGTAGCGAACAAAGTCTGGATGCAGGCGAAGATATCGAAGTTCACTTGATGCCATTCGATGAACTGGTCGAAACCGCAAAACGGGGTGAATTTCCGCACGCCTTGATGACGGCTGTCTTGTTCCAGGTTTTGGCGTATTTGGATCGTATTCGCTAAAAGGGATGTCCAGGATGAGAATTCGCGCCGGCATCGTATTGATCCAGGATGGCAAGGTTGCGCTGATCGAGCGTCACCGCGCTGGGATGGATTACTTCGTCTTTCCCGGCGGAGGGGCAGACGAAGGGGAAATTCCCGAACAAGCTGCGATCCGTGAGGCGATGGAAGAATTGGGGATCGAAGTTGCCATTAAACAGAAAATCGCCGAAATCCAATATGGGCAGAAAAGCAGGCAGATCTATTTTCTGGTGGATCAAGTTGGCGGCAAGTTTGGAACAGGAACTGGCGAAGAATACACGAACGCAGATCCGAACAATGCCGAAGAAGGGATTTACATTCCGATCTGGATGCCGATCGAGAAATTATCTGAATATCAGAACATCTATCCTGACAGTCTTGCAAAACAGGTCATTCGCTCCGTGAGCGAGGGTTGGGTGGAGAACGCGGTAGTCGTTTTTGAAAAACCGAAATAAACGGAGATGTACATAACTGCAAACCTTATGGTGAGTGATACTTTTTCAATCGGGGAACTTTAATATCTTCTCATCGTCATTCGATTAACGCCGAATAAAAAATCCAGTATTCAAAACGGAGGATGAAATGAAATCTCGATCCGGTCTGTTCATGTTGTTTGTGATCGCCACCATGCTTGTCCTGGCCGCCTGTGCGCCAGCGGCCACCGAAGCGCCCATTGTTGACTACGAGGAGGCGCCGGCAGCTACAGAAGCTCCGGGCTCGCCTGAGGTCTTTGCTGCGGAACAATCTGTCGCCAAGAACGATGGGGGTGTGGCGCAGGACCAGACCCTTGTGCTGCCAATGTCCACGGCTGCTGCCTATGAAATCTCGGATCCATCTGGTGACCTGACCGTGATCGAACGCTCGAATCGCATGATCATCAAGAATGCCGACCTGCGCCTGACTGTGGAGAATACCGATGTAGCCATCGATCGCTCCACACAGATCATCGGCGACGCCGGAGGGTACATCGTCAGCTCGCGGGTCTGGTATCAGGATTATTACGGTAACAATCTGAAATATGCATCCATTACGATTGGCGTCCCGGTGGAGGAGTTCGAGAATGTCCTCAGCCGCTTACGCAAACTTGCCCTGGAGGTCGTCGACGAAAACGCAACCGGCAGCGATGTTACCGATCAATATGTGGACCTCCAGTCGCAATTGGTCAATCTGGAAGCGACGCGTGCCCGCATTCAGGAATTCCTCAAGGATGCCAAGACCGTGGACGAAGCGCTGCGCATCAATCAGGAGCTGGCCAACATCGAAGGCCAGATCGAGCAGATCAAAGGGCAGATGAATTATCTCAATGACCGCTCTGCCTTTTCGACGATCACCGTGAATATCGAGCCGCAATTCCCCGTTCTGACCCCCACGCCGACCGTTACACCGTACCCTACGGCCACGCCCATCCCGTGGAATCCCGGTGAAACCTTTGGTGAAGCAAAATCCACAGTAACTGTGCTGTATCAGGGGATTGCAGATTTCATGATCTGGTTGGGCGTCGTGATCCTGCCGATCTTCCTGCCGCCGGCGTTGATCCTGTGGATCTTCTGGCGGTGGATAAATCGGAAGACAGTGAAGGTAGTGACTGCGAAGAGCGATGGAGATTAATAGGAGTAAATAGTAATTTGTAATTGCAACAGGGGCAGCACACTATCGCTGTCCCTGTTGTTATGTACGATCAAGCATGGAGTTAGGGCCGTTCGCGCAGCTGCTTCTGCCCCGTCATAGTGAGCTCCGCAACTATCGGTCATCCACTTTCCAAGTTCCTTCGAGCGTATGATATCGTGTGTGTCGATCAAACCGGTCTTACTCCCCTCGTTCAAGCGCCCAGACCTTCCAAAGAATACTTCTCAAGATTGCACGCAGGTTGAATTCAAGATCGCGAATATGAAACCCGGCTTTCTTTTTTCTTCGGTCTGGAGCAAAGGAAGGTTCGCTTGCCCACTCAAGAAAGGATTGGGTCGTCTGCTCGAACGAAAGTTCGTGCTTGGTGTAGTCCGAGGCGCGCTGCGCAAGCTTCTGTTGCAGCGATTGGTCCTTGGCGAGCGCACGGATCTGATTTGCGAACGCTTTTGCATCGCCGATCCGAAATGTCAATCCAAGTTCCTGATTCTTGACAATATAACTGAGTTCACATCCCAGGGTTGTGATCACAGGTAAGCCATGATGCATCATTTCCACCAGGCGGGTTCGGGTACCGAGCATGGTTTCATAATGGGATGCATCCAGATTGACACCCACATCTGCCTGCTGATACAGCCCGGGGATCACGCTGCTTGGCTGCCAGCCAAGCATATGGAAACGGTGCTTATTCGGCGATCTGTTGATCAGATCGAGCAATCGCTCGTATGAATTGTTATTTTGCATGGATACAGCCGCACCTGCAGATACATAATGGATACGTGGATCCCTTTCCATGGCATCGTTCAATCCCCAGAAAAGGGTCTGCACGTCCGTCCATACGTTGTAGCCGCCACACCACAATACGATGAATGCGTCTTCAGGTACCTTTTCGCCGCGCACCTGTATCGTCTCCCGTATCTCCCTTGGCTGGGATGGGGCTCCCGGCAGAATTGCATGCACAAAATCGTATCCTATGGTTTCACGATTGAGCCGCTCCACCATGCCAAGCTGTCCCACCACTTCAAATTTCTGAGGCGTGCTGCAGGTGGAATAGGCATCTGCCTGGCGCAGGATAATATCCAGATATTGGAACAGGATCTTTATGCCTCGGTTGCTCTTGCGAGTATGAGAAGAGACCTGTCCCTCCGACACTCTGTCGCCATACAGATCGATCCATAGTGGTTTCTTGTTTGCCAGCCGTGTTCCGCGCAGTCCATTGTTGAGCATGATACACAGGGTCGCGTCTGGTTGGAATCTCTCGCTGACCGAGTTCACGCGCTTCAGCCAATTGAATTCCATCAGATTGATGCGGTGATAGGTCAGCGATGGATGCACATCGTGCGCGACATCCAACTGGTTTTCCTGATAGCTGGCGATCAGGCAGACCTGGTGCCCGCACGCGAGTAATGGCTCCACGAATTGCCAGGTTCGGTAGCTGCGCGCTTCGACAGCCCCGTCGGCTAATCCGGGGAGCTCATACCCAAGAACTAAAATCCGACTCATCTACCCGCTCCGAGCTCAAAAAAATCAATGGTTAGCACGTAAGAGGGACGGAAAAATGTATAGATTGGTTACACTCATTAGGGAAACCGCCAGGCAATAGAAAGTAACACAGCCAACAGGCTGCAGGCAAAGTTGACCCAGTCATTATCCAGCCACTTCCAGCCTCGGATATGGACTGTTAGTGTGCCGCAGGTGTGCAGGGGGTGTTTTTCGGTCTGTTTTTGCTCGACGGGACAGAAATACATGGCTTGCACGGTTGCGCCAAGCAGCGAGTCGAACAGGGAGCCGCCCAGGCCGGCGATCGTGATCAAAGGCAGAAGTCCCCAGTTTTGAGCGAACAATGCCGCAGGAAGCGCAATGACCAGGGCGCCCAACAACGCCGCGAAGGTTCCAAATAACGAGACCCCGCCCGAGGTCCCTTTTTCGACGCGCTTGCGCAGGTCTGTGATCAAACGTGGGGGAGTAGGATTGAGGACGCCCAACTCGGTCGCCCATGTATCCGCGTTGACCGCCGCCAGCGACGCGGCGAATCCCGCCCAGCCGAGTCCTGATTCCGGGTACAGTGCATGGACCACGACGAAGAGCGTTGCCAGCCCGCCATTGCCGAGGACCTGGCCGGCGTCGCGCTCATGGCCCTTCGAGAATTTTTCATTCAAACTCTGCTTGCGTTGTTGGAAGGCACGGCTCAACGCTGAAGACGTGATGAAAAATAACAGCAGGAGAACGGCCCATGGCCAACCGCCCAGCCCAAAGACAACGGTTCCAACAAGCACTGCTGCAAACATTCCGCTTTTGTTGAGGCTGCGAGCGCGGTACGCCAGATAAGCAACGATAAGTGCGAGAAGGAAGCCGTAGAGGATCTGCATCTAGACTGGAGTACTCACAAGAAAGAAAACCGCCATGAGAAATAAGAACGCGCAAAGTGTGCTCGATGCCCATACGATGAACGCCAACGGACGCTGGTGATCCCAGCGATAGAAACTTAATCCAGCTGACAGCCCGATAATGAACAGCAGCGCGCTAACAAGCGGAAGCAGGATCAACTGCGTAGAGGCTGCGGTTTCTGCTGGCACTCCGAATGGATCGAACCCGAAAGGGATCTCTGAAAGAGAAGGGATGAGAATGCCCACCCAACTGATCAACCCGATGTTTAGAAGCAGGCCGCTGATCCAAAGGAACCGGGCAGCTGGGCTCTCCCAGGCCTGTGTGATGATAAATGATGGATATACAGATTTTGGATCGGTGGGCATCAGGCTGCCCATCTCGGTGGCCCGTGCGAAGGTATGCACCAATCCGGCTGCGTTTTGCGGCGAAATAGCAAAGACGCGTTTCGAAGTGGCGATCAGGATCATATTACGTGAGCTGGATGCGATGAATTCCACGAGCCCGAGGTCAGGGTGGCGGCGAGTACCCAGGATCGCGCCGGGAAATCGCAGCCGCGGCAGCAGCAACGGACGTTCCAGGTCGGAGGCCGGGCGCACCCATTCAATATCTGTCAATGGAACATCTTCGACGCGTAATCCCCACAGCATGGCGAGGCTGTCGCGGTCGATGTAGTAGTCTGCCCGCAGCAACGCATAAGCCCGGTAGGCGAAGAAGGGAATGGGCACAGCAGCGAGCAGACCTACCAATAGATTCAACACGAACTGGGGTCCCACGCGTGAAATCGGAAGAGTAGCAAATCCGAATATGGAAACCGCCGCCAGGATCGCCATTATGAGCATATGGACCAGCAGGCCGAATCGTCGGTCAGGGGGGAAATGTCCGGTTTTAAGGGTGTTCATGATTTGCGTAGGCGCGTGCAGGCTCGTTGCTACTTGTGGAGGAGAGACAGTATGTTCTCAACGATCGTATCAATGCGGTACAGTTGATTCTCTTTTTGTGTACGCAACTTTAATTCTACCATTCCCTCTTTAAGTGCCTTTTCGCCTACGGTCACCCGAATCGGATATCCGACCAGGTCTGCATCATTGAACTTCACGCCGGCGCGTTCGTCGCGGTCATCGAACAGAACCGAGATGGCCTGTTTCTGCAATGTGTTGTGAATCTCTTCGGCCTTTCGGCGCGTGTCCAATTCCCTGCCCGGGATGTGCATGAGATACACATCGAACGGCGCGGCAGGATGGGGGAGCATGAATCCTTTTGCATCGTGGTGCGTTTCAGCCAGCGCGAGCAGGAGGTTTTCGAAATCATATTCCCTGCGGGTAGCCAAATAAATTGCAGGCAGGATGGAAAGTGGATTGGCGCAGTTCCAGCATATGTCGCCCTGTTTGGCCTGTACAAGGTCTGCTACGATTTCAGCAGAATAATCACGCCCATAATTGGTATTCTTGAGATGATAGCCGGCCTCATTTGCGCCGGCCACGAGATTTCGCGACCCTGGAATGAGATCGTCCACGACGATCAGCGCATCCTGCAACCCGATCGGTGACGCGTACCCTGCCGCAGCTCCCGCACGTTCGATCTCTACCGCTGTGGCCAAGCGGACTTCGCCAACGCATTTTCTGAGCTTGGCTTCGCTTAACTGCATATCACCGCGCACGACGATAAAGACAAATTTGCCATCGGCAACGCGGGTAAACATCAAAGCTTTGGCCGTTCTCTCTTTTGGGAAGCCAAGCAAGTTGGCCAGCGCTTCGATCGTGGGACAATCAGGGGTCGGAATTTTCTCAAGCGGCAGTTCTTCTTCCTGCACAAACGGCAACTTTCTGAATTGTGCAAGTTCGAGGCGCTCTGTGTATTTGCAGTTTGAGCAATGCGCAACCTCCAAATTCCCAGAAGCGATGGGAAAGAAGCTCTCGATATCATTGCCAATCGTCGGTAACGACAGGCTCTCAAAAAACGCCGAATTATTAGTCAGGGCTTGTAAATGATCGAGCATATACACGCCCAGCGGAGTCGGTTGATTCTCACGCGTCAAGTATCCCGCGCGCACGAGGAAGGAGAACCCCTCAGTCCGCGCGTTGTTGGGCGCTTCACGTTGGGTTTGGATGTTGAGATCGCGATATTTCATAACAAGGTTAATCAACGTAGGGTCGGGCAGCTGCCCGACCCTACGTTGATCATAAATTATTCGTCAGTTTTCTTCTTGCGAGTGATCCTGCGCGTTGTCCC
The DNA here is from genome assembly GCA_964489725.1 of uncultured Anaerolinea sp. Taxonomy (GTDB): domain Bacteria; phylum Chloroflexota; class Anaerolineae; order Anaerolineales; family Villigracilaceae; genus Defluviilinea. The sequence goes on along the minus strand of CAZBAX010000068.1, from coordinate 4,098 downwards.
CTCGCTCATCGATTCAGGTACTACCATCGGCGTCGAGGCGATGGATTCTGCCTGGGCCGCCTCCGACGGCGTGGTTTCGGGGGTCGGTTCCAGGTCCAGCTCGACCGTTTCTTCCATGCGGATCTGGCCGCGCAGGAAGGCGCCTTCCTCCGTCACAAATGCGGTCGTGACCACATCTCCCCACACGCGACCGGAGCCGCGGATCTCGAGTTTTTGCGTGGTGATGTTTCCCCGTACGGCGCCCGCTACGATAACAGTATTGGCGCGTACGTTCTGGCAGGTCACACGCCCTGTCTCACCGATCACCAGCATACCGCGCAGGGCGATCTCCCCTTCGAACGCGCCCTCGATGCGCACGCCGCCCGAGCCGTTGATGGAACCGTGCCAGATCACGCCTGAGCCAAGCACAGACGTAATCCGTTCCACTGCCTGTACTGGTTGTTGCGGTTCCGCCGGAGTTGAATTGCGTTTGAACATGGTGAGGTAATTGTACCGTGAAATGAATAGGCGAGGAAAATGGGGTCAGTGAGATACGCAGGGAGGTACATGAGCGCCTCAGCGCCATCTCGCAGATCCCGCGTGTTCGTGGCGGGGCCGTTCGGCGGGACAGTAGACAAGTACACAAGTAAAAACACGCGGGCCGTTCGACCCACGTGTCTACTTATTTCCTTTTACTTTTTACTTTCTACACTTACTGCCCCTCGTTCTTCTCGTCCTTCGCGCTCATCTGTACCCCGATCGTATTAAACCCGGAATCGACATACAGCACTTCACCCGTAATCCTCCTGGACATATCGGATGCCAGAAACACAGCCGCATCGCCAACATCGTCGATGGTCACATTTTCACGCATTGGAGACATATCGGCGAAGTGCTTGTACATGTCGCGAAAGCCGCCCACACCTGCCGCTGCCAGCGTGCGGATGGGACCGGCTGAGATGGCATTGACGCGGATCTTTTCCGGTCCCAGGTCGTATGCCAGATAACGGGTGGATGACTCCAGCGCGGCCTTTGCTACGCCCATCACGTTGTAATGCGGCGCGACCTTCACCGAGCCGTAATAGGTGAGGCACATGACCGACGCGCCCGCATTCAAGATCGAATGAAAGGCGTTGGTCAATGCGACGAACGAGAACACCGAAATATCCAGTGCGTTCTTGAATCCCTCGCGGCTGGTCTGATAATAGGGCTTGCTCAATTCCTCACGCCCCGCGAAGGCGATCGAGTGCACCAGTACATCGATCTTCCCAAAGTGCCGGGCGGCTTTTTCAGCCACAGCTGTGATCTGCTCATCTTTCGTCACATCGCACTCTTCCACCCACTGACAGCCAACTTTTTCTGCCAGTGGCCGGACGCGCCGTTCAAGCATTTCGCCGGCATAGCTGATGCCGATGTTCGCGCCTTCACGATGAAACGCCTGCGTAATGCCCCATGCAATCGACTTGTCATTTGCCAAACCAAAGATCAGTGTGTTCTTGCCTTCAAGTAAACCCATTATGCCTCCTATGTCATTGCGAGGGCGTTAGCCCGAAGCAATCTCCTGTGTTGGTATGTTCCATCCTTTGACCAAAAACCTCCACGGCTTCGAGAGCCACGGCTCTGGCGTATTATTTAAACCCACACGCGGGCCTTTCGTCACGAGCGAATTTGGGACATGGATTCCCGATTCGATCCACAAGCCGCCGCTTGTTTCCGTTAGATCGACGCCATTTTCACTTTTGCTGATCCCCATCGCCTGACAAAGCTTGCCGGGACCAAATGTATCGCGCCCGTTGCGCCGCTCCAGCATGACATCTATGCCTTCGATCGGCTGTATTGCACGGATCAATACCGCCGCAGGAAACCCCTCGCGTTCGGTGACCGCGTTCAGCATCCAGTGATTGCCATAGGTGAAATAGACATAGGCATGACCCGGCTTTCCAAACATCACCTGGGTGCGCGGTGTAATGCCCGCTTTGGCGTGACATGCTAGATCCTTCTGGCTGATATAGGCTTCGGTCTCGGTGATCAAACCAACCAGCTTTTTCCCCTCACTGATTCGGACCAGACTCGCACCGATCAGGTCCCTGGCGACTTTCAAAGTGGAGCGATTGTAGAAATCTCGGGGAAGTATCATAGGATGTGTACAGGTATAGAGGTAGACAGGTAAACGAACGCCTCAGCGCCATCTCGTAGATCCCGCGCTGGCGGGGCCGCTCTGCGGGACAAGTAGACAAGAATACAAGTAAAGTCGTGTGTACTTGCACACTTTTGTACCTGTGTACTGTCTACTTAAACCGTGGATCGCGCTTCAGAGTCAATCGCAATCCCTCTGCCAACCCAATTGAGGGGCGATAATTGAGCTTCTGATTTGCGAGTGTGAGATCGGCGCACAGCTGAGAGACGCCCCCAGACGTCTTGGGGTTGTGAATGACCTCCGAGTTGCTTCCAGTTACATCCTGCACACACTTGATGAGTTCGCTGATGCTCGTTTCTTTCCCGGAACCGATATTGAGCACCAATCCGTTGATGTTCGGCGCGGTTGCTGCGGCGACCAGTCCGCTGACCACATCATCGACATACACGTAATCGCGGGTCTGGCTGCCATCGCCGTGAGCCACCAGCGTTCCGCCACGCAAAGCCTGTTTCAAATAATGCGGCACTACTGGCGGATGCGAGGCGGGTAGATGTTGACCTGGCCCATAGGCATTGAAGATCCGCAAGCTAACCGTTTCGATGCCCCATAATCCACCGATCGTGCGAACGTAGTATTCGGCTGCCAGCTTGGAGACTGCATACGGCGAGCGTGGATTCGGTGTGACCGTCTCTTTGAGCGGCTGTTCGCCAAGGTCCCCGTACACGGCTCCGGATGAGGCCAGAACGACACGTCCCACACCCACGTCGCGCATCGCTTCCATCAACGCCACCGTCCCACCCACGTTGACCAGGTTGTAATCGCGCGGATACAGTATCGACTCGGGCACCGAGACGCGCGCTGCCAGATGATAGACCACATCCACTTCCTGGAGCAGAGTCCACAGCTTGGGACGATCGCTGACGTCTCCGCGCGTGAAATGGACGTCTGGCGCGAGCGAATGCGGATCGCCGGTGGAAAGGTCATCGAGCCCGCGAACCTGGTGTCCCTCGCGGGCAAGTTGATTGGCAAGCGAAGAGCCGAGGAATCCCGCGGCTCCGGTGATGAGAAAGTTCATAGTTTAAGATTATAAGCGAAACGACCAAATTGTAATGACCCCGGTCTCACACCGGTGCATGGCGGTAGCAACTTCAGACGGTCCTTCACGCGAATATCACGAAGGAGCGAATTCCGCGAATTTTTTACGGTTTCTTCGCGCAATTCGCCCATTGGCGTAATTCGCGTTTAGAGCTGCGCCATAACATCAAAATTCTGTCAACCGATTTTGCTACAGCCATTCACACCGGTGCGCTAAAAGTGTGTAAGTCGGATTGGCCCCGCTTTTTGCGGGATCTGCGACAATCCGACCTACGAGCAGGGCGAATTGAGTGGCCAATCTACAACCTTTGAGTGCACGCTCCCACACCTGCCATGCCAGGTGTGGGAGCGTGAGGGATATAACCCTATTGAGGGCAGATTCACCCTGCAAGCAAAATGTATGAATTTTGATTTTTGCCCTCCAATTTTGTTGACTCATTTCCAGAGGTCTGTTACCATTGCGTTTGTAGGATAACAGTAAGTTCGTGTTGGAAGTACAAATACCAGCGGCTCACGGTTAGATACGTGGGTCGTTTTGTTTTGCCCTCCGATGGAACTAAACAGAACACCTCAATTCTTAAAATGCCCTAAGGAGGCAAATACAATGTCTGAACGTATAACTGGTACAGTAAAGTGGTTCAATGGTGAAAAAGGCTTCGGCTTCATCGAACGCGAAGGTGGAAAGGACGTTTTCGTCCATTTCTCTGCCATTCAAGGCGATGGCTACCGTAACCTGCAGGAAGGTCAGAAGGTCGAGTTCAATGTTGAACAAGGACCCAAAGGACCGCAGGCTAGCAACGTCACCATGTCGAACTAGTTTTGACCAAAAAAGAGGGGCTGTCCAAAAAGTAAGAGGGCAGCCCTTTACTTTTTTAAGTGGGCGTGAT
>CAZBAX010000067.1:0-30728 GCA_964489725.1 uncultured Anaerolinea sp. | reverse complement strand
CCTTTCTTCGCGAGAGCGTCCATTTCTATGCTCTCTCCGACAACCTGCTAGAAAACAATATTCGTGATCAGGCAGCTCGTTGTTATCAAGAGGCGTATCGGCTAGAACCTGATTCTAGTGAAGCGTCTATCCGACTCAACTTCGCACTCAATAGCTTAAGTATGCAAGACAAGCTTACATTTCAGATCGAAGAGCGAATCTCACAACTAAATGATCCAAAAGCTATTGATCTTGTCGAGGCGTTAATAAATCTTCTCTCTGAATCAGGAAAGAAAAATCACAGAGCAAAAAAATGAGGACACGGAGAAAAGTTTGTTTTGCCAACAACTGAAGGAGCGGAGGCTTTAACATCATACCCACCGTCGTCTTCTCGATGACGGTGGCAAGTAGGGCAATTTCGCTGCACTGAACTTTTGATTTCCCATAAGATAGTTTAATACCGATGGCGCGGGAGTTTAATTCCATGAGTCCTAGTTAGCTCCCGCCATGACGGAGGTTGAATTCTATGCAGCGTAGCTAACTTCCCCCATAGGATAGTTTAGTCCCGCGATGGCGGAGGTAAACTCCGCGGCGGCGGAGTTTTGATTCCGAAGGGCGAATGTAAGTTGGAGCTATCAAGATTGCTGATTGACAGCGCTTCATTTCAAATAGATACTAGCGGCAGGGACATCCCCACACCAAAAAGCTGCGTACCGTTGCAATCGCGAACAAGGACATCGAACTCATGGGAAAGAAACTCTACCCCACAGACACCATCAAACAAGCGCGGACCATTGTCACCGTCTGGGATCACCTCGGCAATGTTCCGCTGATCGGTCCACAGGGCTATGAAAACCTTCGGGCAAATCTCGACAACGTTGAAGAACTGAAGGACAAGATCAGGCGGCTCGAAAAGGTGCTCATACACTTACGAAATGAACGCGACGTGGCTTGTATCGAGATCTGGGATCAGGTCAAGCGGGCGCGCGCAGGTATCAAAGGCATATACGGCGACGATTCGAGTGAATACCAGCTGGCGGGAGGCACACGCCTGAGCGACCGCAAGCGCCCACGGCGCAAAGTAACCACCATAGTCGAATAGTTCACAGAAAATAATAATCAAGGGTTGTTAGACAGACCTCGGAGATTTTTGTAAATCTCCGAGGTTTTCATTCTGGGTGTCGACGCGCTTGAAAAGAACTTGTGGGCGAGCATAACACGTACATGACCGGGCGCATTGAGAAGGCGGTTTTCATCTGGTATCGCCGCATGAATTCTCAAAATCTACGAAGCAACTCGTTATACATACAAGTGTTAATAATTGTGGTTGAAATCTTTAGGGGTGATCGGCAATCGCCTCAGCCACAGGAGGGCAAATGAATCCACGCTCGACATTTTTAGTTTTCTTAATGCACGGAGAAAAACATGAACGACGTATTTATCTCTTACTCTCGCCGCGATAAGGTGGTCACGCAAAAATTGTACGAAGCGCTGGTGGCAGCCAACCGAACGGTCTGGGCAGATTGGGACGATATTCCGGCCGCCTCCGATTGGTTCGCGGAGATCAAGGAGGGCATTGAACAGACAGAATCGGTAGTTTTTCTACTCAGCCCGGAATGGATCAAATCCAATGAATGCCGCAAAGAGCTGCTGTACGCTGTGGAAATGGGTAAACGGCTCTTTCCTATTTTGTGGCAGCAAGTAGATCCCAAAGATGTCCCCCCGGAACTGGCAAGGATCAACTGGGTGTATATGCGGGAGACCGATGACTTTGACAAAGCATTCCAAACCCTTTGCTCTGCCATGGACACTGATCTCGAGTGGATCAAGACGCATACCCGCATCCAGGTCCGCGCCCTGGAATGGGATAAAAAGAAACGCGATCACTCTTTTGTTCTGCGCGGCAAAGATCTGGCAGATGGTGAACAATACATATCTGGAGCCGCGCACAAGAGTCCCGAGCCGACAACACTTCAAGGCGAATATGTCCTTGCCAGTCGCAAGGATGCCAACCGACGGCAACGCCTAACTCTGACTGGTGTAACGATCGCTCTGGTTGTATCCGTTGTCTTGGGAATTGCAGCCTTACTCGCGCGGCAATATGCGGTGGAACAAGCTCAAATTGCATTCGCCCGCGAATTGGCGGCAGCCGCCGTCAGTAATTTAACAGTTGACCCAGAGTTGAGTATCCTGCTGGCGCTGCAAGCCGTCTCCACAACCTACACGGTGAATAAAACTGTCGTATCAGAAGCCGAAGATGTAATGCGCGATGCCCTAAAGACATCCCGCGTCCGAGTCACACTGTCTGGTCATTCCGATTCCGTCACCGATATCGCCTACAGCCCGGACGGGAAGCGTCTGGCGACAGCCAGCGTCGATGGAACGGCCAACGTGTGGGATACGACTACTGGCCAGGAATTGCTCACTCTTGCGGGTCACTCCACCTGGGTCAACAGCATCGCTTTCAGCCCGGATGGTTCCCGCCTGGCGACCGCCAGTTCCGATGGAACGGTCAAAGTATGGGATGCGACCACCGGCCAGGAATTGCTCAGCCTGTCCGCTGCTGATGCAGTTTTGAGCGTCGCCTTTAGCCCGACAAGTTTTCGCCTGGCGACTGCCGCGTCAGATGGAACCGCCAAGGTATGGGACGCTGCCAGCGGGCAGGAACTTCTTTCCCTGACCGGTCATTCCAGCCAGGTCACCGAAATCACATACAGCCCGGACGGTTTAAGGCTGGCGACCGCCAGCCTCGATGGCACGATCAAAGTATGGGATGCGACCAATGGACAGGAACTACTTTCTTTGAGAGGGCAGGCAAATGGAGAGCTTCAGATCCTCAGCGTAGCCTTCAGCCCGGATGGTACACGCCTGGCAGCCGCCGGCGCAGATATTCTCGGCGCGGGGGCAGGGATCGCTGCCGAGAATACCAGGGTGTGGGACGCGGTCACCGGAAACGAACTACTAACCCTCACCGGGCATACAGCCTCCGTCAACGATATCGCCTTCAGCCCGGATGGTTTAAGCCTGGTGACCGCCAGCGATGATGGCACGGCCAAAGTGTGGGACGCGTCCACCGGCAAAACGCTATTGACCCTGGCCGGTCATTCTGGCGGGGTCAACGGCATTACCTTCAGCCCAGATGGTTCTCATGTGGCAACGGTCAGCGCAGATAAGACAGCTAAGGTGTGGAACGTGGCGATCGGCGAAGAATTTCTCTGGATCATGCTGGCCGGCCATACCGATTTCGTCACCGATATCACGTACAGCCCAAACGGGGAGCGCCTGGCGACTGCCAGTCGTGATGGCACGGCCAAAGTGTGGGACACGGCATCCGGCCAGGAACTGCTCACCCTGGTCGCCGATACCGAGGCAGTCAACAGCGTCGCGTTCAGCCCAGATGGTTTACGTCTGGTGACTGCCAGCAATAACAACGGGACAGTCAAAGTGTGGGACGCGTCCACCGGCCAGGAACTGCTTGCCGGCCATGCTGAAGAATTCAATGCCTTCGCATTCAGCCCAGATGGTTTACGCCTGGCAACTGTCAGTCAGAACGGGACAGTCAAAGTGTGGGACGCAGCCAGCGGCCAGGAATTGCTTAGCCTGACCGTCGATACGGTGCTTTTCGACAGCCTTGCCTTCAGCCCGGATGGGTCACGCCTCGCAGCTGCCGGTTCAGGAGTTGAATCAGGAATTGCTATTGTTTGGGATGCGAACACTGGCCAGGAATTGATCAGCCTGATCGGCGATCCAGGCCAGGTCTTGAGCATCGCTTACAGCCCGGATGGGTCACGCCTGGCAACTGCCGGCAGCGACGGCCCACGTGCTGGCATGGCCAAAGTTTGGGACGCGGCTACCGGCCAGGAATTGCTCACCCTAACCGGTCACACGGGTTGGGTCAACAGCATCGCCTTCAGCCCGGATGGCAAGCGACTGGCTACCGCCAGTGACGATGGCATGGCCAAAGTGTGGGACGCGGCCACCGGCCGGGAACTTTTTACCTTAAGCCGCCCCACTACTCCTTATCTGATCTTCCTGAATATCGCCTTCAGCCCGGATGGTTCACGTCTGGCGGCCAGTTCGAACAAAAGCGTGGGTATCTATGCTAGTTCCATTGAAGAACTGGTTGCTCTGGCTCGCACGCGCCTGACACGCGCCTGGACGTTGAACGAATGCCAAAAGTATCTCCATGTGGAAGTTTGCCCGTCCACGATTCAGCCAACGGCCATGGCGCAATAGATAGAACTCCGAGATCTGCTTCGAAAAACTCTCGGAGTTCTATTTTTAGTATCTTCCTCAAGATACCACTACGTCCGGATTCGGCAACTCATCTCCCCGCGCTGGCAAGACCTGCACCGCGCACGCCTTGAACTCAGGGATCGTCGCCCGTGGATTTAGTCGTCGTTCGTCAGTAAGTTCGTGATGGCAGGGCTGGAACACAGTGCTTTTAGAATTTCTTCTCTGAGCCTCAGTGCATTTGTGGCGAATCTTTACGGATTCAGATTCGCGCTCGGCAAATACCTTGGCATTCTCCGAAGCTGGGTTGCCTGCTCGAATGCGTAGGCAAACTTGATCAGGGTAGGCTCCTGCCAGGCCTTGCCAAAGAAGGAGAGACCCACCGGCAAGCCGAACACATATCCCGCGGGGACGGTGATATGCGGATACCCCGCTACTGCCGCGGGCGACGTACTCTCCATGTCCCAGTTGATCGAGTCACCGTTCACCAGGTCGATCATCCACGCAGGGCCGCCGGAGGGCACGACAATCGCATCGAGTTTGTGCTTGCGCATGGCGGCGTCGATGCCTCGGGTACGCGCCAATGAATGATTCTTCGCCAACGCCTCCTTGTATTTCTTAGCGCCGAGCGATGGCTTCTCCTGGGCGGCGATCATGTGTTCCTGGCCAAAATATGGCATCACCTTATCACTGTTCTCTTCGTTGAATTTGATCACATCTTCCATCGAGCGAACCAGCACACCGTCCGAAAGCGACTTTAGATATTTGTTGAGATCTGCCTTGAACTCATAGTGCAGAACGTCCAGTTCGGTCTTGCCGAATTTATCAAAGTTGGGAACATCGGCCGGGTCGATCACCTCCGCGCCGAGCTTCTTCATCACTTCTATGCAAAAATCGAATACTTTCGTAATACGTGGATTCGTCCCGGCCATATTCCTTGCGACGCCAATTCGTGCGCCTTTGAGCCCGTCGCGGTCGAGGAACTTTGTGTAGGTATTGAACGCCCGCTTCCTGCTCAGCCGTGTCGCTGAGTCAGCGCTATCGACTCCAGTCATGGCCCCGAGCAGGATCGCGGCATCTGCCACGGTGCGCGCCATGGGGCCGGCCGTATCCTGGCTGTGCGCGATGGGAATGATCCCGCTGCGGCTGATGGCGCCGAGTGTGGGTTTAATGCCGACGATGCCGTTGGTCTGCGACGGACAAATGATCGAGCCGTCAGTCTCGGTCCCGACAGCCGCCGCGCAAAGATTGGCTGCCACGGCCGCGCCCGATCCCGAAGAGGAACCGCAGGCAGACCGATCCAGCGCGTAGGGATTACGCGTCAAGCCGCCGCGTGACGACCATCCACTGACTGAGCGTTTGCCGCGGAAGTTTGCCCATTCACTTAAGTTCGTCTTGCCCAGGATCAGTGCGCCTGATCTGCGCAATTGCCTGACGACGAATGCATCCTTTCCAGCGATGTTCCCTTCCAGCGCCAGGGAACCCGCCGTGGTCTGCATCCTGTCATTCGTATCGATGTTGTCTTTGATGAGAATGGGAATTCCATGCAGCGCGCCGCGCGTTTTGCCTGCCTTGCGCTCGGCGTCCAGCGTATCGGCGATCTCCAGTGCATCGGGATTGATCTCAATGACCGAGTTGATATACGGCCCATCCTTATCGATTTCCTGGATGCGCTCCAGAAACAACTCGGCGATCCGACGGGATGACAGCTCGCCTGATTCCATTTTCTCCTGCAGCTCTGCGATCGTCCACTCAGGAATGATCATCCCGCTTGCTCCATTGAAAGTTTAAAAGAGGCAATACGACTCATCGGCCGCCGCCGGTGATATACCGTTCGAGCTGCGATAACATCATCTGTTGGATTTCGATCATTTCACGCATCACGTCGCGTACCGAGAGCAGCCCGGCCAGTTTTCCGCCATCGTACACCGGCAGGTGACGGATACTCTTTTCGATCATGAGGGCTTCGCATTCCTCCAGCGGCTGATCACAATCGACCGTGATGACATCGGCAGTCATAATCTCGCTGACTTTTGTGTCCTGCACCGATCTGCCTTTCAGATCCACTTTGCGAACACAGTCGCGCTCCGTCACAATTCCCACCATCTCATTACCGTTCAGCACAAGCAGTGCCCCAGTGTTGTGCTTTGCCATCAATTGCAGGGCGTCATACACCGTGGCATCGGGATGTACTCCGAAAATTTCACCGCCCTTCCTGCGGATCATATCGCGAACAGTTGCCATGGCTAGCTCTCCTTTGGTCGAAAGATTGCGAAGTACCAAAGCGGTACCACCTGTATTCCATTTTGATCTTCAAATTCACACAAAGCTTGGCTTTTTGCAGCACCAACGGTAGGCGAAGTATAGACTTAAACCCAGAGACTTGCAAGCGTGGCTAAAGTGAACAAGTACACAAGTAGACAAGTACGCAGGTAGACAGGTGCATACGTGTTTACCTGTCTACCTGTGTACTTTTTCAGACGATTTTCTGCTTAATACTCCACGATTCTGCCACTGCACGGATGTTTTCCGGGCTGATTCCGGCACTTGCGGCCCCCGTAAGCAGGTTCAAAACCTCATAATGCGCGGCCGCTTCGGCATATTCCACCAGATCCAACGCATGGAGGATCGACCCGTCTGCCCGCGCCATCACGCCGTGCTGAGACCAGATCACGAGCTTATGGTCGCGCAGGCACAGCATCGTTTCGAGCATGAGATGGACAGAACCGGGAGCCAGGAACGGCAGGATCCCCACGCCTTCGGGGAAATTCAGGATCGTCTCCGGCTGCCAGCGCATCAAATGCGAGTTGAGATATGTTTGATTCTGGTATTTCGCGAGATGACTGAGAAACGTAAGGTGCTTCGGTTGGGCATGCACCATTGCATGTGATTTGATCGGCCGTGAGCGCATCTGGTCGTGATGCACGGCAAGATGTGAATTGAATTCACTGGTCACTCGCCTAAATGGAGTGTTCACGGCGGTGAACATTCTGCCCGTTTTGCCGCCTTGTTCGACGATGATGGCGGCCAGGTTGTCCAGCGGCGCTTCGGCAATATCACGCAGACGCCTGCCTGAGCCCGTCACAAGGATGGTAGCGCCCACCAGGTCCGGCGCGGGGGTTGGCAAATCGATCACGTTAATTTGCGGAAAGAATTCACGGACTTCCAGCGTATCCCGCACACAGATCGACAGATTTCCTGCCGCGCCCTCGGTGGCTCCTATTTCAGATAACTGTTTTCCCGTCTCGCCCATTTCTTTCAACAGGAGTTCAACGGAGGATGAATTCAAGATCATTATGTCAATGGCCTCTACAACAGATAAGAGTGTTTTCGAGCGATTGTATCAAAAACATTCAATCATTATTCGTCATTGCGAGGAGGCTCATCCTGAGCGGAGCGAGTGTTCGTCGAGCGCAGTCGAAGGATGCCCGACGAAGCAATCTTTTACGCAATTCTCCTTTGTAAATTCATGTAAGATTGCTTCGCTGCGTCCCGCAGGGACAATGACGGGCGCTAACTCGAAAAAAAACAGACCGAGTATTCGTCGGTCTGTTTCCCTGAGAAGCGCTATACACACTCACACCAGCTGGCATACTGATCCACCTTGCCGCGGATGGCATCGTGGTACACCTTTTGGATGGCACGTGTGATCGGGCCAGTCTTTCCATCACCGACCTTGCGGAAATCGATCTCGCTCAAACCGATGACTTCTGCTGCGGTGCCACACACAAATACCTCCTCGGCGCTGTATAACTGGTCGCGCGAGATCGGCTGTTCGAGCACACTGTATCCCAGATCCTTTGCAATTGTGTGGATCGTGTGACGTGTGATGCCCTCCAGCACCGGCGCTGTGGACGGCGTGATCAATTTGCCATGGCGAACGACAAACATGTTCTCACCAGTGCATTCGGCAATATAGCCCTGCGGGTCGAGCATGATCGCTTCCTGGAAGCCGAGGCGTTCCGATTCTGTTTTGGCAAGGAAACTGTTCACATAATTCCCAGCGATCTTAGCCTTGGTCATGCTCACGTTCGGATGATGGCGCGTGTACGATGAAATATTGGCGCGTATTCCCTTTGCGAGTGCATCCTCGCCGAGATAGTTACTCCATTGCCATGTGGCGATGGCGAGCGATGGTGTTCCCGCATCGATGTTCAGGTTCCAGGCGCCGCCTTTGATGTATAGCAGCGGCCGGATGTAACAATCGCTGAAGCCATTGGCGCGCACCGTATCTTTGACGGCCTTCACAACCTGTTCGACTGTGAATGGCATGTCGCGAACACCGAAAATATGCGCCGAATCGAGCAGGCGCTCCACATGCTCTGTCAAACGGAAGACGGCCGGTCCTTTATCGGTGTTATACGCTCGGATGCCTTCGAACACCGCCGCGCCATAGTGCAATGCCGGCGTGAGCACATGCACGGTGGCCTTCTCGAACTCCACCATTTCGCCGTCCATCCAGAGATATTTGGATTCCATTCCCATAATGACTCTTCTCCTTTGTGGGGATAGGGCTTGCCCTTATCCTGATTTTTATGTTGTAATGGATGACCGCAAGGGTCATCCCGACATGGTCATCCCGACATGGTCATCCCGACATGGTCATCCCGACAAATATTTGATGATCTCATCCGCCATCTGACGGGTTGTCAACGTACCGCCGAGGTCTGCTGTACGGGCGCCATTCGTGATCGCGGCATCGACGGCATGTTCAATGATCCGTGCTCCCTCTTCCAGCTTCAGCGAATAACGCAACATCAACGCTGTGGATAGAATTGTACCAACAGGATTTGCGATTCCCTTGCCAGCAATATCGGGTGCGGACCCGTGGATCGGCTCATATAAGCCGATGCCTGTTTCCGATAAACTGGCCGACGGCAGCATCCCCATCGACCCCGCCAACACAGACGCTTCGTCTGTGAGGATATCGCCGAACATATTCTCGGTCACCATCACATCCATCCAAGCGGGCCCCGTGATCAGCTTCATCGCGGCGCTATCGACGAGTTGGTGTTCGAGCGTGATCTCGGGATGATCCTTCCCAACTTCTGTCGCGATCTGTCTCCAGAGCCGGGACGACTCGAGCACATTCGCCTTATCCACCGACATGACCTTTTTCTTCCGTCCCTTCGCAAGCTCGAACGCAAGTTCAACGATACGCTTGATCTCGAAATCATAATATTCGAGCGTGTCTACACCGCGCTGACCTTTCTCGGTCATCTCGCGCATCTTGGGTTGACCGAAGTACAGTCCGCCGGTTAACTCGCGAATGACAAGGATATCCACGCCTTGCAGTTTCTCTGGTTTGAGCGGAGACGCATCGATCAATGCCGGGTGCACTTTTACAGGCCGCAAATTGGCGAACACACCAAGTCCCTTGCGGAGCGCGAGCAAGCCGCGTTCGGGGCGGTCTTTGGCATTTGGGTCATCCCATTTCGGTCCGCCAACCGCGCCGAGCAAAACGGAGTCTGATGCCTGACAATCGGCGAGAGTCTCGTCGGTGAGCGAGGAACCGTATTTGTCGATGGAACAGCCGCCCATCAGGCGTTCCTGGAAATTAAAGGTGTGACCGCATTTGCTGGCGATCACATCCAGCACGCGCACGGCTTCTGTGACCACTTCGGGTCCAATGCCATCGCCGGGGAGGAGGGTGATGTTGAAGTTCAAAGAGAGTCTCCAGTTCAGAAATTACGAATTACCAATTACCAGCATACGCAGGAAGTAATTCGTAATTTGTAATTAATGCGCCACCATCAATCCGTACTCCATCGAATCGGCCAGCGCGCGCCAGCTGGCTTCGATGATATTCGTCCCGGCGCCGACTGTGCTCCAGCGCGAGGTGGAATTGCGCGTGTCGATCAGGACGCGCGTGATGGCTTCGGTGCCATGGTCCGAGTCCAAGATGCGGACTTTGTAATCTGACAAGTGGAAATTCTCGATGCGCGGGTAATAGTCTTTCAGCGCCTTGCGTAACGCGAGATCCAACGCGTTGACAGGACCGTTGCCTTCGGCAGCCGTATGGAGCACCTCGCCCTGCACACGGACCTTGACCATGGCTTCGGCAAATATGCCGCGCCCCTGCCGGTGTTCCACGTTGACGAAGAAGTCAATTAACTCGAACGGTGGTTTGTATCCATATTCCTGGCGTTTGAGCATAATTGCCACGGAGGCTTCGGCTGCTTCGAACGAGAAGCCGCGCGCTTCAAGTTCCTTGATCTCATTGAGAATGGGAACAACTTCGGTGCCATCCACTTCCACGCCGTGTTCTTCGGCTTTGCTCAGCAAATTGCCGCGCCCCGAAAGATCGGAGACAACGACACGCATTTTGTTGCCGACCCGTTCAGGCTCCACATGTTGATAGGACTGCGGCGAACGACGAGTAGCAGCAACGTGCACCCCGCCCTTATGCGCAAAGGCAGATTTGCCTACGAACGGCAAGTGCTCATCGGGCGTGATGTTCGCCACTTCAGCTACAAAATGAGACAGGTCATACAAATGCTGGATGTTTCCCTTCGGCAGACATTCATAGCCCATCTTCAACTCAAGGTCAGCCATGATCGAGACAAGATTGGCATTGCCGCAGCGTTCGCCCACGCCATTGATCGTCCCCTGAACTTGTATGGCGCCGTGGCGGATCGCAGTCAACGAATTGACAACGGCGCACTCCGAGTCATTATGCGTATGAATCCCAAAGGGATGATCGAGCAACGGCTTCAACTCGCAGACGATACGCTCCAGGTCCCAGGGCAATGTGCCGCCATTGGTATCACACAAGACAACCGTCTCCGCACCGCCGCGAATGGCGGCACGTAATGTTTCAAGCGCATAGGATGGGTCTGCCTTGTAGCCATCGAAGAAATGTTCAGCATCATAGATGACGCGTTTACCGTTGTCCTTTAGATACGCCACAGACTGTTCGATGATTCGCAGGTTATCTTCATGCGTTGTCTGCAACACTTCTTTGACATGCAGAGTCCAGGTCTTGCCGAAGATTGTGCAGACGGGGGTTTGCGAATCAAGCAATGCCTTGATGTTGGCGTCGTCCTCTGGTCCGCCTTTGACGCGGCAGGTGGAGCCAAACGCGGCGATGAGCGCAGTCTTCCATTGCATATCGCGGGCTCGTTCGAAGAATTCCACATCTTTCGGGTTCGACCCCGGCCAGCCGCCTTCGATGAACGCAACCCCGAGTTCGTCCAATTTTTGAGCGATGCGGACCTTGTCGTTACCTGAAAGCGTAAAGCCTTCCGATTGAGTTCCATCGCGGAGCGTGGTGTCGTAGATCTGTATAAGGGGTAAAGCCATGTTGGTACTTTCTGTAATTGATAAGTGGTAATTACCAATTACGATCTTTGCTCGTAGGCGGCGATCTCATTTTCAAAGCCCATGATGTAGCCGAGTTCATCCACGCCGTTCAACAAGCAAGCCTTACTGAACGCGTCGATCGGGAAGGTGAACGAGCCCGCAGGGAAGGAAACGGTTTGGGCATCCAGGTCAACAGTCAGCTCGGCGCGAGGCGCTTCTTCCGCAAGGTCGAAGAGCATCTTGTGAGTCTGTTCATCCACGATGATCGGGATGAGTCCATTTTTCAGCGAGTTGCTGCGGAAGATATCCGCAAAGGATGTGGAGATCACGGCCCGGAAGCCGTAGGCGGTCAATGCCCAGGGAGCATGTTCCCGGCTCGACCCGCAGCCGAAGTTGTCACCGGCTAACAGGATCTGTGCACCCTTCGACTCGGGCTTGTTGATGATGAAGTCTCCCTTCGGCGATTTGTCGTCGTTGTAGCGCCAGTGGAAAAAGAGCGCGTCCGCCAGACCGTTCTTATCGGTGACCTTTAGGAATTGCGCCGGAATGATCTGATCCGTGTCGATGTCGTTGACGGGAAGTGCGATCATGCGGGAAGTGAGAGTTGTGAATTGAGCCATAATTAATTATTTTTCCTCGCTGGTCGAGTAGCCCGAAGCGCTCCTTGCGGCGGGCATATCGAGACCAGCACAAATAGATACATTTTCCATCTCGGGGTGTGGTCTCGGTACCTTCGTACTCGACCACCGGCGCTACTGCGGTTTCCTTCCACCAAACACTGCAAGTTCAAAGATGCGGAAGTAGCAATCCACTTCTTCGTAGCCGATCTCGCGAAGCCAGTCACATTGGAGTTCTGTCGAGGCGAGAATGTTGGCGGCTTTATCGGGCCGGTGCTTATATTCCTCGGCGACCTCGTGCAATGTGCGCGTACCGCCGTTTTGTTTTTCCATCGCATAGCGGGCGGACGTGTAATGACGCTCGAAGAGGTCAATGTTCAACTGCGCTGCAGACGAGACATGCTCAATGTTGATGAACCATCCGCCGGGTTTGAGTAGCGAATAGATTTCCGCGTACACTTCGCGTTTACGTTCATCTGGCTGGTGATGGATGGAGTATCCTGAAACGGCGGTATCGAACGGCGCATATGCCATCATCTGCCTGGTCCAGATGGGGTTGCCATAATCCAGGTCCTCGAAGGCAAGTTGGGACTCGTACTCCTTGAGCTGCTGGCGGGCTTGTTCCAACATGGGCATCGAGAAATCGACCAGCACACCTTGCGCCGCCGGATACTCGCCCAGGATCGCCGCAGTCAGGATACCGTCGCCGCAGCCAAGATCGAAGAAACGTTGTACAGGCTGCTCCCTGGATTTAAGGATCGACATCATCACGCCTATTTGTTCCTTCGCCAACGGGATCGCGCCGCGATAGGAAAGATAGCGATTGACAATGTCAGGCAGTTTCCAAACTTCGTCAGTGATCATGAGTGTCCTTGTAAACAAGTACACAAGTAGACAGGTACATACGTGTGTACCCGTCTACCTGCATACAGACCTACCCCAGCATCGTTCGCGGATCTGTGACGGCACCAGTGACCGCAGAAGCCGCAGCAGTAATCGGACTTGCTAAGAAGGTTCGTCCGCCTTTACCCTGGCGGCCTTCGAAGTTTCTATTGCTTGTTGAAACTGCGTACTGGCCTGGCTGGAGCTGGTCGCCATTCATCGCAATACACATGCTGCAGCCAGCTTCGCGCCACTCGGCGCCGGACTCCTTAAAGACCTTGTCGAGTCCTTCCTGTTCGGCTTGCTTCTTTACATCCTGAGAGCCGGGAACAACCATAACCCGAACATTGTCAGCAACCTTCCTGCCTTTGAGGAAATTCGCCGCGAGACGTAGATCGGAAATTCGGGAATTTGTGCAGGAACCTATGAAGACCACATCCACCTTTTGACCCAGCAGCGACTGACCGGGTTGCAGTCCCATGTACGTGATCGCTTTTTCAAAGGCGGCTTTTTGAGAGGCTTCTGCAAATGAGTCAGCAGTCGGAACGCGATCGGTGATGCGCATGCCCATGCCAGGATTTGTGCCGTAAGTGATCATCGGTTCAAGCTCGGAGGCGTTGAGCGTGATGGACTTGTCATAGACCGCGCCTTCATCGGTGGGCAGAGCGCGCCATTTGGAAATGGCTTTGTCCCATTCTTCGCCTTTCGGCGCGAACTCACGTCCGTGCAGATATTCAAACGTCGTATCATCGGGTGCGACCATTCCGGCGCGCGCCCCGCCTTCGATGGACATATTGCAGACCGTCATGCGCTGTTCCATCGTCAAAGCGCGAATGGCAGACCCAGTGTATTCAAAGACATGACCCGTCCCACCGCCAACTCCGATCCTGGCAATAAGAGCAAGGATGATGTCTTTTGCAGACACACCTTTTGCGAGTGTGCCGTCGACGCGCACTTCGTACGTCTTTGGCTTCTTCTGCAAGAGACACTGCGTCGCAAGGACATGTTCCACTTCGGATGTGCCGATGCCGAAGGCCAGAGCGCCGAAGGCTCCATGTGTTGCGGTGTGACTGTCGCCGCACACAATAGTCATGCCTGGTTGCGTACGTCCCAGTTCGGGGCCGATGACATGTACGATGCCGCGATGCGGGCTGGTCATGCCGTGCAAGGTAATGCCGAATTCGGCGGCGTTGACTTCCATCTGCTTGATCTGCGCCGCGGCCAGCGCGTCCGCGATCGGGACGTCAATCGGCGTTGTGGGGATGGAATGATCCATCGTGGCAAGAGTTTTGTCGGGGCGTCGGACCTTGAGTCCGCGCTGGCGCAGGCCGGTGAAGGCTTGCGGCGATGTCACCTCGTGGACGAGGTGCAAGTCAATGTAGAGGACCGCCGGCGCGCCATCCTGTTCGGTGACGACGTGCGAGTCCCAGATTTTTTGGAATAAGGTTTTTGGCATAAGTCACATTGATGTGGTTGCGAGGGCGGTGAACTTCCGCCCGAAGCAATCTCCTGGAATATTGGAGATTGCTCACTTGCACCGAGCGCAAGTACGGTGTCGTCGCAAAGAACGCTCCTCGCAACGACATGATTAGCTTTCGTTTGCGTCTTCCTCGTCCATAACAGAATCAACCTGCGTTGCGGAAATGAATTCGCTCATGTCCCAGCCAGACGGGATCGTCTGCGGTTCCGGGAAGGGGTTATATGCAGAGTTGCCGGTATCGTCCTGGTATTCGTTCGATGTATTCATGGTGATCTCTCCTTTGAGTGAAAAACCTGACAGGTTCTCGCGAGACGATAATCAGCGACGGTCTCTGTCCGCGCAAGGATTGAGAATGGGAAAGGCGCGCAGGAAACCTGTCAGGTTTGAAAAAATTATCCCAACATGACGCCATGGTTATGATTCTCATGGACGGGTTCGAGCCCTTCTGTTTGTGCGATGATCAGTTTGTTGAGAGCGTTGAGATACGCTTTTGCGCTGGCAACGATAATATCTGTGTCCGCGCCATGCCCGCCGAAAACGCGCTGATAGACGACTTCGCTTTGCGCGTCCATCGTGTGCAGGCCGTTCTGCCCCTGAATGCGGACAGTCACTTCACCGAGCGCGTCGATGCCTTCCGTGATCGCGTGGACGTTGAATTCAAGTAAGGTATTCGGCGTCTTGACGATGTGATCGATGGCTTTATAGGCGGCATCGACCGGCCCGGAACCCATCGCTGCATGGATGTGCACCTTGCCGTCTGGCCCCTTGAGGCGGACCGTGGCGGTAGGCATACCCATGGTGCCGCAGGTCACCTGCATTCCATCCAGGAAGTACACGTCGCGCGGGCGATAGAATTCGTCCGCGATCAACGCTTCGAGATCCACATCGGTAATAACCTTCTTGCGGTCTGCTACTTCCTTGAATCGCGCAAAGGCTTTATCGAGTTCGACCTCATCCAGCGAGTGTCCCATCTCGGCAAGGCGGTTCTTCAAGGCGTGACGCCCCGAGTGTTTTCCCATCACGAGCTTCGACTGGTTGACTCCCACATCTTCCGGGCGCATGATCTCGTATGTGGTTTGGTGCTTGAGCATTCCATCCTGATGGATACCTGCTTCATGTGCGAATGCATTCGCACCGACGATCGCTTTATTGGGCTGCACGACGATACCTGTGTAATTGCTCACCAGTTTGCTGATGCGCGAGATCTGCTGCGTTTCGATCCCGGTTTCCAAACCATAGATCGGCTTGCGAGTCTTCAACGCCATCACCACTTCTTCCATCGACGTATTGCCGGCGCGTTCGCCGATCCCATTGACAGTCACTTCTGCCTGACGCGCACCGGCCCGGATTCCTGCCAGTGCGTTCGCGGTTGCCATTCCCAGGTCATCATGACAATGGACCGAGACCGTAATGCCATCATGCATCCCCGGCGTATTTCGGATGACGCCGTCGATCAAGGCGAAATATTCATCAGGCGTGGTATATCCCACAGTATCGGGAATGTTCAACGTGGTTGCGCCGGCTTTGATCGCTTCGCCTAACACAACGTACAGAAATTCGGGGTCAGAGCGACCCGCATCTTCCGGCGAAAACTCCACATCCTGACACTTGGACTTTGCATAGGCGACCATCTCGGAAACACGCTGTACCACTTCTTCGGGATCCATTTTTAACTTGTGCTTCATGTGGATGGCAGACGTGGCAAGAAAGGTATGGATGCGCGGCTTCGCAGCTCCCTGGATGGCTTCCCAGGCTTTATCGATATCGGATTTGTTTGCCCGCGCCAGCCCGGCGATCACAGGAACCTTCGCGTCAGACTCACCGACAGCTGGGCGGCCCACTTCGAGCGCGATCCGGCGGACGGCTTCCAGGTCATCGGGCGAGGCGGCCGGGAATCCTGCTTCGATGATGTCGACGCCCATCCGGGCCAGGTTCCGCGCCACCTCCAATTTTTCAGCAGAGGTCATGGTCGCGCCTGGAGATTGTTCTCCATCGCGCAGGGTGGTGTCAAAGATCTTAACGTAATTGTTCGCTGTCATAAGTTTGTTCCTTCGCTTTGGTAATTAGTAATTGGTAAATCGAAATTACTAATCACTATGTACCAATTACTGACTTGTCCAATTCTCCGGCCGCAACGACCTCACCGCCGCACCGGCCTGCCACATTTCTGAATCCCGGAACACGGCGAGTTCTTTCTCCAGTTGTTCGCGATAATCCGGCCGGCTGTTGGCTTCGAGGGTGATACGGGCCTCGTTGCCACTCTTGACTGACTCGTACAATTCATCGAATACAGGCGCGACCGCATCCCGAAAACGCGCATGCCAGTCGAGCGCGCCGCGCTGCGCAGTGGTGGAACAGTTGGCATACATGAAATCCATGCCGTTCTCTCCCACGAGACGAATCAGCGACTGGGTCAATTCTTCGACGGTTTCATTGAACGCTTCAGAGGGAGAATGTCCATTCTTGCGCAGGACGTTGTATTGCGCTTCCATCACACCTGAGAGGGCGCCGATCAAGACGCCGCGTTCACCGGTCAGGTCACTGTAGACTTCGTTCTTGAAGGTGGTTGGGAACAAATATCCCGCGCCAATGGCAATGCCCAGCGCGATCGCACGTTCTTTTGCTTTACCTGTGAAATCCTGATGGACCGCAAAGCTGGCGTTGATGCCGCTGCCTGCCAGGAAGTTACGGCGTACACTGGTGCCCGATCCCTTCGGCGCGACGAGAGCCACATCCACATGTGGAGGGGGGATGACTCCGGTATCATCTTTGAAGGTCACTGAGAATCCATGCGAGAAGTACAGCATGTCGCCTTCGCCAAGGCATTCCACGATCTTGGGCCACTGCGAGCGCTGTCCCGCATCTGATAATAGATACTGGATGACCGTCCCGCGCTCGGCGGCTTCTTCCACCGAGAACAGCGTTTCACCGGGCACCCAGCCATCGGCAATGGCGCGATCCCAGTTCTTCGTGCCCTGGCGCTGACCGACAATGACGTGGATGCCGTTGTCGCGCATGTTCATCGCCTGCGCCGGTCCCTGCACGCCATAGCCCAACACTGCCACGACCTCGTCTTTCAAAACTTCACGAGCCTTCTCGAGCGGAAATTCTCCGCGTGTTACCACTTCCTCTTCTGTACCACCAAAATTAATTTTTGCCATGAATGATTTCTCCTGTTATGTTTACCTCGGTGGTCGAGTAGCCCCGTGTTCGTCGGGCATATCGAGACCACCAGTTTGATTCAAACAAAAAGTAACTTGAATCCTGGTGGTCTCGACACCTGCACTGCACGGAACGCAGTGAGGTGCACGTGTATGTTCCTCGCATCCGCTCGGAACCACTCGACCACCGGACGTCCTAACTACGGCACCATCGCCGCGACGGATACATCGTCATAGCGGCGTTCGTTCATGCCTGGCATACGGCGCACACCATCGTTGACGCCGCGGGTCATCGAGACCTGTCCCGTGCGGACCATTTCCACGATACCGATCGGGCGCAGGAGTTCGATCATGCCCTCGATCTTGTCCTCGGTGCCGGTGACTTCCACGATGACCGAATCAAATGCCACGTCCACGATGCGGGCGCGGAAGATCTCGGCCAGCCCATTGACTTCGGCCCGCCGTTCCGGTACGACCTTGACCTTGATCAAGGCCAGGTCGCGGGTCACCGAAGGTTGATGCGTAACGTCCTGCACGTCGATCACGTTGACCAGCTTGTACAAATTCGCTTCGATGCGATGAGCATCCACATCTCCGTTCGGGCAGTCGACCACAATGGTCATGCGCGAGACATCCGGGTCATCTGTGCGTCCAACAGCCAGAGACTCGATGTTGAAATTGCGGCGTCGGAACAGCGATGCGACACGGTTCAACACGCCAGGCTTGTTTTCTACTAATGCGATGAAGGTGTAATTCATAGTTTCCTCTTTCCAATCTCGTCCATCCACTTTCCACTTTCCAGTTCCGGTTCAATGGAAAGTGGAAAGTGGCGAAGTTTTCAGGCGAAGTATTTCACCGAACCTGCTTGACCGGTCTCCTGATCATTTCATGCAGCGCCGAACCGGCAGGGACCATGGGGTACACGGCGTCTTCCTGCTCCACACGGAACTCCAGCACCACCGGACCCTTCGTCTTGCGCGCCCATTCGATGGCATCGTCTACTTCTTCGCGTTTGGTCACGAGCCGTGCGGGGACTCCATGTGCATCGGCGAGCTTCACGAAGTCAGGCGTCAGCATATTCACAGCGGAATAGCGCTTCTCGAAGAAGAACTCCTGCCACTGGCGCACCATGCCGAGGAAGTTATTGTTCATGATGGCCACCTTTACGTTCGCGCCCTCCTGTACAGCGGTCGTCAGTTCAGCGGCAGTCATCTGGAATCCGCCGTCGCCCGCGATCGCCCAGATCTCCTGGTCCTTGGCTGCGAACCACGCGCCAATGGCTGAGGGGAGACCGAAGCCCATCGTCCCCGCGCCGCCGGAGGTGAGCCAGCGATTCGGTTTTTCCAGTTGATAGTATTGCGCCGCCCACATCTGATGCTGGCCCACGTCGGTTGTGACAATGGCGCCGCCATCGGTTGCTTTCCATATATCCGCAATGAGATGCGCCACATACAACTTGCCATCGTCTTCCCAATTCATGATCGAGCGTGAATCGACTTCGTTCTTCCAGCCGTCGATCTCTTGCAGCCAGGCATCGTGGTCGTATTCGTCGACAAGCGGGATCAGGTCACTTACGACTGTCTTTACGTCACCGACCAGGGGAACATCTACAAAAACATTCTTATGAATTTCAGACGGATCGATTTCGATGTGAATTTTCTTCGCTTTCGGTGCGTACGTTTTCAATGTGCCGGTCACACGGTCGTCGAAGCGCATTCCGAAAGCCAGGATCAAATCGGAATTTTGGATGGCAAGGTTGGCGTAGGCTTCGCCATGCATGCCCATCATGCCCAGGCTCAACGGATGCGAAGCCGGGAACGCACCGAGTCCGAGCAGTGTGCTGGATACCGGTATCTGGGTCTTGACCGCGAACTGCATCAACATCTCTTCGGCATGTGACATCAACACGCCGTGTCCGCACAGGATGATCGGTTTATGCGCCTTCTCTATCAACGCCACGGCATCATCCAGCAGATTGCGCGGGGAACGCGTCACCGGTTTGTACCCCACCAATTTCGGTTCATCGGGATACACGAACTCACACGAATCGACCTGGGCGTTCTTGCAGATATCGACCAGAACGGGACCGGGTCGTCCACTGCGGGCGATATAGAACGCCTCACGCAGTGTTTCCGCGATCTGGTCGGCACGCGTGACGAGGTAATTGTGTTTTGTGATCGGCAGCGTAATACCGGTCACATCGGTTTCCTGAAAGGCATCGCCCCCGATCAAGTGCGCCGCAACCTGCCCGGTGATAAAGACCACAGGGACAGAATCCATCATCGCGGTACAAATTCCGGTCACCAGATTTGTGGCACCAGGGCCCGAGGTCGCCATCGCCACGCCAACTTTTCCAGACGCACGCGCGTATCCATCTGCCATATGCGCGCCACCCTGCTCGTGTCGCACCAATACATGATGGACGGGATAACTCAGCATCGCATCATAGATCGGCATATTCGCGCCGCCGGGATAGCCGAATACCACCTCCACCCCTTCACGCACCAAACATTCCCAAACAATTTCTGCACCTTTTTTCTTCATGAGTTCTCCTATGAATCCGTTTCTATCCGTGTATCCGCTTAAAAATCCGTTGATAACACTGCACCTGTATCGGCGCTGGTGACAAAATACGAATAACGTTTCAACCACTTGGATGTGGTCCGGGATTGGAACGGAGGCAGCGCGTTTAGGCGGCTCTGGATCTCCTCCTCGCTTAAACGGACATCGAGCGTGCGGGCCGTTAAATCGATCTCGATCACATCCCCAGGCTGGAGCGCGGCGATCGGGCCGAGTGCCGCTGCTTCAGGTGAGACGTGACCGATGCAGGCGCCGCGCGTCCCGCCGCTGAAGCGACCATCCGTGATCAACGCGACCTTATCGCCGAGTCCCATGCCCATGATCGCGGACGTGGGTGAAAGCATCTCCTGCATGCCAGGGCCGCCCTTGGGACCTTCGTAACGGACCACCACACAATCACCGGCTTTGACTTTGCCGCCCAAGATTCCCGCCATCGCTTCTTCCTGCGACTCAAAGATCACAGCCGGACCTTCGAACTTCATCATGGCTTCGCCGACGCCGCCCACTTTGACCACCGCGCCTTTCGGTGCGAGATTGCCAAAGAGAATCGCCAACCCACCGCGCTTAGAGTGAGCGTTGTCGTAACGTCGAATGACTTCTTCATCTTTGATATCGTGACCCTGAATGGATTCCCCGAGGGTCTTGCCGGTCACCGTCAAACGGTCAAAATGCAGCATACCCGTCCCCCATTGGATTTCATTCAATATGGCAGGGATTCCGCCCGCACGGTGCACATCTTCCATATGCCACTTACCTGCGGGACTCACTTTACAGATATGTGGCACCTTGTCTGCCACAGAGTTGATGCGTTCCAAGGGATAGTCCACACCGGCTTCGTTCGCCAATGCCAATGTATGCAGCACAGTATTGGACGAGCCGCCCATGGCCATGTCTAATGCAAAGGCGTCGTCAATCGCTTCGGGTGTGACGATATCGCGCGGCTTGATATCGCGTTCGATCAGAGTCATCACCTGGGCTGCGGCTTGCCGCGCCAACGCTTCACGCTCAGGAGTCTTCGCCAAAGCGGAACCATTGAACGGCAGGGCGAGACCGAGCGCCTCCATGAGGCAGTTCATCGAGTTGGCAGTGAACATCCCGGAGCATGACCCGCAGGAGGGACAGGCAAATTTTTCCAGAATCGTTAAACGTTTTTCGTCGATCTTCCCGGCGGAGTACGCCCCCACGCCTTCGAACACAGAGATCAAATCGATCGTCTCCCCTTCAGGAGTCATCCCTGCTTTCATCGCGCCGCCCGAGACGAAGATGGTCGGGATGTTGACGCGCATCGCTCCAAGCAGCATTCCAGGAACGATCTTGTCGCAGTTCGGGATACAGACCATCGCATCAAAACGATGCGCTTCGATCATCGTCTCCACGCAATCGGCGATCAGCTCGCGTGAGGGCAGTGAGTACTTCATACCCATATGCCCCATGGCGATACCATCATCCACGCCAATGGTGTTGAACTCGAATGGCACACCACCTGCGGCCCGCACGGCGTCCTTCACCAACTTGCCGAAGTCCTGCAGGTGCACATGGCCGGGGACCACATCCACGTAGGAGTTAACGATAGCGACGAATGGCTTATCGAAATCCTCGTCTTTCAGTCCTGTTGCACGCAGTAATGCACGATGCGGCGCTTTCTCATATCCTTTTTTGACAGTGTCCGAACGCATATCATTTTTCCTTTGACTCCCCTCTCCTATGGAAGGAGAGGGGCGGGGGGTGAGGTCAAAATAAAAAGAGCCGCCCGTGGTTAGGGCGGCTCTTTGCGTTTACGCAGGTGTGTTTTATCTCTTTTCTCTCACCGGTGCCATCCTAACCACAATCAGGTCCCTAATAATAAGGACCACAATAAGGACGACGATAATAAGGGAGAGAGCGAAGATCGAGTTCATTTGTCTATAGGTATTTCGCCCGATTATAGGCTTATTCACAAATAAGTCAAGGGACAATTTTTCCGTTTCGGCGAATCTTAACCAGGTGATAACAAAGCTTTCGAATTGAACAACCAATTTCGAAATTACACTTGACTCATTCCGAACACTGGCATAGAATACCGCCCAACCATGAACAAGCACAGTTTCGGTATGATGACCATGACTACTACCTCCCGGTCCTCCGTGAGGAGTTTGTGCTTGGTGATTTGATAGAAGTAAACGGTTAACCAAAACACAGAACGCCTCACGGAAACGTGGGGCGTTTTTGTTATCTTGATATTTAGATCTGACATGTCTCATGCGCGCCGTGATAAACAGTATTGCCCGCAAGGACAGAGACTATAAACGACCATGTCATCCCGAAGACATGTCAGGTCTTCCAAGGAGTACGTTATGCCAAAGCAAACGTTAGTAATGAAATTTGGAGGCACGTCCGTTGGTTCCGCCAACGCCTTGAAACAGGCAGCCCAGATCATACAAGATGCGCGGGATGAATTTCCACGCGTAGTGGTGGTCACTTCGGCGATGTCTGGCGTGACGGATTTGCTGTTGAGATCCGCATCGCTCGCCGCGCAGGGGAAAGTGGATTCGCTGCCCGAGGCCGAATCGACACTGCGAGAGAAGCACTTCTCGGCGATCGATGCTCTTATTCACGATCAGAGACGATGTGCGGAAGTGAAGGCTGATGTCAACGTGCTGATCCTTTCTCTTGTAGATCTATGCAAAGCGATTGCAGTGCTTGGTGAAGCAAGTCCGCGGGCAATGGATGCCGTGGCTTCACTTGGCGAACGGATGAGCGTCCGTTTGCTGGCAGCGGTGGCTCTAGAGTCAGGCGTAAAAGCGAAGGCAGTTGAATCCACAGACTTTATCGTTACAAATGCGCATTACCAGAACGCACACCCCGATTTTCGGGTAACTACAGAAAAGACCAGGGCGGTATTGAATGCATTGATGGATGAAGGACTTATTCCCATAACCACAGGTTTTATTGGAGCCACGCCTGAAGGCAGTACGACCACACTGGGACGCGGCGGCAGTGACTATACCGCAGCGATCATAGGCTCTGTGCTGCCGGCGGATGATGTGTGGATCTGGACCGATGTAGATGGCGTGATGACCACCGACCCACGCATTGCGCCTGAAGCGCAGACTCTGCCCGAGATCAGCTACGGCGAAATTGCAGAATTGGCATATTACGGAGCGAAGGTATTACATCCCAAGACGATCCGTCCCGTTGTGGATGCGGGTATTGGATTACGAATCTGCAACACGTTCAATCCGTCTCACCCAGGCACGCGCCTGATCGCCAATGGACACGCCGAAGGCAGCAACGGCAACGCGCATCAGCCCGAGAAAATCATCAAAGCGGTAACGGCAATTCGCAAGCAGCGATTAGTTACCATCGAAGGACGCGGCATGTTAGGTGTTCCCGGCGTGGCGGCGCGCGCATTTGGCGCGGTGGCATCCACGGGCACGAGCGTCCCACTCATTACACAGGCTTCCTCTGAACAGTCAATTTGTTTTGCGGTGCCATCTGAAACAGCTCCTTATGTGCTGGATGCGCTGGAAAAGACCTTTGTTCATGAGATCGAAGATGAAGATATTGACCGTGTGTGGTCCACAGGCGATGTTTCGATCGTGACAGTGGTTGGCTCAGGGATGCGTCATACGATCGGCGTGGCGGGCAAGGTCTTCAGCCAGCTTGGCGACAGCGGAGTCAATGTCCTTGCGATCGCGCAGGGTTCATCGGAAGTGTCGATCAGCCTGGTCGTCGATCATGTGGATACGGAGAAGGCGGTCAGGGCGCTGCATGAGTTAATTGTTCAATAAATCAATAATCTTGTACGGTACGGCAGCCGCCGTACCGTACAAGATCGCATCATAAACAGGAGAAATCATTATGTCATCCTCTCAAATCCCCGTAGCCGTCCTCGGCGCGACGGGTTCAGTCGGTCAGAGATTTATTTCGCTGTTAGACAATCATCCCTGGTTCAAGGTGGTCGCGTTGGCCGCGTCGGATCGCTCGGTGGGGCAAAAGTATTCCAACGCCGCGCGCTGGGTATTAGATACACCCATGCCGGAGTATGCAAAAGACATGGTCGTCGTTCCTGCAAGCACAGATGCAGTTCAGGCAAAAATCGTTTTTTCTGCACTCCATACAGAAGTTGCCAATGAGCTGGAACCACAGTTCGCGAACGCTGGCGCGGCCGTATGTTCGAATGCATCGTCCTATCGACGTGGTGAGGATGTTCCTCTCCTGCTGCCTGAGATCAATGCCGACCATATTCAATTGATCAAACAGCAGCGTCAAAACAGAGGCTGGAGCGGATGTATCGTCACGAATCCCAACTGTACGAGCACGGGACTTACCATTGCGCTCAAGGCGCTTGATAATGCGTTTGGTGTAAAGAAAGTGTTCGCGGTCTCCTTGCAGGCACTTTCGGGCGCGGGGTATCCGGGAGTCTCGTCGTTGGACATTATGGACAACGTGATCCCGAACGTGGCAAACGGCGGCGAAGAGGAAAAGGTGGAATGGGAACCGCGTAAGATGCTCGGAAAGTTGAACTCGGATACGATCGAATTGGCCGATATCCAGTTCAGTGCTCACACGAATCGCGTCGCGGTGATCGATGGACATACCGTTTGCGCGAGCATCGCGCTTTCGAATCCCATTGAACCTGAAGAGGCGATTCGCGCCTTGCGCGAGTACTGCGCGCCGCCCTCAGCCAGGGAATTGCCCTCGTCGCCACGGCCCGTCATCGAGGTCCGGGAGGAAGCCGATCGGCCGCAGCCGCGCCTCGACCGCTTGAACGGAAAAGGCATGACGACCGTGGTCGGCCGTGTACGCCGCGATCCCATCCTGGATCTAAAATTCGTGGTGCTCTCGCACAACACGATACGCGGCGCGGCTGGCGCGTCGATCTATAATGCGGAGCTACTTGTCAGCGAGAATCTTTTGTGATATAAACCGCCCAATTAAATACTCGCTCTTATCCAGAGAGGCTGAGGGACCGACCCTGTGAAGCCTCGGCAACCGCTCGTTCGGTAATCGGTGAACAGTAAAGAGTGATCACATGTGCCTGTGGCAAAGTGCAGGCGGTCACTGAATACTGCTAACTGAATACTGATGACTGAGAATGGTGCCAAATTCGGCAAATAGGAATGGCAATGCCATTCGTATCTGGAAGATGAGAGGATGGTGTAGACGTATACCTCTTCTTGTACTTTCAGAAGAGGTGATTTTTTAAGTTCTGAAAATTCCTCTTCTGATGGCGGGTAAATCATAGTCAAGGAGAGTAGTATGCTCACAACAGAACGAAAATTTGGCTTCTCTACCCGGCAGCTGCACGCGGGCTATGAGCCCGAAGCGACGACCGGCAGCCGGGCCGTGCCGATCTACCAGACCACGGCGTATGACCTACAAAGTACGGACCGGGCTGCACGTCTGTTTGCACTGCAGGAGGCCGGGAACATCTACACACGCATCGGCAATCCGACGTCGAATGTCGTCGAGAAACGCATAGCCGACCTGGAAGGCGGGATCGGCGCCGTGGAGACCAGCTCGGGTCACGCGGCTCAAACCACGGCCATCTTCGCGATCTGTGAAGCTGGCGATCACATCGTTTCTTCCTCCACATTGTACGGCGGGACGGTGAGCCAGTTCAAATTCACCTTCCCGCGCCTGGGAATCGATGTAACGCTGGTCGATCCGTCTGACCCGGATAATTTCCGGCGTGCCATCCGGCCGAACACGAAACTTCTCTTCGGTGAGACCATCAGCAATCCGCTTGCGAACATCTTCCCCTTCGAGGAAGTGGCAAAGATCGCGGAGGAATTTCATCTGCCACTGATGATCGACAATACAGTAGCCACCCCCTACCTGTGCCGCCCATTCGAGTGGGGCGCGCATCTCATCACGCATTCCACATCGAAATATATCGGCGGACATGGCACGTCGCTGGGTGGGATCATCGTGGATAGTGGAAAATTTAATTGGGCCAACAGCGAACGACACACGAATTTCAATACACCCGATCCTTCGTATCACGACGTTGTGTACGCCCTGGATTTTGGTCCTCTGGCATTCATCTCGAAAGCCCGGGCCGGCATTCTACGCGACCTGGGCACCTGCCAGTCCCCGTTCAATTCGTGGATGTTCATTCAGGGATTGGAGACCTTATCGCTGCGCATGGAACGCCACGTCCAGAACGCGCGTGCGGTTGCAGACTATCTGTCGGACCATCCAAAGGTCACCTGGGTCACCTATTCGGGGCTACCAAATCACCCCGATTATGCCCGCGCCCAAAAGTATCTGCCGAAGGGACCCAGCGCGGTACTCGGCTTTGGCGTGCAAGGCGGGCGTGAAGCGGGAGCAAAGTTCATCAATAATCTGAAGTTGTTCAGTCACGTGGCCAACTTCGGCGATGCGAAGTCACTGGCGATCCATCCTGCCAGTACCACACATTCACAGCTTTCAGATGATGAACAAAAGGCAGCTGGCGTCAGCCCGGATTTCATTCGTCTGTCGATCGGACTCGAGGATATCGAAGATATTCTCTGGGACATCGAACAGGCGCTCAACGCATAAGGATGAATTATGAAGGATTAGGGATGAAAGGTCTGAAGCAAAATTCAGCTTTCATTTTTCTGCCTTCATCGGTGAGAAACCCATGCCCGTAAAAATTCCAACTACTCTGCCCGCCCGTACCACGCTTGAACAGGAAAATATCTTCATCATGGATGAAGAACGCGCAATGCATCAGGATATCCGTGCGCTGCGCGTTGCCATTCTCAACCTGATGCCGACCAAGATCGCCACCGAGACGCAGCTGCTGCGATTGCTCTCCAATTCTGCCCTGCAAGTGGAAGTAACACTGCTGCACACCGCCACGCATGATTCGAAAAACACAGATGCCGACCATTTACTGAATCACTATCTCACCTTCAACGACATTCGCGGCGAGAAGTTCGACGGATTGATCGTCACCGGTGCGCCCGTGGAACAGATGCCCTTCGATAAAGTGGATTATTGGAAAGAACTCTCGCAGATTTTTGAATGGGCTGAAAGCAACGTGGAATCGGCGTTCTATATTTGCTGGGGCGCGCAGGCTGCGCTATACCATCGCTACGGCATTCCCAAGTATGACCTGCCGCGCAAAATGTTCGGCGTCTTCGAGCACCGCATCCTCACGCCCGCCTCTGGTGCTGTTCCGCTTCTGCGCGGTTTTGACGACATTTTCCTGGCCCCCCACTCGCGCCACACCGAGATCCGACGCGAGGATATCGAAAAGGTGGCTGAGGTCCAAATCCTGGCTGAGTCAGACGAGGCGGGCGTGTACATCGTCGGCTCCCGGGACGGGCGTCACCTTTTCATCACAGGCCATTCGGAATATGACCCGCTCACGCTCAAGGGCGAATATGACCGCGATGTCAGCAAAGGTTTACCAATCCACGTCCCGAAGAATTATTACCCCAACGATGACCCCACCCAGCATCCAACCGTCCGCTGGCGCGGACATGCGAATTTGCTGTACTCGAACTGGTTGAATTACTATGTCTATCAGGTCACGCCGTATGATGTGAGCCAGATTCCGAAGTAAGCCGTCAGCTATTTGTGACGCCTGCCTAACTCAGCTATCACGTCTGCAGGTGTTATCCCACGCGCCGACAATAACACGAGCACGTGATAGGTCAGGTCAGCGACTTCCTGAATGAGCCGCTGATCATCTTGAGCGAGTGCCGCGACGACAACTTCGGTACCCTCTTCACCCACTTTTTGCGCGATCTTTGGCAACCCCTCCGCAAAGAGACTGGAGGTGTATGATTTTTCAGAGGGATTCTTCCTGCGTTCTTCGATCACGTCAAACAACCATTGAATACTCATTGTGCTGGTCTTCCTTATACACGATTGCCAGGAGATTGCTTCGGGCTCTGCCCTCGCAACACTTGCGCCTCACTGCGTTCGTTGCAGTGCAGGTGTGACGGACTAAAGGTTTGATAGAAACATGTTTGATTGCCGGTATGACAGGCTGGTCCCGCCGGTTGCACACGGATTAGCAGTGTATCGCCATCACAATCGATGCGAATTTCCACCACACGTTGCACATTCCCAGATGTTGCGCCCTTATGCCACAACTCCCGGCGGCTGCGTGACCAGAACCACGTCTCGCCCGATTCAAGCGTACGTTTTAATGACTCTGCATTCATGTATGCCAACATCAATACTTCATTTGTAACCGAATCCTGAACGATCGCGGGTATCAATCCACTCTCATCGTACTTCACTTGCGATAAGGTTTCCTGCATATTGCCTCTTTCTTCTCATAATCGTACAGGAACATTCAACGACTGCAATTCCTTCTTCAACTCAGGAATTCGCAGCTTGCCATCATGGAACAAGGAAGCGGCCAACGCCGCATCGGCTCTCCCTTCGTTCAGTACAGATGCAAAATGCGCCGGCGTTCCGGCCCCGCCTGATGCGATCACTGGAACAGTGACGGCATCAGCAATCCGGCGAGTTAATTCGACGTCATACCCGGCTAAGGTCCCATCGGCATCCATGCTGGTCAGCAGAATTTCACCGGCTCCTAATTTCACAGCGCGTACCGCCCATTCGATGGCATCGATCCCTGTTGGGATGCGTCCGCCATTGACGTAGACGAGCCAACTCGTGCCGCTCCTGCGCGCATCGATCGCCAATACAATACACTGCGCCCCAAACCGCATCGCGCCTTCAGATAGCAACTCTGGCCGTTTGACCGCCGCTGAATTGACACTCACCTTGTCCGCACCGGCGAGCAACAAATTCCGCATATCGTCCACTTCGCGGATACCACCACCTACGGTCAACGGCATGAAGACAGTCTCTGCCACGCGGCTGACCAGATCCAGCGTGGTCTTGCGAGCTTCGTTGGTTGCAGAAATATCGAGAAACACGAGTTCATCGGCGCCCTGCTCGTCATACAAACGCGCCTGCTCCACAGGGTCGCCTGCATCGCGCAGATTGACAAAGTTCACGCCCTTCACCACGCGTCCATCTTTGATATCGAGACAAGGAATGATCCGTTTCGCTAACATAAGACCTCAGCCATCGTCCGTTTATCCGCTTTGCCGAAGGCAATCTGCTAACTCGATTGTTCCTTCATACAGAGCTCGCCCGATGATCACACCTAATAGATTCGCATCCCGCGCAGCAATCACATCCTCGATGGTATGCACGCCGCCTGAAGCGATCACATCCAAACCACTAGCTTCAGCCAGTGCTCGCGTTGAATCGATGTTCAGCCCGCTGCCCAAACCATCCCGACGGATATCGGTAAAGATAACGGTACGCAGGCCCAGGGTGCGCATTTGTCGCGCAAGCTCTCCAGCGGAAATCTTGCTATCGTTTTTCCAACCGCGCACACTTACGAATCCATCGCGCGCGTCAATTCCCACGGCGATTTTTCCAGCGCCGAATTTCTTCAATGCATCTGCCACCACAACCGTATTCTCAATCGCAAGTGTGCCCAGTACAACCCGATTTACACCCAGCGATAGCGCTGCATCGATTGCTGCCAGTGATCGCAAGCCTCCACCAAACTGCACCTGTGCGCCAAGTTTCAAAATTGCCTTAAGCGCCGAACGATTTGCGTCATCGCTTTCTCCAAATGCACCATCGAGATTGACAACGTGCAGCCACTCGGCGCCTATTCCCAGCCAGCGAGTCGCGACTTCCACGGGGTCATCACTGTACGACGTCATGCGGTCCGGGTCGCCTTCCTTCAAACGAACCACCTTTCCACCACGCAGATCGATCGCCGGATAAATCGTAAAACTCATGCTGCCTCCAAAAAGTTCTTCAGAATCCGCAGCCCCACAGACTGGCTCTTTTCGGGGTGAAACTGTACGCCGAAAGTATTTGCCTTTCGCACCGCGCACGCGTACTGCAAACCATAGTCTGTCGTTGCGATCACATCGGAGGAATTCCACGGCTGACAGTAGTACGAGTGATTGAAGTAGACATGCGCCCCATCATCCACCTGGTCAAAGAGCAGCGCGTCTTTCCGCGCCTGAACCTGATTCCACCCCGTATGCGGAATCTTCACTGACAGCGACTCTGCAAAGCGCACCACCTTGCCACGCAGCAGACCGAGTCCCTGGTGTTCTCCCATCTCTTCGCCGATATCGAACAACGCCTGCATACCGACACAAATCCCGAGCAAAGGGACGCCGCGCACCGCGACGTCCTGTATCACGGGTTCCAGTCTGCGTGCCCGTAAGCCCGCCATAAAATCGCCGAATGCGCCGACACCAGGCAGCACAACTCGCCTGGCATTTGCTACGGTTTCGGGGTCATCGGTGCGGACCACACTCGCGCCGATACTCTCCAATGCCTTTTGTACAGAACGGAGATTGCCGGTGCCTGCATCGATCAAAATCACTTCTTTCATTTTGTATTTCTCCGTAAGGCGGGATTAATCCCGCCCTACAGTGTTCCTTTGGTGGATGGTATTGCGCCTGCGCGGCGTGGGTCGATTTGTGTCGCAGCATCCAATGCCCGCGCCCAGGCTTT
>CAZBAX010000066.1:0-30882 GCA_964489725.1 uncultured Anaerolinea sp. | reverse complement strand
TCTGGTTGTCAGAACGATCAGTACGATCCTGAATCCACCACAGGTGACATCCAGCCTGAACCTGGTTCAATCTGCCACCTATTTGCTGGCATTCGCCCTGAGCTTCTTCTGGTCGATGGGATTCATTCTGATGGTGAGTCAGCGCCTGCGAAATGACCTGATGGAGGTGGCTACGATCGATGTGCTGACACGCATTCCCAACCGGCGCGCAACACAATCGTTCCTCGAGAAGGAACTCTCGCGGGCCCAGAGGTCCCAGGCAGAATTTACGGTCCTGTTAATGGATATCGATAACTTCAAAAAAGTAAATGACCGCTGGGGCCATGCCATCGGCGACTCGGTCCTGGTCAAAACCGCCAGCCTCTTTCAATCCATGATTCGCAAACAGGATCTGATCGGCCGCTGGGGCGGCGAGGAATTTCTGATGATCGTGCCGGGTGTATGCGATGCAAGCGGATTGGCAGAACGGGTGCGATCTGAAATTGCGAATGCCACATACAACCATGCGACCGCGCCGTTCCATATAACGATCAGCATTGGTGTCGTCTGCGCAAAGCCATCTGATGAGCTCGAACAGATCTTAAGGAAGGCCGATTCGGCCCTATACAAATCAAAGCG
Source organism: uncultured Anaerolinea sp. (assembly GCA_964489725.1). GTDB lineage: Bacteria > Chloroflexota > Anaerolineae > Anaerolineales > Villigracilaceae > Defluviilinea. The sequence continues at coordinate 30,264 of CAZBAX010000066.1, read as the reverse complement.
AACAAAAAACACTGTAAGTATCGCGGAAGAAGGATGATCTATTCTGGAGAAGACGAAACTGGCCATGGACGTCAATAGTATCCACTTATGGGACGTCTATCCTTGATGCTCCAGTTCTCTTTTGCGGCACTTGCCCCCAATTTGCTGGGGTCCGGCGCAGGGCAGGTGAGTGCCCTACAAAGCTGTGATACAATTCGTCCGTTCTGGGGCGTGGTGCAAGGGCAGCACACCAGCCTTTGGAGCTGTGGATCTTGGTTCGAATCCAGGCGCCCCAGCCATTGCCTGATCAGGCATTTTCTCCGCAGGATGCGGCACTTTGTGAATAGGATTTTTGCGACAGACAGCCCCACCGCATCAATCCTATTTTTGTTTCCCCGCTTCCCCCCTCGCCCTATGGGAGAGGGGTTGGGGGTGAGGGTTTTGGAGTTCCATGAAAGTTACCGCTGTACTTCTCGCTGCCGGTCAGGGCACACGCATGAAATCTGACATGCCAAAAGTCCTTCATCCATTATGTGGCAGGCCGATGTTGTGGCATGTGCTTGAAGCATTGAAATCTGCAACGACCGAGAAACCTGTTGTGGTGGTGGGTCATGGTGCAGGAGCTGTGTCGCACTATCTCGATGACTCAGCCGATTGTGTTCTGCAGGAACCACAGCTCGGAACGGGACATGCTGCCATGCAAGCCGAACCCCTGCTCAACGGCAAAACGGACATGGTGATCGTGACCTATGCAGACATGCCTCTGCTGCGCGCCGAGACCTTTCAGCGGCTCGTGGAAACCCAGCGCCTCAATACCGGACCGTTGAGCCTGTTGACCGTTATCGCAGACGACCCGCGCGGCTTTGGGCGGATCGTGCGCAAGCCCGACGGGACGGTGGAAGCCATCGTCGAAGAATATGTGGCCACACCCGAGCAGCAGCAGATCCGGGAATTGAACGTCGGCGCATATTGTTTCCGTGCCGAGTGGTTATGGGATGCCTTGAAGCGTATCGAGAAGAATCCGAAGAAGGGCGAATACTACTTAACCGATATTGTGGAGATCGCGCGGAAAGACAACCTGCCCGTCCAGGCTGTCCTCCACGATGATTTTATGGAGACGATCGGCATCAACACGCGCGTCCATTTGAGCGAAGCCGAAGCCGCCATGCGCAGGCGCATCAACCGTGAACATATGTTGAACGGTGTCAGCATGGTAAATCCCGATGTGACCTATATCGAAGCAGGAGTAAAGATCGGCAAGGACACGCTCATCATGCCGAATACGTTCATTCACGGAAAGACCGAGATCGGGGAAGGCAACGTCATTGGACCAAACACGATCATCCGCGATTCGAAGATCGGGGATCGCTGCAAGCTGCTGGCGGCCGTCATGGAAGGCGCAGTCCTTGAAGATGACGTGGATATGGGTCCGTTTGCGCGGCTGCGAAAGGGTGCGCATCTCAAAAGCCACGTCCATGTGGGGAACTTCGGCGAAATCAAGGATTCAGTCCTTGCAGAAGGCGTGAAGATGGGGCACTTCTCGTACATCGGCAATGCGACCATAGGTGCAAATACAAACATCGGAGCCGGCACGATCACGGCCAATTACGATGGCGAGAAAAAGAACCCCACCGAGATCGGTGAAGATGTATTTATTGGTTCTGATACCATGCTGGTCGCCCCGGTCAAATTGGGCGATGGAGCACGCACCGGCGCCGGCGCGATCGTGACAAAGAATGTCCCCGAAGATACACTTGTGGTTGGCATGCCCGCACGCGCCATCCGCAAACTGGACCGAAAACCTAAGAAAAAATAGCCACTGAGTCACAGAGACACTGAGAAAAAAAAGAATCTCTGTGTCTCCGTGTCTCAGTGGCAAATAGAGGTTGGATATGGCCCTTACCCAGCAGGAAAAACAATCCCTTGTCGATCTGGCGAACGCTGCACGTCAACGCGCCTATGTTCCGTATTCAAACTATGCCGTTGGTTCCTCCTTGCGCACAAAGACAGGGCGCATCTTCACCGGCGTCAACGTGGAAAATGCGGCCTATCCGCAAACCATGTGTGCTGAACGCATTGCCATTTTCAAAGCAGTTTCAGAGGGGGAACGAGAGTTCGAAGTGATCACTGTCGTTACCGATAACGGCGGCTCTCCCTGTGGTGGATGCCGTCAGGTCATGGCAGAGTTCGGGTTGGACACGGTTGTCCTGCTGGCAGATGGGAAGGGACAGATCGTCAAAGAGACCACCGTGCGAGAATTGCTGCCTGAAGCGTTTACACCGGAGCATTTGAAATCATAGGATCGTCTTCGCAGGGCACGGCAGCTGCCGTGCCCTGCGAAGACCATAATAGTATGCCTGACCCTAAATTCCGTTCCTTTCGCGTGGAGGCTGTTGTGCTGCGCCATAGTGATTATGGCGAAGCCGATCGCCTGTTGACTCTATACACGCGTCAGCTCGGCAAAACGCGCGGGCTGGCAAAAGGCGCCCGCAAGATCGCCTCGCGCAAGGCAGGGCATATCGAACCGTTCACACATGTGAGGCTGCAACTCGCCAAAGGACGCGATATCCTGCTCATCACGCAAGCCGATACTGTTGATGCATACCTGCCCCTGCGTGAAGATCTTGTTCTCACCAGCCAGGCTGCCTATGTCCTTGAACTGCTCGATCGTTTTACCTATGAAGATGAAATAGAAAATTCAGCGATCTTCCGCCTGTTGACCGATACACTCTCGCGCCTCTCCGCCAAAGTAGATCCGTGGCTGGTGATCCGTTACTATGAAATTCGGCTGCTCGATCACCTTGGCTTCCGCCCGCAGCTCTTCCAGTGCGCCAACTGTGGACGCGAGATCCTGCCCGAAGATCAGTTCTTTTCGTTCAGTGCAGGCGGTGTGATCTGTCCGCGCTGTGCGCAGGGATTACGTAACATCCACACTATATCTGTCGAAGCGTTGAAGTATCTGCGTCACTTTCAACGCAGCAACTACGCCGCAGCGACCCGTGCACGCCCCGATCTCGATGTACAAAAAGAGACCGAGTCCCTGATGCAGGGATATTTCACGTATCTATTGGAGCGTGAATTGAACACACCAGGATTTCTGAAGAAGATCAGGTCTTAATTACGTCTGCCGGTGAGAGAGAGTTAAGGTGAGGGCGCAATCTCTTTCCCCAATTCAGCACGAACAACCACGACATCACCAACACGACCGGTTTCATGATCCTCCATAGCAGGATCTGGAACCATTTCCATTTGAAGGAATAGACGATATAGGCGATGATCCAGCGTGCGATCAGTGTTTGCCCCAGTGCGCTTCTCAATACCCGCTGCTTGTATCCGCTAAAGGAAAATTCGTTACGCTGAAACGACTCCCCGATCTCGCGGGCTGCCAGCGCGCCGTATCCCAAGGCGATACTGATCCCCTCGCCGAACAACGGGTCAGCGCCGGCCGCATCGCCCACCAGCAGCACCCGCGCCACCGACATCTGATTCTCCGGTGCGAACCAGCGGATGGGATGTCCCTTGATCTCGTAGTGATTCAAATCGAATCCCAGCCGCGACATTTCCCTGGCCAGCGGCTCCCTCAACTGCGGACGTTTGTCGCCGGCGAGGATGTTCGTGTCATAGATTCCCCAGCAGCGCATCGGCTGTCCTTTGACTTGCGTGGGAAAGTCCCATACATAACCGGCGATGTTGTCGGGCACGGGGAAGAAATCGAAAAAGGCAGACCTCCTCCGCCCTTCGGGCACCTCCCCCAAATTCCACAATGAAGATTTAGAATCGTTATTCAAAGAACCAGTTGTGGAATTTGGGGGAGGCTGGGTGGGGGTCACCACTTCCAGCAGCCTCGCTGTATAAACGGGCGCATTTGGAAAAATGCACCGCCGCGTCACTCCATTCGACCCATCCGCGCCGACGACCATTTTTGCGCGGAGAACTCCCTGATCTGTTTCAACTACCACACCCTCTGGGTCGGGGGTCACGCTTTTTACGGTCACTTCTTCTCGAATCTCTATCCCCTTCTCTCTTGCCTTACCTGCCAGCCAATTATCAAATTCATCGCGGCGAATGACACGCAGCGCATGTCTCCTCGGGATACGGACGTTTAATCCCCTGGCTTCAAAATCAAAGTGAATATTTGCCACATCTACGTGTGGAACTTCTCCCACATCGAGCCCAAGCGCCTGCAGCAAAACCTCGGCGTCGATGACGAGTCCGCCGGCGCAAAGTTTGGAGCGTGGATAACGCGCCTTTTCCAGGAGCAGGATGCGGCCCGCAAGAATCGGGAAGTCCCGTGCCAGATGGAGCGCAGTGGAGAGTCCCGCGGGCCCACCCCCGATGATGATGACATCGCGATCCATGTTCAAATCAGGCGTATGCACCCGACCAGGTTTCGAAATGCCTGCCCTCGCGTTCGCCATCTTTATAGAACGTCAGATAGGTGAGCGTCTCGTAAGGAACAAAGCGCTGTTCACTAGGCTCCTTGATCGCAAGGTCGAAGTACGAGTGCCATGTGCCGCTGTTGATGTACAACTGGTCTTCACTATCGGGTGGTTCGCCGTGCGTGTGGAGCGAAACGATCTCATGCTGGTGCGTGTGTCCATAGACGATGAAGCGGGCCGATTCATCCAGAAAGGCGGCTTCGGTAAGCGCATGTTCGGCAAGGGAACGCTTGCTGTCTGACAGGCGGTCGCGTATCCACAGGATGATCTCGTTGAGGGTCTGGAAGGATGTGCGATTGGAGATCTTGATGGCGATCTGCAGGGCATCGACGATATCGAACTTGAATGCCTTATCTTCCTGACGGACCACGTCCAGCTGTAGGAATTCTTCGCAGATATCATCCCATACTTCTTTGAGTTCTGCTTCCAGGGCCGCGCTTCCCGCGTGACGTTTGATCTGGCCGCTGATCCAGAGAGGCGCTGCCAGCGCCGGGCGGATATTCGTGATGCGGCGCAGGCTGTCGATAATCCCAACAGGCAGTTCATTGCCATAACGTTTCTGCACCTCAACCGGGTAACGGTTGCACACATCCATGGTGAATACGTCGCCAAGTGTAGCGTGGTCACGCCCAGACTCGCGGTTGTAGTTGAATTTATCGTAGCGATCGCCGTGATGTGCAAACACTTTATATTGCTGCAACACATTACGGAGTTCGGGATACTCATCCAATTCATAAGCAAAAGGATCTGTTGCGTTGCATAGGCCCAGTGCCTGGATCACGGTCCTGCGGATTTCGTCGAACGCCGTACCTTTGAGGTGATAGTACCAATCGTGATTGCCCACCATGTAATGCACGCGGACCTTGGTCGCCACGCGTTCCTTCGAGTTGTTGTCAGGTTGGCCGCGGGCATCGGCGGGCGGCAGCAGAATAGTCTCTCCATAGGCGCAGCGACGCAGGATTTCGAGTGACTCTTTATTTTCGTTGAGGATGGCTTGTGTGGTCTGCGCAAGTTTGGCGGCGAAGAGAGGGTTGTTGAAGTCGGTCCATGGCCGGGTGTAGTCTTTGTCTGAGGGTACGGTATCCAGCCAGAGCGTGGAGTGAAGCGGGTCGAGAATATCGCCCAGTAATACCAGGTCCAGGTTCTCGACCGGGCGATACGACCCATCTTTGCGGAAAGATGCATAATAGGCTGTTTCGCGCATCCGGTTGGCAAAGAGGTGAAATGCGCCGGGTGCAATGGAGCTGGCAGTGGTGCCATCTCCCAGATGAAGGTCGCTGGCAATGACGAGCATGAGAACTCCGGAAATTTATAATGGATACGAGTAATTCATTATAGTCCGAATGTGTGCTGAGAAGAGCATAATTTTCGGTTGAATCATAAGGTGTCGCAAAAGTCGGTAATGAGTGGAAATGTGATCTCGAACTCGCGGCTTTGAGAAAAGAAAGAGCATACTGATGTTGTGCCTGATCAACCTTTTCCGATTTTGTTCTGCAGCGATCACCAGCCCTTTGGTGTTCACCTTACGCAAACGCTTTAAGCGAGATCTTCTCATTCTTCCTATATATCTGGGCGTTACAGCGTGTTGGGAAAGTGCAATTGTGCAATTCTTCCTTAACTTGATTTGACAGTAGCAACTGGTTATAAAGATATAATGCCCGCGGTCACAAATTGCGTTTTTTTACTCTGCGGGAAGGGTATTACAGAACAGATCTTCTTCTCGAGCCTTTTTCGTGTCTGCCGCCTTTATCAGAGGAGTAGTTAAGATGGATACAAAACTCTCAACAAAATCTCGGCCCACGAGGATGTTTACGAACATGCTGAGAATCATTGCAATCCTGATGCTTGCTTCGGTGAACACAGGGTTTACGCTAGATGCAGCGCGCAGCGATAAGACTCGAAACTGGGACGGAACGGCAGTACAGAAACCGAGCGTGCTGCATGAAACCAGCGGCTACAAGATATGGTATGACGGTATCGATTTCCATGGAAATACTCGGATCGGCCTGGCCAAATCCAAAGATGGTATGAACTGGAAGAAAGCTCCGAACAATCCTGTTTTGGATGGCGAACCCGGTGCCTGGGATGGGACCGGCGAGCATGCACCGTTTGTCATGAAACAGGGGAACCTGTACAAGATGTGGTACGAGGGCTCCGATGGCAATGTGAGGCAGCTGGGCTACGCCACCAGCCCTAACGGCATTAATTGGACGAAATATCCAGGAAATCCGGTCCTTCAAGCCGGACCAGAAAGTTATGATCAGTTTGTTGCCGGGCATGGAACCGTACTCTATGAGGATGGCCTTTATAAACTCTGGTACCACGCCATCGGCGATTTGGACGGTATCGGCGATGTGGATGCCACTATCGCATATGCCACCTCACCGGATGGGATCCATTGGACCAAACACGGGCCAGTACTGGTGGGAGCGCCCGACAGTTGGGATACTGGTTTGTGGGGACCAAGCGTGCTGAACATCAATGGCGCCTATTGGATGTGGTACTCTGCAGGTGGCCCAATCTATAACATCTCAATTGGTGCTGCCACCAGCCCAGACGGTGTGACATGGACACGTGTGGGAGATACTCCCGTCATCACAGACCCTGAGTTCACCAATGCGTTTTTGGATCCTCATGTGATTTTTGATGGAGGATTGTTCAAAGTGTGGATGGGTAATTTTACCGATAATGCAATCTACTATGCAGAATCTGAGAATGGTATTGACTGGAGCGAGCCTGTGCCCAGCCTGTTCCCCGGAACGGGCAAATAGAGAAGCGAATAGAGCAAAACCTCTCACCTCAGGGGGAATTGCACAGCCATCGATTTAATGGTCTTGAGATCGGGAAACGGGTTTTCAGGCCTGATTACAGAGTGCCGCACGCCTTTGGTGTATCTAAACGTAGGCTTGGAAATTCAACCTACAGATGCGGTTGAAAAGTTCAGTTAATGATCAGACAAGCGGTAGAATATCCTCCTGACATCCATAGTAAGGCTGGTTGTCGGGAGGTTTTGGTAATACCCTTGTACTTACTTTTTCAACAGGCTGCTGTGTCGTGCGAACGAAAACACTGCAAAATCGTTCTTAATTCGTAGGGCAATCGGAATACGCAGGTAAGGAGAGTGTATGGCTCGTAAAATCCTTTCATGGATTCTGATCGTTTTGAGTGGGATATTACTTCCTGCAAGCCTGGTTGGCATTGCCTTAATCTGGATCTACAATACGCCGCTTACCAGTGCAGCAACGGAGGAATTGCAGGAAATCGATACGCAACTGGCACAGGCACAAACCACGCTCGCCAATTCTGAAACGGAATTGAAGCGCGCCTTGCGTATCGTGGATGCCACGCAGGTTGCCCTGGAGAAAATAGCCAGCCAGACGGATAGCACCGAGAATCTGCTCGATACCATCCAAAGCACATTGGATGACAGACTTCTGCCCGAACTCAAAACCACGCGCCGACGGATTGACTCAGCACGCCTGACTCTCGAGCAGCTGCAATCGGTTCTGGCGGGGATCGAAAGCTTTATCCCGGGAGTGGACCTGGGCATCCCCGACAAGCTTTTGGCCGATCTGATTGTCTCTGCAAATTCACTCAATACCGAGATCACAAGCATGGAAGCGCTTGCGACCCAGGTTTCATTATTCGTCGGTGACACGTCCTATTTATTAGGCGGTGACCTGACGGAAACCCGTGCCAGTTTGCAAAGCTTTATCACTTCCATCCAGGAGTATCAAACGAAAATAACCGGCTGGCGCGAGCAGGTGGCCGATCTGCTCGAAGGGACCCCGCGATGGATCGATCAGGCATCGATTGGACTCACGATCTTCCTGCTCTGGTTTGCTCTCTCGCAGTTTGGTTTGTTCCTGCATGGATTGAATATGCGGCGTGGCGGTGATCCATTACTGGTGTTGAAGAGACCAAAGATCGAAGTCCATACCGATGGGGGTGTGGAAAAGATCGAGCACACGCACTAAATCGAAGTCCAGGTCGCAAAGGATGCCCGTCCGTCAGGAAATCCGCGCATGTGGACCATACGGTTTTGCCAGAATGGATCAACAAAGCATATAATCGAAACCATCGTTCTGGATATATTCGACCATTGGAGGTCAACATGGCAAAGGCTGAACTCAAGACCAAGGTGAATGACGCTAGTGTGACCGAATTCCTCAACAGCGTTACAGACGAGCGGAAACGGGACGACTGCTTCGAGATCCTCAAACTGATGAAGCAGATCACCAAAGAGGAGCCGAAGATGTGGGGGTCGAGCATTATCGGTTTTGGCAGTTACCATTACAAAGGAAAAAGCGGACGCGAAGGCGACTGGATGTTGACAGGTTTCTCGCCTCGCAAGCAAAATCTGACGTTGTACCTGATGAGTGGCTTCGATGCGCACGCCGACTTGCTCAAACAACTTGGCAAGTTCACCACCGGCGCGGGCTGCTTGTATATCAAGACCCTGGGCGATGTAGACAAGAAGGTCTTGAAAGAGCTGGTCCAGGCGTCTGTCAAGCGAATGAAACAGCTTAGCGTATGATACGGTAATGCCCAGGCGGGGTCGTAATATTCAAATCTTTTGTACGTTGAAACGCGAATAGCACGAATGGCGCAACAAGACCGAATCGTTGACACAGAACATATGTTCTACTATAATGCTGGATTACCATGTCTATCTGGCAGCGATTCCTATACCTGATAGGCAAGCGTCCAACACCCGGCCCTCGGACCTATGAAATCACCGAAAGTCTGCAAGTCACGCTTTCAACACTCGCCCAGCACGAGGGTCGTCCTGAACATGAATTGATCCCTGATCTCCTGGCCGCGGGCCTGAATCAATACCGTTCTGTTGAGAAGTTATGGCCCCGGTGGGAATCGCTTTCTCCACGCGAACGGGATATCGCCGCGCTGACCTGCCTGGGGTACACGAATCGTCAGATCTCGGCCCGTTTGTCACTATCACCAGAGACGATCAAGACACACGTCCGCAATGTGTTGTTGAAATTCGATGTGAAAAGCAAAGCCGAACTACGCCATATCTTGGCAGGCTGGGATTTCAGCGGCTGGATGTAGCTCACCCTCACGGTTAACCTGTTTCTCCCCCATTCTTCACCCGTTAACGGGATAGTCAATTCCATGCAAGGCAGCTATGCTGTATGCATGCATACATACTCAACTCCTCCAAAGACGCTTCTAAGCATCGAAGAGGCGCACTGGCTGACGCCTCATCAGCCGGGACGGTTGCTGCTGGTAAAAACTCCCGACCGGGCGCGTGAGGCGATCACAGAATTGATCGTGCAGTGGGCGCTGCGCGGTCCCTTTTATCTCATCGCGGCGGGCGAATGGCTTCCAGATCACGATGAGTTGAGGTATGCGACCTATCGTTACACTGTTGCCTTTGATAATGTACTGAACAACCTAACCCTGTCACGCCCCTTTACATGTTTGCAGTTGCTCGATCTGTTGGTGGAAGCTGGCGAGCAAAATAAACCGACCCTGGTATTGGATTTTCTGCATCTGTTCTATGATGCCGATGTGGACCTGTCGCTGCGAGAGTCCACACTGGAGCAATGCTGTCAGCACACAAAGCGCCTTTCGTTTTCCAACCCTGTTGTCCTGCTTGTGCCAGATCTGAACGTGGAAGAATATCGGCGCTTCTTTCCCTTCATTGCATCGGTCGCAGATGAGATCATAGAAGCGAATCAACCGCCTCCTGCAGAAGCTGCGCAGGGCATACTGTTTTAGAGTCAGGATGGGACGTAACAGCCTCTCTGCCACGCAATTGGCCCACAAGCTGATCGCATCCCTGAAGCCGATCTCCGATATGCTGCCTCCCAGCTACCGTCGTATTCTGGATCGGTATTCTGAATATGTCTTGAAGCATCGGGTTGTGATCCAAAATGCTCCCGATCATTTACCCATCCTGGCCGCGCTGATCGTGATCCAGCTGGAGAGGGATGAGCGGCAGGCTCATGAGTTCAATGAGCTTTATAAGCAGATCGAAGAATTGCGCCGCGAAATCCATTCGCCGGACGAATGAAGAAATATACCGGCTGGTTATTTGACCTATATGCACATCCGGTAGCGGGTATCTTCCTGTGGTTGGTCGATGAATCCGGAAAAGCTCATTGTTTCCACCAGGACTTTGAATCTGTTTTCTGCGCCTATGGGTCGGTTCCACGCCTGCATGAGCTGGGAAAATACATCCGGTTAAAGCATCCCCGGCAGGAGGTCCGGTTGGAGCGTGTGACGAAGGAGGATCTGTTTACCGGCCCGCGAGAGTTGATGGGCATCGGAATTTGCAATGCAGCGCTGTATAAAAATGTAGTGCGCGACATCCAGGAAAATTTTTCCGACCTGACCCTGTACGATGTGGATATTCCACTCACGGTTCGGTATGCGGCGGTATACGACGTTTTCATGATGGCGCTTTGTGAAGCCCTGGCAGAGTCCGATGGCAAGCTTATCAGCATCCGTGCATTGGATACACCGTATGAAATTTCGCCGAAGCTGCCACAGCTACGGGTATTGACCTTAAAACCTGAGTGTGACCCATCTTACAAGGCGCCTCAATTTTTGATCGCGAAATTTGGCAGGGCTTATATGAGTACTTCTTTCGATAAACCAGGTGAACTGTTGCAGCTGTTGAACAGCGTTCTTTCCTCTTTCGACCCGGATGTGATCCAAACACAATACGGTGATTCGTGGTTGTTCCCGCATCTACAGGAACTGTCGAAGAAAACAGGCATTCCATTTAATCCGAACCGCGACCAGTCCATGCCTGTCCTGCGGCGTAAGGAGATCAGCTTCTTCAATTATGGACACGCTCATTATCGAGCCCCACAGACACACCTGCGCGGGCGCTGGCATATCGATGTAAAGAACTGCATGTTGTACAACCAATATCAATTGATCGGCGCCATCGAGCAGACCCGTCTCGGCAGCCTCCCGCTGCAGGAAGTGGCGCGGCGTTCCCCCGGCGCGTCGATCGCCTCCATGCAAAACCTGACAGCCATGCGGCGCGGCACACTGGTTCCCTATCAGCATCAGAAGGGTGAGATCCCCAAGACGTTCCACCAGTTCGTGCGCGCCGACCGCGGTGGATTGGTCTTCCAGCCTACGCCCGGCATTTTTCAGAACGTCGCGGTTCTCGATTTCAGTTCGAAGATGGCTTCGATCATGATCGAGTACAACGTCTCACCGGAAACGGTGGTGAGCATGGATGCGGAGGAAGATGGGTATGAGCTTCCTGACCTGGGCGTGAAAATCAGTTCCCGCCCAGGGCTCATCCCTCAAACGTTGAAGTCTATGCGCGATAAGCGGCTTGCACTCAAGCGGCTTATCAAGTCGATGGATAAGAACGATCCGCGCCATCGCAGCAGCCATCGCCGTTATAAGGCAGTTTCCGACGCCTTGAAGTGGTTGACCGTTGTCTGTTACGGACGGCTGGGCTTTGCCAACTCCACGTTTGGGCGCATCAATGCGCATGAGGTCGTCTCCTACTTATCGAGACAGGTCATTACAAAAGCGAAGTTCGTTGCGGAATCAAAGGGCTTCGATGTGCTGCACTTGTATGTGGATAGTCTTTTCGTCTCACATCCGAATGCATCGAAGGAAGATTTTCAAGCGCTAGTGCATGAGATCGAACGCGAAACCCGCCTGCCCATGGATCTTGAAAACGTCTACGCCTGGTTCGCATTTCTCGGCTCGCGTCAGAACTCGAAAGTATCAGTTGCCAACCGTTTCTATGGGATTGCGGCCAATGGAGAACATAAACTGCGCGGCATTGCAATGCGTCGCGGAGATACGCCTCGATTTGTGGCAACTGTGCAGGCAGGAGTGCTTGAACTTCTGGCAAAGGAAACTGACTCTTCCAAACTGCCGGAGCGTTTACCTGAAATTCTGACGTTTGTTTCTGAACAACTTGGCATACTGAAAAACAGGAAAGTTCCTCTGGAAGAACTTGTGGTTACACAAACCTTGAGCCGCGAGCTGAATGCCTACAGTGTGCTCTCCCCACTTGCCAGTGCGGCACGCCAATTACAGGTACAAGGCAAAACCGTGAAGATGGGACAGCGCATCCGACTCATCTATATCAGCCCCGCGCCTGGCGTGTTCGCCTGGGGATCGCCGAACTCGCCCGACTTGCGCATCATCGATGTGCCTCGTTATCAGGAATTAATAGTGCGCGCCGTGCATGAGATCCTGCAGCCTTTGGGTGTGACAGAACAAATCCTGAAAAACTGGTTGTTCAGTAAAGCGGGTTATGTTCTCCCACCCGGGCAGTTCAATCCTATGGATGCAGGAAAACTGGAGTTGCCGTTGTTCAGCAAATTGAAATATCTGCGAGTAGATACGTTCTAATCAATAATAGCCTTGTGAAGGTTATTACCGAAGAGTTCTCTGCTCTTATACAACCTCACCTGCCACGGGCGCAGGTGCCGTGGTCGCAAGGCTCACTGAGAATATGTATGCTGTATTCAACCTCTATCCTCACTGTTTCACGTCGTTTGGTCATCCCTCAAATTTTGACTCATTCTTTTCTATTCACCATGACCTTACGTGGAATACAAAATGTCAAATACGAAACGCAGTCTCAATGTCTTTTTATGCCATGCACACAGTGACCGGGAAATCGTTCACCAACTGTATCGTCGTCTCCTGGAACATGGAGTTCATGCCTGGCTGGATTCTGAAGATCTCCAGCCCGGACAGAACTGGCAGCGCGAGATCCGCAAAGCGCTCCTCAACAGCGATGTGATTCTGGTCTGTCTATCGCAGAAGTTCAACGAACAGCAAGGGTATCGCCATGAGGAACTAAAGCTCGCGCTCGAAAAAGCAAATTTACTGGACCCGGGAGAGATATTTATCATCCCCGTGCGCCTGGAAAAATGCGATATGCCCGCGTCTCTTTCCCACCTGCACCGCGTAGATTTGTTTGATCCACGTGGATTCAAAAAATTGATCCGCGCCTTGAAGAGAAGAGAGGAACTGTTCTAATCACTTACCGCTCTGCAAAAAATGCCGCGATCTACCGCCGAAAGTAGGGCGACATTTTGCAGATTAAGAATTAAATCGAGCAATCCTAACCGCTCATTTTGAACCACGGAGACACGAAGACACTGAGAAAAACAATTAAAAAACTCCGTGACTCAGTGTCTCCGTGGTTCAGGTTCTTGCATCTTAACCAAGACTCTATTGCTCGATTAATTTGGAAAAGTTCAAAATGTCGCCTTACGATACATGAACGGAACCATAAGGCAATTCCAAATGAATCTCACCTGGACGGCAGAATTCCACAAAGCCTTCATGTATAATTGTCTACCCCGTGAGGTATATAATGCCCGGCCAAGGGCACACGGAACCATATCAAGGAACCCACATGTCTTCCCTTTCACACAAAATCGAGGAATGGATGAAGGAAGCCGAGGCTCGCCCCGAATCTGCGGTGACGATCGTGAAGCTGGTCGCCAGGCGGTTGAACGAGCTGACCGCCCGAAATGAGGAGCTGCTGACCGAAAACATCGCCCTGCAAAACGGCACACGCGTGGAGGAATATCAAAAGCGTATCGCCTACCTGGAATATCAACTCGACCTGCTCAAGCGTCGATTCGGCGCCGACGAGGCGGTGCTTGCTGAGCTACCTGTAAACAATATCGAAGAATCGACCCTCAATCTGTTGATCTACAACACCTACGGGCGCATCCTTCGTATGGAGCTCAACTCGGAGGCGCAATCGCTCGGTCGTCTCGCGGATGAGACGCTCCAGAACAGTGAGCAGCCACGCCTGCTTGCAGTCTCGTCCAATGAGGATGTGTTGTTGCTGTTCACATCCGGGCGCGTCAGCACATGCGCAGTCAACGACATTGCGACTGTTGACATCAACAACGAGTGGACATGGGACAAGGCTGCGCTGCCTGATGAACCGCGTGCGGGAGAGTTCCTGGCTTGCGTCATGCCGATCTCACACCTGCCTCTTTCTGAGTTCTTTCTGCAGGTCAGTCGTCGCGGATGTGTGAAGAAGACGATGAACTCCATGGCACAGTCGATCCTGGGAAATCATTACATCGGCAGGGGTGCGCTGCAAAAATCGGATCAGCCATTCGACGTCAGGCTCTGTTCGAAGAAAGATCTATATGCATTCGTCACCTTCGAGGGCAAGTTGATCGGTCTCGATGTAGACGAACTTTCGTACAGCGCCGAAGATCGCATCAAGATGACCACGAGTGATTATGTGATCGCCTCCTTCGTGCCGCATGTCGATGAGTCGATGTTGTTCGTGACGCAAACGGGCAAAGTGATTCATCGCGAAGTCGAAGGTCTTGAATTATCGAAATCTCCGCTGGCAAAAGGACAGGGGCTCATTTCGCCGACGAAGCTCGAACAGGGAGTCCGCTTCGTCGGCGCCGCGTCGGTGCGGGATCAGGATCGGATCGCGGTGCTGGACTCAAAGGGGACTCTCAGCGTCCATTTGGCGGAATCAGTGACCGGCTCCGGTTCGATCGAAGCTGATGGTTTGCTCCTGTCCATCGGCGTGATCCCCAGTCCGAAGGAGCATTCATGAGCGTCAAAGTCGGCATCGACTTCGGCACATCCAATTCGGGAGTCGCATTTTACGATGGACAGCACGTCCGTCTTCTGCCTGTCGATCCGAAAAACGTGATCCCGGAAGTGATCAAGACCGTGCTGTACATCACTAAGGATTACCGCGCCATGATCGGGCAGGAAGCCGTGGAGGCCTATTACCGCGACAACGTCAACCGCCAAAGACGTTTTGTTAAGCAATGGGCTGGTGAGATCGATGTATATGGCGGGGACATGCATTATGTGCGCGATATTTTTGTGTATGTCGATGAGCTCAAACCCGGCCGCCTGCTGCAATACCTGAAGACCGCGCTGCGAAAGGATGGGTATCAGGGTACCCAGATCTTCGAACGCTATTACACGGTTGGCGATCTGGCAAAGACCTATCTCAGTTTGTTGAAGCAGCGCGCCGAAGATGTTCTCGGTGAGAAGATCGACGCCGTTACGTTAGGACGCCCCGTAAAGTTTTCAGAACATCCCGAACAGGACCACAAAGCACAGGAGACCTTACGCCAGGCAGCACATGAATCAGGCTTCAAGGAAGTGGACTTCGAATTCGAACCCATTGCCGCGGCGCTGGATTACGAACAAACGCTCACGCAGCCACAGAACGTCGTCATCTTTGACTTCGGCGGCGGCACGCTAGACATCGCCGTGATGCGACTTGGGGATGCGAAGACACGCAAAGTGTATGCCAGCGGCGGCGTGGATATCGCCGGCAGCGACTTCGACCGGTCTATCATCGAGAAGCGTATGCTCTCGCATTTTGGATTAGGACGTGTCAAACACCAACCTGAGATCATGGACATGATCCATGCCATTCCCGATTGGATGGCGCTGCCTGAATTGGGAACACCCATCAATAAGAACATCCTGGAGAAAGCCATCAACGCTGGTCTCTCGCCCGTCCAAATGAAGGCATTGCAGGGACTGATCTATAACGACCTGGCTTTCACGTTCTATAACCGTGTCGAAGCTGGTAAGATCGCCCTGTCCAATGACGGCGCTACGATCATCACTCTTGAAGATAAGGATATAGCGCTTTGGGATCTCTATACCCGCCATCAATTCGAAATCGATATTCATCATTATCTGGTGGACGTAGAAAAAGTTCTGCTGGGAACAATTTCCAAATCGGGGCTGGATGTCGAAGAGATCGACGCGGTCGTGAAGACGGGAGGTTCGTCGAACATTCCGCTATTTACGGGAATGCTGGAACGGATCTTTGGGAAGGAAAAAGTGAAGCAGTCGAATTCGTTTACCAGTGTAGTAGCAGGGCTGGCGATCAAGGTGAAAGCCTGATTTTTATGATTGTCGTGTTTTTCGCCCCTTTATGCTGCATTATCTGCATATGATAGAATCCATCCAACGCTAAGGAGTCTATTATGAAACCCGGTGATTATATTGGTTTGTATATCGACAATGTGTTGATCTACACTGGTGTTCTGAAAGACCAGGGTACGATGGAAAGCGGGAGAAAAGTCCATCAAGTGCTTTTGGTAAAAAACATCTTTCAGCGAAACTTTCCCGAAATCCACTTCGATGCCGATATTCGACCTGTAACCTTTGAGCAGGTGCAGGAAGAAGTCAAACGTCTCAAGATCAAACTTGTGAAGCATCTCGAAAAACTTGAGAGTGAACATGTCACAGAACTCATCAACGAAAAAGAACTCCATAACATCATTGGATGAGTACGACCAGCTCTCACAGCTCTACTCCGATGCATGGGACCGGGTTCAATCGGGCGGCACCGGTTCGGGTTATAGTGGGATTCATTATGAAGTTTTTGAGGTGCTGAGGAAATACGGTAGAGTCGCTAACAGCCGCGACGGAGCTTTGAAGGAATTAAAAAAGCTGCTTCTGGAGTATGAGAAGGAATATCTGGGCACGAAGGAACAAACAGACGAAGAATATCTGAGTAAGTTTGACGATATTGAATAATCATGAAAGCACCCCAAATATCTGGGGTGTTTTGTAACCTATAGGAATTCAGAATCAGTTAATGCTCACAAAACCAGGCATCACCGACGAACTCATTAATTCCCATTTAGAAAAAGAATACAACGTACATGCCACTGAATTGGCCTTCCTGCCTCTCGGTGCAGACATGGGCACAGCGGTTTATCGCGTCATTGCGGTCGACAAAACAGCTTACTTCCTGAAATTGCGGAAAGGCTTTGAAGAGATCACAGTGACCGTTCCGTTATTTCTCAAGTCACAGGGCATTCAAGAGATCATCGCGCCGATGCAAACGACAAATGGTCAAGGCTGGGCGGACTTTGGCGGGTACAAAATGATCCTGTATCCGTTCATCGAGGGGAAGAACGGATTTGAAACGGAGTTATCGGACGGTCTGAAGCGGGTTCTGGGTGCAACACTCAAGCGGATCCACTCTGTGCAAGTTCCATTAGAGCTCAAAAAACAAATTCCGCAGGAAACCTTTTCTTCAAAGTATCGTGAAAGCATGAAGTCCTTCCAGGCGCAGATGGAAAAGCAAGATTTTGATGAGCACATTGCAGCAAAACTGACAGATTTCATGAAACGAAAACGCCATGAAATCAGTCAGCTTGTCGAACGAGCTGACGAACTCGCTTCAATATTGGAGTCCCTGCCGTTGGAATTTGTCTTATGTCATACAGATCTTCATGGCGGCAACGTTCTTCTCGGTAGGGATGGGCAGCTGCCCATCCCTACCGAGAAGCTATTTATTGTCGATTGGGATAATCCGTTGCTCGCTCCCAAAGAACGCGATCTGATGTTCATCGGCGGTGGGATCGATGATATCTGGAAGAGCAAACGGGAGGAAGCTGTGTTTTATGAAGGCTATGGAGGGACAGAAATTAACATCCGCGCTTTAGCGTATTATCGCTACGAACGCGTGATCGAAGACCTGGTCGCGTTCTGCGAACAATTGCTGATGACCGACGATGGCGGCGCAGACCGGGAACAGGGCTACAAATGGTTCGCATCCAATTTTGAACCTGGAAGTACGATCGAGATTGCGAAGAAAACGGATGAGTTGATCTAGCTACAGAGCCGCGGATTTACCCATTAATGGTTCCGAACACTCTCTTTTGCACTTCTGCCCGTTTCTCGCCGATGATGCCCATCATCTCCTGCCACTTTTTCTGGAATGCGATAAATGACTGGAACGGGTCTATCTTAGGCTCTGCCAGATAGTAGGCGTGATAGATATTGTTCAATGCCTCGCGTGCATTCTCAGGCTCATTCTTTGCGAGGTAATCAGTTGCCAAAATCGTACAGGCGTGAGTCACGCGGGTCACAAAGTCATCCTGAAAGAAGGTGCCGGGATAGGGTAGATAACGTTCCCGATGAACGGCGTGATAGCCATCCCCATCCTTGCTGTTAGCGATCTTGGCCTGCTGATAGCGGAAGCGATAAATATCCTCACGCAGAGGCCGCCAGGTGGGGTAGGGACGAGGCGGCGGATCATGTTTGATGAGCAGTTCCTTGTCCATGATGAAGCGCTCGCCAAGAATGTGTGAGTTCATCACCCAGTCCATGTCTTCGCCGCGTTGCAGCGGAGGGTCAAGCGGGACGCGTGTATAAAAATCGCGATGCACAGCAATATTGCCCATGATGGCGAACGAGACTTCCATCATGCCGGGGGATTCAACAATGTATTTCCGGAATGCTTCGTTCATCACCTCGATCACATTCCAGTACACGGAGTGAGGCGCTGTTGGGAGATCAAGATAAATGGTGTCTTTGTGAGTAAGATAAGGACCGCAATAGGCGCGGATTGGCTTTCCCTGAAACTCTGAAAGCATCTTCGATTTGATCCGCCCGATGTAATCCGGTTCGATAAACAGGCAGTCGTCATCAATGGACACTGCAATATCCTTATTAAGAATATGGGCAACGACAAAGCAGGCATTGCGTAATGGGGAGTAACCTGTCAGCCCAACCGCTTCGACGAGGTTTTCTTTTCCAAGTTCACGAAGATAATCATGCAAGCGTTGGAGGTGGGAATAACTGAAATAATGGAGTTTCACTTTCGCCTGACCGGCATATTTTCGCAGCACCTCGCCGGCACGCTTCTCCACCGCGTCCGCCATCGACGGGTGGTTTGCGCCTGCTATCGCGATAACGTCAAACTCTCGATCTTTTAGAACCTTCATACTCTCGAAGAGCGGAGGAATTGTGCCTTCATCATCCAGCGCGGTGGGGTGATCGTAAAAATAGTCGCCTTCCTTGACGATTTCTTTCTTTTCTCTCCCCCAGAACATCGGAAACACGATGGAAAGATCCATACCAGCCTCCTTTTTCGATCCGTAGTTATATGGCCGCTTGTGCTCTGTAAAAAATCCCCGCTGTTTGACATTATAGCATCCAGGAGAAAATAGAAAGGTGCATTTTTCACCCTGCCCGATTCCGAACCAACAATAATTTACTTTGCGTAATCCTGGATCAGTTCATAATGTTCCACCGTTGGGAACGGATCGTAAAAGTGGTGTAGCAGCCTTTTCCATTCCTGATACTCTTCCGAGCCGCGAAAACCGACAGTATGTGCTTCGATGGTTTCCCATTGCACGAGCAAAAGATACCGGTTGGGTGCTTCCATACAGTGCTGGAGTTGATGCGAGATATAGCCTTTCATGCTGGCAATGATCGGCGAGGCTCCCCGGAAGGCGGATTCAAAATCCGCTTCACGACCCGGGATCACGTTGAGAATGGCGGCTTCCAAAATCATGGTTTCAGTTCCATTCGTTTTATACGACCTGTAAAGGGCGATGAGGGCCAGAAGGCAGCTCCACCTGGATAAAATCGCCCAGCCCGATTTCACCACCAACCAACACAATACTCATGATGCCTGCCTTGCGAATCATAGTTCCATCAGCATCTTTATAGACACAGGCGTTCATCAGACCCGCCTGAAAGTTGTTCAACTGTTCACAGGGATTGCGAAGTCCGGTTACTTCAACAATAGCCGTGTCCCCCAAATGAAGTCGTGTGCCTGTTGGCAAGTCTAATAACTTCACGCCGCGCGTGGTGATATTCTCTCCCAAGTCGCCAGGGGAAACGTGAAACCCGCTCGCATTCAATTCATCATGAAATTCGGCATGCATCAAATGGACCTGTCGCAGGTTGGGCTGCGTAGGGTCCTTGCGTACACGCGAGAGATGCTGGACCGTTTTTCCCATATGTGCATCTCCTTCCACGCCCAAACCGCCTAATAAAACAATCCTATCCAGTTTTTGTTTACTGAAGGAATGATCTAAACTCTGGCTAACTGCTGTGATTACGCCGCTCACGACCTACTCCTGTATCAGCGCTTCGTGGAAATCAGTGGCAAACTGTTTGGCCGTCTCGACAGGCGTTGCGCTGCCCCCTATCGTTCTCACACAAGCTGTGCCGACAATGACGCCATCTGCCATCTTCCCAACCTCTTTGGCCTGTTCAGGAGTACCGATCCCGAATCCCACGCACACTGGCGCCGATGTATGTTCGCGGACCTGTGCGATCAACTCAGCAAGTCCCTCCGAAATGGATTTGCGCTCACCCGTCACGCCTGTCACCGAAACCAGATAGATAAATCCCGTGGCATTGCGGGCGATCATTTCCATCCGTTCGGGGGATGATGTGGGGGCGAGCATTGGGATTAACGGTAGTGGCGGACGGCTGTCCGCCACTACGGCAGATGTGAATTCATCTGACTCTTCCATCGGCAAATCGGGGACGATGAAGCCATCTGCGCCGGCGTCACAGGCATCATTCACAAATTTCTCCAATCCATATGCCAGCATGGGATTGTAGTAGCCCATCAATATCAATGGGATATCCACACCGCGGTTGCGCAATTCCTTTATCGCTTCCAGCGATCTCCTGATCGTGATTCCTTTTTCCAATGCAATCTGGGTCGCATGCTGGATCACAGGTCCATCCGCGAGCGGGTCGGAGAAGGACAGTCCTACTTCGATCAGGTCGGCGCCGTTTTTGGCGAGAGCTTCGATCACATCGATGGATGTGTCCAGATCTGGATACCCCAGCGGAAAATAAGGCATAAAGATAGGCTTTGTTGTAAAGGCACGTTTGATTCGATTCATCATTCACTCCAATGAATACACTACTTGGGCAGCCAATACTCCAACTGAATGTTATCGGGATCGCGAAAGGCAACATATCGATGACCGGTATGATAGGTTTCAACGCCCTGGGTTTCCACCCCATGGCTCTGCAAATGTTCCGCAAAAGATTGCAGCGCCTCTTCACTCGGAGCAGTAAAGGACAAGTGATCCAATCCGATACGAAATTCGTTAAACCGGTCATCGGGCGCTGGATGCCTGGATGGAAAGAAAAAGATCATCACTCCTCCGGTGACAAAGAAAAAACCATCGGCAAGTTCTCTAATTTCAAAACCCAGCAGGTCGCCGTAAAATATGCGCGACACCTGCACGTCTTTTATTGTCATAATGATGTGATTCAGCCCAGAAGTTTCCACAATAGCTCCTCGCCAGCGCAAACCTACAAGTTTGCTCCAAACTCTTTGATAACTGTATTCAGGTCCTTGTCGCCTCTTCCGGACAAGTTGACCAAAATCACCTGATTTTTTTTCATGGTTGGTGCACGCTTGATAACCTCCGCCACGGCGTGCGACGACTCCAGTGCCGGGATAATCCCTTCGGTGTGACATAACATTTGGAATGCATTCAACGCTTCTTCATCTGTCGCAGAGGTATAAAACGCTCGTTCGTTGTCGCGCATCATGGCGTGCTCTGGACCGACCGCGGCGTAGTCTAACCCTGCTGAAACCGAATGGGTCTCGGCGATTTGACCATCCTCATCCTGCAACACATAGGTCCGCGTACCGTGAATGACACCGACACGTGCCTTCTTCGCATCCCCAAAACGAGCGGCGTGTTTGCCTGTTTCGATCCCGCTCCCACCTGCCTCCACGCCGATCAGCTCCACGCCTTCGTCGGCGATGAATCCGCTAAAAACCCCGATCGCGTTCGACCCGCCGCCCACACATGCAATGACCGTATCAGGCAGGCGTCCTACTTCCATCAGTATTTGTTCGCGCGCTTCGGTTCCAATCACCGACTGGAACTCACGTACGATCGTCGGATATGGATGCGGGCCTAATGCCGAACCGAGCAGATAATGTGTATCACGCACATTCGTTACCCAGTCGCGAATGGCTTCGTTGATCGCATCTTTCAGTGTTTTCGTTCCAGAGCTGACAGGTCTCACTTCTGCACCGAGCAGTTTCATGCGGAACACATTTGGTTCCTGGCGCGCAATATCCACCTCACCCATGTACACGACGCATTCGAGTCCCAGCAGCGCGGAGGCGGTTGCCGACGCCACTCCGTGTTGGCCCGCGCCGGTCTCTGCGACGACGCGCCGCTTCCCCATCCGCTTCACGAGCAACGCCTGACCCAACGCGTTATTGATCTTGTGCGCGCCCGTGTGTGCCAGGTCTTCGCGCTTCAAGTAGATCTGCGCGCCACCCAGCTTTTCAGACAAGCGTTTTGCATACGTCAGCGGCGTGGGGCGTCCCACGAACGATGCCATCAGCTTGTTGAACTCTGTTTGGAATTCAAGGTCTGCTTTGGCAGAGACGAACGCCTCTTCCAACTCGATCAGCGCAGGCATCAAGGTTTCGGGGACGAATTGTCCGCCGTAGGGACCGAATTTTGGGGGTAGTAGTGTTGCCATCATTGTGCTCTCTTCTCTGGAAAGTGGAGAGTAGAAAGTGGAATAGCCTCCACTTTCCACTTTCTATTTGTATTCTGCGTCTTTCACAGCCTTCACAAACTCAACCATCTTTCTCGCGTCTTTCTCCCCCGGAGCAGACTCCACGCCCGATGCCACATCCACGCCCCAGGGTTTCACCTGCCGAACCGCCCGCGCGACGTTCTCGGGCGTCAACCCGCCTGCCAGCAGCAACGGATATTGCTTTGCCAGTGCCGCGGCGCCATTCCAATCGGCAGTGACGCCGCTCCCGCCGTAGAGTCCTTTTACAGCGGCATCCACCAGCAACACAGGTTTATCAACGGATTGCTGCGCAAACGGATGCACGGATTGGGGAACGGATGCGAGCAATGGATAAACGGATGCATCAACGGATTCACTGGATAGCCGAACGGCTTTGAATGCCAGGGCATTCAATTTATTCAGCATCTCTGGCGTTTCGTCGCCGTGCAGTTGTGCAAGATTCAGGCCACATGTGTCCATCGTGGCGCAGATTTCCGCGATGGATGCATTCACAAATACACCAACACAGGTGACACGTCCGCGCTGCCGCACGACAGACATGATGTTGCGGCACATACCCACTTCCACATAACGCGGGCTTTTCGGGTAGAAGTTGAATCCGATCAGGTCTGCACCCGCATCTATGGCGGCGAGGGCATCTTTTATGGTTTTGATTCCGCAGATTTTGATTTTAGTCATAAGCACTCTGATGTCGTTGCGAGGGCGGTGGTCTCCCGCCCGAAGCAATCTCCTTATAAACGGTGAATCCTCGAAATGGAGTTATCTCCTGAAGAAAAGATTGCTCCCCGGCGACGATCAACCGGGGCGGTGTCGCCACTCGCTATCGCTCTCTCCTCGCAACGACATTAATTCCAGAAAGTTCTCTCACTTTCGCTGCAATATCTTCTGAAGTAACAAGCGCTTCTCCAACAAGAATGGCATCAACATTGGCTTTGGCTAGTCGGTCAACATCTTGTGCGGTAAATATTCCACTTTCGGCGACAACAGTAATATCCGGTGAGATCATAGGGCGAAGTCTTTCTGTTGTTTCCAGCGTGACATCAAACGTGGCAAGATTGCGATTATTTATGCCAATCAGTTTGATGTTTGGAATTTTGAGAGCACGCTCTGTTTCCATTTCATCGTGGACTTCGACCAAGGCGGTCAATCCAAGTTCCAAAGCGGCAGCGTGTAAATCAGCAAATAGCTTGTCATCGGTCAATGCGGCGGCGATGAGGAGAATGGCGTCCGCGCCGTTGACTCTTGATTCGTAAAGTTGTGATTCGTCGATGATGAAATCTTTACGCAAAAGAGGTAATTGGGAATTGGTGCCTCGTAATTGGTGCAGGGTTTCGAGTTTACCCATAAAGAATTTTTCGTCGGTGAGTACAGAGATGGCAGATGCGCCGTTTTGGGTGTAGATGTCTGCGACCTGGAAAAGGTCCAGGTGTGGGGCAAGGATCCCTTTGGAGGGAGAGGCACGTTTGAGTTCAGCGATCAGGCTTGGGCTTAACCTCACCCCCGCCCCCTCTCCTAAAAGGAGAGGGGAGTTGCGGCGCTTTATCGCGGCGAGAAAATCTCGGGGTGCAGGGGAAGACTGTGCTGCGCCGCGCAAGGATTGAGCGTCGAGCGCCGCAATCTCCGGCTTTTTCTGCTCGATGATGGTTGCGAGGATACTTGTCAACGGATTGCCTCCGGCAAAACGGATAAGCGGATGGGATCAACGGATAGGAACGGATGCATGGATTATTCAATGGATGGTTGGATGAAGGACTGGCTGAAGTCGACAAGAGCGTTGAGTTTGTTGAGGGCGTTCCCGTTGTCTAAAGACGCTATGGCTTCGGCGAGCGCAGACTTGAAATCACCAGTTTCAGCGGCGAGGGCAGCCGCAGCATTGAGGAGGACTGTTTCACGACGGGCGCCATTAAGTTTGCAGGAAAGTAAATCGCGCATCATCACCGCAGATTCGTCGGGTGTGCCGCCGCGTAGATCCTGAACCGTCGATTCAGCGAGTCCAAGATCAGTCGGATGCAGTTCATAGGTTTCGACCGCGCCGCCCTTAAGATGGCTGACGCGATTGACACCAGTGGTGTTGAGTTCATCGAGTCCGTTCGCACCGTGAATGACGAGGGCAGCCTTGGAACCAAGTTCGTTCAGGACGTGCGCCAGGGGTTCGGTGAGCCGGGCATCAAAGACACCTGTGAGCTGGATGTTTGCGCCGGCCGGATTCGTGAGCGGACCGAGGATGTTGAAAATAGTGCGCTGACCGATCTCTTTGCGAGGGCCGATGGCGTGCTTCATGGCAGGATGGAACCTGGGTGCGAACATGAAGCCAATCCCGATTTGTTCGATGGCCTGGGCAACCTGTTCTGCTGTGAGATCGAGATTCACACCCAGAGCCGAAAGTACATCGGCAGATCCACATTGTGAGGAAGCGGCGCGGTTGCCATGCTTGGCAACTTTTCGTCCTGTTCCGGCAAGAACGAACGCCGCGGCAGTGGAGATATTAAATGTATGCGCGCCATCACCGCCGGTACCGACAATGTCGTAAATAGGTCCTGATGTATTGAGTTTGACCTTGACCGCGTTAGTGCGCATGGCGCGAACGGAACCTGTGATCTCTGGAATCGTCTCGCCTTTCATGCGTAATGCAACCAGATACGCGCCGATCTGCGCCGGTGTAGCCTGACCGGTCATGATGATGTTCATAGCCTGCTCGGCTTCGTCGGAGGTCAGGTCGGTACGGTTGATGGTCTTCGCAATAAACGGTTTTAGCATGGCTGGCTCTCCTTTAACTGGAGCAGGATTCAGATCGAGAAAGTTCTTGAGAATTTGTTTTCCGTGTTCAGTCAGTATGGACTCAGGATGGAATTGTACGCCGTAGGTGGGATGCTCGCGATGTTTGAGTCCCATGATCTCTTCTTCGGGTGTGATGGCAGTCACTTCAAGTTCAGCAGGAATCGGATCGTAGACGACGAGTGAGTGATAGCGCATTGCTTCGAACGGAGAAGGAACACCTTTGAAAATCCCCTGCCCGTTATGAGTCACTTTGGATGTCTTGCCGTGCATGAGACGCTGGGCACGGTCTACTTTGCCGCCAAAGACAGCGCCGAGAGATTGGTGCCCGAGGCAGACACCGAGCACGGGTATCTTGCCGGTGAAATGTTTGATGGCGTCAGAGGAGATGCCATCATCTTTGATCGGTTCACCGGGGCCGGGAGAGATGACGAGATGAGATGGATTCAGCGCGATGAGCTGGTTCATCGTGACCTGATCGTTGCGGTAGACGCGAATATCCGCGCCAAGCTCGCCGAAGTATTGGACGAGGTTATAGGTAAAGGAGTCGTAGTTATCGATAAGTACCAACATATATTCTCCGTTTCATATGTCGTTGCGAGGAGGGTACTGTTCCCGACGAAGCAATCTCCAGTTATTGGGAGATTGCTTCGGGCTATCCTTCGACTTCGCTCTGCTCCGCTCAGGATATGCCCTCGCAATGACATGTTATCCGTCATATTCTCCGAAGATATCCACCTGATCGACGAACATATCGAGTGAATAGGATAGTCCGGTCTTTTCGCGGACCAGTTCCATGGTCGCTTTGGCTTCGGCTTGCATGCGATGGATTCCATTTGCGAGCACATCATTTGCGAACATGGGATGAGCCAGGAAGTAAGCACGTTTTTCACGGAACGGTTCGAGGAAGTTGTTGATGGCAACCGTGAGTTTTTGCTTGACTTCCACATCACCGACTTTGCCGGCACGGTAGCGCTCTTTGAGATCATCCACTTCGGCTTTGGATGGATTGAATGCGTCGTGATAGACGAAAACAGGATTGCCTTCCACAGTCCCAGGGTCAGTGGCGAGCAGGCGCTTCGGGTCGGTGTACATGTTCATTACTTTTTGTTTGACAGTCTCGGCGTCATCGGAAAGATAGATGGCATTACCAACAGATTTGCTCATCTTGCTCTGTCCATCTGTACCAATAAGGAGCGGGACATCGCCAATGATCACGTCCGGTTCGGGGAAGACTTCGCCGTAGAGATTGTTGAAGCGACGCGCCATCTCACGGGCAAGCTCAACATGCGACTGGTTATCGCGTCCAACGGGAACAACATGGGCGCGCGGCAGCAGAATGTCGACAGCCTGGAGGACAGGATAGCCGAGCAAACCGAACGGCATCGAGTCGATATTGGCGTCGCGGGCCATGTCCTTTAAAGTGGGCATACGCTCCAGCCGCGGCACGGTGACCAGCATTTCAAACAGTAGATTCAACTGGTATGTTTCCGGTATCGCTGATTGAACAAAGATCGTGCTGACATCCGGATCGATGCCGACCGCAAGGTAATCCAGCACTGTCTCTTTGATGTAGGTTGGAATCTCTTTGATGTACTGCGGTTCCGGTTTGGTCGTGAGTGTGTGCAGGTCGGCGATGATGAAGAAGGATTCGTATTGATGCTGTAAGCGCACTCGATTTTCAAGTGAGCCAACATAGTGACCGAGGTGGAGGCGTCCTGTTGGACGGTCACCGGTGAGGAGGCGGGGTTTGTTTGTCATGGGTTGGTTCCTTTCGTTATGAGGAGTAAAAGGTG
The DNA here is from genome assembly GCA_964489725.1 of uncultured Anaerolinea sp. Lineage (GTDB taxonomy): Bacteria > Chloroflexota > Anaerolineae > Anaerolineales > Villigracilaceae > Defluviilinea. The sequence continues at coordinate 2,951 of CAZBAX010000066.1, read as the reverse complement.
AGAAGTAGAAAGTAAAAAGTGAGAAGCGAGAGGTCGTACTTTTTATTTCTTCCTTTTTACTTTTAGCTATTTGTCTCCGCTATTTCAATTGCACGCAACATCGCAGAAGCTTTATTCACGGTCTCCTGATACTCGGTACTCGGATTCGAATCAGCGACGATGCCAGCGCCAGCCTGGACGGTGAGCGTGTTGCCGCGTCCAACCAAGGTGCGGATGGCGAGACAGGTGTCCATGTTACCGTCGAAGCCGAAGTAGCCAATCATACCTGCGTACCCGCCGCGCGGATCGGATTCAAGGTCCGAGATGATCTCGAGGGCACGAACTTTTGGCGCGCCGCTGACGGTCCCGGCGGGGAAGGATGCACGCACAAGGTCGAAGGCGGTCAGGTCGGGACGCAATTTGCCTTCGACATGCGAGACAATGTGCATGACATGTGAATATCTTTCGATGGTGAAGAAGTCGGAGACTTTTACTGTACCATATTCACAGACGCGACCGAGGTCATTGCGTCCCAGGTCCACGAGCATGACGTGCTCGGCGCGTTCCTTGGGGTCGGCAAGCAGCTCCTGGGCCAGCGCGGCGTCAGCTTCGGCATCGGCTCCTCGTGGACGCGTCCCCGCAATCGGGCGGAGAGAAGCGGTGCGACCCTCTAAACGGACGAAGATCTCAGGCGACGATCCGACGATGAGTAACGGCTCACCGTCCACGATTCCGAAATCAAAAAAGAACATGTAGGGTGATGGATTGAGACGCCGCACGGCGCGATAGACATCGAATGGCTCGACGTTCGTTTCACGCGTGAAGCGCTGCGAGAGCACTACCTGGAAGATATCACCCGCTGCGATGTGCTCCTTGGCATCGCGCACCATATCTTCAAATTGTCCCTGCGTCATGTTCGAGCGCGTCTTCGAGGATTTCACTTCATGCGGCTGCACCTGCGGAAGCGGCTGGTAGATGCGTGACTCGATCTCATCCAGTTTGCGGTTAGCAGAGTCGACATCTCCATCGAGGACGTTTGCGATCAGGGACAGGCTTCGGCGGGCATGATCGAACGCAATGATCGTGTCTGCGAGCAGATAGATTCCGTCCGGCGTGGGACGTGTGGCGTGTGACGTGAGGCGGGGCTCCATTCTGGGTTTGAGAGTTGGCTCAAAAAATCGAACGGTTTCGTACCCGAGATAGCCCACCATTCCGCCGATGAAACGAGGAACACCCGGTTGCGGTGTGAATTTGAAACGGCTCATTTCCTCTTGAAGGAAATACGTCGGGTCGCCGTTGTATTGCGTAGTGCGGACTCCGTTAGCATCCTTGATTTCAATGTTGTTTCCACGGATAATGTACTGCGCTTTGGGGTGAACGCCGATGAACGAATAGCGCGCGATGCGTTCCCCACCTTCGACGGACTCAAGCAGGAAGGATGCTCCATCGCCGCGTAATTTCATGTACACGCTGATCGGTGTTTCCAGGTCCGCGGAGATTTCACGGACGATTGTTTGGGTAGTTGTTGCTTCAAGTAACATAGCAGCTCCTTGTTTGGCAAATTACCATTACTATTTACTTTAGGAGTAATTGGTAATTAGTAAGTACGGTTAAAAAAGATACCCCTCCTGTCCATTGGGACGAGAGGGGAGTCTCGTGGTGCCACCCAAGTTAACGCTTTATCCCGTTGGCGGGACTTACAAAAAATCCCTGCCGTGATGCAACAGGGATATGAGCCAGCGTCACTCTTTTCAGGTACGCTCACTGACCTACTGATTACTGGTCACTGAGTTATACCCTTGCTCTGTAACGGGAGCGCCCGAATAGGGTTACTTAAACTCGACGGGGTAAACCCCATCGCTATGTGTTCGCCCTTTTAACTCGGAGGTCCATTCGGTTTCTGCGCTTTTGCCTTGTTTACACCATCACGGCTGAAGACCGTGCCTACGCGGCTCTCTGAAAATCGCTTTGAAACGTACTCGTCCTCGTCAGCGTATTTAGACTATGTTGGGCGGGATTTTATGCCTGAGGAAGGATTGTGTCAAGAGGCAACAAATTCTATTTTTCAGCAAGGTAATCGTTTATAAATTCAACAAGCGATTTATGGTTCTGCGCTCCTGTTACACGCCCTATTTCCTTCCCTTCAAAAAACAACATGATGGTAGGATATCCCATCACACATGGTAATGTTTCGTCAACCTTGGATTTATCGTCGCATCGACCTTGGCAACCACAATCTTTCTTTCATATTCCTTTGCAAACTTTTTCAGTGAATCTTCCATGAGAATGCATGGCCCACACCACTCTGTCCAGAAATCCACCAGTACTACCTGGCTGCCGTTGATCAAACTCAATAATTTTGTTTCATTTACTGGAATCGGGATTCCTGGCGGATTTGCGTAGAAAGATTTAATAAAACGTACGATTGCTGAAAATGGCCAACGGACCTGCGCAAATAGATTCAAGACTTGTAAGAAAATAAAGTTGATCATAGAGAATAGAATGTAGGTTGGCCATTCCAGGAATTGTCCCTTATATTTCCTTGTCCATAGCCAAAAGGACTCTTGCACAGACATGAACCATTCTCCAATCATTTTTCTCCTTGCAATCGGCTGAAAGTAGATCTGCTGTATCCCTAGCCGCTTCCACAGCCCAATTCTGACGGTAGCCCCTTCTCCAGCACGGAGTGAGTATAAAACAAAAGAGGCAAACCACACGAGTCTGCCTGTCTATATTGTCCATGATCCATTTTCTATTGTTAGCTTTCCTCGCGGTACCCATCTTCCTCGAAACTGGTCCCATATGGATACACAGGACGCTCCGCTTTGCCACTGCCGTGAAAGATGCCTGAGAATAAAGGATGGATGCACAACTCATCATCCTGACTCAGGGACAGCTGGTGCGAGACCGTATATTCAAAATTCAGTAAATCACAGGTTTGATTGACAAAAGGGGCAACTTTGGTACAAGGT
>CAZBAX010000065.1:0-31233 GCA_964489725.1 uncultured Anaerolinea sp. | reverse complement strand
ACTTCAAAACTTCAGCTTTGAGCACATTTCTGTCGGTAGGCTCGCTACAGTATCGTTTTTTGGTGTCATATTCAGCCCGGACCTCGCGCAGTGTGCTCAGCATCGATTCGAGAGACTCTCCGGAGTCCTGCCATTCCTTGGCAAGTTTGTCGGCAATTTCATCCACACGCGAGCGTCTGGGGCTCATGACTACCACGCCATCACCCAGGTCAATGAGCGTCAGCATGTCGCCCTCCTCGATGTTGTTGTGTTCCCGAAGTTCCTTGGGGAGGGTGATGATGCCCCGTCGGACAACTTGAACTTGAAAGGTATTGTTCATGGTTACTCCTGTCTGAATTTCAGTATATCAGTTATGCGGATTATCCGCAAGACGGTTCGGCGTCCTGCCCATCGGATGCCAGTCTTCGTTTCAACGCCCGCTTTTGTTCGGTGAACTGGCGTGCCAGATCCTCCCGCACGTTCATCTCGTCCCAGCCGGCGCGATGAGCGTTCTCCAGTTCCACCAGGAATTCAGCGATGTCCCGTTTGTGTTCAGGCTCCGGATCAAAGGTGGGATCGTCAGTCGTTTCCACCCTGATAAACTCATGCCAGGGGTGATCGTCATCGTACAGGGCATCGAAGAAGCGTTCTTCCAGATGCACCTGCCGGGCGATGAAGTATTCACTATCGTTCAGACAGGAATGGATCTGCTTCTCGATCTCATCCACCGGAAGTTGTTTTTCATTGGAGAAGATCACCTCGCCATGCTGCTTGTAATTGCTGGCATCCCGATACATATAGGCAAAGCGGATGTTAGTGCTGGTCGTCATGATGCACCCTGCCTCCCTCCGCCCAACCTTGCGCCTTGATGTTGCGCGCCCACAGGGTTAGGAATTCGGAAACCTGCTTGTGGAAACTTCTGTCCACATACGTCTTGCCATCCCGCTCAATGAATTTCTGGCGATATCCAAAGAAGGCTTGCGTGATGGCAGTCGGCTCCCAGGATGGATAATGAAGTTCCACATCCGGGTCAGCGACCAGGTCTCCGTTCTGTTCGAAGTAGTGCGCGACGCTGATCATGTCGCCGTGGCGTTCGATCACCAAAGGCTGATAGCCTGTTTTCTCGAAGCGCACATGGAAGGAGGCTTTGGATTGAAAGGCATCCAACAGGGTATGGGTTTTCAACAGATGTTCAATGGTTTCTTGAAAGAGTGTGGTCATCGTAGGTCTCCAAAAAGATCGGAGGGCGACCTGGGTCGCCCTCCGATTGAAATTTGATTTATTCGCCCCAGCCGCTGATGCTGTCTTCCATCGCGGCTTCGAGCCAACTGTCATCGCCGAGACGGGAGGCATTCTCGTAGTGTTCGACCAGCGGACCTTCATCAGGTTCGATCTCCGCCTCCTGGTATTCGTGATCCGGGCGCAGGATTACATCCGCAGGAAAGTCGCCTGCCTTCCAGATCTCCAGCGTATGCACGACCTCAAATCCCGGTTTGCAGAATTCCTCCGGGTCCAATTCCGGCGAGACGATCACCACATACTCATCGGTCTCTGAGAGGTAGTGTGCCAGGATGTAGGGTCCGATTTCGGAGAGTGCCGCCCGTTTGTAACTGAAGGACGGCATAGGTACACCGGCTTCTGCAAACAACCAGGTCACCTTTTCTTTGAGCCATTCAATATCCGCATCACGGTTGAAGATCGTGCGATGCTCAAAGCCATCTGGGATGTCAGTCAGGTTGCAGAACTCATCCGGCTTCTGGTCCGCGAGAGCATAGGCGCTGGTTTCGATTTCCAATCCGACAATGGCTTCATCCTCCCATTTCCAATGCACACTGCCGACATACTCGCAGGGCTTGGAGAATGCGCCGGATTGCATCTCGATTCCACTCCAGCCTGAGGGACGATCAAAAGGTGTAGCCCAGACTTGAAAGCCTCCACTGCCGGCTTCGAAGATCGCGGCGCGATGAGGATTGGTGGCGATGTCGAGTTTGTGTGCCAGGTCGAGCACGGGTTTCATACGTTGATGTTCTGAATAGTGAGACATGGATTTGCTCCTTGTGTTTATGGTGTGGATTTATCCGCCGCGCGGACCGTCGTAGTCATACTGATGATGAAATTCCTCAATCCCCTCGGACCAGCGGGAATGTCCGCTGAACCCGATGCCGCCTTCGAAATATTTCAACTCGAAAGTGTGATCGGAGAACATGGATGAAAGTTTCTCGATCACGGGAATGGGTGGACTCCAGGCGGTATCGAATTCCAGGAAGGCTTGGATGGGTTCCGCATCCGGCAGAGGACTGCCGCATTGCTGGCAGGTCAACACCAGCAGGGATTCAGTTTTGTGTACTGTCTGGCAGTAACTGCATTTGGATGTCTTGCGGAGAGGCTTGGAGGAGTCAGCGCGGGTGGTGAGATGGACTTGTGTTGCATTCCACTTAGTTGACCAGTTCTCGCAGCACCACTCATAACCGCCCGAGTTGTAGCCGTCTTTGATCCACGGCGCGCCGGGTTCCACACCATATTCCGCGCCAAGCGATTCCAATTTTTGCTGACGTTCCGGATCATCGTTTGCGATGGCGTGCAGTTTTTCCCGATATTCTTCCCCGCCTTTATCCATGTCGCGATAGATCTGTGGATAGGGGATAATCTTGTTGAAATCGAACAGTCGAACGTCCTGATCATCCCCGGATTGGGAACGGATGGCTTCGAGTACCTTGTTGACATCGGGACCGGTGATGGTCAGTTCGTTTTCATTCCAATTTGGCATGGGATTGCTCCTTGTAGTTGAAAAAATTCCTGCCGGCATGGAACCGGCAGGGTGATGGTAGGTTGTGGTGAATATTCGGTTTGATCCTGTGCATCGCATTCGCGCGCGATGGAGAGTTCCTCATCGGTCATGCTTTCCTCGACGATGAGTCCTTCCATGCGCGGATCGGCGCGTGCCAGGCGTTCGGCGTCAGCGGCTGTGCGGATATCGGGATTGTCCTTTCCATAGCGTGCAAAATATCCTGCCCCGACTTTGCTTTTGAAGGGTCCGATCACAGCCTTGTACAAATTTCCGTGGGTTTGCTTGGTGGGAATGGCAGTGGAGTGAAAAAGGATCAGGTCATCCTCTCCACGCTTGCCGAGATAGAATGGCATGACCCCTCCTAGAAATCCTGCAGCAGTCCCAACAAGACCACCTGCTCTTTGTCCTCCACGTGCAGGCGCAGACTGGTCTCTATCAACTTTCCATTGCAGTTGTCATCCCGCAGGAAATCGAAGGTGAAGGAAAAGGATGGACGTTGATCGAGGACAAGATAGTGATGTGCCATCCAGAGCGCGTCATAGAGTTGTTGGTCGTGGTCATCCTCATCGTCGGCATGATGAGGCTTCAAGGCATCGCTCAACGACTGGCTGATCTCCACCTTTTTGGTGAAACCAAGACAGGCAGTTGCCCAACCTGCATCCAGCCAGATGGCGTTCCTGAAGAGAGTCTTCACAGGTGACACAGGGGTAAAGGTTAGATTGAGAGTCAGTTGCATCTCATGCTCCTTCAAAGCCCAACCCACGTTCCTTGAGGCTTACCCACTTGGCTTGGCCGATCACAAGATGATCCAGGAGGGTGATATCCAATAACTTGCCAGCCTGCACCATTGCGCGCGTGACAGCTACATCATCGGGTGAAGGTGTCGGGTCCCCGGACGGATGGTTATGACAAATTACTATTGAAGATGCTGTGCGCGCAACGGCAGCTTGAAAGACTTCGCCCACCCGCACCTGGGATGAACTGACCGAACCTTGGTAGGGTAGGAGGCTGCCGAGGTGCAGCGTATTGCTGCCCTTTTGCAACCTCCCCCCTCCGAACCGGACTTGACACTTTCGCGTCATCCGGCTCTCCAGTAATTTCTAGCGATTAGCTAATGCAGGTAGTGGTTTTCCCGCATGGATGGTTTTGTGACATCTCTGGCATACGACAAGTGTCTTGCGCTGCCGGCTTGCCATGTACTTCTTCCAATCCGTGCGTTCGTTTATTGGCCCCGCTACTTCTGCCAGCTTTCTGACATGATGAACTTCTATTCTGTCAGTGGAACCACAGATCTCACAGCGTTCTGCGAGCAGTCTTTGCAAAATCTCTGTGTGTGTTCCCAGGCTGGTCATCGGTGCGGGTAATTGGTCGTTGATCTCCCAAACATGCTTTCTCTCAAGGGAGAAGCCTCCGAATACTGCGACCAAAGGCTCTTTTCCGTCTCTTTCTACTGTGACCTTGATAGATTTGGGTTGCTTCCCATTGGGGCCGCTGACATACTTCGCATACATTGCTCGCATTGAGCATTTATGTTTTGCCGCCAGGGTCTTCATTAGGGATTGCTCCATAATCCATTTCAGGTAATTGAGTTCTGAGACGTTAGTTGCCAGTGCATAGTACTGGTACAACCCTCTAAACTTCATCTGGTATTCGTAGACTATTGAGTAGTCGCTGTTTACCATTAGGTGGGAGATATGTACCGGTTTTTCATTTCGCAAGTACGGTTGGCTTTTCTTTTTCGTCACACTGTGGGGAACAAGCAGCGCAATCCTGCCATTGACGCTCCGTCGAGGTTGACCGGTTTGTCTTCTGGTTAGTTTCGTGTTGCTTGTTTGGCTTTTGATTTCATATCCCAGAAACTTCGCCGACTCTTGTGTAGCATTCGTGATCAGGGTTTTCTCTTCAGACAGTTTTAGTTTCAAAGTGTCATTTAGAAATTGCCCGATGTTCAGCTTAATTTCTTGGGCATCGGACTTGGAACCGATTATCCCGAGCATAAAATCGTCAGCATACCTTATGTAGGTCAGCCTCCTGTAGTTCGGATCGTTTGGATCTACGGAAGGTATCTTTCTCATCTGTTTTGTAAGATGGAGAGCCACTTCTTTGGTCCCTTTCCTTACCGCAGCTGCCTTTTGTGTAGTTAATGCTGTATATTCTCGATTGGGTGCTCTTTTAGTTCCTTTGTCAAAAGCATTAATAAGCCTGTTGACGTATTGATCCAGCTTGTCGAGGTAGATGTTGGCCAGTAGAGGGGATAGTACGGCCCCTTGCGGGGTTCCGCTGTACGTTCTGTTGTATCTCCAATCCTCTAGGTATCCCGCTTCTAACAACCCTTGAATGAGTCTTATGAATCGATTGTCTTGGATTGTTTCTCGCAAGATTTCGATCAGGACCGAGTGGTCGATTGTGTCGAAGTATGAGGAGATGTCTCCCTCTACGATCCATTTGACTCCTGTCCAGGTTTTCTGTACTTCCATTAGAGCAGTGTGGCAGCCTCTCCCATTTCGGAACCCATGTGAGTGCGTGCTGAATTGCGGGTCGTAATAGGCTTCAAGAATCGAGCGAATTACTTCTTGCAGCAATTTGTCACTCCAGGTGGGTAGACCAAGTGGTCTTGGTTTTCCGTTTGCCTTTTTGATATATGTCCGTCGAGCTGGTGTCCATTGATAGTGTTCGCATCGGAGTGCTTCGATGATCTTATCGATTTTTTCTTCGGACATCCCATCAATAGTTTCGGGCGTGGCACCCGGCGTCATTGATCCCTTGTTGGAATACAGTTTGGCGTAAGCCTGCAAATAGAGGGTTTTGTTGAACAGCATTCGGTACAGTCGTTCTACTGGTTGACCTTTCTTTCCACGTTCCTGCATGACTGCAAATATTATGTTGGCGTTCTGCATTTCGCATACCTTCTTTCTATTTACGGTCGAAATTACCTGTCGCCCTTCGCCCCACCTGCACAAAATCACAGGTGTTTGATGTGGACGGCTTTCCCGTCCTCTGACTACTATGGCGACTCCGTCACCATGAGCCTCGCGGCTTGTAGGTGATCCTGATTTCCGTCGGTTGAGTACTTTTGCTAGAGCTGGTTAGGTTGTCCGTTTGCCCTTTAACTGTCTCACTGACAGCTCCACCAACACGGGATGTCGTTATGCACGTCTACCAGATGCATTTGCATGTTGGACCCGGTTTCAAGCGATTTTCCGGTTGTGGTGGATTACACATGGATGGGTTGGACTTCAAGCAGTGTAGCTTTAACCATACAGCTCGGGACTTGCGAGCCAGACGCTCCGCATCGCTTTTTGGAGTTGCTCGCTTTCTCAACATGCTGTTGTCCCTTGATGTTTCCATCTTAGGTGGGTTGAGCGTCCCCAGGACATTCATCCAGTCCTGGCCTACTGTGTAGGCGATACTCAATCGCGTGAATCAGCGCACATAGACCTCCACGATCTCCAGCACGCGGTTGCGCCGGTCCAGCAGGATCGTTCTCAAATGTTCCTTTTCGAGCAGTGACATCTCAGCCTGAACCAATGCGGCGGCATCGGCTGGTGAGTTGATCGCCGTTCGTTCATCACCCGGCAGATTCAGGCGCAAACCCAGATTGAGAGCTGCCTTGATGCGAATGGCTGTTGTCTGATTGATGCCTTTTACTTTGGCGAGTTCGGAGGGATGCGCCTGATACAAGCGGCGTATATCTCCATCGAAACGCGCCAGCAGGGCATGTGAGAGTTCGATCTGTTTCTGCCCGCCGATCACAGCCGCCACGAGTTCGGTGATGTTGCAGGCAGTGGGATCCTGGGTAATGCGGTAGGCGGGTTGTTCGCGCAGGGGCATGGTCTTGAGGATGGGTTGTTCGTAGGTGGGTGGGGGTTGGAGCAACAGGGAATTGTTGTTGTTCATGGGACTCCTTGGGAAATGACAGACGGCATGGAGTCTTTAACCCCATGCCGTCTGTGTGGAAAAGGCTCGCTGGTTATGCCATTGCCATTTCGGGCAGCGTGATCGCAATAGCTTCATCTTCGGGGAATGGATCCTTGCTGCCTTCCACCATCATCGGCATGATGACCGCTGTGAAACTACCGGCTTCCACGAGGATCGGTTTCGTGCCGTTCGTAATCCGCATGACCAGTTCACCCTTGCAGGCTTCCGCCGCGCGTTTCAAAAAGGTGGCGGACAGCCAGGCTTGGGCATTGTCACCGCTGGCGCTTCCATCCAGGATGTTGCGACCCTGCCCGGTCTCGGTTTCCGCCGAGGCGATCTTTGCAACACCATTCACGGCTTTGAGGAAGGTGCTTTGTGTGCCCATCGCATTGACCATGCGGATCGATTGCATTAGGCTGGGTTGCTGAACGTGGAGGATTGCTATGGCATTCTGCCGCGCCTCTTCGAGCAGGGTCATGATCTGCGCCGACGGGAAGTTTCCATCGGCAGTGACAGTTGCGAGAGTAAGGTCTTTTGAATCATCCGTGTTGGTGATCTGGAAGATGTAGCGATTGGGTCCCGAAGTGCCCATGCGCACCGTATCGCGATCCTCCACCAGGGTGGACAACAGACGCGCGCTGTTCACGGGCAGTGATACCTCGGTTGGTTCAGCGGGTCCTTCGATGGTCTCCCGAACGTATCCAGCCGAATAACCATCAGCAGTTTGCGCGGTTACAGAGTCGGATGCCAGTGCCAGGTGCAGGACCTGCAGAACTGCACGCGAGTCATCGGTGGAGGCAAAGGGCATGGCGCGCATCAGACTGCGGAAAATATTTCCGGAGAATGTAGCGATGGGCTGAATGCTCTCCTCGCCGATTACTGGCAGTGGTTCGTCCACAATGCGCAGAGTGGTGCGGTTCGATGTTCCCTGGATGACGAGTGAAGTCCCATCCACATGCAGGCGGATCTGACCCGCGAGAGTCTCCATCACGGCTTTCAAGGTAGCGGCATCCACACAGACCGAGAGTTCCTCATTGCAATCCACATTCATGGTGGAACGAGCGGCGGTCTCGCCGTTGAAACAGGAAAGGTGCAGGATGCCGTTGGAATTGACATCCAGGCGAACGAGCGAAAAGGCGGCCCTTAAGGTGCTCTTCGTGCTGGCGCGTGTGACCGCGTTCAACGCGGCGTGCAGTACATCTTGTTGAAGGGTGATCATGTTTTATCTCCTGATAAAGTGAGAGGAAGTCCATCAGGACTTCCTCTCGTGGTTGGGATTTGGCTAGTACGGAACGTCATCTTCCGCAGGATCGAGCTGGGCTACGGTGGGTTCACTACCGTTCTTACTGTCCAGAAAATGAATCTCATAGATCTTGAGTTCGTAATCCGCCGCAGCCGTACCATCCTGCCGAATCCAGATGCGTGGACGTCCCGTGGCTTTGTCAGGCGTTAGTTTGCCTTCGATCAACACCTTGCTGCCTTTTTTCAAATACTGGTTACAGACCTCGCCCAGTTTGCCCCAGGCGGTGCAGCGGAACCAGGTGGTGATCTTGATGGTCTCACCCTTCTCGTTGTTGTATTGGTCATTCGTGGCGACATTGAATGTTGTCACTGGCGTTCCAGATGGGGTGTAACGCATTTCAGGATCACCGCCGAGGTGACCGACGAATACGGATTTGTTGTATTGCTTTGACATGAGAGTCTCCTTGTTTTTATTTTGAATTTGAAATTACTTGCAGATGTCGCGCAGGCGCTGGTCCATTTCATACTCGCCCGAGCCAACATATTGGATGAACCGGACGATGAACCAGACTGCCCAGATCAGGATCAGGGTGGCGATGATGGAAGCGAAGATGGTGAGAGCAGACATTTTGTTTTCTCCTTGGAAAATGGAAATCGGGGAGCGATTGAATATCGCTCCCCGATTCAGGGAATGTTTTGATTGGATTGATCTAGAGGACGGACGGCCACCATCCGCTCAGGATGGCTTCGTCCGGGTCCAGCTGATCGGGAGGTCGCAGGGTGCGTACTTTCGCGCCGCCGTGTCGGATGGATGCCGATACACTTTGCGTCCATTCGACTCCCGCTTTGTCCGGGTCGCGCAGCAACACATACTCGTACTGGGGATGTTCGCTGAACCACCGATGCATTTTTGCGGATGGACTGGCGCCGTTGGTGTAGACCGCGACCGTGTCGGCTTCGCGTCCAAGCTGGTGAAGCTTTTGGGCTGTGATGAGCATATCGAACAAACCCTCCAGCACAATCAGGGTGCGCGTGCTATTCGTGATGCGCCAGCTTCCCAGAGGGTGAACGCGATTGCCCCAGGTCTTATGATTCTTGAGTGGAGTGAAGTTGCGTGTGCCTTTAGGAAGTTGTTCTTCGGGGATGTAGCGCACGTTCATCACGGCTGGCTGTGTCGGTGGGTCGGCATACACCACACCACCGGCCCACAACCAGATCCCATCACGGCGTACCATCATCGATTGTTTTGCGGCTTCGATGATCTCGCGATGGACTCTAGGAACAGGAATACCATAGCCTAGCCCGTAGACCAATGCGGTATACGGCGTCACGCCGCGTTCTGTCAAATAGGTCCAGGCAGGCGAACGCTGTACGCAGGAGCGCGCTTCCGACACGGCTTCATCGAGGAGTTGTACCTGTGTCGGTGGGCGTTTGGGGCGTGTCGGTGACATAACCGATACACTTGGTTTCCAATCCTGACCCAACTTGGTTCGCAACGACTTCAACGAACCACCGCTGGCGCCACAGCGCAGGCACTTCCAGTAACCGCTTTGTAGGTTGACACCAAAGTTGGGCTGACCACCTGTTCCTTCCCGACTCGCGTCGTTATGGAAGGGACACCAGAAGATGGCCCAATCCCGATGATCCTCCACTCGAACCGCCGTTCCCAAAATTTCTTCGGCGGCGGATAGTATGTTTTCCATGTGCTTTCCTACGACCTCCTTTTGAACGGAGTGAATGTGCTTGAACTACCTGCCCAGAATATGGGCGATGGCAACCATGATGACTGAAAGCCAGTGATGGGGCTGGCTGGCAGCGATGGCAACCAGAATGAGAAGCAATGCGAAGGTTCTCATGATCATTCTCCTTGAATGGATTGGTTAAATTGCTCCAGGGAGAGGGCATGATCACGCATCCGCGCAGTCCGGCGTGTCGGAATCCTTTCATTCCACCTCCACGCTTGCCCAGCTGGGCGCGCTGGTATACACGGCTGCATCTTCGCGCAGCAGTGTAATGGTCGCGGAGTACAGGTAGTCGCCTTGCTGTCGCCCGGCGGAAGCGGCGACATTGAGCGCCTTGCCATCCACGATCACCATGCGTTCGTTGGCTTTGAGCGGAAAGGGCGCGTAAATCTTGACGATTTTTACGGTTGTGATATGATCGGGCTTGTACATTTTTGTATACCGAAACCGTCCAGTTGGCGCTGGGCGGTTTCACTTTTTATCTGCCGGGCCTCTCACCCCGGTGAGTCCTCGCTGTAGAAACGAAAAACGGGCGTTGGCATGGAAAGTCCATGCACAACGCCCGATTTTTTTGTTGCATGCCGCTAGTGGTCTGTTGGATAAATACTGCACGAAATTAAGAATAATGCAACCTTTCGTGGCGCTGAAATCACGCTTGAAATCGCACCTGAGGAACCATTGGCACGCCTCGAATTTGCTGCAAAACTTATCCAACAAACCACTAGACATGCGATGGAATATTCAGTTGTTGGTTTGGTTTGTTCTGCCTCCTAAAAAGTGATCAATTGAACACTGGATACCGACACATCCATGAAAATCATGAAGTGTGTCGGCTGTGAAATTGGACTTGTTCGGGAAACTTGAACCTGCCGTCCTCGCGGCGAGAGTATTCCTATTTCCGTTCGTTCAAGATTTCCTTCTGCGAATTCATGTGAGTTTCCAAACAAGCCTGTTTCTTGTGAGGTAGATGGGGAAGATACGGATAAATTGGTTTGGAGATCTTGATTTTGGTTTCCTTTCGTTGATGTGGAATTGGGGATTGGATACAACAGGAGAAGCCCGGCGATTTGCCAGGCTTCTTGAGAGAGGGGATGGATTGTGGAAAATAGGAACAGTGTGGATTATATGGATATGGGCGAAACTGTCAAAGCACGTAGGCGGCGGATATTCTGCTCGAATATCCTTTTGCATCATGAAAACACGCCCCTATTCCCTACGGGCGAACTGATTGAATATGTAGGTTCGCGTGGTGTTATCGAACCGTTTGATGTCGGACAAATGCCTTAAGATCGGTCGTTTTACCCAAACTGAACTTCTAATTGAAATGAGTGGAGTTTCCTTTGTTGGGATTATCCGACAGGTAAGTGCCCTGCTAATCTTCATCTCGTGGGCATTTCGACGGCTGTCAGGATTTCATCTGGTTGCTGGACAAATGGGGAAATTTCAAAAGCCTTAATCCCCGCCGGAGCCAGTTCATGTTGACAGAGAATTCATCCTGTTGAGATCGGTGATTGCTGACTTGTTGATCAGGTTTCCATCGGGCTGGATCAGGACCAACATCAAAGCGACACAATCTCCATACCTACCGACACACTTTCATATCATACGCCCTGTTTATGTGGAGCCAACTCCATGAGGAAGTTGCGCGCCCATAAAACATCTCCATAAGAAGGATTGATATGAAAACAGTCTACATTTTGCTCCTGCCCATCATTGTTCTTCTCCTGTGGCTCGGATTGAACTACCGCCAGTTGTATTCGGCATTGGCAATTCGAAGTGAGACCAATCGGCTCGAAAAATCGGCTGCGAATGCCGTCGAGGAATACCAAAACCCTGCACCACTGGAAGACAAGTTTGATGGGGAGTTATCTCCAGACTTCTGGAACTTCTCCATCACCAACGGAGGCGGAAAAGTTTCCAATGAAAGCGCCTGGCACGCTGCCTCCATAACATTGGAAGATGGTTTGACGATCAATCATTTTCCTGACACGCAATTTGCGAATGAAACTTCGCGTTCACATCCACCAGCCGCAGACCAATACAACAATGTCACACTGATCGGGGCGGGCGGCTTTCGCCCAACACCTTCCAGCGACGTAGTCCTGCAATTTTCATCACAAGTAAGCGAGTCCTTCTACGGCTCCGCTGGCGTGATCTTCCAGCCCGTTGGCACGTTGCAGGCGGACGGTTTATTTGTAAAGCCCTTTGACATGTTTGGATTTTCAGTCGCCGGGAAAGAATCATCCATCCAGGGCGTCAATGGCGCGCTGTGTTATCTCGCCCTCAATTGGGTGCCGGTGAAAGTGAATCCCTTGCCTGTGGAGGTAGATGTCTGGCATGACTATGAAATCCGTTTGCGTCGGATTAGCAAAACGGAATGGCTGGGAGTTGTGAGTGTTGATGGAACGGTGATGTACGAGATGCCGATGCCGGCCTTCGGACCGGTGGAGGTACATGTCTGGAGCGACAACTACCTGGTGAGTGACAAACCTCAACGCTGGTGGGAGATCGCGCCTTCAATGGATCTGAAATTCCAGGATGGTGGGGATAAACAGTTTTCCATTAAGTACATTCGGGTCTTTGCAGAGGCTCGATGAAACTTCCCAAATTCCTCCAACTCCCGGATACCTTTGAGCCGGATGATCGCCGCCGCCGACAGATTCTCAATATCATCCTGTCGTTATTCATTACTGGAGGACTCTTCTCTATCATCGCCACGTTTAGTTATGGCGATCCATTCATGGAAGTCATCCATGATCCAGAGGCATCCCTCATCCTGATCAGCAGCCTGTCGGTCGTAGTTGTATTCCTCGTCCTGTTTGCGATCAATCGCTGGGAACGCGCCGGCACACTGGCAGGCTGGCTCTTTGTATTCTCCCTGATTGCCATCATATCCATCTCAGATACTCCCAATGAGCTGGTGGAACGCGGCTTGATCGTTTGGACGCTGCCGATTCTGGCCGGCGGAATTGTCCTGCCGCCGCTGGCTGTGTTTATCGTTGCATCCATTGTTTCAATTACGAACTTGTACATCTCAGTGATGCTGTTGCACATCTCAACCAATCCTTATGCCATTGCAACCTATTTTGTGTTGGCGGCTTTGACTTGGTTGGGGATGTCCATTGCCAACACCGCGATCCGAACTGCCCGGCTGGAGGCGCAAAAGAATGCCGCCATCCTGGATGGGGTAGCGGATGGTGTGGTGGTGTTGAATGATGAGGATCAGGTTGTGCTGGCAAACCCGGTTGCACTTTCCCTGATGGGCAGTGGCTTGACTCAACTGGCTTCACAAGGCAAAGGTCAACAGGAAATGCGCGGGCGTGTTTTAGCTTTTGAATGGAGTGAAGTGAAAGGTGTTGGACGTGTCGCCATCGTGCGGGATGTTTCGCGCCAGGTGGAGGTTGAACGCGCCAAGGAAGCCATGTTGGGTGTGGTCAGTCACGAGATGCGTACGCCTTTGGCAGCCATTATTGGATTTGCAGAGGTGATTGCCTTGCGCAACGATATGGCGACACCATTCGCAGAACGCATTCGCGTCAACGCCCAGCGTCTGACGTACATGGTCAACGACCTGCTGGATCATGCGCAAATGCAAGCCGGCACTTTGAAAGTACACAATGAACCTTTCTCACCCGCGTCGTTGTTGCTGCTGGTGAAGAACTTGTTATCGGGGCTCGCCGAGCAAAAGAGTCTCAAACTCATTACGCATGTGGATACTGCCTTGCCTGAGCTCATCCTCGGTGATAGCAGCCGACTGCAACAGATTCTTGTGAACCTATTAGGTAACGCAATCAAGTTCACGGAATACGGTGCGGTCAGTGTGACATGCAGCATGCTCGCGACGGAATGGCAAATGATCGTGCAGGATACGGGGATAGGAATTCCTGCCGAACGCCTGCCGGATATCTTTGAACCCTTCCGGCGCGGCTCGGACTACGCCACGAGAAATCATCAGGGTGCTGGGCTGGGGTTATCCATTGTGAAAAAACTGGTCGTCCTGATGGATGGACGGATCGAAGTTCAAAGTATTGTGGGACAGGGTTCAGTCTTCACCATCACACCCCCTTTGAAGAAAGTGAATGGTTGATATGAAAACAATGTTGATCGTTGAAGATGATCGTGATCTGGCGAATCTATTCAAGATCGTGATGGAGATGTGCGGGTTCGATGTGCAAATGATTCATGATGGCAGGCAGGGATTGGATGTCCTCACGGATCAATCCCTGCCAGATGTCGTAATGCTGGATATGCACCTGCCAGGTGTATCGGGAGAGGAGATTTACGCAGCACTGAAAGCGCGCGGCGAAGGACGACGGGTATTACTGTGTAGTGCGGATGTGCAGTTGGTGGAACACTATCGGGCTTTGGGTGCGAACGCTTTGACCAAGCCGGCGCCGGTGGATGATTTGCAGCGCGCGGTATTGGAGATTGCTGCCAGGTAGACAGATACTTCCGACACACCAAGCGACACGGGAACCACACCCGCCGACACACTTTTGTATCATGCGCCGCATGAGTGAGACGTATCAGTCCAAGCAGGAACGCCGGCAGCGGTTGTTGGAGTCGCTGCCGGCCAGCTTGCGTCCGCATGTTTCCGTGCGAAATATCGAAGCCGTGGCAGCCCTTTCCACACAGGCACAAGCAAGTTTGTTGGAGGCCATTCAAGCTGGGCTCAAACGTTTACCGCGAGCCATTGATCAATTACGCGCCAATCCGGATACATCTGTCGCCGACCTGCTCAATCCACCCTCTCAACCTGTAACGGAAATTCTCATCCAAACGGACATATCAACCGTCCAACAGGAAGTGGCGGATCTGATCCAGGCGTGCTTTCCAGATATGCCGCGCGTGTCGGCGGAAGCGCTGGCGGATGCTGACGTCATGCAGATCGTTCGGACCGTCGCCCAGACTCATCAACAGATGTTCAAGTCGCATCACATCCAGACGGATTTTGTCATGCTGACCCTGTATGGGCTTATTCGACAAGCGCTCGAACAAATGGAAGAAATCATTGAAGATACGCCTGCCCTGCGGCAGGCATTCAGCCAGGGAGATCTGCCCTGGAAACCTAACAAATGGAGAAACGAAACATGTTGAAACGAATTGCCTCAACCGGCGTGAACCTGGTGGTGCTGGGTGTGTCGGTTGGAATTTTTCTGGTTGCCTTCATCGCCTTGAATGCTTTGGGCGCTGCGCAAAAGCCACCTACCATTGCAGTCTTATCTGCAACCCATGATCTCAATATCGGTGATGTCATCACCGCAAATGATTTAGCTGTAAAGACAGTCTTTCAGGACGACAATGCCAGTCTGTATATTCCCGATGAGGAAGTAACCGGTGTGGTCGGTGGGGTGGTTGCCCAGCCGATCTTCAATGGACAACCCATCTTTCGTTCGGCGATTATGGCACAGGCTGCGGAAGGCACACGACTCTCGGCAGTTCTGGCGAAATATCCCGGATTTAGTTTGTTCCCCCTGCCTTTGGATGCGATGAACCTGGTGTCACCGGATGCAGAAGCATTTTTGCCCGGAGACCTGGTCGGCGTGACGGTGGTGATCAGCACCCGTCCGCAACAGATGAGCACGCCCACCGCCATGCCGGAGTTGATCCTGGGACCCGGAACCAACGTTGAACCCACGGCTCCTGCTTCACCGCTTGAACTGGAACAGGCAGATGCTCTGGGTCGCGCACTGCCACCGCTGGCCAAGGATCTGTTCCCGATGGGTGTGCGAGTCATCGCTGTACAGGGATTGCCCGTGCAGACTGACTCGACCGATGAAAACAATTCCAACTCATCTTTCAATCTCCAGGACCAGCCGCAGATGTTGATTCTGCTTGTGCCGAATGAAAGCCGTGAAGTGTTATCCCTTGCGCTTCAACAAGGAGACAGACTCGTCGTTTCCCTGATGGCGCGCGGTGATGAAATGCCGTCTGCCGGCTTCACCTACTGGGATTTCGAAGACTTATTCAAACAGGATCGCGAAGATGTTTTGGGAGGAGGACAGTAATGCAAGTTCTGCTTTTGGGTGCGGGAACAGTGACATCCCGATTGAATATGCAGCTGGCGGAGCAGGGTCATTCTGTTATTGCACAGATCGCGGCCTTTACACCGCAGCACATTGACCTGTTTGACTTTCGCGCTTTGATCGTGGTTTCCCCCGAATCATCCGTATCGCCGGAGAGTCTGGTCAAAGCCGCCGAACGCGGTAAGTTGATCTTTGTAATCGCTGGTGTGGGGGATGGCATGGCGTCATGGGCGAATGGTGTTGGCGTCCCATCCATTGCATATCCGCCCTCGGATGTAGACATCAATAAGCTGTATGAAGAGATGCGCCGCGCGGATGCCGGCAACCTGGCGGCGGATGATCAATATCGCCGGGCAGTCCTTGGCAGTGATATGTCGGCTCGCATTCAGTCCGGCATGGCGGTTCGCAAGATCGCCATTACTTCGCCGAAGGGTGGAACAGGGAAGACCACCGTAGCGGTTAATCTTGCTGTGGCATTAGCGCTTAGTGGTATCACCACCTATCTGGTGGATGCGGATGGCAACGCCGGCGCGTTGCAATATCACATGCGCCTGGAACGGGTGAATACGACCATGATTGGTCTGTTGCGACGTGAAATCGCCAAAGCGAATAAAGGCGTGATGGGCGATGTTGCTTCGGGAGCTGCCTATCTGAATGCATTTACGCCGTTGGAAAACCTGCCCACCTTGCGGGTATTGCCCGGACTCATCACCGATGATCTGGGTGATGAAGTTCTGCAACAGGAAGCAAAAGTGGCAGAGGTTATTCAAGGGTTGTATGAAGCCGGTGTCGCAGCCGGTGGCGTGGTCATCATGGATGTCGGCATCAACCCTGCGCACGTTGTGCATCGTGCCGCGCTCAAGTCCGCTGAAGGGATTGCCATTGTCATCAAACCGGAAATTCCTGATCTGGCAGAGACGCGTCGCTGGATCGCAAGGATGATCAACTCGCTGGCAAGCGTAGTTGGCAAAGGCAGCGCTCATGAATTTGTAGGCAGCCGCGTCAAGCTCTGCTACAACCAGGTGGTGGGGGATGGCTTTAAGGCAGCACACAGGATGTTGCAGCAGGCGTTAAGCGAGGACAAGATCGAGCTTGCCTTGATCCCGAATGGTATTTTGCCGATTGTTGATCCCCGCCTCGCAGCACAAGCCGTGAACTCGGATCGGCGAGATGACATCCTGATCTGGCGCTATAAGAAGGAGAAGTTGGAAGAACTCGGGCCGTTCACCGATTCCTTATTGGGGTTCGCTTCTCACTTTGTCCCCGCTGTGCGCGAAGGCGCTTCACGAATTGGATTACTTCCCAATCCAACGAAAAAGCGCGGCTGGTTCGGGAAGGGATAAGCCATGTTTGATATTGCCGGCAAAACCCTGAAACCTGTTACTGAAGCTCGCTCTTCGGATGAGATGGAGCATTGGTGGAATATCCTTGCCGAGGAAGGACGTGCAAAGAAAGCCATCGAATCATTACAGCGCAGTATGACCTCCACGGAGATCGAAGCATTGGCTCGTCAGGTCTTTGAAGAGGTAAGTTCACGCGCAGTGGATGCGGGCGTCTCATTGCCAAAGGAATATATCCTGCGTCTGATCGGTGAACTCTCCGGCATGGGACCGTTGTTGGAACTCATTGCGCGATCCGACATTGAAGACATTGCCATCAACCTGGGGCATATCTACGTGTATACGACCAGCAGTGGTTGGGAACATGCTGGTCCCGCGCCGGATGGAATTGGCGATTCGCTCAGAGTCATGATCGACCGTGCGGGACAACGCGCGCCGACTCCGGATTACCCGATTGCGGATGCCATGTTGCAAGTTATGGTTCCGCTTGTCGATGGAACAGTACGGAGAAAGGGTGTGCGTATCAACTACGTCATGCCGCCAGCCTCGCCCTATGGGGATACGATCACGTTGCGCGTCTCCAATTATCGAACAGCATCCGATCTGACTCAAGGGAGCCTGGCATTGCTGTGTCAGAACAGACTCCCACCCGTGCCTCGACCCAAATTCGATCCAAAGGATTTTCCACGCGGCAATGGCATTCTCACACCGGAAGCCGCCAATTATCTTTTGAGTGTGATGGTACATGGCGGAACACTCGTCATCGCCGGCACCACGGGATCAGGAAAGACCTTTGTGGGGCAACGCATTTTGCAGGAGATGTTGGACTATTATCCCCGTGGTGCGATCCGTCTGTTTATTGTGGAAGATAGCAACGAGATCATCCTGAATGGCTGGAACGGCGATGGTAAGGCAGATACTGGCAATATCATTTATACGGTAACCCGTCCAGAAATTCGCGGTGGCCCACCACCCGTGACAATGTATGACCTGATCCGTTCTGCTTTGCGTTCGCGTCCGCATGGAGTTGTGATCGGCGAAGCGCGTGGTGCAGAAGCCTGGGAATTGATCCGCGCTGCAGCCACAGGACATGGACATAGCGCATTCACCATTCATGCCACCAGCGCCGAACACGTCTGGCCGCGTTTTCTGCAGGTGGTGCAGGCGCATCCCGATGCGGCCCGCATGTCTGAAATTCAGATCGCACAGTCTTTTGCGGAAGCGGTGACGGCGGCGGTGTATATTGAACGCAACCCACAGCATGGCCAGATCGTGCGTGAGATCGTGGAGGTCTCCACTATTGTGGAACGCACAGCCGCACGGCCATCCTTCTCACCATTGTTCAGGTTTGAGCAAGGCAAAGGTCTGGTCCCCACTGGGAATCGACCCATGCGTCCGGGCTTTCGAGCCACGGACCTGAATATTCCTGAATCCATTTTCAAGGGGACACTGTAATGGCAGAACAGACGATTGGTTCCACACGCACGTTTGTGTTGGCGAAAGGCTTTACAAAGGTCGGTTCGCATGCAGCCTTGATCGGCGAAGATGATACGCGCCGTTTGTTCGCTGAACTATATGCTGATCCTGATCGACCAGAAGTGAGACCGCAGGAAGGGTATCAAGCTGTACTTTCATCAATGCAACCTGGTTGGACTTTACGGCTTCTACAATTGTTCTGGCCGGATCCTGAGCCAAGATTGGAGTTTCAAAAACAGGTTCAAAAATGGAAACTATCAAGAACTGAAGGCTTGGATATTTTGCATCAGGGATTATTGCTGGCCGTTCAAGAATACCCCCTGCCTTTTGTTCGTCGCACTGTTTTGGAATTTGTGTTATCAAGCGGTGAGGGAGTTGCCTGGTGGGACGGGTTGAGTGGTCTGTGCGCCGGTTTTGGATTGAGAATTTGCTATCTTGATCGAGCAGCCATTGAAGCTTTGACTCGCTGGATACTGAATCCAAATCTGGGTTATCAGCAAGTTTCACTTGCGCCCTGAGGATTGCTGTTCCTGGAATTTCAGAAAGGTCGTTCTCAGGCAGCCCGTTATCGAAACAGAATACAGTGAATAGGAAATGAGAGATACAAAGTTCAAAATACTATCCTTGAAAACTGACATCACCAAAGTATTTCGCGCAGTCGCATTAGAGCGAATCTGGGATGCCTTACTCTTCGTATTCGTTGTTATTGGACTCGTTTTGCTCCTGGTGGCGCCATTATGGCTCAGTCTTCGAATGCCAACAGGAAGTTAACAAGACAATATCTTAGGTCCATTCCGTGGTTTCAGCCCACTGCTAACACTTTTTTCACAGGGAAATCGTTGGGAAGCCGCCGAGCAGCGCCCATCGTTGTCCTGTATAATGCGCCAGGTTCAGGAGGTGCACGTGAAATCAACCCCGCTTGCGAAAGCCCTTTTGATTCTGCTGCTTCTGGTCATCGCGGTCATCGGAGCGATGTATGTCGCTCGTTCTCTGCTGCCGTTTGACGGCTTTTCTACGTCTTACCGGGATTTTCCGGACCCGGATCCCATTCCAACGGACGAACCGAAAGATGTGGTGGATGTCCCAGGCTCGATCCATGCGTTTGATATCAGCGCGGACGGCAAAAGAATTGCAATTGCCACTTCAACGGATTTGATCTTATATGACTCACAAACGTTGAAGGAACTCCACAGCCTGCCTCTGCATGAGCAAGTATTTCGCGTTCAGTTTTCTCCCGATGAAAGCAAACTGGCGGTCAGCGCAATCATCCTGAAATACCTTCAAAGCGGACCTTTGCACGTAACGATCTGGGATACGACTTCATGGAAAATGATCTACGAGTACACAAGCGAATCCCAAGGTGCAGTGCCAGAGGGTGCGTTTGCATGGTCGCCGAATGGGAAACAGATCGCCTTTTCGATTCCCGAACGCGGCTTATCGGTGGTGGAAGTGGAAAGTGGAGACGTGGTTGCATCGCTGGATGATCTTCTTGTCCCACCGTTCGACCTTGCCTGGTCGCCGGATGGCACACGTTTGATCTCCACCGGCGACCTCGGTTACGGCTTGCGCCGCTGGCGGGTGGATACCAACGAATGGGTGAGACTGTGGGACAAGCGTTTGCAGTCTGCCCAACAAGTGGCATGGTCGCCGGACGGAAAGCGCCTCGCCTCCGGACATTTCGGCGGCGTGGTCTGCGTCTGGAACGCGCGAAACAATCAATGCGAGGGTTTCATAGATGCGCACTTCAACTCTGTGAATGCGTTGGATTGGTCGCCCGACAGCAAACAAATCGCCACCGCGAGCGGCGCGATTCGGCTCTGGGATGCTGATACGGGCAAGATGTCTTCGGGATTTGGCTTTTACGACGGCATCATTTACAAAGAATTGCGCTGGTTCGATCCAAGTACGATCGCTTCACTGGACACCAGTTACACCCAATCTGTGCCGTCCACCATTCGCTTTTGGGACGTTTCAACTGGTGATGTCAAGCTGGCGTTTCACGGCTGGGATAACATCGAAAGCCCAAGCACCGGCGGAGTGATGCTGGCGCTGGATGACATTCAAATTTCCGAAGAACGGACGGTCCTGCAAGTGTCGCTTCGTTTCGACACGCCCCAGTATTCCGTCGCAGGACAGTGGAACGTGACCATGGCCGATTCGCAGGGCAGGATCTACCCGCTGAAAGACATCACACCGGATACGATGGATATAGGGACTTCCCGCGTGTACCAGACCGTTCCCTTGCCGCTGGGCGAGCAGATCGTTTTGGATCTGGTGAGTTTTCCACAACCGGGACAGATTCCCATCATGCTCGAACTCTCCACGAACCCCGGCAAATTCACGTTCGATCCCGGCAAATTGCAGATCGGGGAATCCATGACGCTCGATGAGGAAATTCAGGCGGACGGTTATCTCCTGCGTCTCATCGGGGTGCGGAAGTCATCCACGAGTGAATTCCTCTTTGAGTTCGATCCACCGGAATACTTGAACGGCGTGAGGTTATTCGCGTCGCAGACTGGAGGTGCCTCCACCAGCCTCGTAGAAAAGGACAAGATCGTCTCTTCGCTATCGTTCTCTGAAGTGCCGGACGAACCGATTGAGATTGACGTGACGAGGATTTTCTATAACGCCTACGGGTCGTGGCCCCTGGCATTTCGGGTCGCCGCTTCCATGTTCACCGACCTACCCGCCGCCGAGCCGGCATCAACTCCCACACCGCAGCCTGAGCCGACATTTACCTCCCAGGACCCGCTCTTTTTGGAGGCGAAGGCGTTGACGAACAAATTCAATCAAACCATCGCGCAAGGTCCGGGCTGGGTGCGTGTGGTCAGCGAGGTTGTCACCGGAAATCTCCAGCCAGGGCAGAACTATCCGCCGCTGTATTATCGGGAGGAGCAATGGTTCGAGATTGACGCCGAGGGCCGGGTGACGAGGAATCTCGTGACGCATTGGGACAAGGACGGAAGTACGCTCCAGCAAAGCGTCTCGGTCGGCACGCACAGCTTGAATCTGACCACCGGCGAGGCGATGGAATTCCCTATTTACCGCCTCTCGCTGGATTGGTTTTTGCGTGATCTGGACAATGCGTTGATTCACGGTGTGGCTGTAGTTCGAGAGGAAACCACATGCGAAGACGGCTCATCCTGCCTGTTGATCACCCTCAATGAAATGAACATTGCCCGCCGCGTTTGGATCAGCACGGAGACAGGTCAGCAGGTCAAGTTGCAGACCTCACAACAAGATTCAAATGCGACAGAAACCATCCTGTTCACGCAAACCTTCCTGCCGGTCGAGCGGATGGATGCTCCGCCGCAGGAGGTTTTGGACCTGTTTGCGCGGGTGATGATATTCCCTGCGCCGTAGGGTGGGTTTGTCTACGATCATATGGATTTGCCAGATCTCGGCATGATCCTGAACCAACTGGCAGAAGAAGTCGAACCACTTTTGCACGCCGGGGCGCAACTCCTGCCGGTCATAGAAGACAGCCAGTATACAAACAATCGAACTCAGACTGTTTGGGGAAGGGCGCCATCCTCATGGCATACACAAAAAGCCATACATTTCTCAATAGATATCGTGAGCTTTAACTAGCCACTGAGTTTGTTAGGCACACCTTGGCGAACAGTAATTGACTTGTTACAACAGGCGCGGGGATATACAAAATTGGATATATTTTCCTGCTCTGTAGGGAATAACGGGGTGATCTTAAAGGCAATACTTTAGAACTGGCAGATATAAAGAAATTCACACTCTAAGTCGATAACCTACTCCCGGCTCCGTCAGTAGATAATGAGGACGCGCAGGATCAGGTTCGATCTTGCGGCGTAGATTGCTGATATTCACCCTAAGCAGATGTATCTCGCTTTCATAGGCTGTTCCCCAGACTTGTTTCAATAATTGACGATGTGTAAGAACCTTGCCAGCATTTTGCATAAGCAGTCGCAGGATATCGTACTCAGTAGGCGTCAGGGAAATTTCCATTTCTTGGATTGTCACCAGCCTTCGGGATAGATCCATCTTGAGACTATCCACTTGCATTACAGGCGCGTCGGATTTGTTCGCCAATCGGCGCATCACAACGCGCATTCGTGCCATGAGTTCGCCGGTGCCAAAAGGCTTGGTTAGATAATCGTCTGCACCAGCATCGAGAGCAGCGATCTTGTCATTTTCGGCTTCTCGGACTGAAAGAATAATGATTGGCGTGGTTGACCATTCACGTAAACGACGTGTCACTTCGATACCATCGAAATCAGGTAGTCCCAGGTCAAGGATGATGATATCAGGTCTGTCCTTCAGAACTGCGTTCACAGCTTCCTCCCCATTTGCAGCTTCATAGACGGAGAAGCCTTGCGCACTCAACGCGGCGCGTAAATAACGCCGAATGGAATTCTCATCGTCCACAACTAGGACGCGTTGACCGACATCACTCATCAGTTCATTCCTTTCCCCTTAATGGTAACTCAATTGTGATTACCATTCCGCCGCCGTCACGCACATGTGCAAAAATTTGACCGTGATGGATGTCAACGATACCTTTGCTGATGGAAAGTCCCAGGCCGGTGCCGCTGACATTCTCGGGGCGTTGGACTCGGTAGAATTTGTCGAAGATGCGGGAAAGGTCGTCGGACGGGACGCCAACCCCACGGTCCGCGATTTGGAGGCGTGCTTTTTCATCCAGCAGTGATGCGGAAACTTCGATCAGGGAATCTTTGGGCGAATATTTAACCGCATTCTCCAACACGTTAACGAGTACCTGCACGATCAAAGTGAAATCCATCGGCACGAGCGGGAAATCCGCAGGGACAACCACTTGCACTTTGTGATTCGCGATACGTTTGCCAAGTTGCTCAAGGGACGTGCCTACTACATCCTGAATATCACCTGGTTCGAGATGCAGTTTGAGCGCGCCGCTTTCAATACGAGTCATCGAAAGCAGATTCCCCACGAGACGGTTCAACCGGTCCGCCTCTTCGCGGGCGGTAACGATGAGACTCTTGCGATATTCCTCGTTCAACGAATCAGATTGTTCATCGAGACTTGTCAGCGCGCCCGTGATCGAAACGAGGGGCGTTCGCAGATCGTGCGAGATGGAGTTTAACAAAGCGGTCTGTAGTTTTTCAGTGGCTTGGAGAAGCTCAGCTTGTTGTGCCTTTTCGGCAAGGCTGGCGCGCTCAATGGCAAGCGCTGATTGATTGGCAAACGCGGCGAGCGTGAGCCTTTGTTCGGAGGTAAGAAAATTCGATTTGTCTTTGGAATGAATTCCCAGCACGCCCACAATGCCATTCGAAGTTTTCAATGGATGACAGCGCAGAGAAGCAGCGGGCAGCGTATCGGTGCCGCGACCCGCAGGCTGGTTATGTTGATATGCCCAGGTGGCAACGGCCAGTTCATTTTCATCGGGATGATAATTTGGTGAACTGGCAAAGATATGCACCCGATTCTCTTCGGGCAGAAAAATGGCAACTTCACGCCCGAATCCCTGATTGATCTGGGAGATGATGATGTTCGCCACCTGTTGAAGGTCGGTGGCGGAGGTAAGGTCCCGACTGAGGTTATACAATGCGGAAGTCTGTTTTTCACGCAACATAGCGGCTTCCGCTTGTTCGCGCACACGGACAGTCAGGGAACTGATGACAAGGCTGACCACGAAGAGCGTGATGAACGTAATCACGTATTGCGTGTCGCTGACTGCGAATGTGAGATAGGGCGGAATAAGAAAGAAATCGAATGCCAATACCCCGGCAATGGCAGTGAGCAGCGAGGGTCCCCGTCCGAGAAAGGCTGCTGAGAGCACTGTCGCTAACAAATAAAGCATCACGAGATTGGTGGGTTCAAGATCTCCACGAGTTAGCAGACCTAATACAGTCGCTAACATGACCAGAGAAAGCGCCATCAGGTAGCGCCTGAGCGGGCGATGGGGCCGCCATTCCAAAGGCATAATAGGCTTGGATAATCCTTCGCGCGCACTAATGACATACACATCAATATCGCCACTAGCATAGATGAGCTGGTCAACAATCGAACCCTTCAATAGCTCCTGCCAGCGGGGTTTGAGCGGTTTACCCACTATCACTTTGGTAATGTTATTTTTGTGTGCATACTCAAGCACTGCTTCTTGAATGGAACTGCCCGCGATGGTGAGAGCCTTGGCGCCCAATTCCTCCGCCAGTTGCAGAATACGTCCGATACGTTCGCGATTGACGGGATTATTCTCAGGCTTGGAAGCGATTTCTACGTATACAGCGAACCACTCGGCATTAAGCTCGCTTGCCAGACGGCGCGCGGTACGGACGAGTTTCTCTGCCAGCGGGTTGGGACTGATACAGACGAGCAAGCGTTCGCCGGCCGCCCAGGGACCGGATATGGCACGCGTCTGCATATACGAGCGCATCTGGTTATCTACGCGTTCGGCGGCACGGCGCAGAGACATTTCACGCAGAGCTGTAAGGTTGCCTTTACGAAAAAATTTATCAGTAGCGCGGCTGGCTTGTTCGGGGATGTATACTTTGCCTTCCTGCAAACGAATGAGCAATTCATCCGGCGGCAGGTCGATGACTTCGATCTCGGAGGCCTCGTCAATGACGCGGTCGGGGATGGTCTCGCGCACGATCACATTCGTTACCTGTGCAACGACATCGTTCAGACTCTCAAGATGTTGGATATTAAGCGTGGTGTATACGTCGATACCCGCGTCGAGAATTTCAGCTACATCGATGTATCTTTTTGGATGGCGCGAACCAGGCGCGTTGGTGTGTGCAAATTCATCTACCAATACGATCGCGGGGCGACGCCCTAATACGGCATCTACATCCAGTTCGGGCAGTATCACGCTGTGATATTCCACTTGCTTGCGCGGCAATACTTCCAAACCTTCAACGAGGTCTTCTGTCTCCATGCGTTTATGCGTTTCGATGTAGCCAACTACAACATCTATACCTTGTGCCTTGCGTTGGTGTGCCGCTTCGAGCATGGCATAGGTCTTTCCTACCCCCGCGGCATAGCCAAGAAAGATTTTTAGCTGCCCACGACTCGGCTCTTCTGCTTGAATATTTTTCAATAGTTCATCAGGATCCGGGCGATGTTCCATTAAATTTATTGTATCCCATCCAAGGTCAGATTCAACAATAAGACATTGACGCGTGGTTCGCCGAAGATTCCGAACTGACGTTCTTCAATGCATTTATCCACGATGGATTGGACTTGCGCGTCACTCAACCCACGGGCTGCTGCAACACGATGGACTTGATACAAAGCCGCGGCAATGCTGATGTGAGGGTCGAGTCCGCTGCCCGAAGCCGTGACCAGGTCGACAGGGATCGGAAGCGTGTTGTCAGGGTCTGCAGCTTTGAGAGCATCAATGCGTGCGTGGACCATATCCATAAGAGCAGGATTCAGTGGTCCGTAGTTCGAGCCGGAAGAGGCGGTGAGGGCTTCGGTGTTGAAGGCGTTGTAAGCAAAGGTGCCCGTCGCAGAAATGCGGCCCCAGAAATATTTTGGATGTTCAAATTGTTGACCGATTAGTTCAGAGCCAAGGGCCTTTCCACCTTCGGTTAAGATGAGACTACCGTTGGCTTGATGCGGAAAAACAACTTGTGCGATGCCTGTTACAACCAGTGGGTAGACCACACCTGTAATGACGGTTAGAATCAAAAGCATGAAAAACGCCGGGCGTACTTGTGAAATCATTTTTTATTCCTTGTTCAAATCTTGTGGAACTTCATCAACCGGGAAGGAATCCGCGTCAATGTAGTCAATCTCAAATGTGTCGCTCAACACGCCTTTAATTTCCGATTGTTGGAACATTGGTCGTTTCTTTTTTTCATTATTCGTCACGGGCAATTGATAGGGTTGAATCCTGGTTACTATGATCCTTCCATCATATTGTTCTTGATCCATTGCTGACAAGGCTTTTGCGTTGGCTTTCAACCACAAACGTACAAATTCGAGGACAATTAGTACGATCACGATCTGTACTGCCTGATGTCCGCGAGTGGATATTTTGAGACGACTATCCACCGTGAACAACCCAATGAGAAGCGGAAAGGTGAGATACAGCTGCCACCATTTGGGACGAACGTAATTGGATGACATCGCGAATCTCCTTTATGCCATATGAAGAACAACCAAAAGCATATCAATCAACTTGATCCCGATGAACGGGGCAATCAACCCACCAACCCCGTAGATCAACAGGTTGTCACGCAGAAGTTGCGCGGCACCGACAGCGCGATAAGGCACGCCGTGCAATGCCAGTGGGATCAATGCAATGATGACAAGCGCGTTGAAAATGACGGCGGAGAGGATCGCGCTTTCAGGCGTGGCAAGCCGCATGAAATTTAGCGCGGCAAGCACGGGGTAGGTGGAAGCGAATGCAGCGGGGATGATGGCAAAATATTTCGCTACATCGTTCGCAATGCTGAACGTAGTCAGCGCGCCGCGCGTCATCAAGAGTTGTTTGCCGATTTCCACGATCTCGATTAATTTCGTAGGATTACTATCCAGATCGATCATGTTGGCAGCTTCACGCGCGGGCTGGGTGCCGGTATTCATGGCAACAGCTACGTCGGCTTGCGCGAGCGCGGGGGCATCGTTCGTGCCATCACCAGTCATGGCGACGAGTTTGCCGCCTGTTTGATGTTCACGGATTAACTTCAATTTCGCTTCAGGCGTAGCTTGCGCAAGGAAATCATCCACACCTGCCTCCGCCGCGATGGCTGCCGCGGTAAGTGGGTTATCACCCGTGATCATCACCGTTTTGATGCCCATCTTTCGGAGTTGAGCAAAGCGTTCTTTAATGCCGCCTTTGACAATATCCTTGAGATGAATAACGCCCAATGCATTGGTATTTTTTGTTACGATCAATGGCGTGCCACCCATGCGTGCAATATTATCCACCGCAGGCTTCAAATCAGATGGGACCTGATTGCCGCCGTATTTCAGCATTTCGATCATGGTATCGGGTGCACCTTTGCGGATGGATGTGCCATCGAAGTTGACTCCGCTCATGCGCGTCTGCGCCGTGAATGGAATGAAACGCATGCCTTCAGGCGCTTCATCGCTGGATCCTATGGTTCGTCCGCGCAACCCGAACTTTTCCTTGGCGAGAACAACGATAGAACGACCCTCAGGTGTTTCGTCTGCAAGCGAAGCTAGTTGTGCGGCTTCAGCCAATTCGTGCGCATTGACCCCGTTCACAGGAATAAATTCCACAGCCTGACGATTGCCAAGCGTGATCGTGCCGGTCTTATCTAGCAATAAAACATCTACATCACCCGCCGCTTCGACCGCGCGACCAGACATGGCTATGACATTGCGTTGGATCATGCGGTCCATGCCTGCAATGCCAATCGCTGAAAGCAAACCACCAATCGTAGTCGGGATCAAACACACTAACAAGGCAACCAACACAGTGATCGTAATCGCGGTCCCTTTTCCCGCCGCGTTCACACTATGCAGTGAATATGGCAGAAGCGTGGCACAGACGACCAAAAAGATAATCGTGAACCCAGCCAGCAAAATATTGAGCGCGATCTCATTGGGAGTCTTTTGCCTCTTTGCACCTTCGACCATGCTGATCATGCGGTCCAAGAAGCCCTTACCGGGATCGGCACTGACGCGAACGACCAACCAATCAGAAAGTAAACGAGTCCCGCCTGTGACAGCGGACCTATCACCGCCCGCCTCACGCACAACTGGAGCTGATTCGCCAGTAACGGCGCTTTCATCCACTGACGCGATTCCCGCGACGATCTCACCATCTGCGAGGAGAATATCGCCAGTTTCAACAAGATACAAATCATTCTTTCGTAACGCAGTCGATGAAACCAGTTGATGTTCAATTTTCGGACCTTCAAACTTTTCAACTTTGGAGATGATTTTCTTCGCAGGTGTATCCTGGCGCGCCCTGCGGAGGGACTCAGCCTGTGCCTTGCCGCGTCCCTCTGCTACAGCCTCAGAGAAGTTTGCGAATAGAACAGTGAACCACAGCCAGAGTGCAATAGCTCCGATGAAGCCTGTTGGTGCCTCGCCTGCTCCAAGTAAAGCCTGAATCCACAAAACACTGGTTAATACACTTCCAACTTCCACCACGAACATGACAGGATTGCGTACCATCGAACGCGGGTTGAGCTTCCTGAAAGATTCTGCGATCGCGCGTTGATAGATCTCACAGCGATAAGGGGATTGTTTGTTATTTTGAGTATTCATGGATTTATCCTAATGACCAAAGACCATCAAATGTTCGACGATCGGTCCTAAAGCCAGCGCAGGGATGAAACTCAGCGCGCCGACGATCATAATGACACCCATGAGCCATACAATAAATAGCGGTGTATGGGTCGGCAGAGTCCCTCCACTGACAGGGACTTTTTTCTTTTGCACAAGTGATCCCGCAATTGCCAATACAGGTACGATTAACCAATAACGGGCAAAGAACATGCAGATGCCTAGCGCGATGTTGTAGAAGGGATTGTTCGCGCCCAAACCAGCAAACGCAGAACCGTTATTGTTCGCCGCTGATGAAAAGGCATATAACACTTCACTAAATCCATGAGGACCGCCGGCATTCCAAATGGTGGCAAGGCCCAAAGGATTCACCACTGCGGTCGCCGTGCCGACCTTCGCCAGTAGGATAGGGATCAAGAGCATCAATGAAGCCATCTTCATTTCGAAGGCTTCAATCTTTTTGCCTAGATATTCAGGTGTACGCCCGACCATCAGCCCGGATATGAACACAGCCACGATCACGAAAGCCAGCATCCCATACAAGCCTGAGCCAACGCCACCGAAGATGATCTCGCCTAACTGTATCAAGAACATGGACACCAATCCGCCGAGCGGCATGTAAGAATCATGCATTGAGTTCACTGAACCATTGGAAGCGGCTGTGGTTGCGGTAGCCCAAAGCGCTGAATTGGCAATGCCAAAACGAGTCTCCTTGCCTTCCATATTTCCGCCTGGGTTGATATTGGTATGTGCTTGATCCACACCCATCGCCGTGAATGCCGGATTGCCGCCGTGCTCCGCCAAAACTGCCAACGCTAAAAATGCGACCATAATAATGGTCATCGTGGCCAGGATTGCCCAACCCTGACGCGTATCGCCCACCATCTTACCGAATGTATAGCACAGCGCAGCAGGAATCATGAGAATGGATAACATTTCCAGGAAGTTCGAGAATGGCGTTGAGTTTTCAAAAGGATGCGCGGAGTTGACGTTGAAGAATCCGCCGCCGTTCGTGCCCAATTGTTTGATGGCAATTTGAGACGCCGCAGGTCCAACCGCAAGTATTTGTTCAGTCACTGCCTTGCCATTCACGTCAGTTGTAGGTTGAAGTAATGCAATTGTTTTATACTGGCTGAATGTTTGCACCACGCCTTGCGAAACCAAAGCGAGCGCGACCACGAGTGATAACGGCAAAAGGATATAAAGCGTGGAACGAGTGAGGTCCACCCAAAAGTTGCCAATGCCCTTGGCGTTGTATCGCACAATACCGCGGATGAGCGCTACCAAAACAGCCATGCCTGTTGCGGCAGAGACGAAGTTCTGTACTGTCAAGCCAAGCATCTGCGAGAGATAACTCATCGTGACCTCACCACCATAGCCTTGCCAGTTGGTGTTTGTTGCGAAACTAGTTGCTGTGTTCCATGAGGAGTCAGGACTCACTGCACCCAACCCCATTGGGTTAAGCGGGAGTACAGCCTGCAGTCTTTGCAAGGCATAAACGACAAACAAGCCAAGTACATTGAAAAGCATCACTGCGATGGCATAGGTCTTCCAGTTCATATCCTCGTCTACTTTGATACCCGAAACGCGATAAATGAACCGTTCCATAGGACCCAGCACGCGATCCAAGAAAGTGTGCTTGCCTTGGTAGACTTTCGCCATGAACGAACCAAGTGGTTTTGCCAGCAAAAGCAAGACCACTATATAGAATATGAGTTGAAGCCAGCTATAGAGATTCATCCAAACCGCTCCGGTTTGAGCAGAGCCAAGACAAGATAGACAAACAAGATCAGTGTAATGACGCCTGTGATTATGTATAAGACGTTCATGATTTATCCTCCATCAGCCGCTCACAGACTTTGATCAGTCCAAGGGTGAGAGCAAAGAAAAGTACGGTAAGTCCGAGATATAACAAATCGTTCATATGTGTCTCCATTTCGACCTTAGTGTAGACAGTTGTCGGTCAAATTGGGGACAAGAAGGTTGGGAAAAGGGTCAAGAAAGGATAATCGAGTAGGGAACGGTGACTAGCCGTTCCCTCTCACACCACCGGACATGCGGGACCGCATCCGGCGGTTCAACGAGAATAACGGAGTTGGTTGTATCGTGCGGTCAAACCTTCCAGCCCTGAGGAGCGCCAGAAAGCGTTGCTCAGGGCTTCGTGTACCACGGGGCTATGAGCCATCCGCCAGGGACTGGTTCCAATGGCGCCGAGTGCCGCTCGTTCGTTAGGCACTCCCAGCTGGACCAGTTCCCGGTAACGGGTTGTCCCATGCTTCCAGCGTTTCCACAGTAGTTGTCGAAGTCTCCGCCGGGTCCATTCGTCCAGTTCCTGGTAGACACTCGGCGTGGTCGCCAGCCGAAAGTACGCCATCCAGCCTCGCATGTACTGGTTCACTTCCATCACGATGTTTTCCAGCGTGCCAGACCGGGTACGTCTTGTCAGGTATCTCATCTTCTCCATAAAGCGTTCCTTCGTGCGGTTGGCGATACGGATA
>CAZBAX010000064.1:236-31393 GCA_964489725.1 uncultured Anaerolinea sp. | reverse complement strand
ATGATTCATCCAGCTTTTGAACCGATTTCTACTTCCTAATTGGCGATGGTATTGACCTAGAGAACAAATATGGCATAAGATTGCTTCGCTTCGCTCGCAATGACGAGGCTTGGATGTTTTTGAGACAAGTTCGAGTAACATTGTACAAAGAGAGTGGGTCAAATGAAAACATTTCTCAAAGCAAGTATTTTTATTGGGGTGGGGCTATTTTTGACCGCTTGTGGGCAATCTGTTACGCCAACAGCATCGCCAATTCCATCTGTAACAGCCACATCCACTGCAAAAATCACTCCCCTACCCAGCACAACGCCATCTCCGACCATTACACCGACAGATAGACCGGAGTATGTTCCGCCAACGCTGATCCCAACAATTGATCCAACACTGGTGCCTGAGATGCTAAGTAAAGCCTTCTCGGTGCAGACCATAGAAGGCATGAACGGGCACAAGATGCGGCAAATCACCGGCTGGGAGTATGGACTAGGTGGGGGAGTTTTTTACGGGGGAACGTGGTATGCGCGTTGTCAGGGATATCAGTGGTTGGACACAAATCATGTTCTTCTTTATCCTGAAGCGGGACAACAAGTGACATCGTATGGGGATGGGTCCACGATGGTCACAAGCACAATTCCTCAACTGCTTGTCATGAATTTAGATCATGGAACAGGGTGGGTGCTTGAAAAGGCAACTTCTGGAACCTGTAACCGCGTATATTGGTCACAAGAACTTAAGATGCTCATCACCGACGAGTTTGAGGGTGAAAACTCAATCGTTTCAATATACACCTATGATGGATATAGGCTATCGAGCTACCCTGGTAGTTTATGGGATGTCTCACCCAGTGGTACAAAAATTCTTATCTCAGAAGACACGTTGATTGACCTCAAAACCAACAAAACAATCAAACTTTCATGGAGTTTGGAAGATTATTACGAGCCGCACCTTTCAGATCTTTATTGGACCTACCCGGATGAGACGCGTGTATATCGCTGTTGTTATTTTTATGCAGATCTTACAACTGGAGTAAACCATCGTTTTAAAAGATCTGATTTTCAAGATGCGGCTGGCAACCATCTGGAACCAATCGGACTATGGTTCCATCAAGGGGAATGGGTCCTAGATAATAAATATTTTCTAGTGCACTGGCTGGCGGTGGATGATGGCCCGGTGAGATATCAACCGCTGTTTGACCCTGCTACAAAGCGCTTCTACGACCTGTGGGAGCTGGCAGAAATTCCGAGATACTTGACGTGGACATATAATGAGACTTCGCACGATCGTAATTACGTCTTGATCGTAGGTTGGGAAAGTAGTTATCTGGTAAACCTAGTTACCTTCGAAGCCCAGCACCTGCCCTACAATGACCCATACACCGATACAGAGGCAGACTGGTCAGCAGACAGCAAATTTGTATGGTTCGAAACTCATGTCTATTCAGGGAATGAGTCTTCAGAATTTCAGATCCTTTCTATCGCGGACGGACAGTTGAGTCCTATTCCCGTCACTCCCTTGCCGGCCCCACATCATTGGTGGCACCCCACCGTAGCGTCTGTATTCTATCCGGCTGCGGATAAAGATGCACTCATATTTTTGGATGCATCGACGATGGACTACCGGGAGTTGCCATTTACCCTTCCTAAGCCGCTAAACACCGATAGTACTGTTGCATGGAGTCCGAATGGAGACAAGTTGGCCCTGATCGCAGGAGATGGCAGTGTCTGGCAGGTGGATTATCCTGATTTGGCACATTTAGAACAACTGACACCGCCATTACCGAATGTGCATAGCATGGAATGGTCACCTGACGGCAAAACCATCGCTTTCATCAGCGGTTCGGATATTTACATTGTTGAAACCAACAAGTGAAGTTGAAAGCCTTGCGAAGGTTCTACTATTTTGACTTCGTCCCCGGCGACCAACCTTCGCAAGGTTTTGTTATTCCATTAATCCCTTCAACACTTCCTCCGTATGCTCCCCCAACCTCGGCGGCGGACGTCTGTACTCAACAGCGGTTTCACTAAACTTGAGCGGCGACCCCACTAATCTCAAGTCGCCAGTCTCTTCATGCTGCATATGAACCAGCATCTCCCGCGCCTCCACCTGTGGCTCGGCAAAAACCTTATCGAGCGTGTTGATCGGTCCGCAGGGGATTCCGGCGTTTTCGAGGGCAGACAACCATTCATCGGCGGTCCGTTGCAATAAGATCGGCTTGAGAATAGCAATCAGTTCATCACGATGCGTTACCCGCTTT
The DNA here is from genome assembly GCA_964489725.1 of uncultured Anaerolinea sp. Lineage (GTDB taxonomy): Bacteria > Chloroflexota > Anaerolineae > Anaerolineales > Villigracilaceae > Defluviilinea. The sequence continues at coordinate 29,142 of CAZBAX010000064.1, read as the reverse complement.
GAATTCGCAGCAAATCGTTCATCACTTACTAATCCCCATTTACCAATTACCCCGCACAACTTTTCAAACTGCCTATCATTCCCTACCGCGACGATCAACCATGTATCACTGGCTTGAAAACTCTCATACGGGACAATATTGGCGTGTGCATTGCCATATCGTTTTGGCAAATTGCCTGAGATCAAATAATTGCTGGCAACATTTGCGAGCATTCCCAACTGCGAGTCAAACAACGAAATATCAAGGTGCTGTCCTTTGCCGGTGAGAGTCCGTGCCTGTAAGGCGGCCAGAATTGCGATGACCGCGTTTTGCCCGGCAAAGAGATCCGCCACTGCCACACCGACCTTCATCGGTTCGCCATCGGGTTCGCCGGTGAAGCTCATCAGTCCGCCCATGGCCTGGATCATGAAGTCATAGCCGGGTTTGTCGCGCAGCGGTCCGGTTTGCCCGAAGCCGGTGATCGAGCAGTAGATGAGATTCGGATTGATCACGGAAGCAGACTCAAAGTCCAGTGAGAAGCGGGTTAGCGTCCCGGGGCGGAAGTTCTCCACCAGCACGTCGCTCTGCTTTATAAGTCGGTGAAGGATTGCGCGCCCGTCTTCCGTTTTGAAATCCACCACAATGCTGCGCTTGTTGCGGTTGATACATAAATAGTAGGCGCTCTCCCCCGCTGCGAACGGTGGACCCCAGCCGCGCGTCTCGTCGCCTTCGGGCGATTCCACTTTGATCACATCGGCGCCAAGATCGCCGAGAACCATCGTACAATAAGGCCCGGCGAGTACGCGGCTCAAATCAAGCACACGGATTCCTTGTAAGGGTTGCATATGCCTCCGAAAAACCTGACAGGTCTTGGGGACAACTTGATCGATGACGGCCACCGTCCGCGCAGGTGTTTTTGAAGGATATGGCACGCTGGAGACCTGTCAGGTTTGGTTGATTTATGAAACGCGATCTTTATTTTAGCAAACCACTGATGAACGCAGCAGGATCGTTGGGATTCGCGCCGGACCCACGCGCGGGAATTCCCCTGGACGCGTTCGGCGCGTTCGTGACAAACCCGTTCTCCCTACGTCCGCGCCCGCCTGCTGCTCAACCATCCGTGATCGAACACCCAGGCGGATTCCTGCTACATACCGGATTACCAAATCCGGGATTCAACGGCGGGCTAAAGAAATACTCCTCGAAATGGTCGCGCTCTGAGCTGCCCGTCATCGTCCACCTTATGGCAGATCGGCCGGAAGAGACTCAACGCATGGTGCGACTGCTGGAGTCGCAGGAGAATGTGATGGCAGCCGAACTTGGTTTTGCGCCACAACTTTCTAATGACATCATTCTGATGACACTGGAAATGTGTGTAGGTGAAATGCCTTTGATTTTTTCACTGCCGATTGAACAGGTGTTGAGTCTCGGGCCGCGCTTGATTGAGGCAGGCGCGCAGGCTGTTAGTATTTCAGCGCCGCGCGGCGTACTCCCCCTCACCCCTTACCCCTCTCCCGGAGGAAGAAGGGAATTAATCACCGGACGTCTTTACGGTCCATCACTTTTCCCACAGACACTCGAAACGGTTTATTCCGCATCGAAGATCGGACTTCCCATCATCGGCGCGGGCGGCGTGTGGACAAAGGAAAACGCCGACGCGATGCTCTCGGTCGGCGCGCTGGCGGTGCAGATGGACGCTGTGTTGTGGACAGGGAAAATTAACGAGCAGTTACTGCCCTGACAATTTGCCTCGCTGCCGCATCTGCATTATTCGTTTTTATTGCCTCATGTTTTGAAATACTGGAGAGATAGCCGGGGTCCGTATACTTACCGACCACAACCGGCATGACTGGTTTCTGTTGTCCCAAAGCTATTCCAACTTCTACCAGGACTTTTGGAGAGGGTTTCCCTTCGCCGAGGACTGCAATGACAGCATCACTTTCGGCGACAGCTTTCTTCACTTCATCCTCCCAGTTCGTGCCAGGTTGTATATCACGTTCATCCAGCCAGGGGGAAAAACCTCTTTCTTCCAGCAGCCTGGCAAGGGTCTTTGCCCAATTTCTATCCTTCTTGGAATAGGAAACAAATAGTTTAGCCATTCAACACCTACTTACTTGCTTTCTGAGCGACGCGTTCGCTCAACTCTTTTATATAGCGATCTACCTCATTAAGCGAGATCAGGTTTCTTTCCTTTAAGTCTACCGGGATATTTGCTTTTTGTGTGAACTCCGCGGGCGTCACGCCCAGGAGCAATATAATGATCGGTATGTTCTTAAACCAGGCGGCACCGATTTCCAGCCATACGTAGGGTCTACCCAGCGCCCAGGGTGTAATGAGTACAACCAGTTCATCGGCCTTCCGCAATGCCTCTAAAATTTCATCTTCGAACTTTGCGCCGATGGCAATATTGGACTCGTCCAAAAACGTCTTTGCCTTCGCTTCTTCAAAGCATGACGAAAGTTGCCGGGCAACCCATGTATCTTCACCACTGTGACTAATGAATACAGTATAGTCCATCGTTCTCTGCATCACATTTCAGTTGAGATATACAGCCCATCAAAAACAACCTTCATCTGATTATACGCAACATCCTTATTTCTGACCAACATTTTTCGAACGTCGACCGCATACTATGGAGGCGATTGGAACAAACTGGCTGAATTATCTCTTCGGCTCCAGCACCATGACGGGGATGCGGCGGTGCGCAGCATATTTCCTGTATTTTTCATAGCCAACATAGTTTGAAGCGACCAGATCCCAATACTTGTCGTACTCCTCATCATGGACTTCACGCGCCACATACGGCAGCGATGTCCCTTTAAATGTCACCGTACATTCGGGGTGTGCTCTCAGGTTATAGTACCAGCCAGGGTTATGTTCACGACCAAAACTTGAGGCGATCAGGGCGATCTTGTCTGCTTCCAGGCCTGCCAGCAATGGCATGGTTCGTTGCCTGCCTGTCTTCGCGCCAATTGTTGTGAGCTGGATGATCGTCCAGCCTGCGAGTTCGGAGAGCGAATATTTGCCCGTAGTCAGCTTCAGAAAATACAGATCCATGCGATGCATATTGTGCGCAAAGAATGCCAGCAGCGGATGGATTGAAACGATTGAATGCAGAAGCCTGTGAAGGAGGTTGGGCTTGATCGCCTTCATTTTTCCAGCCAGATCGTCACCGGTCCATCGTTGTGGATTTCCACATGCATGTGATTCCCAAATTTCCCCGATTGCGTAGGAACGCCGTGCCCGCGCAGCAATTCAATGAATCGATTTACTAGAGGTTCCGCGACATCGGGCAAGGCTGCATCTATAAACGATGGGCGTCGTCCTTTGCGCGTATCTGCATACAATGTGAACTGCGAAACGACGATCGCTCCGCCCTGCACATCGAGAACGGAAAGATTCGTTTTCCCCTGTTCATCTTCGAAGATGCGCAGATTAGCTGCTTTTTCAGCCAGAAATTTCGCCTGTTCCTCGCCATCTCCATGACCGATCCCCAATAGAATCAACAAACCCTTTCCAATGGCAGCAATGGTCTGTCCTTCTACCGTAACGCTGGCTTGGGAAACTCGCTGGATGAGAATTCGCATGAGGCAAATACGTAGACAAGGAAACAAGTACACAAGTAGACAAACGTATTTACCTGTCTGCTTGTGTACTTGTCTACTATCTTTACGGTAACTGCATGGCTTCCCGAACTTCCACCATCGTTTGCTGTGCAATGGCGCGGGCCCGCCTGCCACCGTCATTCAGAATATCCTGTATCTCATCGGGCTTCGAGGCCAACTCTGAACGTTTGGCACGGAATGGCTCGAGATGCTTGTTCATATTCGCGGCCAGGCGCTTCTTGCAGTCCACGCAGCCAATGCCGGCGCGGCGACACTCCACGTTGACCATCTCCACCTCATCAGCAGGAGAGAAGATCTTGTGCATCGAGTAGACGTTACAGATATCCGGGTTGCCGGGATCAGTACGCTTCATACGCGCTGGGTCGGTGACCATGTCTTTGACGCGGGCGGTTGTCTCTTCAGGCGTGGACGCAAGCTCGATATGATTGTTCAGGCTCTTGCCCATTTTGGCCTTGCCGTCGATGCCGAGCACTTTGAGGATCTCAGTGTGTTTCACCTGCGGCTCGATCAGCACCTTCGTGTTGTAGCGGTAATTGAACGAGCGCACGACCTCACGCGCAAACTCCAGGTGGGGAGCCTGATCGATTCCAACGGGAACCACATCCGTCTTGTAAAGAACGATGTCGGCTGTCATCAGCACGGGATAACCCAGCAAACCATAGTTGACATTTTCCGGCTGCTGCGCGACCTTTTCCTTAAACGTCGGCAGGTCGGTAAGTTTGCCGAGCGCCGTTACCATCGATAGATACGTATGCAGCTCCATCACCTCGGGAACATGCGACTGCACGAACAGGATCGTCTCCTCAGGGCGAATACCCGCCGCGAGCCAATCGACCGCCATTTCAAATGTGTTCAGTTTGAGTTCCTGGGTTGTCTCCACAGTCGTCAGCGCGTGCACATCTACGATGCAATAGACACAATCGTAATCGGTCTGCAACGCAACGTAGTTCTGGATCGCGCCCAGATAGTTCCCCAAATGTTGTCGACCCGTCGGCCGAGCCCCCGAAAATACGCGTCCCTTCTTGGACATCAATCTGCCTCCGTGATATTGCCACGGAGACACTGAGCCACAGAGATTTCTAAAAATGAATGTCTCTGTGATCTCCGTGGCTCTGTGGCTAATTGATTTTCCTACTCACCAACTATTTTCCTCACCAGCCCCAGCACCTCTCCTGGCTCAGGATGACGGTGCAAGCTTAGCTTGGAGTACAACAACTGTCCATTGACAGTCACTTCGAACTTCCCACCGTCCGACGGGACCAATTTGATCTCTTCGATCACATGCTCATATTGTTTGAGCAATTCATCCATCAGGCTCACGGCCCGACCGGTGTAGTGTCAGACCGCGCAGTATAGAATTTCGATTTGCAGCATGGTCCCTCCAGGAATTTCGGAGGGATTATACCCTTCACGATCACAAATTGCACTTAATCGTGGTCGTGATGGTCCAATCGTCTGGTAAATGCCAGCAGGATCACCGAAACAATGACCAACACAACAGATAAAGCCAGGGCAATGCCGAGATTGCGCTCAAAGCCCAGGTAAATCGCCATGGGCATCGTCTGCGTGACGCCTTCCAGGTTTCCGGCGAAAAGAATAGTAGCGCCGAATTCCCCGAGAGCGCGCGTCCAGGTAAGGATGGCGCCGCTTAGCAGGGCGCGCCCCGCAAGCGGAAACATGACTTCTGTGAATAGCTGCCATTGATTTGCGCCTTCCACATGCGCGGCTTCTTCCAATTGCTTGTCAATCTCTTTGAAGCCCACCCGCGCCGACCGCACATACAGCGGCGAAGCAACAAATACCTGTGCGATCACAACGGCGGCCGTTGTAAATGGAAGGCTGATCCCCAGGGCGCTCAGTACAGACCCAAACATTCCGCGGCGGCCAAACGCGATTAATAAGACCAATCCTGCCACAGAGGGAGGCAGAACGATCGGCAGATCGATAAATAATTCGATCCACGATTTCAGCCGAAACCTCCAGCGGGCCAGGATGTATGCAAGAGGGGTCCCAAAAAGGATCGTAATCAGAGTCGTCAGTGTGCTCGTCACCAAACTTAAGCGCAGCGCCTGGAAGGCCTGATCTGAAAAGGCAAAGGTGAAAAAGCCTTCCCGGATGGAACGCACGAATAACGCCAACAAGGGCAGCGCAAACAGAGCCAGCAGAATAGCGCTTGGAAGGATGAAGAGCCAGTTCAGATGCCCAGCGTGGAAGAGATGCTTGATTCGGTTCATCGATTCGAAACGTCGCGGGAGGATTTTCCCGCGACGTGGGGTTTTGAAAGTGGATCACCCGGGAGAGGCAAATCCCCATTTCTGCAGGATCATTTGTCCCTCGTCTGAGAGCACAAAAGCAATAAAGCCATTTGCAAGTTCCGGGTTTGGTGATTGGCTCAGCGCGGCAATGGGGTATTCTGCAATTACATTTAGCTCGTCTGGGATCTCTATGATTTTCAAGTCTGGCGCGGCGATGGCATCCGAAGTATACACGATGCCTGCATCAGCCTCGCCAAGCTGGACCTTTGCCACTACTTGCTTCACACTATCTTCGTTGGATACAACGTTAGCAACTACATTATTCTTGAAGCCCGTTCCATAGTGACCGTTCATCGCCTCCAACGCCAGGCGAGCATATTTGCCGACCGGCACTTCCTGTGCGGCAAGCACCAGCTTGATACCACGTTTGGCAAGGTCTTCGAGCCGATTCAATGCAGCCGGGTTATCTGCAGGCAGGATGACAACGAGCTTGTTGTTGAGGAATGTCTGTGGTGCACCCTGAGCAACGAATGAAGCCTCGACCAGTGTATCCATTTCAGTTTTGTTCGCAGAGGCAAAGACGTCTACCGGTGCGCCCTCTTCAATTTGAGTCCGCAGCGCCTGCGAGCCCGCGAAGTTGAAGACCAGGGTTACGCTGGGGTTGGAGGCCTCAAATTTTTTGCCGATTTCGGTGAACGCGTCGGTGAGAGATGCGGCGGCAAAGACCGTCAGGGTATGCCGTGCAGACGTCGGCGCTGCAGTTGGTGAACATCCTGCAACAATGAGAAACACCAGCAACAAAAGCGCAGGTGAGCGGCTCATCTTCACCTCCTCGAAATATGAAACTGGGTTCGAATCTCCGCCATCCAGTTCTGGATGAGTCTCATTTGCCGGAGGCGAAGGTCAAGACTTAAGTGATTGAAGACCTGCTCCGGCGGCAGATGTTCAAGCAGGCTTTCCAGCCGCTCAATAGCCGTTTCCAGTTCACCAGCTTGCGCTTTATAGATTTGGGAAATGTTTTCGGGGCGATGAAGCTGGGTAAAGTACAAACGAGTGAGGAACTCCAGACGGATCGAGCGGGCGTTGGTAGCAATGCCCAGCTCGAGCCATTCGAAGAAGCGCCGGCGGCCCGCTTCGCTGATATACAACATTTGTCGTGCGGGCAATTTTTCCTGCTCGACAACGCGGGTAGAAATTTCGCCACGTTGCTCCAGTCGTTTCAATATCGCGTACGCCTGACTCTGACTCAGATGCCAGACGTGACCCAACTCGGCAGTAAAACGCTGGTGGAGATCGTAGCCGTGGCTGGGTCCAGAGATCAGAAAACCAAGCAGAGCAAATTCGGGAGAGATATTGCCGGTGTGGTGTTCTCTAGTAGCCATATATACTCACTGAGTGAGTATATGCGGGATCTTTCATCCTGACAAGGATTTAGACAAAGCTATTTGGAATAGTGATGTACTGCTATTCGGGTCTTTGCCGATCGATAGTATCCACCCTTGGCACAGAAACGGCAGTACGGCTTTCCTTCGAGGATGACCTGGCGTTCATTCATGATCTCCTCCCCGCAGTGTTCACAATTCACACGCGCACCCGAGTAAGAGATAATCTCATGGATCGGCGGATTCAGAGTCACCTCCTGCACCGTCATCAATTCTCCATCGGGCATGATCTGGTATGCCTGCAACTGTGCGAAATAATGACGTTTTTCATCCGGCGCATAGAAATGGGCCCGCTCGCGCACATCCAGCGCCGGGATGATACGTACGGAGAGATTTGTCTTTGTATTGACAAAAGTTGCCGCGACTTTTCCGTAATCCTCCACACGCAATGAGCGGTGTCCCACCGTACATTGCGTGACCGCGATCAATCCATCGACAAAGCAGCCATCCGTTTCCGCGATCGTGAGCAGATGTTTATGGCGAAGAGCGGCTTCGAATCCAAGAAGCTCCATCCCTTTCAGGCCGATTCGTACGCCCAGCACCTGCCGAGGGCAGAGATGCGTATGATCACGAGATGCGATCGCAAGAAAAGGCTTTAGGTCCATTTTTGATTCGACAAGAGACAAAAAAACGCGCTTATCGACCTTTTAGCAAGGGTAACTTCCTTTTGGCTCTTATCCAATTTTGGATGTCAGTCTGGTCTGCTCTGCAGAAGCAGCCGGTTTCTTGCGGAACAACTGCACGAGTGCCTGCCATTTCTGTCTGAATGTGGTGCCATAGAGAACGCCCATAATAGCAGTCGCCAGGTCATAATGACCGTTTTGGCGCAGCACCGTGGCAATATCCCATTTGACCGGTGCAGGGCCCACGGCGTAGCTGTACGGTCGTGTGAATTGCATCAAGCCTTCCTGCCCATGGATGCGACCAAAACCTGAATCTTTGATACCGCCAAACGGAAGCATGGGGATGCCAAATTGAGCAATACTATCATTGAGGATGACCGAGGCCGCCTCCACCCTGTCTGCCACGGATTTTGCATGAGCGATATCTTTACTCCAGATCGAGGCGCCGAGTCCAAAGGCATTGTCATTGGCAAGCCGGATCGCCTCTGCCTCATCCCGGACCTTCATGATCGGCATGATCGGACCAAATGTCTCCTCGCGCATCAGCAGCATGGAATGATCCACATCGACCATCACGATCGGGTTGTAGAACGAACCTTTCTCCCTGCCGCCGGTTACAATGCGGGCGCCCCTGGCAAGCGCATCGTCCAGATGCTGTTCGATCACCTTCACCTGGCGCGAATCGGTAACAGGTCCCATCCAAAATGGGCTATCCAAATCAGAGGAATAGCCCACCCGAAAATGTTTTGTATAATGGACGGCTCGATCCAGAAATTCTTCATATTTCGACGCGACCACATAGACGCGTTCTACCGCCATGCAGGTCTGCCCGGTGTTGAAGAAGGCGCCCCAAACTCCCCAACGGGCAGCCGCATCGATATCCGCATCCTCCAGGACGATCATCGCGTCCTTGCCGCCCAGTTCGAGCCCCACAGGAATAAAATGTTCAGAGGCCGTTTGCAGAATTTTTTTCCCCGTGGGCGTCGAGCCGGTGACAAAGATGTAATCGGGATTGGATTTGGTGAGGGCAGCGCCAACGCTTCCATCACCATGCACGACACGTACAAAAGGAGCCAGCTCAGGAACACTTTGGATCAGGCGCTCGATCAAAGCTCCCGTCGCGGCCGTCACTTCAGACGGTTTGAGAACAACTGTATTACCTGCCAGCAAAGCCATTAAGACGGGTGGCAGCGCCAGGGTCAGAGGATAATTCCAGGGGGCGATCACCGCCACCACGCCATGCGGACGATACTCCACGAAGCATTGTTTGAAAAGATAGACTCCCGAAGAGACGCGCCTGCGCTTCAGCCATTTGGGGGCCTGTGCACAATGTTGTGCCAGCATATCCACAGTAACGAATAATTCGATCATTCCATCCTGGCGGCTTTTTCCACAATCCTGGTTGAGGACACTGGTGATCTCGTCACGTCGATCGATGAGCAACGCCTGGAATTTCCGCAGGATCCGGACCCGTTCCGTCAGCGGTTTCTGACGCCAGACAACGAAGGATTGACGCATCTCATCGACCGCGCTGGCAACGCCTTCCGGGGTGGTCATCTTCACTTCCCCAAATTTGGCTCCCGTGGCAGGATTGATAAAAGCCAGGATTTCAGTTTGCATGGGTGACTCCTGATGATGTGACGATCCAATGATCTGGGATTGGTCGCAGAATAGAAACAATTATATGATACCCACGATCACAATTGCGCTTTTTTAGACGGCAGAAAGCGCAATTGTGAGCGAGTGCGGTATAGCCTGCTTCGAATGCTGCTTTGACGTCATATCCTATCGACGACACAGCATGCTGTGTTCTAACGCAAGAACTTCCCTCGTCACACTGTGGATTATATACGCCTGATTGTAAAAATTGTCTGGAAAACGTTTTTCTTGTAAAAGGTTTGAATCTAATGTAGAATCCCTTCATGGTACAGGTCATCGATCAAGAATCAACGGATCTTCGGCTCGTCGAGCAGCTACAAAACGACCCTGCCCCTCTTCTAAAAATATTGCACGCGTTCCACGACCGGGACGGCTACCTCTCGGAAAGTGCCCTGCGTGCGATTTCGAAAGGGCTGGGCATCCCGATCGCCGATCTATTTGGCACAGTCACCTTCTATCATCACTTCAGCCAGGAACAAAACGGGTTCCACAAACCAAGGGTTTGTACAGGACCCGTTTGTCGTTTAAACGGCGGACACGAATGCCTTTCTGCGTTGTCAGATAAAGGCGCAACTCCGATGCCGTGTGCCGGTCGCTGTGATGAGCCGGTACCGGTGCTGATCGGTCATGAGCAGTGGGTGGGCGATGCACAGGGAAACCTGACGCGCAAAGCCACACCCCTCCCGCCGAAAAATCCCGGCAATGTCGAAGAGTGTGTATTTGCATACATCCGAGAGCCGGGGCGCAGTTCACTGCCTGGGTACCAGCGAACAGGCGGTTATGAAGGGTTGATGCGTGCGGTCAGGGAGATGGCGCCGAAAGATGTGATCGAGCACATCAAAGCCAGCAAATTGGCGGGGCGCGGCGGCGCAGCCTTCCCAACCGGCGTAAAGTGGCAGGCAGTTGCCGACGCGCCGGGGACTCCCAAGTCCATCGTCTGCAATGCAGATGAGGGCGAACCGGGCTGCTTCAAAGACCGCGCCATTATGGATTATGACCCATTTGCCGTGATCGAAGGCATGACTCTTGCGGCGTATGCCACCGGGGCAACACGCGGCATTATCTACCTGCGTTATGAATATCCTGAAACAAATTTCACGCTGGAAAAAGCCATCAGCGATGCGTATGCGATGAACCTGCTTGGGACGAATATCCTGGGGACGGATTTCCATTGTGAATTGTACGTGCGGCGCGGCGGCGGCGCCTATATTTGCGGCGAGGAAGGTTCGTTATTGAACAGTCTCGAAGGCAAACACCCCTTCCCGCGCAATCGTCCGCCGTTCCCGGTTACACATGGATTTGAGAATTTACCCACGGCCGTCAATAACGTGGAGACGCTCGCGGCCGCGGCACAAATTATGCGGCACGCTCCAGACTGGTATCCATCATTGGGATTGAACGGTCACGCGGGGACCAAGGTTGTTTCCGTTTCAGGAGATATCCAACGCCCTGGCAATTACGAGGTCCCGTTTGGGATGCCGTTGAAGACCTTGCTTTACGATTGGGCAGGCGGACCCAGGCCCGGACGCAAATTCCTGGCGGTGACCATGGCGGGACTCTCCGGCGGATTCCTGGCTGGCGAAGATCTGGACACAGCGACCATCGATGAACCAAGCATTCGCAGCAAAGGTTCGATGCTGGGTGCGGCAGGGATGATCGTCCTCGACGACAGCCGCGACATGATCGAAGTGACTCATAACGCAATGGAGTTCTTCGCCCACGAGTCGTGCGGTAAATGTTTCCCCTGTCGTCTCGGAACGCAGCGCCTGACCGAACGGTTATCCGGCGAAGGTCCCATCGAATTGCAGGTCTGGTTGAATGAGGTCAATGACATGAACGCTGCGATGAAATCCTTCAGCGCCTGTGGTCTGGGCATGGCCGCACCATTGGTGATCGAAAGTTTGATCAAGCAATTTCCGGCCCGCGTGCAGGAATTTGTGGAAAAGAGTTGAGCCATGGCTGATAGTGATCTCACCATGAAGTTAGATGGCAAGGATGTTTCGTTCACGCCCGGCGAGACCGTTTTTGAAATCGCTCAACGCAACGAGACATTCATTCCGACCCTTTGCTTTGACCCACGGCTCAAGTCGTTCGGCTCCTGCCGCATGTGCGCCGTGGAAGTAAAAGGGATGAAGAACCCGGTCGCTTCCTGCACCACGGCTGCCACCGCCGGTATGGAAGTGAACACCAATACCGAAATTTTGGAAAAGCACCGCAAGACATTACTGGAAATGCTCGTTTCCGAGAATCGCGAACTGACTGTTTCTCCGCTGCGCGGGATTGCTTCACAGGAACTTTCTCTTCTCGTGGAAAAGTATCAGGCAAATACGGGGCGCTTCCAGGGTAAACAATCTGGTCACAGCAGGCTCGATGATAAGAATCCATTTATCCTGCGCGATTATGATCTGTGCATTTCCTGTTATCGCTGTGTGCGCGTGTGCGCCGAACAGGAAGGCGATTATGCCATCAGCGTGATGAATCGCGGCTTCAAAACCCAGATTACCACCGAATTCAATCTGGAATTGCGCGACTCCGCTTGCACGTTCTGCGGTCAATGTGTGCAGACGTGCCCAACAGGCGCACTGGCAGATAAAAAGGCTCTGCGTTTTACATAGAAAATTGTTAGTGCCGAAAATTGGAAACAAAAGTATTTCGTCATTGCGAGGAGTGGCGCCTGGGCGCCACGACGAAGCAATCCTACTCTATATGATGCAAGATTGCTTCGCCCACTCGGCGTTTGAGCCTCGGGGCTCGCAATGACGGAAAAAGAAAGCAAGAAAGAGGTACCGCTTATGGTCACAATGCAAGGATTACGTGAACTTCCCCTCATCGACGCTGGCGTGAAGAAAACCCGGTCAGTTTGCGGGTATTGCGGTGTTGGCTGCGCGGTCGATATTCTCTCCAAAGATAATCGCATTCTCGGCATTCAACCTGCCATGGATGGTCCCGCCAATCTGGGCGCGCTGTGCGTGAAGGGACAGTTCGCCTATGATTATGTTCATCATCCCGACCGCTTGACGAAACCGCTCGTCCGCTGGGAGGATGGCAAATTACATGAAACGACCTGGGACGAAGCGATCCAGGTAGCGGCGGATGGATTCCGTCACGTTGCTCAGAAGTATGGACGTGAAGCCATTTACGGCGTTGCCAGCGGACGGACTCCCACCGAAGCCGATTACCTGATGCAGAAATTCATTCGCGCAGGCTTCGGCACCCATAACATCGACAACTGCAGCCGTGCCTGACACGCCCCCACGGTCGCCGGTCTGGCGACTACCCTGGGACGTGGCGCGATGTCGAATCCATTATCCGATCTCGAAAAGGCGGATGTCTACTTCTGCATAGGCACCAATATGACCGAATGCCATCCGGTGGCGGCAACCCGGTTGAAGAAAGCATTGGCGCGCGGCGCGAAACTCATCGTGGCCGATCCGCGCTATATCAAGCTGGCTGAACTTTCTGATCTCTACCTGCCCTTGAGAGTCGGCACAGACGTTGCCCTGCTGCTGGGCATGGCGCATGTCATTGTGCGCGAGAATTTGATCGACCACAAATTCGTCGAAGAACGCACCACCGGCGTGGAAGATTACATCGAACACGTCCAAAAATTCACACCCGAATGGGCGTCTGAGATCACGGGCGTTCCGGCTAAGGATATCGAAAAGGCCGCCATCATGTACGGCGCGGCGGATAAAGCATCGATCTATTACACATTGGGAATCACCGAGCACATCTGCGGCGTGGATAATGTCCAAAGCCTGAGCAATCTTGCCCTGCTGACCGGGCATCTCGGTCGGGAAGGATGCGGGATCAATCCGCTGCGTGGGCAGAACAACATTCAGGGCGCTGGCGATGCGGGCGCGGCTCCCAGCGAGTATCCCGGGTACCAAAATGTAAACAAGCCCGAGAACAAGGAAAAGTTCGAAAAGCTATATGGTCGTACGTTGGACCCAGAGCGCGGCATCACCAAGGTCACCGCGTTGGAGATGTGTGGGAAGGGAATCCACGCCATGCTGATCGACGGCGAAAACACCGCTGTCTCTGACCCAGACCGTACGCATTGTGAACATGCTCTGAAAAGCCTCGACCATCTGGTGGTGATCGATCTCTTCCTCACCGAAACTGCTGCCCTGGCAGACGTGGTGTTACCCGCTACATCCTGGGGCGAAACGGACGGCACGCTCACCAATACAGAGCGCCGCATCCAGCGGGTGCGCGCCGCAGTACCGCCTCCCGGTGAGGCCAAACCCGATTGGGAAATTCTCAGCATGTTGGCAAATGCGATGAGCATCCCCGGCTTTGAATATGATTCGGCAAAGGAAGTGTTCAACGAGTTGTGCAATGTCGCGCCGATCTACGCCGGTGTGGATTGGGACATGGTCGGCGACGGTCAGTATCAATGGCCCGTGCCGTACAAAGGACATCCCGGCACGCCGCGCTTGCATGAAGGCGGCTTCATCAGCGGCAAAGCCATCTTCAAAGTGATCGGCTTCCGCGACCCGGCTGAAACCGTGGACGAGGAATATCCAGTCTGGCTCACCACCGGTCGTCGTTTGCAAAACTATCACACCCGCACGCAGACCGGGCGTTCATCCGGTATTGAATATCTGGCGCCGGAAGAATATCTGGAAGTCCACCCAGATAACGTCCAGAAGTGGGGACTCAAGGATGGCGGCTGGGCCAAGGTCACGAGCCGCCGCGGCGAGATCAAGGTCAAGGTCAAAGCCACGCCCCGCTCTCCCAGAGGCACGGTCTTCGCAAGTTTTAGTTTCGCAGAGACGCCGGTCAACATGCTCACCGGTTCCGGCTACGACCCGACCACCCATACGGCAGAGTTGAAAGTCTGCACGGTGCGAGTGGAACCGCTGTAAGAAACATACCGCCCAAAAAGTCAAAACAGAGACCGGGAACTTTGCCGGTCTCTGTTTCCTTACCAATGAAGGTTGAAGGTGTGTATGACTCGCTTTAATAAGAGAAAACAAAGCATTTGGACATACGAAAACGGAAGGTCTCAACGCCACAAGGATATCCTTGCTACAGAAGAGCCGCTGGAGATCCTTCTGCGCGCTGGAGAAGAACAACGTACGCTCGCCATCACCATGCGCACACCGGGCAACGATTACGATTTGGCGGTTGGATTTCTTCACAACGAAGGAATCATTCACAGCAACGACGATTTTACGAGCATGACCTATTGCGTGGATGGCAATCAGCAGGAATACAATTCGCTTCGGATTCAGCTGAAGGCTGATACGTTTCCCCATCTTCATCAGCTCGAACGGCATTTCTTCACCAACAGCGCCTGCGGGGTGTGCGGCTCGACCATGCTCGACGATTTGAGTGAAAGAAATATTCCTGCCCTTCCTTCTGGTCCTGTCGTCGAGCCGTCTCTTATTACTTCGTTGCCCGATAAACTTCGTCAATCCCAGGATCTATTCGAATCCACAGGCGGACTTCATGCCGCGGCGTTATTCGACCTCGACGGGAATCTGCTTGCCGTCCGTGAAGATGTAGGACGCCACAATGCGTTGGATAAGTTGATCGGCTGGGGACTCTTGAATGCCCAACTTCCATTTCACAATCGGATCGTGATGGTCAGCGGACGTGCCAGTTACGAGTTGCTGCAAAAAAGTTATGTGGCGGGTGTGGCGGTCTTCTGTGCCGTATCTGCTCCCAGCAGCCTGGCGGTGGACGTAGCGCAGCGCTTCAGCATGACGCTGGTCGGTTTTCTGCGTGGAAATCGTTTCAACGTGTATACCGGGAATCAACGCATCAATGCTGCACAGCCGGCTTTAGTAAATTGACAATTCATGTTCCCTATGTTATAAAACCAGAACAATTTACGGATTTGCTCATCCAGAGAAGCTGAGGGACCGACCCTGTGACGCTTCGGCAACCGATCACACAGTGATCAGTGGTCAGTAATCAGTGAACAGTCACTGAATACTGAAAACTGGTAACTGATAACTGAAGACGGTGCCAACTTCGGCAGTATGAATAATCCTTGCGGTTATCCATACTGAGAGATGAGAGATGATATGCGCTGCGCGTGTCGCCTCTCGTTGGAGAGGCGATTTTGTTGCATGAAACTCCGGTGGTCGAGTATGCAGAGCACGTATCGAGACCACCTGGAACATACAAGTAATTGCTCTCTTGAAATTGGTGGTCTCGATACTGGCGCGAGTATGCGCCACTACTCGACCAGCGAGGTAAGACAACATGGAAATCGGTGAAACAATCTATGTAACAACCGGGGACGAGTTCCGCAAATGGCTGATCGAGAATCATAAAGACAAGAAGGAGATCTGGCTAATCCAATACAAGAAAGCCACAAAGAAACCGTCCATCAAATACGTGGATGCCGTGGAAGAGGCGCTCTGTTTTGGCTGGATCGATGGTCTCGAAAAAAGCATGGATGCAGAACGCTACGCGCTGCGCTTCTCTCCACGCCGACCAAAGTCGAACTGGACCAACACCAACAAGGCTCGCGCAAGAAGATTGATCGCCGAAGGCAGGATGACCCCTGCAGGCCGCGCCACATTGCCGCCGGATGTGAAATGAGGCTGCGGTAAAAGACATCAAAAAAGAAGCCATGAAAAAAATGTTCTTTATAGTTACTATGTTTTCAATCTTACCGATTGCCTGTGTTTTCAGTGGGTCATCCATTGTTCCCTCACCACCCACTCTTCTAACAGGCACACTTCCTGCAGCTCCTGAATGCCCAAGTGGTACGACAGCGCGGAGTAGTGATCGAATTGCATTTATGTCGGATGGCAGCCAGGAGGGCCATCACGAAATCTATATCATGCAGGCAGATGGCAGTGGAAGGACTCAATTGACTCATAGTCCTATAAACGCCCATGACCCAGTTTGGTCACCAGATGGCAATAAGATCTTTTTCCTATCGGAAGTCGGCTCTGAACATTTAAGCAACAATGATCTCTTCGTTATGAATGCAGATGGCAGTGAACAGACTGTTCTTGTGAATAATGTCTGGCGAAACCCGGTGATATCGCCAGATGGATCGCGAATTCTCTTTGCGAGACTTGAAAACGAGCAGGCTGAGACTGCAGGTAGCTCAGAAATCTACAGCATGAATATTGATGGTAGCAACTTAACAAAATTAACCAATAACAACACAGCAAATTACATAGCAACCTGGTCGCCGGATGGAAAGCAGATTGTGATTGACGACAACAGCGGGATTTATGTTATTAACGCAGATGGCAATGGAAAACAAAAAGTAACGGCAGGTAACTATCCCACCTGGTCCCCGGACGGCTCTCGGATTGCATTTAACATAACCAGATTGCCGGGCATATTCGAACCAGCCGAAACACCTACCTATCGACATCTTTTCACCATCCGACCTGATGGAACAGGCCTGATCGACCTTTACGATAACCAATCGGAAGGTTTCCCACAATGGTCACCGAACGGCGACCGCATTGCTTTTTTTTCAGCAAATCTTGTTCGATCCTCTTATTCTTTAAACGTGATCAATGCGGATGGGAGTGGAGGGTTGCAACTGTTGGAGACCAGGGGAACATCCACTCCTGTGTGGTCGCCAGACGGCGAATGGATTGCATTAAGTATTTATCCAGATTTGGGTAGTTTGGATGCAGATATTGCCGTAACAAGATCTACATGTGCAGGTTTCTGGAATCTGACCAATGCGCCTGGCGATGATACTCAACCTGTTTGGTCACCAAAGTAATTCTTTAGGAGCAAAATGAATCGCAAATACACAAACCGCCGCTACCTCGACGCCCTCGAACAGAAAATCCTCGTCTTCGACGGCGCGATGGGAACGAGTCTGCAACTGCAAGATCTGACCGCCGAACATTTTGGCGGTGAACAATACAATGGATGCAATGACTACCTCATCATCTCCTACCCCGAAGCCGTGGAAAAAGTACATCGTTCTTTCCTCGAAGTCGGCGTAGACGTACTGGAAACCGACACATTCCGCTCCAATCGCATCACGATGAAGGAGTATGGACTACAGGACCGCGTCATCGAACTCAATGAAACCGCTGCACGTTTAGCAAGACAACTCGCGGATGAATATTCAACAATTACCAATAACCAATTACCAACCCCCCAACCACGCTTCGTCGCTGGCTCCATTGGCCCTTCAGGCAAACTCCCCTCCACTAACGATCCCGAGTTGTCCAACGTCAGTTTCGATGAGCTGGTGGATACCTTCCGCGAGCAGGCCGTGGGTCTGATCCGCGGCGGTGTGGATGTGCTGCTGATCGAAACGTCGCAGGACATCCTGGAAGTCAAAGCTGCGATCATCGGCTGTCACAAAGCATTCGATGAGACTCAGGTCTATTTGCCGATCCAGGCCCAGGTCACGCTCGATACGACCGGTCGTATGTTGCTCGGCACCGACATCAATGCATCCCTCGCCATCCTCGAAGGCATGGGCATCGACGTCATCGGGCTCAACTGCTCCACCGGACCCGAGCACATGCGTGAGCCCATCCGCATCCTTGGCGAAAACTCTACGCTGCCCGTCTCGTGTATTCCCAACGCCGGGCTTCCATTAAATGTGGACGGACAGGCGGTCTATCCGCTTGAACCTGAACCGTTTGCCAACGACCTCTACGAATTTGTGACGAAGCACAATATCTCTGTGGTAGGTGGATGTTGTGGCACGACTCCCGCACATCTCAAATTATTGGTGGATAAGCTGCGGAGTACGCCTCAAGCACCACGCCCGGCTCACTCTACGCCTCAGCTTGCTTCCGCTATGTCGGCGATCGCCATGCGACAAGACCCGCCCCCCACCCTGCTCGGCGAACGCTGCAACGCACAAGGCTCGCGCAAGTTCAAGCGACTCCTGCTCGAAGAAGATTACGATGGCATTCTGGAGATCGCGCGCGAACAGGTCGACTACGGCGCACACGCCCTCGACATCTCGTGCGCCGTCACCGAACGCGCCGACGAAGCTGAGCTGATGCGCAAAGTCGTCAAGAAACTCGAGATGGGTGTCGACGTTCCACTCGTGATCGATTCCACCGAACTTGATGTGCTTGAGATCGCATTGAAAACTGCGCCCGGACGATGCTTAATCAACTCGACACATCTTGAAGCAGGGCGAGAAAAAGCCGATAAAATTTTTGCTTTGGCAAAAGAGCATAACGCCGCGGTCATTGTGCTGACGATTGACGAAAACGGGATGGCCAAGACGCGCGAAAAGAAACTTGAGATAGCCAGGCGAATTTACGACATCGCCGTCAACGATCACGGACTCAAGCCCGAAGATTTGGTATACGACGCGCTCACATTCACGCTCGCTACAGGAGACGAAGAGTTCCTTGAGTCAGCTATTGAGACAATCGAAGGGATCAGGCTCATCAAGCAGAATCTGCCAGGCGTGATGGCATCTCTCGGCGTAAGTAATTTATCCTTTGGCTTTGCCCCACATGGGCGCCCCGTTCTGAACTCGGTCATGCTCTATCACTGCGTCCAGGCTGGGTTGGATATGGCCATCGTCAACCCTGCTCACATTACAGCATATCCTGATATTTCCGAGGAAGAGAAAGCCCTGGCAGAGGATCTGATCTTTAACCGCCGCACAGATGCCTTGCAGAGATATATCGAACATTACGAAAACGTCCGGGCGGATCTCGCGTCCGCCCCAACCCTGGCCGACCCCACAGAAGGCATGACCCCCGAACAGCGACTGCACTGGAAGATCGTCCACCGCAAGAAAGACGGCGTGGAAGCGGATATCGATGAGATCATCAACCGCGGCATATCCCCTCTCCCTTTGGGAGAGGGCAAGGGTGAGGGTGCATTCCTCTCTCCCGAAAGAGGACAGGGTGAGGGGCAAGGCGAGGGCCAGCTATACAAACATAATCCTCGCCTCCCTGACGGACTAAAAGAGCGTATCCGTAAACTCCGCAAGGACTCTACCGAGGCAGAACAACTCTTGTGGAGAATCCTTCGCAACCGCGGTTTCCATGATGCCAAATTCCGGCGCCAACATCCAAAAGAGGGTTTTATCCTTGATTACTATTGTCATGAGGCCAAGTTGTGTGTCGAGCTTGATGGAAGTCAGCACAACGAAGGTGAACAAGTTAAGTATGATGAAGAACGCACAAAAATATTGCTGGAAAAGAGAGGCATTCGAGTCGTTCGTTTCTGGAATAGCGATGTTCTGAATAGAACGGAAGAAGTGTTGAACGAACTTTGGAACATATTGGATGAGAGATTACCTAAGAACTCCCTCACCCCTAACCCCTCTCCCGTTGGAGAGGGGGACTCTGGCTCCCTTCTCTCATCGGGAGAAGTTTCGGGGATGAGAGCACATATACACGAAGTAGCCGTTCACACCCTTAACAACGTCCTGCTCCCCGCCATGAAAGAGGTCGGCGACAAATTCGGTGCTGGCGAACTGATCCTTCCGTTCGTACTGCAGTCTGCCGAAGTCATGAAGAAGACCGTTGCTCATCTCGAAAATTATCTCGAAAAGAAGGAAGGCGTCAGCAAGGGAACGGTTGTCATCGCGACCGTGTACGGTGATGTACATGACATCGGCAAAAATCTCGTCAAGACGATCCTGGCCAACAATGGCTACGATGTGATCGACCTTGGCAAGCAAGTCCCTGCTGAGACGATTATCACCAGAGCCGTGGAGGTCAACGCGACCGCGATCGGTTTATCGGCTCTGCTTGTATCCACATCCAAGCAAATGCCGTTGATCGTCAATGAGCTGCATCGACGCAATTTGAGATTCCCAGTGCTGATCGGCGGCGCAGCGATCAACCGTCGCTTCGGCAGGCGTATCCTGCAAACCGAAAACGGAGATTTCTACGATCCCGGCGTCTTCTATTGCAAGGACGCGTTCGAAGGTCTCGAAACGATGGATATTCTCATTAACGCTGAGAGACGTCCAGCTTTGCTCGCCAAGACTGTCCAGGAATCCGAAATGGAACTTGGACGCGCCGCACAACATGCTCCACGCTCCACGACTCAACGCTCCACGATTAAACCGCAACCTCTTACCCTGCCCCCCGCCAAGTTTGGCATGCGCGTCGTCAAGACCATGCCGCTGGAGATCGTACTCACGCATCTCAATATCAACGAGCTGTATCGTCTCTCCTGGGGAGCGAAGAACACTCACGGCGAAGAATGGGACAAGCTCAAGGCAGAGTTCGACGCGCGTTTGGACAAAATGAAACGCGAAGCACTGCGCGAGAAGTGGCTGGCTCCGCAGGCTGTTTATGGACTCTTCCCCACACAGTCTGAGGGCGATGACCTTATTATTTACAACCCCGATAACCTGGATGAAGTATTGACGCGCCTCTCCTTCCCGCGCCAGCCGTATGATGAGCATCTCTGTCTTGCCGATTACTACGCTCCGGTGGAATCCGGTCAAATGGACGTGGTTGCCTTCCAGATCGTCACAGTAGGACTGGAAGCCACCGAGCGCTTCGACAGACTCCAATCCGCACATGATTACACCGAAGCCTACTTCACCCATGGCCTGGCCGTCCAGGCTGCGGAAGCGACTGCCGATTACCTGCACGAACATCTGCGACGTGAAATGGGTATTCCTGAGAACCAGGGAAAACGGTACTCCTGGGGCTATCCGGCCATCCCCGAACTGGAAGATCATCAGAAGATCTTTGAACTCCTGCCCGCGGTAACCACCGAACTTGGAATAACTCTAAGCACGGCTTATCAACTCATTCCTGAGCAATCCACGGCGGCAATCATCGTCCATCACCCGCAGGCGAAATATTACAGTGTCGGAGAAAGTCGTGTCGAACAGCTAATGAAATAATACGGTGAGGCGGGATGGCATCCCGCCCCACCACGTATAAAGCAAACCGATGAAGAAATCCCTACCTGGAGAATACGTTTCCATATTCCTTCTGATTGCCATGAATCTGGCTTTCGGAGCTGCCACGCTCGTCGATTACGGCGAAAGTTGGGATGAGGCGCGGCTGTACGAGTATGGAGGCCAATCGCTGAACGCATATCGTGCTCTCTTCAACCCAACGATCCCTGTGGATTTTGGCGATGATGACCTGCGCTACTATGGACCGGCGTACTTCATGGGAATGTCGGTCGTCGTCAGTGGTATCCATTATATTTTCCCAAGCACCCTGACCATCGATCTCTGGCACATGGGAAACTTCGTCTGCCTACAGTTTGGGTTGGTTTGCTTCTACTTCCTGCTGCGTCGCTTTGTGGATGCACTTCCAGCACTGTTCTCCACCGCTTTGTTCGCCACCCAACCCCTGATCTGGGGACATGGATTTATCAACCCAAAAGATATTCCCTTTATGGCATTCTTTACGGCGAGTGTCTATTTTGGCTTAACCATGCTCGATCACTTTGAGAGGCATAATTTTGAGCTGCAGAGGCTGTTCAAGAACCGATGGTTTTATGCAGCTTCAATATCGCTGGGCCTGACCATCTCCATTCGCATCCTGGGGTTTGCCGCCGCCGGGATCGTCTTATTCTATTTTGCCTTCATCAACTTCAGAAAAGCGCTGCGCTTATCCTATGGTTATTTTGGGGTCGCCCTGCTTGTTTCTTTTTTGACCTGGCCATACCTATGGTCATCGCCGGTCACAAATTTCCTGCAAGGCATTTACGCCATGCTGAAATTCCAATGGGTGGGGCATGTCCTGTTCAACGGGGTCTACTATGTATCCAATGAACTGCCGCGCCTCTATGTACCGCAATTGCTCGGGATGCAATTGACCGAACCAGCATCGGTCTTGTTTCTGATGGGTATATTGACATTTTTGTCATTACGAAGGCGCGAAAAAAATCGAGGTCTGTTCGTCCTATTCCTGGTTTGGTTCATGTTTCCGCTGCTCTATATTTTGATCAATGGGATGAATCTCTACGACAATACTAGGCAACTACTGTTTGTTTTCCCGGGCCTGTTCCTGATGATCGCCATCGCCATCGAGTTCTTGTTTGATCTGGCAAAACCATCCTGGGCACGATTGTCGATCGCAGCATTGCTCCTGCTTCCCGGCGTGCTGGGTATTGTGAAGTCCCATCCGTATGAATATGCGTACTATAACTTCCTGACGACCTCCAGCATGCAGGTGTTCAGAAAGTATGAAACCGATTATTGGGCAACGTCTTTCAAAGATGTTGCCTCTTTTCTCAACGAGAGCGCCGCGCAAAATTCGCAGGTCATTGTCTGGGGACCCGATCAAGCAATTGATCGTTACGCGCGCCAGGATCTCGACGTCAAAAGCTTTGACGACCTGACCGACCAGAGCTACGCCATGCATCCGTACTATTTGGTCCTGACCACACGCTATGACATGGATACAAAGTTCTTCCCTGAGATTCAGCCCGTGTACGCCGTAGAACACAACGAAGCTGTATATGCCGTGGTAAAGTACATCACGCCTCAGCAATGAGGAAATTTTATAGAAGAGGTAACATGGAAAGTTTTGCAGAAAAATTAACGAAATCCACTACCCTGCTCGCCGATGGCGCCATGGGGACGATGCTCCACGCGCATGGCGTAGGGTTTGAAAAATGCTTCGATGAACTCAATCTCACCAATCCACCTGCGGTGGCGGAAATCCATCGCGCCTATATTGAAGCAGGCGCACAGCTGGTCATCACCAACACCTTTGGCGCCAACCGCTTCAAGCTCACCAAGCATGGCCTGCAGGATGATGTCGTGGACATCAACAAAGCAGGTGTGGACCTGGCAAAACGCGTCGTCGCCGCATCGTTCCGGGATGTGCTGGTCGCCGGTGACGTGGGTCCGCTCGGAGTGCGCATCGCGCCGTATGGACGGGTCAAACCAGAGCAGGCCCGCGAGGCGTTTGCAGAGCAGATCCGGGCGCTGGCTGAATCGGGTGTCGACCTGATCGTCATGGAAACCTTCAGCGATCTATATGAGATCCGCGAAGCCATCAGAGCTGCGAAAGAAAATTGTACGCTCCCAGTTGTTGCATCGGTCACGTTCACGCGTGACGATCGAACCCTGCTCGGTGATGACCCCGCCAAAGTGGCGCGCACGCTGAACGATTGCGGCGTCGATGTGATCGGCGTCAATTGCTCCGGCGGACCCGCCCAACTCCTGCGCCTGTTAAAGCAAATGTCTTATGCTGTGCCCACGGCAAAGTTCTGGGTGAAACCGAATGCAGGTTGGCCGGAGCAGGTAGGTGGTCGCATTATGTATCCGGCAGATGCGGAATACTTTGGCGAGTACGCGCTTTCCTTTCGTGAAGCCGGCGCCTGTATTGTCGGCGGATGCTGCGGGACAACGCCCCAGCACATCGCTGCGATGCGGAAGGCGCTCGATACCGCGCCCCCAATTGACCCGACACATATCGCCATCCTGCCGCAGGACGAATTAACAGAACTCGCGCAGGAGCAGCCCACGCAATTCGCGCAGAAGCTGACTGCCGGTGGATTCGCGAT
Source organism: uncultured Anaerolinea sp. (assembly GCA_964489725.1). Lineage (GTDB taxonomy): Bacteria > Chloroflexota > Anaerolineae > Anaerolineales > Villigracilaceae > Defluviilinea. The sequence continues at coordinate 5,131 of CAZBAX010000064.1, read as the reverse complement.
CTCAGTGGAAATGGACCCGCCGCGCGGGCTCTCGACTCACAAATTGATGGCCGCCGCTTCTCTCTTAGCCGACGCGGGCGCGGACGTGATCAACGTTGCCGACTCGCCGATGGCGCGCATGAGGATGTCTGCCTGGGCAGTGTGCGATGTGGTACAGCGCAAGGTGGGAGTAGAGACCACACTCCACTTCCCCACGCGTGGACGGAATCTGTTGCGCGTCCAGGGTGACCTGCTGGCCGCCCATGCGCTCGGGATTCGCAACGTCTTTGTGGTGATGGGGGACCCAACCTCCATCGGTGATTACCCCGAAGCGATGGACAATTACGATCTGGTGCCGTCCGGTTTGATCAAACTTATCAAACAGGGATTCAATGCCGGCGTAGATCATTCCGGTACGTCCATTGGGCAGCCGACGAGTTTCTTTGTAGGCGCGGCACTAAACCTGTGCCCATCCGATGTGGAAAGTGAGATCAAAAATCTGCATCGCAAGGTCAAGGCGGGCGCCGATTTCTTTCTGACGCAGCCCATCTATCGCAATGAAGACGGGCCAAAACTACTCGAAGCCTATGAAGCAAAATACGGAAAGTTTGAGAGGCCCATCCTCGTCGGGATTTTGCCGCTCGTCAGCGTGCGACATGCAAACTTCCTGCATCATGAGGTGCCAGGCATTTTCATCCCCGAGGAGACGCGCGCCCGCGTCGAGGCCGCGGGCGAAGACGGAGTCAAAGCCGGGGTGGAGATCGCGGTCGAGTTGATCGACCAGCTCAAGGCTTGGGCAGGAGGCGTCTACCTCATGCCGCAATTCCACAAATACGATATGGTCGCCGAGATCGTCGAGTGCATCAAATAATGTCAAGTTGTTGCTGAATACCTCTGCATCCGTCATTGCGAGGAGCGTTAGCTGCGACGAAGCAATCTCACATCCACTTACGCAGCCATAAGTCGATGTAAGATTGCTTCGCTCCGCTCGCAATGACGGAAAGATTTTTTAAGGAACGAATGGTAGAATTCGACTACTTCGTTCCCATTTTTATTTCCACAGGACTCCTATGCTCCTTGCAATTGACATCGGAAACACCAACGTCACACTGGGCTTGTACAGCGGCAATGTCCTCGGCTCGCATTGGCGACTTGCCACAGATCATGCGCGTATGCCGGATGAATATGGGTTGCAATTCCATGGGCTTCTGCAAAATGCAGGACACTCCGCCAAAAGCCTAAAGGGAATTTGTGTCGCCTCGGTGGTGCCGCAGCTCACCGGGCGAGTGGTGCAGGCCTGCCGCGAATATTTCGATCAGGAACCGTTCCTGATCGATGTGGGAATCAAGACCGGGATCAAGGTCCGTTATGAAGATCCGAAGGCTGTCGGCGCCGACCGCATTGCCGACGCCGTGGCCGTGATGTATCTCTATGGCGGTCCGGCGTGTGTCGTAGACTTTGGCACCGCCACCACATTCAATGCGATCACAAAAGACGGTGAGTATCTTGGCGGTGCGATCACCGCAGGGATCAACCTGGCAACAGAGGCGTTATTTACCCATGCAGCCAAGCTGCCCCGCATCGACCTGCAGCGCCCGCCGTCAGTGATTGGCAGGAATACTGTGCATGCCATGCAGGCTGGTTTGTTGTTCGGCTATGTAAGCATGGTGGAAGGCATGGTCGAACGCTTCCGCAAGGAACTGGGGCCGCAGATGAAGGTGATCGCCACTGGCGGGCTGGCCGAGATCGTCGCCCAGGAGACCGATGTGATCCAGATCATCGCGCCCTGGTTAACGCTCGATGGCCTGCGCATTTTGTGGGATTTGAATCATCCGCTCTAAGATTTTTGGTTGTATCCTGACATGTCATCCTGAGCAAAGCGAAGGATCTCTGATACAGAAAGTACGAGACTCTCCCCGGCGCCGCCCCAGCGGGGCAGGTGTCGGTCGCGCAGAAACGCTCCATCACACCGTCCCGAAGCGGTGTCCCTTCGGGAGAGTGACATACCTGTTAACAAATCTCTTAGAATATTTACTTGTAATGCTTATGTCTGCGCGCTATAATCGGCCAGGCTATTAAGGAGTAGTACGAAAATGCCCGTTTATACCTATCGTTGTGACTCATGCGGCGTCCAGTTCGAGCGCCATCAATCCTTCAATGACGCACCACTGAAAACCTGCCCGGAATGTCGGAAGAAATCGTTAAGGAAGGTCATCACCCCCACCAAGATCATCTTCAAGGGCTCGGGGTTCTACGCCACCGATCATAGGTCGGCTTCTGGAAGCGCCTCGCGCGAAACCAGGGAGACCAAGTCGGAAAGCACCAGCACGGAAAAATCGACTGAGACCAAGCCTAAAAGCTCAGATAAGAGCGAGTAATTATTCGGTGAGATGAAAGAGAGAAGGTTTGAGCCTTCTCTCTTTTGATTTAGAAGGAGAAAAACGTCCCGAAGGTTGACTCAGAGGTCCAGCAGGTTCCTCGATAAAACCTTCGGGACGTTGGCATTAACACACCGGTGCGGGCAGCCAGGAGCTGACGATCACGTCCATGGTAATGCCGTATGCCACAGCGTTCCAGAAACGCATACTTGCGGGCTGGTCCTTCACCTTTTGCCAATATCCCGAAAATACAAAGAACGTCGCGCCTACAGCAACGGCAAGGCGGATCAAGATCATCGTCCACGAGCCGAAACACCAGGGGGCCTGATTACGGATCACTTCCACTGCAACGGCATAGATCCAGCGCAGGATCACTCCCAGAAATACACCGAAAAACACCTGGACCTTCGCAGCCGTATCTTCCTGCTGCGTTGCAAGTTTGAAACGGAAAGCATCACTGAAACTGAACATATTTCCTCCTAATACGTCCACGGACCAACAAGGGCGTCAATCGAAACGCCGTAGGCCAGTGCATTCAGGAAGCGCATACCGGCGGGTTGGTCCTTCACTTTTTGCCAGTACCCCGAAAACACAAAGATGGTCGCGATCAAAGCCACCACAATACGGGCCACGATCACAGACAGGTTCAAAGGGAATTGATTCTTGATCAGGTCCACGATGATCCAGCGCAGCAGAACGCCGATCAAGACCCCAAAGAACACCTGGATCTTGGCGCCGGTATCCTCCTGTTGGGTCGCCAGTTTGAATCGGATCGCATCATTGAACACAAAAGAGTCCATTTGCCTCTCCTTTCGGGACAGTGTCATTATAGCAAAGCGAAAAAGCAAAGACAATCATCGATTTTTGCCACCGTGCATCTTCACCGCGAAGCCCGCAAAGTGCGCTAAGAAAACCTTTAAATCTTTGCGTTCTTCGCGCTCTTAGCGGTAAAAATGGCGTGATGTACGGTAGAGAACATCGATTTAGAATAAGGTGACAATCATGGCGCTTTGACGCGGTGACTGTCACCTGTTATGCAATGTGCTGCCGATCAGAATTCCGTTTGCCCAATAGAAACCAGTTTCGCCGGATGGCAGGATATCAAATGTGTGCGTTTTGGTGTACGATACCTGTTCAAGACCGGCGATCCGGGCACCATCCAAGGAATCTCCCAAGTGGAGATCATCAAAGGTTCTTCCGTCAGCAGTGGGATGTCCCGCGGATGCCCACACTTCACGCCCATCACTCAACGTGACATGGATCACTTGATGATTTGCCGGTGCGCGGATACTTCCCACTTGCAGGATGGCCGCGACAATACGTTCACCCGCCTCATTCGCCGTCCAGACGTGATCCCCCGCCCGCAAGTTCTCCACACGGACAGCGCCGCGCGGCGTATCGATCAACGTCCCGGCTGCGAGACAAATTGGACAGCTTGGGAATCCATCCTGACGTTCTAACACGTCAATGGAGCCGCGGCTGTCAATGGTTGCGGTAATGATTTGCCCCTGTTGACCCTCCAGCCCCGTCTGGATCTGGAATGTATATTGATCTCCGGACGCGTCAAAGTAGATCGCATTGAGTTTCTTGTGTTCACGATAGATCGCCAGCTTTTGGTCATATGTAAATGTCCTGGTTCCAGTGAATCCCAGATGACTCAGGATCGTCTGAAATTCATCCTGATTCGCTTGCAGTTCAGGGAAGCGCTGTTGTGCCAGCACGGTTTCATCTTCGCGCGCGACGGGATAGTAATCAGGGTCACAGAAAAAGAAATCCGGGAATTCCTCCAGCACGCGGTATTTCAATTCCGCTGGAACGAATAAGGGTGGCGCCGGTGTTAGAGTTGGTGCCGTCGCGCCGCCGTCGGGAATTACGGTGCTCTCCACAGCTGTGATGACAATCGGTGTTGCAATACCAGTTCCCGCTGGCGCGGAGGAACAGGCGACAAGGCTTGTCGCAAAAAGGAACGTGATCAACTTTTTCATGGAAGCCTCCTTTTCCTCAGGACTTACAAAGCAGCTCTTTTGTTCCCACCCTCAACCTTGCGAAGGTTCCCTCGCAAAGATTTATCCCTGGAGTTCCAACCTTCGCAAGGTCGTTGACCATCGAAAGAAGAAGACCCCTTTCGGGGTCCATAGTGTAGTTGATGGATCAGGATTTCTGCTTTGAAGACTTCCTTGTGGATTTCGCCGATTTCTTCTTTGGAACCTTCGCGCCTTTCTTACGTGCTTCCGAAAGTCCAATGGCGACTGCCTGTTTGCGGCTCGTCACCTTCTTACCGGACTTGCCGCTTTTCAAGGTGCCCTTCTTCTGCTTGCGGACTGCCTTCTCCACCTCTTCAGATGCTCTCTTACCATATTTAGCCATCGTCACTCCTTTCCTGATCTCCAGGGGATCAGTCAACCTCATAAACGAGGTGGAAAGGAAAGTGTTATCGAACAAATCTCTATAAAAAAAGGACATCGTATTGAGGCCATACGGCTCCTTGCCGCGGCCTTGAATACCATCTCTTCAATGGAGGCGTCGGACCTAAACAAA
>CAZBAX010000064.1:0-136 GCA_964489725.1 uncultured Anaerolinea sp. | reverse complement strand
AAGACCTCACGCAGAGGTCTTTCGTCCTATCACAGCTCCTTGCCGAGGACTTGAATACCATCTCTTCAATGGAGGCGTCGAACCTAAACAAAAAGACCTCACGCAGAGGTCTTTCGTCCTATCACAGCTCCTTGCC
>CAZBAX010000063.1:0-32810 GCA_964489725.1 uncultured Anaerolinea sp. | reverse complement strand
GAACCCCTTTTCTTGCAAGGTTTATGCCCCACCACGGTTTACTGGGGTGATACCACACAGAGACACTGAGATTTTTAAACAAGTTTTCTCTCTCTGTGTCTCCGTGACTCAGTGGCTACACTGCATCACTCGTCATAATAAACAACGGGGTCATCTCGAAACTTTCGAACTTCGGACGCAGACGCTCGGTATTATAGAAGCGGTCCACATTCACCGTCTTCTTTGTGCTGGTGACGATATCCACAGGGATGTTATCGTAGCGTCCGTTCTTCAGCACCACGAGGCGTCCATGGACTTTCTTGAGGATCAGGTCGAGCGCCAGGTTGCCATATGCCATGGGCACGATCGAATCGATCGCGTCCGGGTCGCCGCAGCGCACGAGATACCCAAGCTTCTGGTTGACTGTATCCACCGAACGCCCATTGTTGTATTTGGCGGTAAAGTCCTTGAGATTTTCAGACACCAGATCACCGATTCCACCCAGCTTGGCATGACCGAAGGCGTCGGTGGTCATATCCTTGAAGACCATTTCACCGCCTTCGAACATTGCCCCCTCAGAAACGATCACCACCGAATAATGACTGGGATTGTGCTTTCGGTCGGCCATGAGCAGCTCGGCCAACCGTTCGATGTTGAACTTAAATTCCGGGATGACACAGCGATGCGAGGCGCCAGCCATGGTCGGAAGCATGGCCGTAAACCCGGCATAGCGTCCGAATACTTCGAGGATCATCAGGCGTTCATGCGAGCCCGCCACGGTGCGCAGGCTGTTGGCTATCTCGATGGTACGCGTGACGCAGGTACTGAAGCCAATGCAGTAATCGGTGCCGGGCACGTCGTTATCCATCGTCTTGGGGATGGCCACCACCTTCATGCCCTCCTGATACATGCGGACGCCATAGCTCAATGTATCGTCGCCGCCGATCGGGATCAACATATCGATGCCGAGAAAGTCAAGATTCTTGAGCACTTCCTCTGTGACATCATTGCTGTCCTTGTTGTATTTATCCTTCAAGTGCGGTGGCATACGCTCCGGTTTGACCTTGGCCGGATTCGTGCGCGAGGTATGCAGAAACGTGCCGCCGGTACGTCCCGCTTTGTTGACGATCTCCTCGGTCAACACCTGAACATTATTGCTGTTATCCGCATCCTTATCGCGAATGAGGTCCACCAGGCCGGCCCAGCCGCGTCGAATACCGATGACCTGATAGCCTTCCCGTGTGGCGCGAATGGTCACCGCCCGGATCGCGGGGTTGAGTCCGGGGACGTCGCCGCCGCCTGTCAGAATGCCGATGACACCTTTTTTCACATTGCTCATTGCTGCCTCCAAAGAAGATCTTTACCGCTCGTCTCATGCATGTGGAACATGCGAAAGTAAACTTTTTGAACTAAACTGTAGGTTGAGATTCAAATTTCAAGTTTACTTACGCCAGAGGCGTGCGGCACTTTGTAAAAATGCTCGCTTGATTGTACAACTTTCCAGAGCGAAAGGTAATAGTTACTTTGAGGTACAATTGCCGGTCGACATCATTTGAAGTGATCGGATTATTTTATGAACGCGAAACCATATACGATCGGTGTGCTCACCTCGGGAGGTGACGCGCCGGGAATGAATGCAGCCATCCGTGCAGTGGTGCGGACCGCAGCAGCTGCTAACGCCAGGGTATTGGGCGTGCTCAGTGGATACGAGGGACTTGTCAACGGTGAGTTCCGCCCGATGGGGGCTCGCGATGTGGGAGGCATCCTTCAACGCGGTGGAACCATCCTGCAAACGCGGCGCAGCGAACGCTTCAAGGATCCCAAAGGTCAGCGTGAAGCGATCCGCCGCATGAACGAAGCGCAAATGGACGGGTTGATCGTCCTGGGCGGCGATGGTTCGTTGAATGGCGCCCATGCACTGGCACAGCAAGGGATCAAAGTTGTCGGCATCCCTGCTAGTATCGACAATGACATCTGGGGCAGCGACATGGCCATCGGCGTGGACACGGCTCTGAATACGATCATGGAAGCCGTGGATAAGCTGCGCGATACCGCCTCTTCCCACAGCCGGGCCTTTGTCGTCGAAACGATGGGCCGTAACTCCGGTTACCTGGCCGTGATGGCGGCCATCGTTTGCGGCGCGGAGATCGTGTTAATGCCCGAAGTCCAAAGCACGGTGGACGAGGTGGCAGCTTCGGTCGAAGATGCCTATCGCCGCGGCAAAACGCACGCCATTGTGATGGTGGCCGAGGGAGCGAACATCCGCCCCGCCGACCTGGCTCGCATTCTCGAAGAAATGGACCTGGGATTCACGACCCGCGTCACGATCCTCGGTCACATTCAGCGCGGCGGACATCCCACCGCGTTCGACCGGCTGCTGGCGGCGCGTCTGGGAACCAAAGCCGTAGAGCTTTTGTTGGAAGGTCAAACCGATGTGATGGTGGGGTTGAAGGGAATGAGCATCGTCGCCACGCCGCTGGAGGAAGTCATCCACCATGCGAGGCCAGCACCCGCCGCGTATTATGAAATGGCGAAGATGTTGGCCAGATAAAAACAGCGGCGACCAGTGAAACTGGTCGCCGCTGTTTTACGTTACATGTCATTGCGAGGGCTCGCGCTGAGCGGAACGAGTAACACTTGCATCGCACGCAAGTGCAGGTGAAGCCGAGTGTAGACGAAGCGAACCCGACGCGTCGCGTGGCACCGTGGCGACACAATCTTCTGGCAATGGAGAGTTTGCCTGTTGCGTGCGCTTCGTCTACGCCTACGGCTCCGCTCAGCGCGGGATTTCAAATCATCGTCGGTTCTTCGTAGACTCCCAACTCTTCCTTCATCACCTGAATGATCTCCCCGAGCGTCGCATATGCGTGAACACATTCCATTAAATACGGCATTGTGTTCTCGGTTCCCTGCAATGCGATGCGCAACTGATCGAGTGTTTGACCGACACGCCCGTTATCGCGAGTCTTGCGAAGTTCGTTCAGGCGGCTCACCTGTCGTTGGTAGCCCAGCGGGTCCATTTCAAGGATGGGCACGGTCAGCGGCTTCTTTTCAGCATACGCGTTTACACCAACAATTTTTCTTACACCAAGGTCGATCTCGCGTTGATAGCGATAGGCCGCATCGGAGATCTCGCTTTGAAAAAATCCCTTTTCGAGGGCCGGGATCACACCTCCCAGTTCTTCCACGCGCCGGAAATAGTCATAGGCCTGCTTCTCGATTCGGTCCGTTTGTGCTTCGACGAAGAAACTGCCGCCCAACGGATCGACCGTATTCGTCACACCCGATTCTTCGGCAATGATCTGCTGTGTGCGCAACGCAATCGTCACAGCATGCTCTGACGGCAGCGCTAATGCTTCATCCAGTGAATTTGTATGCAGGCTTTGCGTGCCGCCAAGAACAGCGGCAAGAGCCTGGATTGCAACACGGACAACATTATTCTCGGGCTGCTGGGCGGTCAGGGAAACGCCTGCGGTCTGGGTATGGAAGCGCATCAGCCACGAGCGTGGATTCTTTGCCTTGAATGTCTCGCGCATCTCACGCGCCCAAATGCGACGTGCGGCGCGGTACTTGGCGATCTCCTCGAAGAAATCATTGTGCGCATTGAAGAAGAACGACAGACGCGGCGCGAACTCATCCACGTCCATGCCGCGGGCAATACCCCAACGAACGTATTCGAGCCCATCGCCTAATGTGAACGCCAGTTCCTGCGCGGCCGTCGACCCGGCTTCACGGATGTGGTATCCGCTGATCGAGATCGTATTCCACTGGGGGACTTTCTGCGAGCCGAATTCCATCGTATCGACCACCAGCCGCATCGATGGCTCCGGCGGGAAGATGAATTCCTTCTGGGCGATAAATTCCTTGAGAATGTCATTCTGGATCGTGCCGCGCAGTTGATCGGGCCGCACGCCTTTGTTTTCCGCAGCGGCAATATACATGGCCCATATGATGGCCGCCGGCGAATTGATCGTCATGCTCGTGGACACTTTGTCTAGCGGGATTCCATCGAGCAGGATTTCCATGTCTTTCAAGGAAGAGACCGCCACACCGCACTTACCGAACTCACCCAGCGCTTCGGGTTGGTCGGTGTCATAGCCCATCAGAGTGGCCAGGTCGAAAGCGATCGAAAGGCCGGTCTGTCCCTGATCCAGTAAGTATTTAAAGCGTGCGTTCGTCTCTTCTGCAGTGCCGAAGCCGGCGAACATGCGCATCGTCCACAGCTTGGAGCGATGCAGCGTCGGGTGGACTCCGCGCGTGTACGGGTACTCACCCGGAAGCCCCAGCGAGGCGGCGTAGTCTGAATCTGCCAGGTCGAGCGGTGTGTAGAGTCGGTTGATTGGTTCGGAGGAGGTTGTGATGAATTCGTCAGCGCGTTCCGGCAGAGACTTTAAGGCCTTTTCCAGTGATGTCTCTTCCCATTGTTTCAACGCATCACTTAACTCGTCAAGTTTCTTTTTATCGTACATCTCTCTCTCCTTTTGGCGAAGGTACTTGCATTATAAACCCCCTCCCATCCTCCCCAAATCCACAAACGCCACATAAGATAATTATCAGAATTCCTGTTGTGGATTTGGGGGAGGTGCCCGGAGGGCGGAGGGGGCGGTGGTATACTCCGCCTCAACTATAATACCCACGGTCACAAAGTGCGCTTCCCACCGTCTAAAAAAGCGCACTTTGTGACCGAGTGCGGTATAAAGGGATTCAAACTTATGCCACGTTTTGAAATCGACGTAGACCCCTGCGACCATATCACGGCCGATGCCATTGGCAAGCCCGGTCAGCGAGTCTTTTATCTGCAAGCCTATCAGGACCAGCGCACGATTACGGTCATTATCGAAAAAGCGCAGCTGCAATCCATGGCGATCGGTATCGAACAATTCCTGTCGCAGGTCAGCGAACAGAACCCGGAACTGTCTGAAGCTTCCGGCGATTATGTGGAAGAGGTCATGCGCATCAACCCGCCGGTCGACCCGCTCTTTCGTGTCGGCGAGATCGGGCTTGGCTATGACAAGGATCGTGACCGCGTGGTTGTCTTCACAAAGGAACTGTTGACCGAAGAGGACGATCCCGAGTCGGCAGCCGTCGTCCGTTTTTGGGCTTCGCGCTCCCAGGTACGCATGCTGGCGCGCTGGGGTGTGGAGGTGGTCTCACGCGGACGTCCCGTCTGCCCGCAATGTGGACAACCGATAGAATCGGAAGGACATTTCTGTCCGAAGAAGAATGGATACAAGCACTAAACAGCTAAAGCCTTGCATATGCTGCAAGGCTTCTCCTTTTATATAGTGCCGCACGCCTGTGGCGGAAGTAAACTCGAAATTCAAATCTCAACCTGCAACTCAACTCAAAAATTTTACCTTAGCAGGAGACTAGCGCTAATAACATTTAGATGTAATGTATGTCACAGTCAACGCATCCACTCGTTGAATCAACAAAGACATTAACAGCGAATCCTCCTGGAACCTGATATGAATCTTCCAGACTCGTACAAGAAATTACACACCGCGCTGCAATGCGGCGATTACGAACTCAAGGGACAATTCGTTCTAGGGTCCAACTATACGTTTCTTGTGGAAGTTCGTCATGAAGGCGCGGTATATCCGGCTGTTTACAAACCAAGCCGCGGTGAACAGCCCTTATGGGATTTCCCCGAGAACACGCTCGCCTACCGTGAGGTGGCTGCCTATCTGATCAGCGAAGCGCTGGGCTTTCATATTGTTCCCTACACCACGCTGCGTGATGACGGCCCGCATGGTTCGGGCTCGCTGCAGCAATTCATCGAATACGATCCCGATTACCATTACTTCAACTTTAGCGACGAAGACCGGCAGCTCCTGCGCCCGATCGTGCTCTTCGATCTGCTCATCAACAACGCCGACCGCAAAGGCGGACACGTCTTTTTCGAAACCGGCACGCACAAGCTCTACGCCATCGATCATGGGATCTGCTTTCATGAGGAAGACAAGCTGCGAACCGTGCTGTGGGACTTCGCCGGGCAAAGGATTCCCGCAGATTTACTGCAGCGCATCTCTCTACCCCCAAACCTGCTCACGGAGCTTGGGCCGTATCTCAGCCCGGAAGAGATCGCCGCTCTTTGTGCACGCTCCGAATACCTACGCAAAAAAGGGACCTTTCCCCGCCAGCCGCGCGATCGACGTGCCATGCCGTGGCCGCCGTTATGATTAAACTGCCTCGACGCGATCTTCCAATTCATGTACCCCATGCTGGCTTGCACAATGGGCGCAGCAGTAAAACTTTCCATCGCCTACTTCCATGCCGTGCCCGATGATCTTGCACCCGCAGTGCTCACAGCGCGGCGCCATGGCATGGATCGCGCACTCAAAGCAGTCGAACGTACGGCTCTCGCCTCCCTTAATGATTTCAAATGTCTTGTCATACTCGTTACCACAGACATCACACTTGGCCATTGTTCATCCTTTCTTACTTTCATGTCGCGCTGAGCGGAGGGTCGAGACCCGCAGACGAAGCGCCCACGCTCAAGCTGGCATTTGATAAATCGTTCGGTAAAGGCTTAAACGATGCCCTACATTACCTGTTACCTTCTCATTCATTGCTTATAATGGGGAAACGGCTAGGTCGTTCCATAAAAGGCGACTGAAGTCGCCACTACGGAGAACTACAGGAGCCTTTCATGCCGCATTATCGTCTGTCATTTATCGGGTTTGGAAATGTCGCCCGCGCCCTTGTACGTCTACTCGAGCGCAAGCAGCTGTTATTAAAAGAAAAATATGACATCACCTATTCCGTCACCGGTATTGCCACGGGTAGACATGGCTTTGCGGTAAACCCGGATGGGCTCGATTTCAACAAGGCATTGGAACTCGTAGAAAGTGGAAAGTCCATCGATCCACTTTCCACTTTCCAAGCCAATGACTCCATTTCCGTCATTAAACATTCCTCCGCCGACGTCATGTTCGAAAACTCCCCGGTCAATACCCAAACGGGCCAGCCCGCGCTCGATCACATCCGGCTGGCGTTGAATCTAGGCCAACATGCGATCACTGCTAATAAGGGACCCGTGGTCCACGGCTATCGCGAGTTGACCGAGCTGGCAAACTCCAAAGGCAGAGCATTCCGCTTTGAGTCGACTGTGCTTGGCGGCGCGCCTGTCTTTTCGGTGTTCCGTGAAACGTTCCCTCTCGCGGAACTCGCCTCATTTCGAGGCATATTCAACGCGACAACTAATATCATCCTCTCGCGGATGGAACATGGCGAATCGTATGAAGACGCTGTGAAATATTGCCAATCCATCGGCGTGGCAGAGACTGATCCCAGCAACGATGTCGACGGCTGGGACGCGGCGATCAAGGTCGCAGCGTTGATCACGGTGCTGATGGATACCCCGTTCACACCGCAGCAGGTCAACCCCACCGGCATTCGCGGCATTACGCCGGAGATGATCGCCCAGGCAAAAGCGGAAGGCAAACGTTATAAACTGGTCTGTTCGGCGGAGAAAGATGGTGATAAAGTAAGCGCCAGTGTGACCCCACAGCTTGTCGATGCATCCTCCCCGCTGTATGGAATGATGGGCTCGAGCACCGGCTTAACCCTGCGAACCGACGTGATCCTGGATTATTCGATCACGCTTTCTGAAAAACCTGGCATGCAGGGCGGCCCGATTGAAACGGCGTATGGCTTGTTTGCTGATTTTGTGAATCTGGTAAAGTAGAATCCGTCATTGCGAGGAGTGGCGCTGAGGCGCCACGACGAAGCAATCTTTCGTAGATGAACCTGAGATTGCTTCAGGCGGAAAGTCACCGCCTTCGCAATGACGCAAGACGGAGAACATACATGACCTTTCGTGATCCCACCTCCTATGCTGACCTGACACAGGGCAGAATCAAGCATATCGATTTTTACATTCAGGTTGATTTCACATCGCGCACTTTGGATGTCGAAGCCACCTACCAGACCGAAGAACCCCTCAGCGGCTCACTGTATCTGGACTCGTTCAAGATCGAGATGCTGGAGGCGCACGTCAACGGCCGCAAATTGGACTGGGAGTTCGATCAGAGCGAAGACCTTCTTGGTCAACGCCTGCATTTGAAGGGGTTTGAAAACGATTCAAGTTTCACCCTCAAGCTGAAAACATCACCAGATGCGCGCGCGCTGCAATGGATGAATCCGTCACAGACCGCCGGTGGTAACCATCCATTTTTATTCAGCCAGTGCCAGGCGCTGAATGCGCGCAGCATCTTCCCATGCCAGGATTCGCCGTCGGTGCGGTTCACGTATTCTGCCGAAGTGGAAGTGCCCAAGGCGTTGACCGCGGTCATGGCGGCCGAGCAGGCCAAGGGTCCAGAAGGAAGCGGGATGTTCATCTTCAATATGCCGCAGCCCATCCCATCCTATTTGTTTGCGATCGCGGTGGCAGAACTCGAATTTCGTGAGTTAGGTCCGCGCACCGGGATCTATGCCGAGCCAAAGATCGTCGATGCCGCGGCCTGGGAATTTGCCGAGATCGAAAAGACGATCATCGAAGCAGAAAAGCTATTGGGACCATATCTCTGGGGACGCTTCGACATGCTCGTATTGCCGCCGTCCTTCCCGTTCGGTGGGATGGAAAACCCGCGCCTCACATTCCTGACGCCGACCGCCATCCTGGGCACGCGCGGACAGGTCAACCTGGTGACACACGAACTCGCTCACGCCTGGACGGGAAATCTGGTGACCAATGCTACCTGGCTTGATTTCTGGCTCAACGAGGGTTGGACGACCTATGCCGAGCAGCGCATCACCGAAATCCTGGAAGGCAAAGATGCCGTGGATTTGAATGCCGTTTATGATGAAAAGCGCACGCTCGAGATCATGGACCTGGTTGGAAAAGATTCACATCTCACCCGCCTGAAGCTCACCGGGGAAGAGCGAAACCCCGATACGATGGCCATGCAGCTGGCTTACACCAAGGGTTGCTTCTTTATCAGGGAACTTGAATATGCCGTGGGGCGTGAACGCTTCGATCCATTCATTCAGAAATATATGAAGAACTTCCAGTTCCGGTCGTTGACCACCGAAGGTTTTCTCGAATTCCTGAATCAGCACCTGCCCGATGTCTTTGACAAGGTCAATGTTCATGACTGGATCTATAAGCCAGGCATGCCCGAAAGCTGGCATACCCCTCAGTCTCATTTGTTCGATGAAGTGGAAACAGCGCTGGCTGACTTTGCCCAGGGAAAATTACCCGCGCAGGAACAGGTGAAGGACTGGCATCGCTATCAGATCCTGTCGTTCCTGCAGGGACTGCCCGAGCAAATGTCAGTGGAGCAGTGCAGGCAGCTCGAGGATGTGCTCGAATTGCAGAAACGCAATGACGACCACTTCTTTGCCTATTTCTATTCCATCTGCATACGCAGCGGATATCAGGAGATCATGCCGCGCGTGGAAGAGTTCTTCGAAAAGATCGGGCGGATGCTATATCTCTTCCCCGTGGCGCGCGCTCTGATCACGACGGATTGGACGCGTGAGCAGGCAGTTGCCTTGTTCGCAAGAGTTCGCGAGAGCCAGCATCCGGTCACGGTTGCCGGGTTAGACAGATTGGTGAATCATGTAGAGGTCTAGAGACTACAAAGTACCGCCTGATTAAGAAACTCGAAATTCGAATGACAGCCCAAAGTTCGACCCAAAATTTTCCTTATCGGTGAGACAAGCGGTAGCCCGTGTTTTTTCCGATCCGAAAGTGTAATGGCCAGCGAATCAAACGCTGGTCATTTTCATGTCCCCAGGCCTGCGAAAGTTCATTCCAGATGTGCTCTAATGGGTGATGCCCGTTCTGTTCCCTGTAGCGTTGCGTAGCAGACCAACTGTTGAGGAAACCTGCAAATTGATCGAGAGTCCAATTCGCTTTCATGTCGAACGGAGGTGGACTGATTTCCTCAAAAGGGAAGGGGATGGATGTGTATCCATTTTCGAGCAGGCGAATACGCTCGGGCCAATACCCTTTTAATACTTCATCCGAATAGTGTCCCACGACCTTATCCACTTCTGGTGAAACCTCTACCGAGTTATAGGTCCACGCTGCGAGGATGCCGTTCGGTTTCAGTACGCGCTTAACTTCGCCATAGAACTCGTCGAAGTTGAACCAATGAATGGCAACGGCCACTGTGACGAGATCGACAGTGGAATCGTGTAACGAGATATGTTCTGCAGGTTCCACGCGATATTCCACCTTGGGATGGGCGTAGGCGTGCAGGATTTGTTCGGCGCTCGCATCCGTGGCGTAGACCTTGTCGAAGTAGTTTGCCAGCCCGATCGCAGCCTGCCCGTTGCCTGTACCGCAGTCCCAGGCCAGAGTGTTCCCTGTTGCAATGGACGCCAGGTAGGCATAAATTTCTTGCGGGTATTGTGGTCGGTATTGTGCGTAGGTTTGGGAGAGTTTGGAAAAATGGTCTTCGAAGGATAAGTTTCTACTGCCCATAAATAATTCTCTCTTTCGCAAAAGTGCTCCCTGCGCCGTCACCGGCGCCGGTGTTATTTTGTAATCGCCGCCGTCCCACAGGGATGCTTTGCAAAGGACGGCGGCGTGAGAATCAGAAATTAGAGACAATCCGTCAAATCCGTGGCTGAAAACTATGTTCGTACGAACTCGCGAAGTTTTCGAAACTGTTCCACCAAAGCCGATAGCTGATAATGAGCGTTCAGACCGCTGGGATTGGGCAATACCCAGATCACAGTTTCTCCAATCGATCTGGGTTGCAAACCAGGAGTGGCTTTCGGTTCCTGGAAGGCCGTTCGATACGCTCCGATCCCCAAAATTGCAAGAACGCGCGGCTGGTAACGCTTGACCTTGCGCTCCAGTCGTTTGCGTCCTGCCAGCAGCTCATGCAGATCAAGTTCATCGGCCGTAGCCGTTGTCCGTGCGACCAGGTTGGTGATCCCATAGCCAAGAGTCAGCAGTTCTCGTTCCTCCGCCGGATTCAGCAGGCGCGGTGTGAAGCCTGCCTGATGGAGCGTGGGCCAGAAGCGATTGCCGGGACGTGCGAAGTGATGGCCGGTTGCGCCGGAATACAGCCCGGGATTGATGCCGCAGAACAAGACGCGCAAGCCGGGAGCAATGACATCTCGAACGGTTTTGTCTTTTGCCGCGAGCAAATCAGCACGGGTGGGTTTAGGTGAATTCACGGGTTTGCAGAATGAATGAAATGGTTACATGGCAAGACGTTCCATTGCGGTACAATCCAGCCGAAGAAGAGTATAGCACGTCAGATTGTACGGTTACGTGGGAGAGTTGGATGGCGATCACTAAACAACGCACTCTTGATTTTATGGAACACGAATGGGGGATGTATGTGGAACGCTTCCAGCGACTGCCAAACGAGGTACAGGAACAACGCGTCAGGAACATGGGATTTGAGTCGTTTCGTGATCTGCTGGCCCACATCCTGGCGTGGTGGGAGGAGGGCATGGGCGTCATCTGTGCGATTGCAGAAGAGCGGGAGTTCGAGCGCAAAAAATATGACTTCGATGCCTTCAATGCGGAGGCGGTTGCAAAATACAAGCCAATGGATGAGTCCAGTTTCATGGCTCTCTTTGAGAAGAGACGCCGAGAGATGGCAGCCGATCTGCAGGCGATGAATGAGTCCGTGTTCGAAAATCGCCGCGTACGAAACTGGTTGAACGGGATCGTCTTCCTTCACTCGCGCGAGCATCTCGTCGCACTGGGCCGTTTTCTGACCCTGGATGTATTACAAAACGAGTGGGCAGAATACGTGGAGAAGTTCAACAAGCTGGGTGCGGACAAACAAAACGAATTTCTCGCCAAACAGGGATTCGAAAGTTTTCACGATATGCTGGCACATATTCTCGGCTGGTGGGAGGAGGGAATACGCATCATTACAGGAATCCTTGAGGTGCCTGATTTCAAATGGACAAAGCACGATGTAGACCGCTTCAATGTGATCTTGAAGCGCAAGTTCGAGCCCTGGTCAGACGAGGATTTGCTCGAATATTTTGAGATCATTCGTCTCACCTTGATCGAAATGGTAACCGGCCTGCCAGATGAGTCCTTCCTGAATGCGGAGATCGAAGACTGGCTGGCCGCCGATGTTGTTGAACATTACGATGAGCATGCAGTTCCGGGGTAACGATGGATAATCATATTGTCTATCTCGCACTGGGATCGAACCTGGGCAATCGTGAGGAAAACCTGAAGCAGGCGATCGCTTCACTGACGCCGCAAATGGTGGTGAAGGAAAAGTCGCATATGTATGAAACACCACCGTGGGGGGTTGAGGAGCAACCGCGATTCCTCAATCAGGTGGTGAAGGCGCAGACCTATCTACAGCCTGAACAACTGCTCAAGCATATCAAGCGCCTGGAAGTGGCACTCGGTCGCAAAGCAACCTTCCGCAATGGGCCGCGCGAGATTGACATCGATATTCTTATGTACGATGATCTGGTGTTGAACACGCCCATATTGACCCTCCCGCATCCACACATGCATGAGCGCGGCTTTGTGTTGCTGCCCATGATGGATATTGCCCCCGATCTCGTTCATCCGCTCACGGGAAAAAGCGTACGTGAAATGCTGATCGCCTGCAACCTGGGTGGTATTAAACAGGTGGCGTAACCAGTCATTGGATTGCAAAGGGTATAATACCCACGGTCACAAATTGCGCTTTCCACCGTCTAAAAAAGCGCAATTTGTGACCGAGTGCGGTATATAATCGCACCACACTCGCGGAGGCGCATAATGACCGAAATTAAACCGCTCAACTGGACACCAAAACCTGGCGTTGGATTGTCTGTGATCCGCCGCGGCGATGGCGGTATGACGCTGACCTTTACCGATCTGTCGGAAGCTACACTAAAAGACTGGCGCGAATTTGCGATGGAGCATCTTCTGGGTTCAGACCGGCGCACGCGTAATTTGTATGATCTGCGGGCAGTAAAAGAGATCCCAGAGAAGGCCATCCGTATGGCAGTCGAAGCGAACAGCGATCCCTCGGCGCGTAATATTCGCCTGGCAGTAGTGGTGGCAGATGAGAAAGCCGCCAACGCGATCCGTGACGTGGCCGCATTGGCCCTGGCGCAGAGTGCCGCCGCGATGAAATTATTCACCGACATCGACGAAGCCGAAGTCTGGCTCGCTCGTCCATTAGACCAAATACCGTAACTTGCTATGTTCCTGCGGGGCTTAGCCCCGCAGGGAGCTTTCGCGGCATGAAGTCCCCATCTCTCCAAATCGGCAATCACATATTCAACTGGGGTTCCCGCACCTACGTGATGGGCATCCTCAACGTTACACCCGACTCGTTCTCCGGTGACGGTTTAATGTATAACGGCGACCTGATCGAGCAATCGCTGCGGCAGGCGAAACATTTCCTCAAACACGGTGCTGATATCCTCGATGTAGGCGGGGAATCCACCCGCCCTGGTTCCCAGCCTGTAAATGCCGACGAGGAGATGCAGCGCGTCATCCCCGTCATCGCTGCGATACATGCGGAATTCCCCGATGCGTTAATTTCGATCGATACTTATAAAGCACAAGTTGCAGAAGCAGCGTTCAACGCCGGCGCCCAGCTGTTCAACGACATCTGGGCGCTTCGTGCGGACCCGCAGCTTGCTTCCGTTGCCGCGGCCGTTCACGCCCCTGTGGTATTAATGCACAACCGCAGCAGCCCCGGCAGTGTAGAGGTCCGCAAACAGTTGGGCAACGCCTACATCGGTTCCACGTATGAGAATCTAATGGAGGATGTAAAGCGCGAGCTGCTCGCCAGCGTGGAGTTGGCGGTGGGGGCCGGGGTGGAGGAATCGCGCATTATCCTGGATCCCGGGATCGGCTTTGGAAAGACGCGTGAGCACAATCTGGAGCTGATCAACCACCTCGATGAGATCCGCTCCCTGGGGTTTCCAGTCCTGTTAGGTCCATCCCGCAAATCGTTCATCGGCTTTACACTAGACCTGCCCGCCGACCAGCGCCTGGAAGGTACGGCTGCCACGATCTCCGTTGGCATCACGCGCGGCGCAGATATCATCCGCGTGCACGATGTCAAAGAGATGGCCCGCGTGGCCAAGATGACGGATGCGATTGTAAGAAAATGATTTTGTAGGGTACGGCAGCTGCCGTACCCTACAAAATCAACCGAGGAAATATGTTCAGCGACTACGGAAAAGAATTGCTGCGAACCGGGATCATCGATGCCAAAGCAGGCAACCGCGAGAGTGCGCGCCGCTATCTGGACCGTGCCTTATATATGAGCAATGACCACGATATACTGGCCGAGGCGTGGTTCTGGATGAGCGAAGTCATCGACGATAAAACGGAGAAACGCAAGTCCCTCGAAAATTGTCTGGCGCATGACCTGCAGCACGCCCGGGCACGCCGCGCACTAGCCATCCTGGATGGCAGACTCAAAGCGGATGAGATCATCAATCCCGATCGGTTGCCGCTTGCTCCTGAAGGCTTGCGCGCCGCGGATGCCGACCGCTTCATGTGCCCCAAATGCGGCGGGCGCATGAGCTTCGCGCCAGACGGTCAGTCGCTGTTGTGCGAATACTGTTCACGCAACCAGAAGTTCAGCGCAGCACAGCCGGGCAGCGCCAACGAAAAGGACTTTATCATCGCCATGGCCACCGCCCGCGGGCATGGCAAGCCGCTCGACCAGCAGGTCTTCCACTGTCAGGGTTGCGGCTGCGAATTCATTTTGCCGCCCAATCAATTGTCGTCGGTGTGCGTGTATTGCGGCTCGCCGCATGTCGTCAACTGGGAATCGGAGGAGGAATTACTCGCACCGGATGGCATCATTCCTCATGCGTTCGACCAGAAGCGTGCGATTAAGATCTTGATCGAGTGGGTACAGGCGAATCAGATCAAACCAGAGAAGCAGGTGGATCTGCCGCGTGGTGTGTACCTCCCATTATGGACGTTCGACATCGGCGGCGAGATCGACTACGTAGGTGAAATCGTGGATCAGAGTGACATTCGCTTTGGAAGCGAACGCCCAAAACTGATCCGCGTTAACAACAGCTATCCTGTGCAGGTGAATGATATTCCCATCCCGGCCTCGCGAAAGTTGTCGGCAGTATTCTTAAAACTGATTCCCACATTCGAACTGCGGGGTGTCAAACCATACGACGCGCGTTATCTCGTCAACTGGCCGGCCGAAGTGTACGACATCCCCATGGCAGAAGCGTCGCTGGATGCGCGGGCACAGAGTTTCAAGCGCTACAAAAATGACTTGCCTGTCGCCATAGGATTACACAACCTCATTTCCACATCCTCCGCCAAAATGATGGTGGAATCGTTCCGCCTCAACCTGCTGCCTGTGTGGATCACCGAGATTCCCTTCGGCGGGCGGGAGCACCTGGTGCTGATCAATGGACAGAACGGTACCATTGCCAGTGATTTGCCCGAGAAGAAAAAAGAATCAGGGGGGGTGATGGAGTGGCTGGGAGATTTGTTGGGGGAGTGAAGAGGTAGACAAGTAGGCAAGTACACAGGTTTTCTTCATGAAGGGAAACGATCATCAAATCATAAATGGTGGAGGAATGTAAATGGACGGAACAGACGATTTCTTTTCAAGGAATCATTTGCGATTGTTGAACATCGCCAGTTGGGCAAAGTCTTTAGCCTGGGTTGCGTTAGCGCTTTACGTTCTTTGGGCGGGAATCCAGGTCGTACAACTTATAACTGCTCAAGATAATGGTAATTTTGTGGGTCCTACATCGCTAAGCATTTCAACAATGTTCAAAGTAGATCCACTTGGATTACTGGGACGATTGGCAAGTATTTCATCTATCGCACTGAAAGGCTTGATTTATTTTTTAGTTCTCAAGGGAATGTCATTGGGGCTGAATATGATAGTTGAAACGGATATTAATTATAGGGAAAAAGCGGAGCCTTCAGAATGAACCGTAGCCTCCGGTCACAGATCCATAGTCGGATGAATCTTAAAGATACAGATGAGTTGATAAACATTTGGCAGGCAAATAATCGGACGGAATGGTCGGATGAAGCTTTTAACGTAATCAAGGATATATTGAAAGAACGTGGGAAAGAAATACCAGATCAAAATGAACCGATCTATGAGATCAATGACCAGGCTGATTTAATAAAAGACGAGGATGGTCTTGACGAATGGGAAGCAAAGCTATTGGATGACGAAAATCAACCAGAGCTGTACGATACGCTGGAAGTATTGGCTTTTCGAGATAACATAAATAAAATAGCGATCGCCGTATTAGTTGTTTACACGTTGCTCGGCATAACAAATCTAAATATTGTAGATTCACTTCTGCGAGGTATTCCTGTTTCTCCCTCAGACGCACTGAATTTGCTTCTAAACGACCTCCTCACAATATTTGCCTATGGGTTACAGATTGTCGTCACCTATTTCCCTTTAAAGGCACTGACACATATTCTTAGAATCCTCATGGAAATAGAATTCCGCAGCCGAAAAGCAAATTAAGTAACTCATCTACATGCATTGCTCTGAGACTGCTGTGTAGCACTGAGAAGTCGTATGTCTCAGATGCTGCGATGTTTTCGATTTCGCGCTTCATAGCAAACTCTTCAAGTAGGGAGATATTCGTTTTTCTACGTGGTTAACCTTTGCATATTCGAGCAATTTATGCACGTCCAGATTCGGCTGGCGGATGTAATCCTTCAAGGCCTCCAATGCTATATCTTCACCAATCCTCTTCCTGAACTTGAAACAATCTGCGACTGTTTTTTCACGGTTATAGATTTTCACTTTCACACCATCCAAGATATGTTCGTCCATGCCTACCAAATGCAGCTCTTTTGTTACCCAAAACACTTCGAGAGGTGGATACGTCAGGCGTGGTCTGCCCGCGTTTTGAGGCAGTGCCACATAAATTCTATGTGGAATTTGTGTCGTAAGGTCGTAAAAATACAGCGCGGAGATCAGGCAGATGATTGCCTTCGGTACAAGCAGGCTGACTTGAACGAGATCAGGATTTCCCAGTGGATCGCTATCCGACAAACGATATATGCCACGTGCCTCTTTGACCAGTTCACCCCGATGTGCCATTTCATAGACTATATGCTCAGGGATGCCAAGTCGAATCGCCTCAGAGGCGCGCAGCAAGCCATTACGCTTCTCGAATATCTTTCTATATGGGCTAAACTTGTCAGTCATTCGATATAGTATACAAGAAAATCAAGGTATTTTCAATAAGAGTACATCGCTTTCCTTTCCCACTTATTATCTCCATGATTTGTATCTGAAAATTAATTCCAAAGCCAACTCAATAATAGTGCTATATAATTTCGAAAGACATCAATAACAGGTGGACTAAGTAGTCGTTATCTTTCCTCTTTCCATTTACGTATCTCCCTACCCTCTTGCGCGTGTATACTTACCCCATGCCCTCCACCATCCCCATCCTGCGGGCGCGGCGTGAACGGCGGCTGGCCCGTCATCGTGCGAGCGATGCGCGAACGCGCAATACCCTGCTCAGCGCCGGGATGGTCGTGTCACTGTTCATCGCGGCAATCATTATTGTCACTGCATTTTCCTATGTCAGCCTGACCCGCGACCTCCCCTCCGTTGGAAATCTCCCCATTCTCCTCAACCCTCCCGATGGTCTCCTGCTCCAGCCCACGCGTATCTATGATCGCACCGGCGACAACATTCTGTTCACATTTGCTCCCGCCTCTGGCGCGATTCAGCCGCGGCGTTATATTCCTCTCAGCAACACAAATCCGCAGTTTCTCCCGAAATCCTTAAGTGATGCGGTCATCGCCAGAACTGATCCAGGTTTTTGGAGACACTCCGGTTACAACATCAGCTCAATTACCAATTACGAATTACACGACACCGTTGCCCAGCGGCTTGTCTCTGAGCTTCTACTTTTCAACGAACCAGCCTCGCTGCGCCGGGCTCTGCGTGAACGCATTCTTGCGGCACAGGTTACCGCCCAGTTTGGGCGCACGCAGGTACTCGAATGGTATATCAACTCGGCAAACTTCGGACGCTATGCCTATGGAGCCGATGCCGCCGCCCAGCTTTACTTTGGAAAACCCGCCACAGAATTGACAACTGCTGAGTCTGCCATCCTGGCGGGGGTGAGCGACTCGCCAAGTCTCAACCCATACGACGCGCCGCAAACCGCACTCGAACGCGGGCGTGCAACGATCCATTTGATGTCTGCGTTTGGATTTCTCTCCAATGAAGCGAAGGAGAACGCACTGGGAGAGTCGCCCGTTTTCCAGCTTGCGCCTCCCGCGCAGCCGGAGGTTGCTTCCGCGTTTATCAACCTGCTCCTCACTCAATTGGATTCCCGTTTCCCCCGCGAGCGCATCGAACGCGGCGGGTTGACGATCATCTCCACGCTGGATTACGATGTGCAAAGGCAGTCTTCGTGTGTGACCGCATTTTACGCGGCGCGGCTTGCCGGCCTGCCCGATCCGCTCCTTGAATGTGACGCGCTGCGCTTCCTGCCCGCGTTGCCAAGTGGCGTCGAAGCAGCAGATTCGTCTGCCAGCGCGATCATCACCGACCCGAAAACGGGACAGATCGTGGCGGCCGTGGGGGAGACCTTTCAGGCGCAGGAAACGCCATTGATCGGCGCCCACCGGCCCGGGTCCGTGCTGGATGCGTTCGTCTATCTGACGGGATTCACGCGCGGGCTGAGTCCCGCGTCCTTAATCTGGGATATTCCTGGGAAAACAGACATCCAAAATTTCGATGGCCAATATCATGGACCGATCCGTCTGCGCGTGGCGTTGGTGAACGATTATCCCGCGCCGGCGGCACAGGTCCTTTCGCAAATGGGCGCCGAGAGCGTGAACAAGATCGCTTCTTCGTTTGGGGTCTCGCCTGATGGTGAATTATCCCTGATCGACGCAGCGGGTGCGTTCGGTGTATTTGCGCGCGATGGTGTCTACTTCGGGCAGGAGTTCGAAGATGATTTCAAGCCGGTCGCCGTGCTGCGCGTGGAAGGCAACGATGGCAGCCTGTGGCTGGATTGGTCCACGCCGCAGGCCAAACCCGTGGTGACGCCGGGGCTGGCATATCTGATGAACCACGCTCTCAGCGATGAGACGGCCCGGCTGGGACCGCTGCGCAACTCGAATATCCTGGATGTTGGCACATCGGTTGCGATCAAATTAGGGCAAACGGAGGATGCGCTCGACACATGGGCAATTGGCTATTCCCCTTCCCGTGTCGTTGCGGTGTGGACCGGAGCACGGAACGAAAGTAATCTGAGGCCGCACGCTTCTGCTGCGTTGTGGAATGCGTTGATGCGGGTCGCTTCACAGAATGTACCCCGCGAGGGCTGGGCGATCCCTGCCGATGTCTCGGTGATCAACGTGTGTGACCCATCTGGTATGCTGCCCACTGCAGACTGTCCGAACCTGGTGAGCGAAGTATTCCTGAACGGCAATGAACCAATCCAGGCAGATACGATGTTTCGCAGGTATTCTGTCAACCGCGAAACGGGTCTATTGGCAACCGTCTTCACGCTGCCGCAGTTGATCGAGGAACGTGTGTATCTTGTCGTCCCCGCGGATGCGCGTTCCTGGGCAGAAGGCGCGGGGCTGGATATCCCGCCATCGAATTACGATGTGATCCAATCGCCGCGCTTCGATGAAAATGTAAACATCACTGCCCCTGCCGTGTTCTCAGAAGTCAGCGGCGAAGTGGAGGTCAGAGGCACGGCCGCGGGAGAGAACTTCCTCTCGTATCGCATCCTGATCGGGCAGGGACTCAACCCGCACGAATGGATCCAAATTGCCGAGGGGAACCAGCCCGTGACCAATGGCCTACTCGCCTCGTGGAACACCGCCGACTTGAACGGGTTGTATGCATTACAGTTGCAGGTTATAAGAGGTGATCAGAAGGTTGATACTGCGATCATTCAAGTGACAGTGAAATAACCACTAATCACCGTTGGTCGAGTAGTGGCGCCGAGCCTTAAACGGCGAGTGCGTCATGTATCAGATTCAAGATGACTTGTTGCAATACGAGGGTTCCAGTCACTGGTGGTCTCGAAACGGTCCTTCGTCTCCGCTACGCTGCGCTCAGGACTACTCAACCACCAAGTTCATATGTTAAGGAGTCTGTATGGATAATCAGGTCGTACTGACGGTCAGCATTATTGGTTGTACATTCCTGCTCATGAATGGCATCTTTCTGGGGATCATCCTTTCCACACAGCGCAAGATGAAAGCGGTTCAAAGCTGGTCTTCCACCATGGGAACGGTAAGTAATTCCTATCTCGAGCGGCGGCGTTCCAGCAAGGGTGGATCTGTCAGTTATCCGGTAGTGCAGTATTCTTATGAGGTGGGCGGCCAGGCGTATCATGGGTCAAAGCTCGCGCCCGGCATGGCGGTGGGCGGCACCGGCGCCGGCAAGGTGGTCGAGCGCTATCCGGCTGGCGCGCAGGTCATGGTATTCTACGATCCGCAGAACCCCTCCGATGCTGTGCTGGAACGAAAGGCTCATGCACAATGGATCATGTGGCTGGTGCTTGTGGTCATGGATCTTATGTTATGCAGCATGGCAGTCACCTTTGGCTTTGCGTTTGCATTTTGATTGCCCCACAACCTTTTCCGTATCTCAAGGAGTGAATATGAATAGCGAACTGATCATTGCAATCGTTAGTATTGGGTGTGTACTCATTCTTCTCAACACCATATTCCTGGCAATTATTTACTTCATGCGCAGACGAATGGCGACTGTCAGCACGTGGCCATCCACAATGGGAACGGTCAGTGCATCCTTTCTGGAACAGCGTAGCGATAGCGAAGGAACTACAAACTATCCTGTAGTGCAGTATTCCTACCAGGTGGGAGGCCAAACCTATCAAAGCTCGAAGCGCGCGCCCGGCATGGAAGTTGGTGGAACAGGCGCAGGCAGTGTCATCGCTCGCTATCCCGTGGGCGCACAAGTGATGGTCTTCTACGATCCACAGAAACCATCTGATGCGGTGTTGGAACGAAAAGCGCCAGCCCAGTGGCTGATGTGGTTGCTGCTGGTAATTTTCGATGTCGTGCTATGTGGGATCATTCCGATCCTGTGGTTTTCGATGAATCAGTAAATCGACTCTTCCCGATTCATGGAACTGGTCGCATTTTGGAGCGCTGACTTCAGCCGGAAGCCGCGAGCAAACGAAATCATAAAACCGGGTTGCGGCCTTACCGCTTGCCTCATAATTTAGGTGAGCCCCGGACATAAATATTATGCAGCTTTGAGCAGGGCTTTAAGTCCTGTGCGTACGTCCAGGTCTTGCAAGAAACAGTAGAGGATTGCCAACTGGTAGACGAATACGGCACTGAGAAAAAAACGCTGGGTAGCGGGTAAGCCCTTTGTGGGCACGGCACCGTGAACATCGAAAATAGCCTTAACGTGTTCGTTAAAATTCTCGATGGCAATGGAGCGGGTTTTATGCAAGATTTGACGAACTTTGACGCAATCATCGTGATGTGGATAGGGATTGTTTTTGCCGGTAAGGAAGTCACAAGAATACAACCCTGGCGTTGACATTGGCGCACTAAGGCTTCATCATGATAATGTTGATCGCCTAACAGGAAGTGTAAGCCGGGAGGCAAGCTTTCAATCAGGGTGGGCGCTTGTTCATTGTCAGCGACATTGGCTGGGGTCAGTTCAGCTGCCAAAGGCAACCAAACGTTGCAGGCGGCAGTGACGACCAGGTGCAGCTTCCAGCTTAATTGTTAATCTGCAACATCTCACTTTTCAGGTGTTCCTTGTATAAAGGCGACACTGCGAAGCGTGTCGCGTTACAGAAAACTGCTTAGCCTGTTTTTCGTAACATCAGTTATCAGTCGAGACTCAGATAAAAAGTTTAGGAAATTATGCAGCAGTCTGTAATTCTGTTATTTATGTCACATTGACAGGGATATGCCCGAGGCGTAGACTGACACTGCCCAAGGAGCATTCAAGCCGTTACACGGAGGTGTAACGGCTTATTTTTTGCGCCCTGGAAATCTTTGAACGGGAGAGGTTATGAACGAATCTTGGCCAATTGTCATCATAGTCCTGCAATTGATATTCCTGGAGGGGATTCTCTCCATCGATAACGCGGCCGTGATCGGTGCGCTGGTCTCACCGCTGCCCAATAACGAGGGCGTGCCGTGGCCCCGGTCGCTGCAATGGCTTGGTAACCGGCTGCACCCGCTGCTGGGCGATCAACGCGGTGCTGCCCTGCGGGTTGGTTTACTCGGCGCGTATGTGGGACGCGGCGCCATGTTGTTCCTGACGAGCTTCCTGATCCACAATTCGTGGATCAAGATCTTCGGTGCACTTTATCTCATTCACCTGGCCTTCGATAACCTGGGAGATATGACCGGCGGCGGCGGCGAAGAAGATGGTGATATCAAGCCCATCAAGGTGCAGGCATTCTGGCCGACCGTGCTGACCGTGGAAACCATGGATCTGATCTTCAGCATCGACAATGTGGTGGCAGCCGTGTCGCTCTCTGATAAGATCTGGGTGGTGCTGTTGGGCGTGGGCATCGGTATCATTACCATGCGCTTTGCCGCAGGGGTCTTCAGTTATGCAGTGACGCGCGAACCGATCCTCAAACAGGCTGCCTATGTGCTGGTGTTGAACATCGGCGTGGAACTGATCCTCGACCAGGTCTGGCATATCGAGATTTCAGATTTCGCCCGCTTTGGAATTTCCATGCTGACCATTCTCCTGGCGCTGGCCTACGCACACAGCAAATTCCTGCAGCGCTTCCGTTTTGTGCTGATCTGGCTGGCGCAGGGGATTGGCATCGTCAACGAGCTTGTCGATTGGGTGTTCGCGCCAGTGCGCGGCATTCTGACTGTCATCGCCGGACTCTTTAAATCTTCAGAACCTGAAGTTGCATCCTAGATCGGAGATCCCATGTATACGATCAAAATACCGAAGACCCGAGATGATTTCAAGGCCTACTACGCCTTGCGCTACAAAATTCTGCGCGAACCCTGGGGACATCCCAAAGGCACCGAGAAGGATGATTACGAACCGATCAGTGAACATTTCATGGCGCTCAGTGAGAAAGGCGATGTGGTGGGCGTCGCCAAGCTTTTTGAAAAAGCCGAGGGTATTGGGCACATCTCGCATTTGGCTGTGGCAGCAGAACACCAGCACAAAGGCATCGGGCATCTGTTGATGAAAACCGTTGAACAACGCGCCAGGGAACGCGGCTATAAGATGATCGGGACGATGGCCCGTGTGACCGCCACGGCCTACTTCGAACGGGCCGGGTTCCGCATCGCGGGGATTCCCACGCCGCACCTCGGGACCACGCATCTGGTCTGGATGGAAAAGGCATTATCCTAACAAACTGATTTTCACCGCGAAGGCTCGACACCGCGCCTCTGGCGTGATGCAGGTGAGAACGCCAGGAACACCTTTTAAACTTCGCATGCCTGGCGCACCTGCCCTGCTATACTTTGGCGGGGTTCGCAGTGAAATTGGATGCCTCACAAAGCAGCCTTGCGAAGGTTGAGTGGAAGGCTTGGATCGGTCCCGACAAACCTTCGCAAGGCTGGCTCCACCCAACAAAACTATTGAGCTATTGGCTTGACAGTCTATTAATGTGCAGAGTAAACTGAAACCGGATGGGGAGTAGCCGCGGCGCCTCGTTCCATTCTCACGCTATAGCGGGCGCCAATTGGATTGCCGTCAACCCATGACAAAAACTGTCATCGGTGATCCAGGCGCTTTATGCGCAGGCAAGACCACCACAGGTGTGGTGGTCTTTTAATTTGTCATCACCACACATCACATCAGGAGATGTTGAATGGCACAGGAAAAAAATAGCACGGTTGAAAACCAGCAGGAAACCAGCTGGCATGCGCTGGAGGTGCGGGATGTGTTCAAGCGCCTCGAAACGCAGGAGGATGGATTGCCGCAGGATGTGGCCGTCCGGCGGCTTTCGGAATATGGGCCCAATGAACTTCAGGCAGCACACCATATTTCGCCCTGGGAGATCCTGTTCGAACAGTTCAAGAACGTTTTGATCATCATCCTGCTCATCGCCACGGCGCTTTCGGCGTTCCTGGGCGAGGGCGTGGATGCGATCGCGATCGCGGTGATCGTGTTGTTCGCTGTTGTACTCGGGTTCATCCAGGAGTACCGCGCCGAACGGGCGATCGAAGCATTACGCGAGATGGCAGCGCCCACGGCGGCGGTGCTGCGAAACGGCGAGGAGGAGGAAATTCCGGCCCGCGAGGTCGTGCCGGGAGATGTGCTCATCCTGCGCGCTGGTGACAAGATCCCCTCGGATGCACGCCTGATCGAGTCGGTCAACCTGCAGGTGGAAGAGGCCGCGCTTACCGGCGAGTCAGTGCCGATCGAGAAACATACCCAGCCTATTACCACCACGGCAGCCACAGCCATAGGGGATCGCAAGAACATGGTCTATGGCGGTACCGCCGTGACTTATGGGCGCGGTCGGGCCATCGCCACCTCCACCGGCATGAAAACAGAATTTGGGAAGATCGCCCAAATGCTCCATACTGTGGAGAGCGGCAAGACCCCCTTGCAGGAAAACCTCGATAAGGTTGGGCATGCACTCGCACGCGCCGCGTTCATCATCGTGGCGGTCATCGTTGCTTTTGGATTATTCCGCGGCCAGCCATTCATTGAGATGATCCTGTTCGGGATCGCGCTGGCGGTCGCGGTGGTGCCCGAGGCGCTGCCGGCAGTTGTGACCATCTCACTGGCCATCGGTGTGCAGCGCATGGTCAAACGCAATGCCCTGGTGCGACGCCTGCCTGCCGTGGAAACCCTGGGCAGTACAACGGTCATTTGCTCCGATAAAACCGGCACGCTGACCAAGGATGAAATGACCGTGCGAAAGATCTACGTGCAGGGAGAAACGCTTGACGTTTCCGGCGCGGGGTATGAGCCACACGGCCAATTCTCCATCGCTGGTAATCCTGTGGAACCATCTGAATCTCTCAAACACCTGGTACGCGGTGCAACCCTGGCCTCCGATGCGCATATCGTGCACGGCGAAAGCGACAATCGCTGGCATGTAAAAGGCGACCCCACCGAGGGTGCGCTGGTGGTAGCGGCGGCCAAGGCCGGGTTCCGCAAGATCGAACTGGACAAGAGCTATCCACGTGTCAATGAGATCCCGTTCACATCTGAAACCAAGCGGATGACCACGCTTCACACGATGGATGGCAGGGTTGTGGCCTTTTCAAAAGGCGCCCCAGAGATCATCCTCGACTCGTGCACAAAACAATTGACCGCTGGCGGCGAGGCGCCTCTCACGGCGCAGGACCGGGAACAAATCCTGGGCGTTGCACGCGACATGGCTGGCGAGGCGTTACGCGTCCTGGCAGTGGCGCGCCGCTCGGATACCCATATCGAAGCAGCCGAACAGGAAATGACCTTTCTGGGATTATTGGGAATGATCGATCCGCCTCGTCCTGAGGCCAAAAAGGCGATCCAGACCTGCGAGGAGGCAGGCATCAAGGTCATCATGATCACCGGCGATCACCCGCTCACGGCCCAGGCGGTGGCACGCGAACTCGGCCTGCTCAAGAACGGACGCGTCGTCACAGGCGCGGAATTGGAAGCGATGAGCGATGAGGCCTTCGACCGGGAAGTGGAAACCATCGAAGTGTACGCCCGCGTTTCTCCGGCCCATAAGCTGCGCGTGGTCGGCGCCCTGCAGAACAAGGGCCATATCGTCGCCATGACCGGTGATGGCGTCAACGATGCGCCTGCTCTAAAGAAAGCCGACATCGGCATTGCGATGGGTATTACCGGCACAGATGTCACCAAGGAAGCCGCTGCCATGACATTGACCGATGACAACTTTGCCTCCATCGTTGCAGCCGTGGAGGAGGGACGCGGAATTTTCGGAAACATCAAGAAATATTTGATGTACCTGTTGTCTTCCAATATCGGCGAAATTTTGTTGATGGCCGGCGCCACGCTGTTGGGGATGCCGCTTCCGCTTGCGACCGTGCAGATCCTCTATATCAACCTTGCCACAGATGGTCTGCCCGCTCTGGCCTTATCTGTGGACCCGCCCGAGTCAGACCTGATGCGCCGCGCGCCGCGCGATCCGCGCACGGGAATTTTTACGCGTCCCGTCATCATCCTGATGGTGATCGGCGGTATCTGGCTGGCAATCGCCAACCTGATCATGTTCTTTTGGGCGATGAACTCCGGTCGCAGTGCAGACGAAGCGCGAACGATGACATTCGTGTCAGTAGTGTTGTTCGAATTCTTCAAGGCCTACAGTTTCCGGTCCGACCGTAATTCCATTTTCCGTAAACCGTTTGAAAATAAGTGGTTGAACATTGCGATTGTCTGGGAGTTGGTCCTGCTCAGTCTGATTGTCTACCTGCCGGTATTGCACCCGGTCTTTGGCACGTTCAGCCTTACGCTGACAGATTGGATCATTATCTCGATCCTATCGATCACTGTCATACCGGTGCTTGAAATCGCGAAATGGATGCAGCGCCGCGGCTGGTTTGGACAAATGGTGTGATGACGAAGTAGACAGGTAGACAGGTTTTACTTGTGTACTTGTCTACTTGTACCTACACACTTTTTACCCGAAACGATTTCCTGTGTACCGGCGACATGCCCATGCGCTTCATCGCGGACCTGTGGAACTGTGTGCCGTACCCTTTGTGTTTCCCCAGCCCATAGCCCTGGTACTGCAAATCGAGCCCGCGCATCAGTTGATCGCGGGCCGTCTTTGCCAGCACGGATGCAGCCGCAATGCTCAGGCATAACGCGTCGCCTTTGACGAGGGCGGTCTGTGAAATCTCCAGTTGCGGGAGTTCCAACCGAAAGTCGGTGAGCAAATATTCCGGGACGAATGTGAGTCCGTTGAGTGCGCGCATGGCTGCCAAACGCGTCGCATGGACGATCCCCAGTGTATCGACCTCCTCAGCCGAGGCGAAGGCAACGCACCAGGTCAGGGCGGTCTCCTGGATGCGCGGCGCAAGCGACTCACGCTCGAGCGGCGTCATCTGTTTGGAATCACGGACACCGGCCAAGGCTTGGAGAAGATGCGCTGAGTCGCCACCGGGCAGGATCACCGCTCCGACCGCGACAGGCCCTGCGAGGGCGCCGCGTCCGGCTTCGTCCAATCCGGCGATGAGTTTGTAGTGGGGCCAAAGATGTGTTTCGTAGGTGAGGTCAGGGTTTTGGATCATATACCCTTCACGGTTATAAACTGCGCCTAGCGCAACTCATGACTGTGGGCATTATACAATCCGCGGCTGGCGTTACGCCGGATCGACAACAGGTCGAGGAACATGCGCAGGGAATCACGGACCACGCTGATCTTGCTGTCTGCATTGAAATACCAGTCGATGGGGATCTCTACGATGCTGTATCCGTGACGACGCGCAATGTAAAGTAGTTCGACGTCGAATGCCCAACCCATGAGTGTTTGATAGGGAAAGATATCGCGGGCCACATCGGCACGGATACACTTGAACCCACACTGGGTATCCTGTAAGCCCGGCAGCACCAGCCAGCGGATCAGCGTATTGAAGACGCGGCCTGTGAAGTGACGGTAGGCCGGCTCGTTGTAACGGACCGAACCCGGTGCTTCCCGGGAACCGATGGCAATATCGACATGTTCAAGTTGGGGAGGCAGGAATTTGCTGATTTCTTCGATCGGCATGGACAGGTCGGCGTCGCACATGAAGACATATTCGCCTTTGGCTTCTTTCACGCCGCGTTGGATCGCCCGCCCCTTGCCGCGTATATTATTTTGCACGACACGCAGGTTGTCATGTTCTTTTGTGAACGCCTGGGCGACTTCATACGTACGGTCGCTGCTTCCATTTTCCACCACAATGACCTCAGCCGCGAATGGCTGTTTGTGTAGAAACTTAAACACCTGTTCCAGAGAGCCGGGTAAACGGCTTTCCTCGTTGTGGGCCGGAATGACAATGGAAAGAAAAAGATTCAAGTTTTGTTCAAGGCCTGAGAAAGCCAAAGTAAAAGGCTGCAAAACCCACCACCAGACACAAAAGCAGGAACGCAAGCGCGATGACGATCACCAGTTGAATAAGCGTCATGCCAAGGATTCGTCGGGCGCGCGGTTTTGGCCGAGCCGATGGCAGTGCCTGGGCCGGGCTGGCTTCCATACTGGGCAATTCGGGTGCGGCGTCTTCTAAAGCCGCTTCCTCGTCCATCGCAAAGTCGAAATCTCCAGGAAGGAATGGTTTCGCTTCCTCTGAGGCGTCGAAGATCGCCCGCGCCCGTGAGGCTTCCTGCTGGGGCGGCTGGCCATATTCAGCAGCAGGCGGTTTGGGCACTGCGACAGCCGGTGCACTCTTCCTCGGCGGACGTGGATTGATGATCCGCTCGGTAAGCTCGTAGATCACATCGGCGCTGAGCATGGGACGTCCCGCTGCCAGGTTCGAGACGTACGACCGGATCCCGTCGATCATCAGCACTTTGATCGCCGGCCGCACCGATTCGATATGCAGGCCCGCATCTCCGGCGATCAGGACGGGCTCGACGGGCACAGGCAGTTGTACCCCCTGACGTTCGATAAACGCCTTGACCGCATTCGCCATGCGGATCGTGTCTCGAATCAGATTGGTCCGCGCGGGAGAATAGCCCTCGCCGGACGCCACGTTCCATGTATCCCCTTTTACTTCATAACGCCCGCGTTCATAAGCAATTTGGATCACATACATGCCAGCGGAACCGATCAGAATGATCGGGACCATGATGCCGCTCTGTCCCAACGTGTAGTTTCGGATGAGCGTATATCCCTTCTCGAGCTGGCGGTCGAAATAGGTGATGATCGCCTGCTGCGCTGCCAGTTGATAGGGCCAATTGAAGCCATATTGCAGCATGCCCTGAAGGCGCTGGAAGGGGCCCAGCTGTCCTTTTTCATTTACGAGAGGGGTCTTGTCGATGATTTTCATGGGGGTTAAAAAACGGGAGCCTGTTCGAGCTCGTCCCTGTCGGTCTGCGCGCTGGTGGAGATGAAGTCCTTGCCATCACGGCTGATCACTTGCACGGGTTTCCCTTCCTCGAACGTGCCGGCCAATAATTCCCTGCGTTTGCCTACAATAAACTTTTTCCCATCATTAAGTTTCTCCAGCAATTCCCTGCGGTCCATCATGACCCGGTCAGAAAATGCGGCTCCCCGCCGCTCGAACGCCCTCACCAGGACGATCTGTCCATTTTTGTAACGAACTGCTTCGATGACGCCGTCATACTTCTTTGCCATAGTGTTCACGACCTCCTTGCGTATTTTAGCACTAAACAAACAAAGAGACCCCAAAGATTATGCAAAGAGTACCGAAAGGGCATCACGCAGCTACAGCGGGTAGGGAGATTCCCTGTTGACAGAAATTTTTGAAAAAGTAACAATTTACCCCAGGCGCCGTCCCACACTGTGGGGCGGCGCCTGGGGTTTTATTGGCCTTTCGCAATTTCTGCGGCAATTTTGGGGGCGCCAAGGCGCCACGTGCTAACCTACTTCTGATCTTTGAACATCAGCTAAATAACGAGCTATCCCACGCGTCTTGACTTTCCGTTCACGAAGTATCGCAGCAGAGCGTGTCTCAAAAGATTCGGTATGAATCAATTCCCATGGAACACCAGCATGAGTTGAAATTGACTTTCCAGAATCGTGTTGCAGTATACGTGTATCGACATCTTGCGTTGACCCCACATAATATCGTTGTGTGTGTTGGCTGCGAAGAATGTAGATGTAAAACATTTGTCGGGGCGCCGGGATTCGAACCCGGGACCTCTTGCTCCCAAAGCAAGCGCGCTAGCCGGACTGCGCTACGCCCCGAATTAAAACTGTGGTCGATCGATCGGGACCTTGGCGCTGAAAGCGCCACGCGCTAGCCGGACTGCGCTACGCCCCGATTAAGCTGTATGAGTATAATGCGAAGGATGAAAACCCGTCAAGCAATAAGCGGAGCAATCCTGCGGACAAAACGGCTTGCGACACTGCTCATACTTCTCGTGCTTCTGACAGCCTGTACACCGTCCACTCCCCCAATTCCTACAGTTATGAGTACACCCATTCCAGTAACGGCTTCCCTAACTCCTGATGCAACTCCGACAATTAAGTTCTTTCCCACGGTTACGCCGATGGTATGCCGTACGCTGCCGGGGCGCGTGGAAGAAGGCGCGCTGGATTCGTTTAAGCCCGCCCAGGAATTCCGAGTCTATCTGCCTCCCTGCTATGATGAAAACGCCGACGAACGTTACCCGGTGCTCTATCTATTACATGGACAAACCTATACCGACGATCAATGGATCCGTCTCGGCGCGACGCGTATCGTCGATGCATTGATACTCTCCGGCGAATCGCGTCCCTTCATTATTGTTTTCCCCGATGATCGCTATTGGAATCTGGAGGCGGGTCCCGGCTTCGGGGACCGTCTGGTCAACGATCTCATCCCGTATATCGACTCCACCTATCGCACCCTCCCGGACCGTGAGCACCGCGCCATCGGAGGCATGTCGCGCGGCGCGGGCTGGTCGCTTCGATTAGGATTGAGCGAGTGGAGATTGTTCGGCACAGTCGGACTCCATTCGCTGGCAGTTCTGCAAAAGGATTATTCCCGGTTAAAGGGATGGGTCGCGTCGATCCCGCCCGTCTCGCGCCCGCAGGTCTTTATGGATGTTGGCGATGCTGACCCGGAACTGCTCATGGCACAGCAGGTCGAAGCACAGCTGAATGATTTTGACATCTCGTATGAATGGCATCTCTACAGCGGCGCTCACACCGAGGAATACTGGAGTGCACATGTGGAGGAGTATATGCGCTGGTACGCGGCGCAGTGGAATAATTGATCTCATGTCATTGCGAGGGCGAAGCCCGAAGCAATCTCCGATTAAACGGTAAAGGCTCATCAATAGGCCATTTCCCTTGAACGGGAGATTGTGTCGCCACGCTTCGTCGCGCCACAGGCTCCTTGCAACGACATGTTGAGTTTATAATCCCTTCATTCAGGAGCCTTCATGAACATTCTTGTCACAGGCGGAGCAGGGTATATCGGTTCAGCCACAGCAGATGCACTACTTAAAGCGGGACATAACGTGACCGTGTACGATTCGCTTGTCACCGGTCATCGCGCCGCAGTCCCCGAAGGCGCAACGTTTATCCAGGCAGATCTGTCTGACAGCCATGCGCTGGCGGAAACGCTGACGAAACAAACGTTCGACGCGATCATGCATTTTGCGGCGTTCATCGAAGCCGGCGAAAGTATGAAAGACCCCGGGCGTTTCTACAACAACAATTTCACGAACTCTGTCAGCTTGATGGAAACAGCGGTGCGCGCCGGTGTGAAGCGCTTTGTATTATCGTCAACCGCGGCCATTTTCAAATCGAGTGAGGAACCGTTGAGTGAAGAATCGCCCATCGGGCCGACCAACGTGTATGGTCATACCAAGCTTCTTGTAGAACAGGCCCTCGACTGGTACCGTCAGATCCACGGATTGCATTTCGCCGCGCTGCGGTACTTCAACGCCTGCGGAGCACTTCCGAATCGCGGTGAGGCCCACCAGCCTGAGTCGCATCTCATCCCTTTGGTGCTGCGCGTCCCGTTGGGCGAACGCGAGTCCGCGAACATCTACGGCAGCGATTATCCAACGCCCGATGGCACCTGCATCCGCGATTACATCCACATCGCCGATCTGGTCTCCGCTCACCTGCTGGCATTGGATGGATTGCGCGAACGAGATTCGCTGATCTACAACCTCGGAAGCGGGAATGGCTATTCGGTCCGTGAAGTGATCGAGACGGCGCGGCGCGTCACAGGACATCCCATCCCCGCGAAGGAGATGGCGCGTCGAGCCGGTGACTCGGCCCGTCTGGTGGCATCCTCCGACAAGATCAAACGTGAACTTGGCTGGAAGCCCGAACACGACAACCTGGAAGAGATTATTTCGAGCGCCTGGAGCTGGCACAAGTCGCACCCGAAAGGATATGAGGAAAAATAACTCATGACTTTTACCATCGTCTTCTTCGGCTGGATCTTCTCGCTCTGCCTGCATGAATTTTCGCACGCACTGGTTGCCTATTTGGGCGGCGATCACACCGTGCGCGAAAAAGGCTATCTCACGTTCAACCCGCTCAAATACACACATCCCCTGATGTCGATCGTACTGCCGCTGGTCATCCTGATGATGGGAGGCATTGGTTTGCCGGGCGGCGCGGTGTATATCGAAACCTGGCGCATCCGCAGCCGCTGGTGGCGCAGCGCCATGTCACTTGCAGGTCCCGCAGCGAACTTGTTGGTAGCAATTGTTCTTGCGATACTCCTGCGCTTTGGGCCGGTGGAAAATTCGGGTCCCTGGCCGGGCCTATCCTTTCTGCTTGTGCTGCAAATCTCAGCGGTGATGTTCAACCTCATTCCACTTCCACCGTTCGATGGCTACAACGCCCTCGAACCGTTTCTCAACCCCGTCGTCCGCATGCAGATGGACCGCGTGCGCGGCGTCGCGATATGGATTGTCCTGCTGGCGTTCTGGTTTCTTCCCTTCGTGGCCAATTATTTCTGGCAGAACGTATATGACTATTCCACGCTTCTGGGAGTGGATTGGGATATTGCCATGAACGGACTCGAACGATTCCGGTTCTGGGAACTGTAACCGTCTCGTTTCTACTGAGTCCAATAATTCACATGCGCAGCCAACCCTTCGGCTCTCGCTCAGGGCGGGCTTGATTCCGTTAAATAGTAATTGGGCTCACACTACAGCAGGTTCGGTGTGAGCTTTTAGTTGACCTCTTGCAAAAGCCCAAAACCTTAACCACGGAGACACTCCCGAAAGAGCACCGGGACGATGTGAGTCACGGAGTTTTTCTTAATTTCAGTACCTAATTTTCGCCCAAAATAAGCGACAAATCATAGCAGGCGAGCTGAG
>CAZBAX010000062.1:0-33464 GCA_964489725.1 uncultured Anaerolinea sp. | reverse complement strand
TCCGTGACTCGGTGTCTCCGTGGTTAAGGTTTTGGGCTTTTGCAAGAGGTCAAATGAAGTAATTACAGGCTCTTAAAATCCTGTTAACGCGAGTAGTTTACAATTCATAGATACTTATCTATGGATAATCACATGAGTAAACAACGCATCCTTTTCCTTTGCACGGGGAACTCTGCACGAAGCCAGATGGCAGAGGCTTTCCTTCGAAAATATGCCGGTGACCGCTTTGAGCCTCACAGCGCAGGCTTGGAGCCGAAGGGACTGAATCCATTGACGGCAAAAGTGATGGAGGAGGTTGGTATTGACGTTTCTGGACAAACCTCCAAAGGCGTCGATACATATCTGGGAAAAAAGCTTTTCCAGTATCTGATCACGGTCTGCGACGATGCTGACAAGAACTGTCCCAGCGTGTGGCCGGGCGTCAACCAGCGAATGCATTGGTCCTTCCAGGATCCAGCCGCAGTGGACGGGTCGGACGAAGAAAAGATGGCAAAGTTCCGGGAGGTCCGCGACCTGATCGAGGCAAAAATAAAAAACTGGCTCGTGGAACAAGGCTAAAGAATTCTGTTCGAAACGATTCCACTTTTTCTATTGGTGAATGCCGCCTTCTTTTTCCAGAAACGCTACTTTGCAGCAGGGCAAAAATTCACCCCGACTCAATCCAAACTCGCCTCTTGACAAATAGATGTTTATCTATATAATCTCAAATAGATAACCGTCTATGGAAATTAACCCTGTCATGTTTGCCAAAGCCATCGCCGACGAGACTCGCCAGAAGATCATGAGCGAGTGTTGCTGCTGTTGGATTTCGGTCGGCGACCTGGCGAGCAAACTTGAGTTTAGTCAGCCCACGATCTCGCATCACCTGGCTATCCTGCGCGACGCGGGGTTGGTCAACATCCGCGAGGAGGGCAAGCAGACCTTCTATACATTGAATCAGGAAAATATCGTCATGTGCTGCGGTCAGCTGATGATCAAGTTTGCGCCCGAAACCGCGACAACTGAGAAGCTGGTAAACGTTATTAACCAATAAGATTGGAGAGCAGATGCCCCGCAGGGGTACGCTGCCTCCAATTTTTTTGACCAAATCTATAGACAAACGTCTATGTGAAAGGAGGTGAAAGCCATGAACGAATTAATCGTATTGAACGACTGCGGTTGTGATGAGGGCAGCTGCTCCTGTGGCGGCGGCGGTTGTTGTTGATGTACGATCTCTGTTCGCTGCCAGCGGACAGAGAGGACTTATCGGTCGTAAAATTTTTTTTATAGAGTTACATAGATGTTCTTCTATGTATTGCTCGGCTCAGGAATTCAATTGACAATCAAAATCCAAAACATCGAAGGTCCAGATGGATATCAATTCTCTCCTGCAATATTCTTTCAGTAAGGTCATCGAAACATTCTCAGACAACTGGCCTTTGCTCTTGATCAGTATTCTCATCAGCGCGGCGCTGAAACTGTACATTAACCAGGATGCCGTCGCAGGCTTCCTGCGCCGGAATACACGTAACAGCGTTTTGATCTCAACTGGTGTCGCCGTGGCTACGCCATTCTGTTCCTGTGGAACGACCGCTGTTGTGTTGGGATTGATGGCATCTACAGTTCCGTGGGCGCCAGTCGTCGCGTTCATGGTCGCCTCCCCTCTCACTTCTCCAGAAGAGCTATTTTATAGTGCGGGGCTATTTGGCTGGCCGTTCGCCATTGCATTTTTTGGTGCATCCGTTGTATTGGGGCTGCTCGGCGGATCGGTCGCCAGCTTCGCAGAACGACGCGGCTGGCTGGCAGATCAAGCTCGCATGGCAGCGCCCCAGGAGCGATCGCTTTCATTAGGCATCATGGGCGCGCCAGGTCCGATGGAATTGCCAATGGCCGCACAACCTGCAATGGAAACCAGTCCATGCTCATGTTCTGCAACTCCTTCACAAATTTCGACAGGCGCCCAGGCAACTATAAAACCTGCCGTTACGATCCGTATGTTTATCGATGAAGTCGTGCATGTAAGCAAACGCCTGCTGCCGCTCTTCGTTGGCTTCACGTTCGTCGGTTATTTCCTGAACGGATTAATTCCCGCCGCGTGGATCACATCGCTTTTCGGAGCAGGTCATGCATATGGCATTCCGCTCGCCGCCACGCTTGGGCTTCCCTTCTATATCAACACCGAAGCATCGCTGCCCCTGGTCCGCGCAATGCTCGATAACGGAATGAGTCAGGGCGCAGCATTGGCGTTTCTCATCACCGGTGCGGGCACGTCCATCGGCGCAGTAGGTGGCGCACTTACGATTGCGCGCTGGCGCGTGCTCGCCATTGTCGTCGGGACGCTTTGGGTCGGTTCCATCTTGCTGGGACTCGCCTTTGATCTATTGATCGTATAAGCTTTGCAAGTTACTGAGTTTGAAGATTCCCAATCCCATTCTAAATAAGGAGAATTTCATGACAACGCAATCCCCCACCCCCATCCACGAAGCAGTCCGCGAGCATTATGCCGAGCGGATCAAGAGTGCCATCCTGAGTGCGGAGCAATCGAAGGACAACGCTTCCTGCTGCGGAGCCGACAGTTGCTGCAGCACCGACAGCAATCTCTACCCCACAGAGTTACTTGCCACCCTCCCCGACGGTGAGTCCGCGGTCAGTTATGGGTGCGGCGACCCGATCACACTCGCCTCTTTGCAGCCGGGGCAGACGGTCCTCGACCTTGGCTCAGGCGCGGGGCTCGACTGTTTCTTCGCTGCCAGAAAAGTGGGCGAAACGGGAAAAGTCATCGGCGTGGACATGACCCCCGAGATGATCGAGCGTGCCAGGTCCAGTGCGCAGCGGTTGAACATCCAGAATGTGGAGTTCCGCCAGGGCTATTTGGAAGATTTGCCTGTTCACGCCAACATCGTCGATGTCATCATCTCGAACTGCGTTATCAACTTATCGCCAGACAAAGCCAAAGTATTTGCGGAAGCATTCCGTGTCTTGAGGCCGGGCGGCAAGTTGGCAGTCTCGGATATCGTGACCGATGGTCCGCTGCCAGAGGCGGTCAAGAAGAGCCTCAGCGCCTGGGCAGGCTGTGTGGCTGGGGCAGTCGAAGCACAGGAATACGTTGGAATGATGAAATCCGTAGGTTTCACAGACATTTCCATTGTCCCCGTGTTTTTCGACAAGGCAACCGTTGACTCGGCGATCGATGATATGAAAGACGTGGTCGAGCTCAAAACCATCGCACGAGATGACATTTATAAGGCAGTCTATAGCGCCAAGATCACAGCGTTCAAACCTGCATAGATCCCCAGGTGACAGTCATGGCGCCTCGGCGCCATGACTGTCATCCTCCTCGTCGTCCGTATCCTCTTCTTCAAAATATTCATCGTCATATAGAGATCTGTTCGAGAACTGCTCCAGCAGCATCTCTTCTGTATAGTTTCGTTCATCGGGGTCATCGATATCATCCAGCAGTTCACGCGCCCATTTGGGAAACTTGCTCACGTCTATCTCGCGGCGTTCGATGGCATCGAGATAGCTCCAGTCGACAGGCGCGTCAGGCAGATTTTTACCTTCGTTTTCGAATAACCGATTCATTTCCTCATGCAGGGCATCTGGAACATGCTCCAGAGGTTTCATGTCAGGTGGCAGGTCCTCAGCATCGGGAGGACGATATTGATTGAGAATGCTCTTAGGCGACTCATGGGCGGCTAACCGATCCGGATCGATCTGCATCATCCTGCGGCGGAATCGATCCCCATCCCCTTTGGGTGGTATCCAGGGAATATCATCCTGATGATCCCGCCACCAGCGGACCTCCACCGACAAGCGGTGCGCGTCTTTATCTTCAGGAAAATCGCGCCGAAGCTCATCCAGCACATCCACCGATTCGGCAAAGTAACCCTGTTCGGCAT
This sequence comes from uncultured Anaerolinea sp., assembly GCA_964489725.1. Taxonomy (GTDB): domain Bacteria; phylum Chloroflexota; class Anaerolineae; order Anaerolineales; family Villigracilaceae; genus Defluviilinea. Next base: position 29,586 of record CAZBAX010000062.1, on the reverse strand, counting down.
AAAGTTTTCCCACCCAGTAAAGCGTAGCGCGCCTGTCCTTTGCCAAACGGATTGCTTCCTGAAATATCTGCCAGGCGCCTTCCGCACCTTTGCTTTGCCCGCCAAGATAGTCTTCCAGCAATTGCATACGACCGGCGTGCAGATATTTCTTGACATCTTCAGGTCCATCACGCTCTGCTTCAAAACCTTCCTCATACTCACGATGTCTGGCATCCCAGCGCGAAACGTAGCCATATGATAAGGCCAGCCGACGATGCTGCTGCCAGGGGCGATCATCCCATTCATCGATGAGACGGCTCAGGGCCCGCCGGTTATCACGGATCAGATTTGGGTCGCGATAGGCGCGGCGGATCAAATCCTTTGCGCCCTGATGTTCCGGGAATAAGGCCAGGATGTCGAAGCAAACGCCCGCCGCTTCGCATGGACCGGGATCGTCTTCATCCGTCAGCAGCCGTTCGGCTTCTTCCATCATTTTTTGAACATAGTCGGGATACTGCTGGTCGCTCATACAAAAATTATATTCGAACTTCAGGTGTGCTTCCAGTAGTTGTGTCACTTGACAGGGCAATCATTAGGCGGTAAAAACATACCGACTGGTCGGTTTGTTGTCTCGATCCCAGGCGCCAGGAGCCAGCTACCAGGAAAAATATGCAACAGCGCAGCGAGGAAACCCGAACAAAAATTTTAGACTCAGCGGTCAAGCTATTCTCTACGCGCGGCTACACAGCCGCAAGCGTGGATGATATCTGCGCAGAAGCGGGTATCAGCAAAGGCGCATTCTATCATCACTTTGAGAGCAAACAGGCGCTTTTCCTTGCCCTGCTTGATGGCTGGCTGCAAATCATCGACAATGCCATCGATGCATCGAAAGATAAGACGGCGCCAGAAACGTTCATGCAGATGACCGAAGCCTTTCCTTACATGTTCGGCACGGCCGGTGAAGGTTTACCGATGTTCCTGGAATTCTGGCTGCAAGCCAGCCGCGATAAGAAGATCTGGGAAGCGAGTATTGCACCCTATCGTCGTTATCACAAATACTTCACGACGTTGATCAAAAAAGGTGTGGACGAAGGTTCATTTGTCGAAGTTGACCCTGAACTCGCTTCGCGTATGATCGTCGCCACAGCAATGGGACTTCTGCTGCAAAGCCTGCTCGATCCCAAAGGCGCGAAATGGGAAAAGGTCGCACGTGAGAGCACCAGCCTGCTGGTAAACAGTTTGTTGAATAAGTGAGCAACAAGATAAATGCTTCGTGATGAGCGTAATACAACGATTTTTGGAAACGTACAACAGCCGCAACTACAAAGGAGAACGAAATGAAGATCGTAACCGATTGTGCTGCCGATATGTCGCCGGAGGAACTGGAACAACTGGACGTTGCGCAGGCGCCGTTATTTATCCAGTTCCCGGAAGGCGAAGTGAACTCTTTGGATATTTCAGCAGATGATTTCTATAATCGGCTGGAAGCCATGCGCCCGGCCATCCCAACCACAGCCCAGCCTTCCAGCGGCATTTTTGCCGAGTTGTACCGCAGGGTCGCAGAAGTGGAAAAAAACATCCTCTCCATCCATATTTCATCCGGCTTGAGCGGCACGATCAATTCGGCGCGTGATGGCGGCGAACAGGTGAAGGCCGATGCAACTGTCAGCTATTGGGATACGCTGACACTTTCAGGTGGTGAGCGTTTTCAGGTGATGGCGGCAGCGCTGGCATCCAAGGCCAATTGGGCTATGCAGGCGATCCAGGACCGGCTGGAAAGGATCCGCGAAAAAACGGAAGTCATTTATACGCTGGATACACTCGAATATCTGGCGCGCGGCGGGCGCATCGGACGTGTCAAAGCCATCGCTGGCGCGCTGCTCAACCTCAAGCCGGTGATCCGGGTAGACAACGATGGGAAATACACCACAGTCAGCACCGGTCGCACGATTACCAAATCGATGAATTCGATTGCCGAGTATCTTCAAAACAGGTACGCCCATACCCCGCTCTGGGTCACGGTGCTGCACGGACGTTTCGCCGAAAAAGCAGAACTGTTGGCAAACGAGTTGAAGGAAAAATTGAACGTGGCCAGGCTTGAAGTCAACCGTATCTCGCCGGTGCTCGGCGTGCATACAGGTCCCGGTATCGTGGGAGCTGCCGTTGTCCCCATGGAGTTGATGGAAGACCTGGTGAAATAGGCCTGCACGTAGCCTTGCGAAGGTTGGGCTAAAGCTCTATATTTCTCCATGGAACAACCTTCGCAAGGATCTTATAACAACACGGGGCATCGCTCGGTGGTCCGTGTTTCAACTCTCGTCCACCTCATCATCCTTTGGTGGGACCGGCGCTGTGTTGTCGAGTACATCTTGGTCGCGGGCGGCCCCGTTCCCCCCAAAAATAGTCGATGGCTGCCGCCGCACGAGTCCGACCGGCGGAAGCTCCTGGTAATCCGGGAGCAACACGTCGACATTGCGAATTTCGCTGACCAGATATCCAGAAAGACCCACCATCGTGCCGCCAATTCCACAGATCAGAATTAACAGGCCGAAACCGGCGCCGGGTCCCGTACCGACAAGCCAGCCGAACACATCCACCAAAGCGCCACCAGTGTTCATCGCCGGTTCAAAGATCTGGTCACCGAAGAACCCGGCCAGCAGCGGTGTAAATGGGATCATCGCCTGTGAAATAAAGTCACTGGCTGAGAAGACCCGTCCCTGCAGATCAGGAGGAATTTTGGTCTGTAGAAACGCGTCCATCGAAACATTGACCACCGGCTCAAGGAGGGAATTGATCACGACGGCGATCAACCAGACCGTGAGGACGCGCCCGATGCCAAGCCCGGTCAAGCCGAAAAAACTGGAAAGAATCCATCCAAGCAGGATTGCACGCACCGGACGTTTGATCCCGCCCCAACCGGTAAGAAATATTCCCGCCACCACCGCGGCCAAAGCCGCGCCAGATTGAACGATACCTACCGCTTCCGCGTCGTTTCCGGTTCTAAGCAACAGCATCGGATAGAGCGCGGCTGTTGAAAGAGCTATCCCTGAAAACAGATTCCCGGTAAAAAAGATCAATTGCAGCCCGAGCAATCCGGGTCGCTGAAAAATATATCTGACACCCTCGATAGCTTCCTTCAGGAATCGGTTATGTTCTAGTTTGTCCACCGGTGTATGCGGCGCGGAGGGAACATCCACGAACAGCAAGGCGCCGATCGAGACCACAAACGCCAGCAGGTTGAACGCCAGAAGCCCACCCAGGCCCACCACCAGATAAAGTGCGCCGGCCAGCAACGGACCGAAAATTTCAGGGGCGTCGTTCAAGAGAGCCATCAAACTATTGGCACGGATAAACTGCCTCTTCGGTACCATCGTTGTGATGGCTGCCGCATACGAAGGTGACTGGAACGCGTACCCCACGCCCTGGATCACTGCTGCAACATACAAATGCCAGACTTCCAGATTCCTGGTGGTTTCGAGCACCAGTAGTATTGCCATCGCGGAAAGCGACATGAAATCATAGACCAGCATCATCATCTTTCGGTTGTAACGGTCGATGAGAACGCCAGCGAACAATACGGTCAACAGATAGGAACCAAAAAAGAAAAACTCGAGCAGCCCTACGGCTGTACCACTCCCCGTGATACCAAAAACCCAGATGGGTAATGCGACCGCTGTGATACTCGACGCAATTCCAGAAACGATCTGACCAAGCCAGATGACAAAGAGTCCCTGCATCCCATTGGGGCGGCGAAAAGTCCGGTCCATACCTATAGTTGTTCTCGCCCGAGGAGCATATCACAGGGCAGAACTGGCGACAACCCTTACAGAAGTCTCTTTACTTTTAATCTCGTTTCAAAATACCGGGCGAAATTCGCGGAACGTACACCAGAATCAGACAATCCCACATAGAGCGGGACTGTCTACTTTCAACACGCGTATTATATTTACCGAGTGCCGCACCCCTCTGGCGTCAGTAAACCTACGATCCGAACTCAGTCGGCAATTCCATCAAAAAGTTCGCTACATTATGAGACAAGCGATAGAGTGTGTGCCTGGCACTACTCCACATAGATCTCTACGTGCTCCCCGTCTTCTTCATCGGTAACATCAATGATCTTGCCTGTGACGCCCGAGCGTATTGCTTCCATCACGTTCGACATGTTCACGCCTTCCACCTCCGGCGCGTAATGGGCCCCGATCTTCATGCCGGCATCCACCAATGCAAGCGGAATCTGTACAGAGGCTTTGGACCGACCGGTACGCACATCCGTCACCCGGATGCGCAGCCAGCGCGGTGCACCTGGCATCCCAGGCGGGCGAGGCGGAGTCGGAACGCGCGGTCCACTCAGGGCAGCGAGCAGCTTGGTCCCTTCCTCGGCGCTGAGCTTTCCTTCCTCGATCATTTTCAGGATCTTCATTCGTTCTTCAGAGCTAGCCATGGTGTGCCTCCTTATCCGATATACACTTGCACGCGTTCACCGTCTTTATTATCATTCACATTCACGATAAACGGCCCACCGGATTTTCCTGTTGCATCCAGGATTTGAATAATATCATCAACATTCGTATTCTTCATACCTTGAACATTCCGCCCGAACGTCCGCAGAAACCACGATGTCAGTCCCAGCGGCAGTGGGAAACCAAGTGTAATATTTTTGGGACCATCCTGCGCGGTACGCCTGTCGACATTAACATACAACCAGCGTGAACTTTGTCCGCCTGCGCCGATCACGATCAATGCGATACCCAGAAACAAGGGCAGCAGCAAACAATAAAACCAGAAGTTCATCCCCGCGTTCTGCTGGATGGAGTATATGCCCCACGAACTGAGGACAGCGATCAGCACGCCGATCCATAATGGGATCATTGCGAAGCTGCGCGCTCGCGCTTTTACGCGCTCGAACTCCAAACCCGATGACGTATCGCCTCCTTCGAAGCCGGCAGCAGATTCTGTTTCGAGAACATCGGCCCCCGCCTCAGCCGAGTCGGCATCCAGCGCGCGCATGAGCTGTGCGGCTTGCTCGGCTGTGATCTTCCCTTGCTCCACCATTTGCAAAATCTTTTTGCGTTCTTCAGAAGACATCAGCTGCCTCCTTCCAATGCCTTGAGCAGCTGCTCGGCTTGTTCGGCTGTGATCTTCTTTTCCTGTAGCATCTTCAGGATTGCCATGCGCTCTTCATCAGATACCGGTTCCGATTTTGGCACCCCCGGAGAAGACGGTACACCTTTGGGACCAAAATCCCACGATTGCCCGAATGTGGCTTTGCCCGTCCAACGGCGTGCCTGACGTTCCACATGGCGTTCGGCGCGGCGGGCCACTTCTTCGGCGCGTTTGACCGCCTTTGTCGTCGTCTGCTCCACCTGGCGTGAAATCCGCTCCCCGAAACCGGACCAGTCGAAATTCAAACCGGCGAAGTTGCCAAACTCCTCTGCCGACTCGCCGGCATTGGACTGATTCGACAGCCGTACATCGCCGCCAGCGCTCAGAACAATTTTTGCGGCGCCATTTCCCAGAGTGACGACACGTTCCGTCTCTTCGGTATCCTCCTCAAACTCTGGCCATTCCACATTAATGTCATCGCCCTGCATCGTAACGGTCGCATTGGCATTGGATGGCAAAACCAGCAGAATATCATCGCCTGCCGTGATGAGATAATCGCCATCGCCGCGCGGATCGAGATACACCACCACATCTCCGTCCACATTGACCTTTACATTGCCGCGCGGACCGCGCAGCGCAAGATCATCGGAAATGGCATCGATAGTCACATCGCCATCCACATCACGAACGGAGACATCGCCATTCGCGTTCTTGATGTACAAGTTGCCACGTGCGCCGCGCAGGCTGAAATCAGAGTCGATCGACTCGATCGAAACGGAACCAACTTCACGCATCGAAAGATCGCCGTCGATCGTGCGGATCGAAATATCGCCGCTGACGCCGCGTATCGCTGCATCCCCTTCGATGAATGTGAACGAAAGCGTCGAAGCCTTCGGCAATCGCAAAGATACATCGTCCTCACACGACAGCCTGATCTCGTCGCCACTTTGTTCAACACGGACCTCATCATCATCCGCTTTGATCAGAATCTCGCTGCCATCCCAGCCCACTACGCTGATATCGCCGCCGATCCTGTCGACCACGACCTTGGGAGATGTTCCTGCCGAGATCATCCTGGACATAATTATTCCTCCTCACCGCGTAACAGGCGCATGGCTTCATCGGCTGAGATCTTGCCGAGTTCGAGATCTTCCAATACATGATTACGTTTCTCGGCGCTGACTTCAATCGTTTCATCTTTACCGGGTTCAAATCCCAACCCACGGATTACCTCATGCAGACGGTTCCGAATCGTTGGGTAGGAAAGGCTGAGTTCCTGCTCCATACGGTTGATCTTCCCCTCGCAACGGACGAAGGTCACGATAAAATCAAGTTGTTCAGAGGTTAAGTGTGCGAAGGGTCCGCCGGTGAACTGTCCTTCAATCGAAGTATCGCACGATGGACAATGTAAACGGGCAATGGTCAATTCACTGCGGCAAACAGGACATCGAGTTGGAGCAGCATACATGTAGAACCTCCAGATTCTTGGCAGATATCAGACGGATGCGTTGCAATATCCTAAACCAAATATTCACATTAATTCAGATTTGCTCGTTCAGTATAAACTATTATAAGCAACTTCTTTATTTTGTCAATAGAAAACTTGATAATATAAATATAGAGCTTCAATTTCTGAAAGAATTCTTGATCCGGGCTAAATAATACAAAGATCAAGTTCATTTCTCCTGGAGAACCTATGATCCGTTCCTTATTTTTTGAGCCTAACAAACCTATACGAAAGGATCTGCCACCGCAGGAATTTCCAAAACTGATCCGCAACCGGCGCGGAATTCTGTGGGTCGATTTTGTTGGCGAGCTGCCTGAGGTCTGCCGCCCCATTCTGGAAAGCTTCGGCTTCCATCCTCTTTCCATCGATGATGCCCTGCTGGAAACACACGTTCCCAAGTTGGACGATTGGGGCGAATATCTGTATGTGGTTCTTAACTATATGCATGCTCACCAGAACGGCACTGCATGGGATACCACGGTGGATGAACTCGACATCTTTCTGGGTGCGAACTACATCGTTACACATCATGATCACCCCGTTGCAGCCATAGACGCAACGTTGAAGTCTTGTGATGTTGATCCCCGGACGCTCCAGGAAGGACCCGATCACTTACTCTATAAGATCGCCGATTATTTGGTGGCAGACTATATGCCGATCGTGGAAGAAATCGATGAGGGAATCAATGAAGTGGAGGACCAGGTCTTCGACCGTCCATCGCCTCACACTCTCGAAAAATTGTTTGCGCTCAAGCGGGTCCTCCTGGCGATGAGACGGATCCTGCTCCCCCAACGTGAAGTACTTAACAAGCTGGCCCGTGACCCCTATAAAATGATCGATCCCAAGGACCGCATTTTCTTCCGCGATATATACGATCATCTCGTCCGCCTGCACGACATTAACGAAAGCTTACGCGACCTGGTTGGCGGGGCGCAGGATACGTACCTCTCGGTGGTCAACAACCGCATGAATGAGATCATGAAAACATTGACGATCATCACCGTGTTGTTCATGCCTCTCACGTTCCTCACCGGTTATTTCGGGATGAATTTCTTCGGTCCGCACGGCAACCTCGATATCTGGACGACCAGTCCCATTTTCTATATTACATTGGCGGTCATTTTACTCACGCCTCTCGTCATGTATATCTGGATGCGCCGCCGCACCTGGGTTTAGCGAGGCTGGGTTATCCAGCCACACACCGCCCCGGTTGGTCGGCGCCGGGGAGACACCGAGTCGCAGAGATAAAGAATTTCTTTGAGTCTCCTTGTCTCTGTGGCTCAGATTGCTGTAACCAATTCACCAATTTACCTATCCGAATCATCCTTGACACAGAACAGACGTTCGGTTATCATTCATAGTACAAATGAGCTAAGAATGCTCAGGAGGCACTTATGATGATGGTACGCAAGAGCAAAGGCCTTGGTGAACGTCACCAGAAAATTCTGGATTTCCTTTCGGAATATCAACGGGAAAACAAATACCCGCCTTCGATCCGTGAAATTGGAGAGAAGACCGGTATTTCCTCCACATCGGTCGTCAACTATTACCTCGATCAACTCGAAAAGAAGGGCATGATCGAACGAGACCGCAAGATCTCACGCGGTGTGCGCCTTGCCGGCCTCAATGGCTCTGGCGATATGCTGCGCGTTCCGGTGCTTGGTCCCATTGCAGCTGGTCTGCCCCTCCCTGAGCTGGACCCGAACGTCAGCTTCATGAGTGACAGCGAAGCCAACGCTGTTGACATCGCGCGCAGCCTCCTGCCGACCAAGGAAAAAGGCGATAATCTCTTCGCCCTCGAAGTCAAGGGAGACTCGATGATCGACGCCATGATCAACGATGGAGACATTGTGGTCATGAAGCCGGCCACAGAAGCCCGCAACGGCGAGATGGTGGCTGTCTGGCTGCCTCGCGACAACGAAGCGACCCTCAAGTACTTCTTCAAGGAAAAAGATCGCTATCGCCTTCAGCCTGCCAACCCGACCATGAAGCCGATCTACGTCAAGAAGAGCGATCCGCTTGAGATCAAAGGCAAAGTGGTCATGGTCATCCGCCGGATGGCGATGGCAGGGTAAGATAAACGCCAGAATTAGAAAATTTGAAGAGGACGGCTCTAGCCGTCCTTTTTTGATTTCAGTGAGTAAGAGATTGAAACCCATCTGATTCAGGAAAATAACAGAGTTGGATCAGAGAAAGGAGAATTGCCATGTATGGAACGATTGCCCATTTCCACCTGCGCCCCGGAGTACGAGAGGAATTCATCCGAACGATGGACAGCTTTGGCAGCGATGTGATTCCGGGCTGGAAAGCGGATTACTATTTCCAAATGGATCGCGATTCCGATGAATTCTTTTTGGTAGCGATCTTTCAGGACAAGGAAACGTATACAGCAAATGCTGATTCACCGGAACAGCATGAACGTTATTTGAAGTTTCGATCCTTTCTACTCGATGATCCCACGTGGAATGATGGATTTGTTGTTTCAGGGACCGGACCTGACGCAAAAGTTTAATCGCACGCGGGTTTAAGCATCCGACAGATTCCGTCATTGCGAGGAGTGGCGCCGGGGCGCCACGACGAAGCAATCTCGGTTACTATATTTGACCTCTTACAAAAGCCCAAAACCTTAACCACGGAGACACTCCCGATAGAGCACCGGGACGACACTTGCACCGCACGCAAGTGCAGGTGTGTGAGTCACGGAGTTTTTCTTAATTTTTCCACCTGCACCGACCGCAGGTGCGGTGTCAGTGTCTCCGTGTCTCAGTGGTTCAAAAGCGAGTTAATGGGCATTTTCATATACTTATGCAAGAGGTCTAATAAAGATTGTGTTGCCACGGCGACGCTTCGGGCGATGCTTCGACTACCGAACAGACGAGCGCCGTTCCTCCGCTTAGCGCCGGCATCGCCATCGCAATGACGGAAATCAAAAGAGACGACTTACACAAGTCGTCTCTTTTGATTTCCAGCACATCTTCACTTTATCTACTTCATTTTCACGCGTCCCTTTGCGGGAGAGGCAGGAGCTTGTTCATTATCGAATTTCACGCGCGACTTCTTCGGTGCCCTCGCTTTCGCGGCAATGTAGGCATTCATGCCATAATTGGCGAGGAAAGGCAAGGCCAGGAGTAGCAGCAATACCGCAAGGATCGCAGCGAACATAGACCATGACTGAGCGGTCACCTCCGGCAGCAGGCCGCCGGGGTTGTATCTGGCGGTCGTGGTCACTGCAGCGCTTCCATTGAGAGCCACTGTCAACCCGCGATTCACGCCGTCACGTAATGACGTTGGGGAGAGATACGTAATGGCATATTCGCTTTGCAGCACATCGCCATATTGCTGGAAGATGGCGCTCAGCGACTGGGCATCGCCGGCGTAGGCATACAAGCCGCCGGTCTGCTCCGCCAGGGATTGGAGCCCGGCTTCATCAAGCCCCACTTGTTCACGCGAGGCCGCATCTCCGAAGCCAATGGTGGAGATGGTGAGCCCGCCGCTGCTAACACCGGCAATTACATCATCGGCTGTAGACTGGCTCTTGTTGTCCAAGCCATCACTTAGAACGATGATGGACTTACGACCGCTGACCGATTCGAGATTCTTCTCGGCTTCGACAAGCGCATTGTACATGGCTGTATCACTGCCTGGCTGCAATCCATCGATAGCCGTCGTGAGAGCTGCTGTGTCGGCGGTGATCGGCTGAACGTAGTACACCTTCGTATCGTAGGTCATCAAGCCAGCCTGGTCGCCCGGCCGTATCTGATTGACATAGGATTTCGCGGCCTCTTTGGCGGCATCCAGCTTTCCGTTCTTTTCCATGCTGCCAGAGATGTCCATGACGAGCATGGTCGTGACGGGAATCGTTTGAGTTGTGCCACCACCGCGGATCTCTGTTGGCTGCATGACCTGTTCATTTTCGATGATTTGAATGATCGCGGGGTCGATCCCCACGGGCTCACCGTTTTCGTTCACGACCGATACATAGACGGTCACCTGGGGGAAGCGCGACTTGTCCACTTGGGTGATGCGGATCTGCTGCCCGGTGGTTTGCGCCAGGGCGTTCGAGACAGAGGCAAACGCCAACAACGGAAGCAGGGCCAGGCTTAGGAAGCGCGTCCTGAGTGAAAACGAAGGGATGCGAATGAGTTTTTGCATCGTTACCTCTTTTCGTGATAAACAAGTTCAGTGTTGCCCATGCGGATCCGTTGTCCATTCATCAACTGAACAAGTTCGATCTTTCTGTTCTCGATAAAGGTGCCGGCCATGCTCATATCCTTGAGCGCGAAGTGCATCCCGTCGCCTGTCAGCATGGCATGTTGCGGGGCGATATCCGGGTCGGGCAGCACGATCTCCGATTTCAGGGGCGAGCTTCCAATGGCAACAGACGGGAAACCCTTGGCCATGAATTTATCCAGGATAAATTCGGTGCCCTTGAGCTTGCCCGATTTGACTTCAAGCCAGGCACGCGAGAGCAGGACGGCGATGAGGGAAATGAAAGCGCCGACGGACGCGCCCAGCAATACCAGTCCGGCTGCTTTACCAGCCGCCGGATTCTGAAGCGAGCGCTGCGCCCATTCCAGCAGGATGCCGCCGATCGCGCCGCCGATAAATCCGCCGAGCATGCCTTTCCACATTTGCGTCTGCCCGACGAATCCTTCTGCCAGACCAAGCAACAATCCGAAGACGCCCCAGCCCAGGGCACGACCGATTACGCCCGCTCCGACAAGTTGAAACAGCATTTCGCTGAGCGGCAATCCGATCGCGCCGGCAGCCATACCGAGCAGACCACCGATCAAACCCGCGCGGCCCGCCTGGACTGCATTGCGAGCGATGAGTCCTTCGGTGATGCCGATCAGCAATCCAATGCTGAAACCGACCAACGCACCCACAACCACTTCGCTTATAAATAGGTTGGTGACGAAGGACAGACCCAGCAGCCCGCTGATCTGCCATCCGAGCAGGCCGCCGATCGCACCCAGGACAGCATAAAAGTATGTGCGCATATTTCTATTCATGAGAAGCGTCTCCTTCTTTTTGTCTTTCTTCAGTCTGAACAAGGTTTTTCCAGGAAACCATGCTTCTGCCAAAACTGCCATCCAACTCGTAAAATCCAAAGTAACGACTCGGATCGAGAACTCCGGCCCTCTGACGGACGAAGAATCCGCCAAGAGACGTATGTGGTTCCACCACCAGCGCCACCTGCCAGGGCTCGGGGAAGAAATTATTGTGCAGCCAGGTATCGTAATGCGAGAGGAAGATTCCCATACGGGGATGGGTGTGATACCAGCCGACGATTTTCTTGCCCTGGTGGTGCGTATCGATCTGATCATGGATGTCCACAAGGCTTTTCTGTGTGAACGTCAGATAGATACTGCCCTGTTTGGTATGACGGGCCGGAAGGGCCTGTTCAACCATAATGAACTGCTCGCCCTGCTTTGCATTGACACACCACTCGCCGACCAGAAAACCTCCCACTTCATTCTGCATATCGCTTGCAGAATGAACACAGATGCGGCTGTAGGCAGGCTGGGTCATGAAGACCTTCACCAGCGGCTGCAGGCCTGCATCGTCATACTGTGAGTTCCAGCGGTTGGCCCGGTCGACAGGGTAAGGTGTGGTAATCGGTTGATTCATATCGGGAGGTGAAACATGTATACGAAGTTTGGATGCCATAGAGACTCCCTGCTCCTCACCCCGCACGTTTCCTTATGAGAAACAGTTTGGGGACAACGTGCGCGGGGCGAGGAAGGGATTCTTGGCTGACTTATCCAGCCGTTACGTCGGCTGTCATCATCAGTCGGTCGTTTTGCGGGATGCCTGCCTGAGAAAGAGTCTCTTCCTCTTTGAGTTCACGTCCCAGCGCCTTGCTGTCGATGCGATAAGACATGGCGCGTCCATCGGGACCTGTGACCGGCAATTCCAATGAGGTGGTCAGCTCAGGGATGAGTTCCTTCACCGGCACATCATCGGGGACTTCGGCATTTCGCGTGCCTCCAGACGGAAGCACAAGTGTGACTGGTACATCTGACATTTTGATCTCCTTTTCTGATTTGGAACGACACGTACTTGACTGTATTTCTGCAAACCGGTTTGCGCAACGCGGGATATAAGCAAGTTATGAAGAATTCTTTCAAACACTAAGGACACAATGGTCACGAAGGTTTAGGGAGTTCACTTGAAAACTACTTTGTGTCCTTAGTGTCCTTTGTGTTTAGGTCTTTCACTTGATCCTGATCTGGGGTTTCTTATCAGGTTGGATCAATTTAATCTTCGGCTTCTCTTTCACGGGTTCGCCGGTGCTGAACTTGATGCGCTCGGGGCGCATCAGCTCGCGTTTGTCCACGGGGAAGGCATCGGGATGTGTCTTGCGATATTCGCGGCTCCAGCGGGCTGCATCCGCATCCCATGGGAACGGAGGCTTGGTCGGGTCATCGTGGAAGTTCTTCCACTGCAGCATTTCTCCGAGCATGATGACGAGACGATCGAGCGAGCGACTGGCCGTCCACCAGGCCGCATCGATACACACGCTGCCGTTGAGATGATTGATGTTGGGATGCCAGATCGGGGTCATCCATTTCATGCCGGGCCAACGCTGCGGATATTGATTATGTAAATAGATCTCAACCTGGTGATGATCGGCAAATTTCGGATTGCCTGATTTATCGGTGCCGACGATGCTCTTGCATCTAAATGTCACAATGTAACGTTCCGGCGGAAGGTTCGGCCGCGGCGACTGTGCAGTGACAGAGATCAGGTCGGTGCGCGAGGAAAGTTCCTGCATCATCTCATAATCGGCCCGCAAACGTCGCATGCGCGGGCTGTCGGCAACCACATTTCCAGCGCCGGCCGTAATATCGGCGGTCAACATAAGACGGTCGCCATCCGGAATAGAAGCGGCTGCCAGGGTCTCCTCATCCTTCAGCTCACGTCCCAGGGCTTTGCTGTCGAGCCGATAGGTCATCGGTCGCCCATCGGGTCCTGTGGTGGGCAGATCCAGCAGTGATGCGAATTCTGAGAGCAGGTCGTGGATGATCACGTCATCAGGCACTTCGGCAACACGCGTGCCTCCGCTTGGCAAAACGATTGTCACATTTAGATCAGGCATAATGGCTTCCTCCAAAGATTAGGTATTGAGATGCGGGACCTGACAGAAGCCGGCGACATCCCAACAATCTTTATGGTGCAGGGTATGACAAACCGGACATTCCTTGACTCCACGCGGATCGGAGCGAGCAACTAGATCGAAACAATACGGGCAGCGATGTTCTTCCACCAAAGCAAGCTGCACGCGCGCCTTCTTACGGCGGCGACGCTTGGATGGCACAGCTTTCGTCGCTTTTAAAGGCTTGACCATCCCAGAACGATGCCCATTCGAGCGCGGCTGTGGTTGCGAACCGGGCGTAAATAATCGCGTCCATGAAACCCGCGGCCGTTCCGGATTCGAAAGGGAGACCGAGCTTGAAGTTTCCAATGGTGCACTGAAAGAGATTTCCGCGTCACGCTCCGGCGGGATCACTGGGGCGGAATCGGGAACTACGATGACACGCGTCCGTCGGAAGATGAGCGACATCAGGATAGCGATGATGAAGCCAATGCCGATCAGGTTAAGTCCGTCATAGTCCAGGGATGTAGGCAGCCATTCCAAATTGCTGATCCCGTATTTTCCATTCGAAACATAACCGAGCAGATAGACACCTGCTACATCGGCTGCCATCGCCACGACAAATCGCATGAACCCTTCCCGCTGGCTCATCATCAACTGTGCGCCGATCCCCGAGACGATGGCGATCACGATCCCTGCCCCGATCTCCTGCACGGGTGTGGGATACGGCAGGTGCCTCTCGCGGAACAGGATATACAACCACAGAGAAGAGGCAGCCACCAGCAATAACACGATCGCCAGCTTGCGTATCAGGTGATACTGCTCTGGTTGGGCTTCCAGGGATGGTTCGGAATACGGCATACTCATCGTAGAGGATCGCAGCGCCATGAGAATTCCCTGTTAGCGACGTAACTTTACCCGGCCCGATGCAGCATGGGAGGGCATGTTATCGAACTTGACGGCCCCTTTGAACCGGACTCGGCCTCCATTTTTCTTTTCCATGATGTTGATCTTGGTCTTCTCGAAGTGACGGAAGTGCAGCGCATCCGGCAGATCACCGGTCAGCTCGTAGAAACGATATTCCACGCCGTTGTGCACACGCAGGATGTGCAGGGGCGGAACGCCGACACTCGCCAATGTACGGTGCAGGAAGTCTTCCTCACCTGTAATGATATGTGTCAGATTCGACTCACGCAGGATGCCGCAGGTGGGGCAATGTCCGGCTTCAAATGTCACCTCACTCAGGGGCCGCAAAATCTGCTCGGTCGTATTGCAATTGGGGCATTGCAGAGAAACGATCAATTCCTGATCCAGCTCGATCATCGCATCTGGTCCCAGGTCGGCGCGCGCGATGCGCAAAAGATCGCCCAGGGTGGTGTGTTCGGCGCGCGCCGGAAGTTCGGTGATCTCGCCATACGTCCAGTGACTCTGACAGTCTTCACGCGGCACATAGGCAGTGGTATGCATGTCATTGACCATGCCGTTGAAATGCGTCACCTTACCCGGCTGGATCGGCATATTATTGATGACCTTGAGCGCCTCCTGCGATTGCATCGCTCCGATAATGGAAGCAATGGTCGGCGTGGTGGGAACCTTGCCCAATAGAATATTCTGCCGCGCCAACAGCGGGCAGGAATAGCGCATCGATAGATCCCGGATCGCCTGTTCAGTCAACGTACATTCGTAGCACGCGCCATCACCCGGCTTGAACACACGCACCAGCCCAAGCAATTCCTGGATCGCCCCATCCACCCACGTTTTGTTCACCCAGTAACAGAAGCGGTTGACTGCCAGCCGTGCTTCGCGATTATCCAAACAACCGATCACGATATCCATACGGCGGATCACACCCAACCCAAGTTGAGTCGTTACGTCGCCATTCAAGTACTGCACGTGGATATCTGGATTCACCGATTTTGCGCGCGCCGCGGCGACTTCCGCTTTGCTGCGATGATTGTCCGCCTCGCGGAATAGCACCGAGCGACTCAAGTTTGCGGCTTCGATCTTATCGAAATCGATAATGAACAAATTACCGATGCCCATGAGCGAAAGATTCTTGATGACCTCATTTCCAAGCGCACCCGCGCCGATCACCAGCACATTCGCATTCTGGACCTTCTCACGATCCCACCACGAAATAAACTCGAACGTCCCCAGGCGGTCCTTTTGCAGATTGGGGATGTGGATCGGCTTTTCGCGTCCGATCGGAACGCGCATAGGCGCGGTATTCGGCTCCTTCGCCGCGGACCTCGAACCGGCTTCCGCGTCGCGGGCCATTTCCTTCGCCTGAGCCAGGTTCGCGTCGTCCAATGCCCGGACGAACCAGCCCACGCCGTGCTTGGATTCGATCAAGCGATTCTCCTCCAGCGACTTGAGAGCCTCACGCAGCGTGGAGCGGCTGATCTCCAGTTGACTCATTAACTCGCGTTCGGGCGGTAACTGGGTCCCCGTTGCCAGGCTCCCATCCAGCATGGACGCAGCCAGTTTTCCTGCCGCGCGCTCAGCCAGTGACTTGTGACTTACCGGTTGCATCTTAATGCTCATAAGTACCTTCTTGTCTAGTGGTATGGAGGTCAGACCAGCAATTTCTGCACAGTATAGGCATTCTGAAGTTGAAGTCACTAGGATTTGGGTACTGAATCGCATTGCAAAAACGTAAAGCAACTCTTAAGTCATGCAGATGGTCGACTGAATCAAAAAGGGATGACCCAAATAGGTCATCCCTTTCTTAGCGAAATCTAAGGATCGCTTACTCGAGAACGATGGAAGCGCCAGCCTCTTCGAGCTTCTTCTTGGCATCGTTGGCGGCATCCTTGCCAACACCGGTCAGCACTTTGCCGCCGGCGGTTTCTGCCAGAGTCTTGGCTTCGCCGAGACCCAGGCTGGTTAACTGGCGGATGACCTTGATGACGTCAATCTTCTTGGCGCCAGCATCTTTAATGACCACGTCGAATTCAGTCTTCTCTTCGACGGGTTCGGCAGTGGCAGCCGGGCCAGCGGCAGCAGCCATAGCTACCGGAGCAGCGGCGGAAACGCCCCACTTTTCTTCGAGTTTCTTGACGAGATCAGCCGCCTCAAGGACGGAGAGCGTGGACAGTTCTTCCACGATTTGATCGAGATTTGCAGCCATTGTAGGTATACTCCTTACTTTCTTTTATGTCATTACCCCGCCCGATTTTGGCGGGGTTGCGAGCTGGTGGTCGAGTAGTGTCGAGCGAATGCGAGACACGTTTCGAGACCCAACACAGTTGATCTTACTACGCCGCCGGAGCGGGAGCCTTCTCTGTGAAAGCTTTGATAACAGCAGCCAACCCGCGCGCCGGTTCAGCAATCGTGCGGACGAGTTTGCCAGCGGGCGCCTGCAACATGCCCAACAGCTGGGCACGGACGACGGGCAGCGGCGGCATATCGGCCAGCGCTTTTGCCTGCGCCGCGTTGAGCGCTTGTCCGCTTAGGAAACCACCCTTGAGTTTGATAAACTCATTGCCTTTTGTGGCATCCATAAGGGCTTTCGCGGTCGAAGCGGGGTCCGAAAATGCAAAGGAAACAGCCGTGCTCTTTACGAGCATATCTTCGGGAAGATTCATTCCGTTGTCAGCAAAGGCGCGGCGGGCCAGGGTGTTCTTTAGCACATGGAACTCGCCGCCGGTCTCGCGGATCTTATTGCGGATATTATCCAGATCCTTCATCTTGACGCCGGTATATTCCACGAGAATCACTGCCTGACTGCGCTTCATCCAATCTGCATATGTAGCCAGCACTTCTTCTTTACGTTCTTTTGAAATTGCCAAGGTACTTTCACCTCCTTTCAATAAAAAAGTCTTTGCCACTAGTGCATCCTGGAGTTTTTCCAGGGCAGGCAAAGACTTCAGCAGACAACCTCTATGAAGAAGGTGGAATTGCGTTTCGTCTTCACCTGAGCAGGAAATTAAGTCCCAAAGGGACACCCGCCTTCATCGGCGAAGTGGCTTGTTATGGTATCGAGTTCTTATTTTACTCGGTTACACCTAACTTGTGTGTATCGTTGGGATTCACTTTGATGCCGGGTCCCATTGTGGTCGTGAGGGTGATGCGTTTGATGTACTCGCCCTTCGCGCCCGCGGGCCGTGCCTTGTGGACAGCATCCATCAGGGCAGCAAAGTTATCGTACAGCTGATCGGCGCTGAAGGACACCTTTCCGACCGAGACGTGGATATTGGCGGTCTTGTCGAGCCGGAACTCAACGCGGCCAGCTTTCGCTTCCTTGATCGCCCGAGGCAGGTCCGCAGCATTGACAACGGTACCCGCCTTGGGGTTCGGCATCAGTCCACGCGGACCGAGCACGCGGCCAAGACGACCGACCTTGCCCATCGCATCCGGGGTAGCGATCGCCACATCGAAATCGAGCATGCCGCCTTCGATCTTCTTCAAGGTCTCATCGTCATCGGCAACAAGATCGGCGCCTGCCGAACGAGCCGCGGCAGCGCCTTCGCCCTGCGCGAACACAAGCACGCGGACGGTCTTGCCCAGTCCGTGCGGCAGAACGACAACATCGCGTACCTGCTGATCTGCCTGGCGCGGGTCAAGCGCAGTGCGCATGTGTACTTCAACTGTTGAGTCGAACTTGGTTGTGCTGGTCTCCTTGGCGAGCGCAACAGCCTCGCGTGTAGAGTATTCCTTTTCCAAATCCACCTTAGCCAGAGCGGCTTTGTATTTCTTTCCGTGTTTAGCCATTTTATCCTCCGTGGTAATATCGGGCTGTGTGGCGGGCGGCAGCTGCCGCCCCTACAACCCTCCCACAAAATTAATCAACTACGTTAATACCCATTGAGCGGGCTGTACCTTCAACCTGCTTGATCGCGCCGTCGAGACTGATCGCGTTCAGATCCTTCATCTTAATCTCGGCGATTTCTTTCACCTGGGCGCGCGTCACCTTGCCAACCTTTTCCTTATTCGGAACACCGGAACCCTTGGCGATCTTGGCAGCCTTGCGCAGCAGCACTGCCGCGGGCGGGGTCTTCAATATAAAAGTGAAAGAACCATCGGTATAGACCGTGATTTCCGCCGGGAGAACTTCGCCCTGTCGGTTCGACGTGCGGGCATTGTACTCCTTGCAAAAGGCCATGATGTTGATCCCATGACCCGCCAACGCCGGACCCACCGGGGGCGCCGGATTGGCTTTTCCAGCCTCAAGCTGGAGACGAACGATTGCCTTAAACTTCTTTGCCATTTTTACTCCTTAGTGGTTATAACGGGCGATTTAACGGGACGCCCTCCCACGATTCAGTGGTCAGCAGTCAGTGTTCAGTTTGCCCACTGACTACTGGTTACTGTTTATTGATTAAGCTTTCTCCACCTGCAGGAAATCCAGCTCTACAGGTGTTTCACGTCCGAAGAACGACACCATCACACGGACCTTGGTACGCTCCATATCGATCTCAGCGACCATGCCGCGGAAGTCATTGAACGGTCCATCGATGATGCGGACGCGCTCGCCAACCTTGTACGTGACCTTGACCGTCGGCGCTTCGGCTTCCATGCGCTTGATGATCTGGGATACTTCCTCCGGGCGCAAGGCCGTGGGCGTATTTCCCATCCCAACGAAGCCGGTCACACCTGGCGTATTGCGCACCACGTACCAGGACTCTTCCGTCAATTGCATATTGACGAGCACATAACCGGGGAAAATATGTCGCTCCACAGTCCGGCGCTTGCCATCCTTGACCTCGATCTCTTCCTGCGTTGGGATGACTACGTCGAAGATTCGGTCCTTCATTCCCATGGTCTCGATGCGCTGCTCCAGGTTATGCCGAACCTTATTCTCATAACCGGAATAACAGTGGATCACATACCATGCAGGCCCTTCGGGCACATCCGACGGCGGCAGCTCTTCTGGGGCGGGTGATCGCTTCTGTTTTGCAGGCGGGCGCGCTTCTTCGATCACCTCTTCCAATGAGGGTGTGGTTGAGCCGCTCGAAGGAACGTCAACAGTATCAGATTCGTCTGGCTGAGCAAACGCATCTGATTCAGATAACGGCGATTCAGTAGGAGTTTCAGGCTCTGTTGAATCGACTGTATCGTGTTCGAACTGTTCTTGCGGTTCCTGCAAAGACATGACGACCTCAAATTCCTCGTACTAAAGGCCCAGCATCAGGTTTAGAAGACCGTGAGCGCCGGCATCCACAGCAGCAAGGACAAGTCCTATGACAGCCATTACCAGCAAAACCAGCTGGGTTAACTGCCAGGCTTCTGGCCAGGTGGGCCACGAAACTTTTCTCAACTCACCAGTTGTTTCACGAAAAAACGACTGGATCGCATTCGGCTTTCTGCCTTTATCTTTCTCAGCCAAGTGTAGACTCCTTCGAGATTCTTACGGCTAAAACGCCGCCATCACAGCGGCGTTACCGTTCTTACAGGCCAGGCAGGACTTGAACCCACAACCGCTCGTTTTGGAGACGAGTGCTCTACCAATTGAGCTACTGGCCTTTATGGGACGGGA
This sequence comes from uncultured Anaerolinea sp., assembly GCA_964489725.1. Classification (GTDB taxonomy): domain Bacteria; phylum Chloroflexota; class Anaerolineae; order Anaerolineales; family Villigracilaceae; genus Defluviilinea. Next base: position 9,420 of record CAZBAX010000062.1, on the reverse strand, counting down.
TAAATCCCGTCCCTATTTTGTTTCGCGATGCGCCGTATGTTTCCGGCAACGCGGGCAAAACTTACTGAACTCCAACCGATTTGGATCGTTGCGGCGATTCTTCTCGGTGGTGTAGTTTCGCTCTTTGCAATCATTACATTGGAGAGTAATGACGGGGCGAACATCTTTCTTCTTGGAAGCCATTCTAACGTACCAACTTTCTCTTATTCCAGTATCTTAGTGACGACACCGGCGCCGACGGTGAGACCGCCTTCACGGATGGCGAACTTGGAGCCTTGTTCGAGGGCCACCGGCACGATCAACTCGACGGTCAGGTTGACGTCATCGCCCGGCATGACCATCTCGACACCTTCCGGTAGCGTGATGTTGCCGGTCACATCCATGGTGCGGATGTAGAACTGCGGACGGTAGCCGCTGAAGAACGCCTTGTGCCGCCCCCCCTCTTCCTTCTTGAGCACATACACCTGCGCCAGGAACTTCTTGTGCGGGGTCACCGAGCCCGGCTTGGCCAACACCTGCCCGCGCTCCACATCTTCACGCTCGATGCCGCGCAACAGGATGCCGGCATTATCACCCGCCACCACTTCATCCAGTTCCTTGTGGAACATTTCGGTGCCCGTGATGACCGAGGCCTTCGTCTCGCGCAAGCCCACGATCTCGACCGGATCACCCTTCTTGGCATGTCCGCGATCCACGCGTCCCGTCACCACCGTCCCGCGTCCCTTGATCGAGAACACATCCTCCACCGCCATCATGAACGGCTTCTCCGTCTCACGCTTCGGTTCGGGAATGTATTCATCCACTACCCGCAGCAGCTCGCGAATGCTCTCATATTCCGGCGCACTCGGGTCGGTCGAGGTGCTGTCCAGCGCCAGCTTGGCACTGCCGCGCACGATCGGGGTCGTGTCACCCGGGAAGCCGTAGCCGCTCAACAACTCGCGCAGTTCCAGCTCCACCAGTTCCAGCAACTCCGGATCGTTCATCTGATCCACTTTGTTCAGGTACACCACAATCGAGGGCACTTCCACTTGCCGCGCCAACAGCACATGCTCCCTCGTCTGCGGCATCGGTCCATCCGGCGCTGCCACCACCAGGATCGCGCCATCCACCTGCGCCGCACCCGTGATCATGTTCTTGATGTAGTCACGGTGTCCCGGCATGTCTACGTGCGCATAGTGCCGCTTTTCCGTCTGGTATTCCACATGCGCGATGTTGATCGTGATGCCACGCGCTTTCTCCTCCGGCGCATTGTCGATCTGATCGTACGCCCGGAATTCCGCATTCCCCAGCATCTGCGATACTTTCGTTATCGCCGCCGTCAACGTCGTCTTGCCATGGTCGATGTGTCCCATCGTCCCTACATTCAAATGCGGCTTGCTGCGATCATATTTTGCCTTCGCCATGTCTCTTTCTCCTTTTTCCTAGACATAGATCTATTTCAGCAACTGAGCCCACAACGGGATTCGGACCCGTGACCTCACCCTTACCAAGGGTGTGCTCTACCGACTGAGCTATGTGGGCGATATGTGCTGCCGGGATATGCCGGTCGTGCCAAGTCTTTCACGCTGACTTTGTCGGCGCAAGTGGGCAGTGAAGGATTCGAACCTCCGAAGTCGTCTGACAACTGATTTACAGTCAGTCCCCTTTGGCCACTTGGGTAACTGCCCATGTATAGAATTTTAATAAGTTGATGTGTCTCAGATGACGATCAACTTTTCCTTGCAGAGCCGACGACGAGAATCGAACTCGTAACCGCCCGCTTACAAGGCGGGTGCTCTGCCGATTGAGCTACGTCGGCGTCGCGTGGTGCAGAACGCCATAAAAGGCCGCGCCGTCCTGCAGACATCTCACACGCCCAATTAAGCAGAGCGATTATACCAAAGTGACGCTAAAGCCGCCACTGTCAAGTCAGCACCGTCACTTCACTCAACGCTCTGTGTGGCATCTACGACACCGACGTGTTCTGAACGAACGGAGTCTGCGACAGGCAATTAAAGTGCTCCCGCGCAATTGGGAGCACGAGCGATAGTTTAGCAGGATTCAGTCTCCTCGTCAAGAATATTGCAGAATTTTGCAGGGCTTGCTTAAAGTCAGGCAATCATTTCACAATGCTCCCGGCGCCGTCTTTGGGGCCGGATTTCTGAATCACCGCCGCCGTCCCTTGCGTAGCACGCTGTTGCGGGCCGCGGCGGGAGCACCACTAAACAACGACTTTGCACAAGCCCTGAGAATTTTGTGTAACTACTTGACAATCCCAAGGGAACGATGTAAACTTAGAACAGATGTTCTAGAGCATCCCGCTGCTCAGTTCCAGAGGTATATCATGCCCGAATTTAACCGTTTTGCAATGATGATGGAAGTGTTGTCAGAGCTTCAGCCAGAGATCGATGCAGCGCGTCGATCGCAGCCGGTACCGGCTCTGCCCCACTTAAGCGAAGTCCTGGCCGAATTTGGCCCCATGCCAGGCGAGGCGTTGTTCCTGGGCGTGGCATCTGATGGACTTCCCGTGCTGCTTAACGTGCACGATCCTGTGCCGGGGCCCATCCTCATCGGCGGCGACGCGGGAACCGGGAAAACAGCATTGCTTAAGAACATCGCATCCGCCGCGGCCAAAATGCATCGACCGGAGGAACTGCAGTTCGGCGTGCTGACCCGTCATCCCGAAGAATGGAGCGAGTTGGAGTCGATGCCGAATAATGTAGGGATCTTTCCGCTCTATCATCGATCAGCTGAGGACTTCATCCTATCGCTTGCTTCATGGGCACACGGCAACAAGAGCAGTCAGCAATCGGTCCTGCTTCTGTTGGATGATCTTGAATCGGTGACCAACCTGGAATTCGATGCAAAGCAGGATCTGCGCTGGCTTTTCCTGCGAGGACCGGCCCGGCGCGTATGGCCGTTCGTCACGATCAACCCCAACCGTGCCGAGAACAGTACACCCTGGTTAGACGCATTCCGTACTCGGATCTATGGAAACATTCAGGACGCAAACCTGGCCAGAAGCCTGAATGTGGAAAGCGCCGAATTGGAATCGCTTAATATTGGTACGCAATTCGCGTTGCGCGAAGGAGACCATTGGCTTAGATTTTGGAAACCAAGTTTTGACTAAATAGAAAGGAGCTAGCGTATGCACACTGGAATGTTATGGTTCGATAACTCGACGACTACGCTAAACGTGAAAATTCAAAAAGCCATGGATTACTATCACAAGAAATATGGACGGACCCCGGATCTTTGTTTGGTTCACCCCAGCATGCTGGAGACCAACCAGAAACATTTGGAGATCAACAAGCTGACTGTCCGCCCATATCGACCGGTCCTACCGGGGCACATTTGGATCGGCATCGAAGACAAAAACTAAATCAGCATCCCGGACAAGAGTCGAGTCCTGTCCTTTGCAAACCTCCCGGGGAACTGGCCTCCGGGAGGTCCTTTTTTAACCGCTGATCTTACGCAGTCTGGCCACTGTCCCCTGGCGGGGATAACCCTGGCACCGCCCGCCAGGGCAGGTGTAAAGACACGGAGTCACAGAGAAGATATAAAGGGCCTTTCCACCTGCACCCACCGCAGGTGCGGTGTCCGTGTTCCACCTGCACCACGCCACAGGCGTGGTGTCTGTGACTCCGTGGCAGAAATTGCGTAAGGTGAGTTAACCGATCGCCACCACGAATGCGACAGAATGACTTTGGCTGTGACTGATACTTACCGACCAGTTGATCAAGCCAAGTTCCTGAGCCTTTTGCTGCGCCATTCCTGTCAAGGTGAGCAGGGGTGCATTCTGCTCATCGCCTACGATTTCGATCTCTTTCCAGGTCACGTCACCGATGCCGCAGCCTAGTGCTTTGACCACGGCTTCCTTGGCGGCAAAACGACCCGCCAACGATTCAGCGCGCTTGCCGCAGTATTCCAATTCGGCTGGCGTGTATATACGTTCAAGGTAATGTTTACCATGACGCGAAATGACTTCCTCAATGCGTGCGATTTCAATGAGATCAACACCGGTTGCAAGTTTCATGTCTCAACCACAAATTACTTCTTATGAGCGCCTTCGGCGCCATCTCGTAGATCCCGTGCTGCGGGGCCGCTTTGCGGGACTTTTTACTTCTTACTTCTCACTTTCCACTTCTTACATTTCACTCCCCCACTCATGGTCCCGCCGTCGCAATGGCGAGTCGATTCACGTCAATAAATTTCCGCGCCGTATTGAGAACATCCTGGCGCGAGACGCTGTTCACGACAGCCGCATAGTTGCGATAATAGTTCAACCCCAGCTGATGCCGTTCAATGTTCAGCAGGGCGCTTGCCACGCCGCCATTTGACTCGAGGGAGATCGGCAGCCGTCCCACAAAATTCGCTTTGCTATCTGCCAGTTCTTCTTCGGTAACGCCTTCCTGCACGAAACGATTAAGCTCATCTTGGATCAGTCCTAAAGCTCTTTTCACATTCTGTGGGTTGACACCCGCGCTAACCTCCCACGAACCAGGACCCGTCCCCGCGCTAAGGCTGGAATAGGCATAATAGGCCAAACCTGATTTCTCGCGCACCACGTCACCAATGCGCCCCATCATACCGAATTGCCCAAGGATATTATTTCCCAGGCTGGCCGACATATATTCGGGATCGCGGCGACGCGGGCCGTTGGTGCCGATCACCATATCGGACTGGGACTTACCGGGGATGCGATGATGCTTGCTGACCGTTTTCTTGAGCAGCTTCAACTCAGGGAGCGGCGTCGCCTCCTTCTGACCGTTGATCTGCCACCCGCCCAAAGCGCGTTTGACTTGTCTGACGGCTTCTTCTGCAGTCACCGCGCCGACGATGGCGATCACCATGCCGCGCGGACCGTAATAATCGCGATGGAATTTCAGCAGGTCATCGCGTTTGATCTTTTGGACAGTTTCCGGGTAACCATCTTCCGGGCGGCTATAGGGATGACCTTTGAAGAGGATTTGCTCGAACAGCATAGACGCCATGTCGGATGTATCTTGAGCACGGATAGACAAGCCCGTCAGCAATTGTGCACGCAGTCTTTCCATCTCAGCTTTTGGAAACGCGGGGGTGATCAGTGACTCAGAAAGCAGCTTCAATAACAATGGAAGGTCTTCTACAAGAGAGCGTGCATTGAAACCTGAGGTATGGACCCCTGAACTGAATCCCAGGCTTGCACCCACGGCCTCCAGCTCGTTATAGATATTATCGAACGAACGATTCTTTGTACCGCGCATCAACGCATACGAAACATATTCCGCCAATCCCAACTTGTCATCGGGATCCATGAGCGCGCCTGCACCGAAGTATCCCGTCACGACCACGGAGGGACTATTGAAGTTGGCGCGTGTCAGGATCGTGATTCCATTCGGCAGGACTTCACGCGTGATGTCATCGGGGCCAGGGAGCGAGACTTTAACGTTATCCATGATCTCTCTCCTTAACCGAGCGGAATGTACGTGCCGACCACACGACGTTGTGGTTTGAAGTATTCATTTGCCACGCGCTGAACATCTTTGACGGTTACTTTCGCCAGCTTCTCGAGATAGGTTTCGAACCATTCGTAATTGGCGAACATCTCGGCGTAGCCCATCCAGAATCCCTGGTTGGTGATGTTCTCGCTGCCATAAGCAAATAAGGCGCGCGCCTGTTTGATGGCGCGGGTGATCTCTTCTTTGGTCACCTTTTCCTCTCGAACGCGCTGAAGTTCCCGATCTAATGCAGCCAGCGCCTCGTCCGGTTTGCGTTTGGGATGGACGGTCATCGTGATGGTGTAGAGGAACGGGTCGATCGTTGCCTGTGCGCCGCCATGGACGCTGACGGCCATCTCTTTATCGACCAGTGCACGGTACAGGCGTGAGGTCTTGTTCGAGATGCCGCCGCTGAACATGTTGAGGTTGCTCGGGCCGGCCAGCAGGCTGTCGAGCACGCTTAACGGGAAGAAATCGGGATGAGAGGCCGGCGGGAAACGGTAGCAGGTTTGGACGTAGAATGTTTCGCCGGGTCCCTCCACAGAAAGGCTCACCTCCCCGTTTTGCACAGGTTCGGGTCGTGCGAGGCGGGCCGGTTCTGATCCGGCAGGGATCGATTCAAATAATTCCCGAATGCGCGTTAACATCGACTCGGAATCAAAGTCGCCAGCAACAGCCATGACCGCATTATTTGGGACATAGAAGGCGCGGTAGTGATTGTAGAGATCGTCGCGGGTCATCGTCAGCAGGTCTGCCATATCGCCGATGACTTCGTGATGATACGGATGCACACGAAACGCCACCTGCTGCATGGCTTCGCCCAATTGGAAGAGCGGTTCGTTCTCGTGACCTTCGCGCTCAGATGTGATCACGGTACGCTCAGAGGCGACTTCCTCGGCGTCGAACCGGCTGTTGACCATGCGATCTGCTTCGAGCCGCAGGGCAAGATCGATCTTGTCGGCGGGCATGGTTTCGAAGTAGGCGGTCCAATCCATGTAGGTAAATGCGTTCCAACTGCCACCCTCGCGCGAGATCGACTTATCGAGGATGTTGGCGGGGAATTGGGGCGTGCCTTTGAACTGCATGTGCTCCACCCAATGCGACACGCCTGTGCGTCCCTGCACTTCATCGCGTGAGCCAACCCGATACCACAACCATGAGGAAATGATCGGCGCGGTATGGATCTCTTTTAGAAAAACGTTAAGACCGTTCGAGAGTGTTATTTTTTTAACAGTATTGTTCATTGAGGTAATAGGTTAAACACGGGTCCGAGTGGATTTGGAACATCTTCACACACGCCTTGATTTGAATTCATCAAACAGTACCACGGCTTGACTACATTCTGCAGCCCTACAAATGGTTGGTGTAATTCCGTCTGGTTAAGAGGGATATCAACAGGCACATCGAGCACGGCCAGGACGCTCGTATCCACAGGCACGACCAAATTATTGATGTTGACCGGGAGTATCTGCCCGGCCGGGAGAACAATTCGGGCACGGGCATTGGTAATATTCAACCCGCCGGTCGCGACCGTGACCAGCGCTCCATCGATCACGACGGCTTCCCTGAGAGTCACATCTGCGGGAGCACTGACCAGCAAGTCGAATTTGACGGGAATCTCCTTCTCCACGTGAATGGACGTTTGAATGTTGGCCTCATCCATGAGCACAAAGTTGTTGTACAAGCCTCCCAGCAATTGCCCCACCTGATCGTTCGCGATCGCGCCCACGGGAGCGCGGTTCTGCCATAACATCAACGCGACAATGAGCACCACAACGTTCACTGTCATCGAGATCACGCTGGCAATCGTCCAAAGCGCAGGCAGGAATTTGAGGCGCCAGCCAGATGATTTTTTCTCAACAGGGGGTTCCTTTTCCTGCGGCGGAGTTGTTGGAGCAGCCACGGGAACCAGAGCTGTTTCAGCAGTTGCAGGTTTCGATGGCGTGGAAGGTCTGGCTCCGTTGCTGCGGGGTAAACGTGACAAGATGGAATCATCCTGGTCTGACGTGAGGATCTTTTTCAATTTACTCGGTTCGTTCTGGTCGGGAATAGTCATACGGCCTCCATGTAACACTGGTTCGATCTATCGCTTGTCTCATAATAAAGTGAACTTTTTGAATGAATTTAACGGTTGAATTTCAAACATAGAGTTTAGGAAATTATGCGACACTCTGTAAAAGTAGACTGTAGATGACCAGGTTCCACCATACATCCCAAGCGTATCGAAGATTTGGGATTGTGTAGATAATAATCTTAACATAGTATTGCAATGTTTTAAGATGTATTTTACAACGCCGGCTGGAAGTCTTGCACAAGAGTAAACAGACTCATCTTGTCCGCTAATTTCCTTTTGGCTATAATCAGCCAGTTCTTGGAAACTCAGAGGATCTTGGAGGCTTTGTGACTGCTACGCATCAATTTTTCGTCGCCGTTGTTGGAGCGGGCCCGGCGGGGTTATTCGGCGCACGTGAACTTGCCAACCTGGGTGCACGTGTGGTTTTATTCAATCGTGATATCAAACCGGGTGGACTGGCAGAATATGGAATTTATCCCAACAAGCACACCATGAAAAGCGGCTTGCGCAAGCAGTTCCGTCAGATCATGGAATTGCCCAATCTCGACTATTATGGAAATGTGACCGTCGCAAAAGATGGTGATCTTTCCCTCGATGATTTGCGCACCATGGGCTTTCAGGCAATCCTTGTGACAGCCGGTGCGCAGGGGACCAAGTGGCTCGGTCTGCCGGGGGAGGAACTGGAAGGTGTATACCACGCCAAGGATGTTGTCTACTTTTATAACAACCTGCCACCCTTCAGCCAGCAGAGTTATTTATTCGGAAAGCGCTGTGCAGTGATCGGCGCGGGCAACGTGATGCTCGACATTACGCATTATCTCAGCCGCGAAGTTAAAGTGGAGGAGGTCATTGCGGTGGTGCGACGTGGTCCCGCGGAGGTCAAGTTCGACAAAAAGGAAATGGAATACGTGATCGACAACCTCGATCAGGCCGCATTGGACGCCGAGATCGGGCGCGTGACTCCGATCATGGAAGCGGTTCATCAGGACCCGGCAGCGGCCCGCGCTTCGATTTTGGAAGCCCTCCCGAAAGCGTTGCCCAAAGTCTCCGATACGCGTTTCCGCTTCGAGTTCCTTGCTTCTCCGGTGCAAATGATTGGCGATGAGAACGGAAGACTCAAACAAGTGGAATTGGAGGACAACATTCTCGTGGAAGCCAACGGCGATACCAAAGCGAGAGGCACAGGCAACAAGCGCCGGCTGGATGTGGAGACTGTCATCTTCGCCATCGGTGACAAAGTGGACGAATCGTTTGGCCTGCCTACAGAGTGGAATGAGTTTGTGAAGAGCGAAACTCCACGCTTCCCCATCGATGGAGTTTCGTATGAATCGACATTCGAGGATATTTTCGTCGGCGGTTGGTCACGTAAGGCAAGCTCGGGATTGGTGGGCTATGCGCGCAAAGATGGAACCAACGCCTCGAAAGCAGTCTGGCAATATCTGCAAACGAAGCAGCCGGCGGAACCCAACTCCGCAGCCGTGGCGGAGAAGCTCAAGGGTTTAGGCAAACCAATCGTGGTAAAAGACAATGTGCGCAAGCTGGAAGCCATCGAACAAGCGGAAGCCCAAAAGCGCGGGCTGGAAGCCTTCAAGTTCTCGAGCAATGAAGAAATGCTACAGGCAATAGGACTAAAGGAAACAGCATAACGATAATCCCTCTTCTCAAAGAAGAGGGATTATTTTTTAAGCAGGAAGATACCCGTTACGAACGTCACTTGTCCGTAAATCCGCACTGCCTATAATTTATAGGTAATGATAAGTCAGCTCAAAAATATATTTCCGTCATTGCGAGGAGGGTGGAGCCCGACGAAGCAATCCTATTTACGGCACCTAGCAATACCTTCGCCAAAAATAGGTAAATGAAATAGGGCTAATCGAGTAAAGTTGT
>CAZBAX010000061.1:0-33717 GCA_964489725.1 uncultured Anaerolinea sp. | reverse complement strand
CCCGATTTCCTGTGCCGATCAACATCCTTTTGCTAAACTGTCAGGTCGCTAGATTAATAATTTGATGAATAGAAGATTCTGGTTTGGTTTGATTGCACTTGTGGCCAACACACTTGCGTGCAGCCCGGTCATTGCGATCAGTTGGAATGAGTTTTTGATTATCGGCATATTCATTGCAGTGTTGTTGGGTCCGCCGCTGTACAGGTTCATTCGCAGGGTGGAGCAGTTTCTCAAGCGGCGAAAAGAAGGATAAGATGCAGGTCTCGCTTGTAGCGGGACGATCCGGATTATGGATCAACAAATATGACGGGTTGTCCCACTTGTATAATACCCACAGTCACACACTTGCTCTGGCACTGCCCCAGGGCAAGTGTGTGACCGAGTGCGGTATAGCGGGTTCTTCGACAGCCCGCCCCACGAACATAAAAAAGACGAGCGAAAGCTCGTCTTTTTGTTTATCACCTTATACTTTTACTCTTGACATACTGTATGATATACAGTATAGTACGAGCTACAAGGTGATCCATGGAAAACGATGAATTGGTACAAAACATGCTGTTGGAACTGCGACGCGGGGTACTGTCCATTGCGGTGCTGAGCCAGTTGAGCAGGGAGGAGTACGGCTACTCCCTGCTCAAGGCGCTCTCGGATAAAGGCATGGAGATAGACCAGAGTACGCTCTATCCCCTGCTCCGCCGCCTCGAATCGCAGGGATTGTTGCAGTCCGATTGGCGCATTGTGGACGAAGCCCGTCCGCGGCGCTATTACGTCATCAGCCCGCAGGGACGAACGGTGCTGACCAAACTAAAACGTGAATGGTCCATAATGGCTGAGACCATGAAGCAAATGCTGGGATCGTGAAGGAGTTCGAAATGAATCTTATCGATAGATATGTTGCTGAAGTTGGCCGGCACCTGCCCGAGAAGGACCGCGCGGATATCGAAAACGAGATCCGCACGATGGTGGATGACATGCTCGAAGAACGCGGACCGTCCGCAGCCAATGACGAAAAGGCCGTGGTGGAAACGCTCGAACAGATCGGCGATCCGAAGCTGCTGGCTGCCAGGTATGCGCCTCCCAGGCATTATTTGATCGGTCCTGAGTGGTATGAAGGGTATCTCACAGTGCTGCAGCGCATCCTTTTCACGGTGCTGCCGATTGTGGCGGTGGTCACGTTTATTTTGTCGCTTTCGAATAGTCCGCTGGATCTTATCGGGGCGGTGGGCGATGCAGCCGGCAGCGCCTTCAGCGTGGGGACGCAGATCTTGTTCTGGGTAACGCTGGTGTTTGTTCTGCTCGAACGATCCGGTGAAAAACCAGACGACCTACCAAAACCCGGTTCGCGACAGTGGACCGTGGACCAACTCCCGGCGTTGCCGCGCAGGCGCCAGATCGGTGTTGCCGAGACTGTGATGAACATCGCCGTTCTACTCTTCCTGCTGATCTGGATCGCGCTGCCGGCTACGCTGAATCTCTTTAAAGGAACGCCCGCCAACGTACCGTTCCTGCACCCGAACCTGTGGAGCTTTTGGCTGCCTGTCTTCTTTGTTTTGATGGCTTTGACGCTGATCCATGAAGTATTCATACTAAAGATCGGCAACTGGACACCTGCACTTACCATTACCAATGTGATCCTGGGCGTCGCCTCGATCATTTACATCGTAGCGCTCGTAACCACCCAGGAGGTGATCAACCCGGAATTTCTATCCATGCTCGACCGGGCAGATGGGTTCGAACGGGTGCGTGAGTCAGCTCGATGGGGTGTCAACATCAGCGCTGCCATTACGGCCGGGATATACGTGTGGAGCATGGTTGACTCCATTCGTAAGGCACGCCAGCTCAAGTCAGTAAGCTAACACGGTCATGTAGACCGTTGCAAGGAGAATAACATGAATCTGATCGATCAATATGTTGCAGAAGTCGGCAAACACCTGCCGCGCAAGAATCGGGTGGACATCGAAGCCGAGATCCGCTCTACACTGGAAGATATGCTCGAGGAACGGAGCGGATCTACTGGTCCCGCAGATGAGGCAACTATTATTCAACTGCTTAAGGAGTATGGCGAGCCGCGCAAGGTTGCTGAGTCGTATGGTGCCAAACAATACCTGATCGGGCCGAAGCTTTTTCCAGTATTCATGCTGGTGACCCAGATCGTAGTCGTGATACTGTTCATCATCTCCCTGGTTAGTGTTGGACTAGGTTTGGGATTTTCCGAGTCAAGCGGACCTGAATTTCTGGCGAATCTGGGTAAGTCGCTGTTGGATATCCTCGGCGGACTGATCACTGTCTTTGGGAACATCGTACTCGTATTCGCAATTCTGGAACGCGCGCTGCCGGAAAAGGAATTTGAAGAGGATGAAGAGTGGAATCCTGCTGAGTTGGCTCATGAGCCCGACCCCGACCAGGTGAAGTTCGGTGAGCAGATCGTGACAATCTTCTTTACAGCGGCATTCCTGATCGTGCTCAATCTTTATCCGGACATCATTGGGTTTGGATTTATGACGGACGGTAAATGGACCTTTATATCACCGATCCTTTCGGATGCATTCTTTAGCTATCTGCCATGGATTAACCTGATCGGAGTTTTGGAAATCCTGCTTAGTATTGTCCTGATCCGGCAGAAATTGTTGCAACCGGAGACGCGTATCGCAAAGGCTGTACTGGAGGTTGGCAATCTGGCGCTGGCAGTTGCCATGTTGCGAGGTCCGAGGCTGGTAGATTTGAGCGTTTCCGATTTTGCGGGAACTCCACTGGCTGAGGATGCTGGTCTGTTCGTAGGCATGTCCTGGTTGATTCCGATGGTGGTGTTGGCTGTTGTTATCATTGTCTCGAGCATCGAAGTAGGGCAGACGATCTATTATCTGGTGAAGAACAGGAGTCGAGTGCCATATCCGATAGTGAAATAAATAGAACCGGATAGAATATGACTCATCATGAAATCATTTTCATGGTGAGTCTTTTTCCTTAAACTCACTTGAAGTTCTGCATCCACCTGGCAAGACTCCAAATGGTCTATTGTCATAGAAATGCGGATTGGGTAAGATACCTCAAGATCAAAGGAGAGAAGATGAAACTGCGAACATTACTACCCGTATTCATGCTCGTCCTGTCGATGCTGGCCTGTAATCTGCCGTCCAATGTGCCGGCCACCGAAACGCCGACCGTACAGGCATCGGCATCGCCTACCATTACATTGCCCACGAATACGCCGCTCCCAACACAGACACTCCCGCCCACCAATACACCTCCGGCAACATTGACCTCCACGCCCACTATTCCTGTTGCCTTCCCGCGGGATGTGAATGTGAATTGCCGCCTGGGACCTGGCACTGCATGGGTGCCGCTCAGCGCCCTGCTGGTGGGGCAAAGCTCACAGATCACAGGTAAGACCGGCGATGGAGCCTGGTGGAACATTGTGGACCCGCAAAATTCCAGCAGACGATGCTGGGTGTCTGCCAGTGTCGTAAATACTGCCGGGAATATTGCTTCCATTCCAATTGCAGAAGCTCCTCAGGCTTCTGTCACCAGGGTCACAGTCGATGTGGACCCGAAGACGATCAGCGTGGGAGGCTGCATCGGCCCGATCCTTCCTTCTGAGATCACAGGGTCCATCGAGACGAATGGCCCGACTGTTGTCAAATGGCATTTTGAGACTCAACTGGGTGGAAACCTAGGCAACGAATCCACAAACTTTGATGCGTTTGGCACGCGGGAGTTCGACGAGAATTACACGCCTCCGCTGACCGCAGGCACCTACTGGATCCGCTTGATCGTGACCGAGCCGAACGCTATGCAGGCCGAAGTCACCTATCGAGTGGAGTGCTAGACTCAAATGTCCCGCAGGTCGATCAGGCTGCGGGGCATCTATACTTTTAGCCATGACCAACTGGATTTCAGTTCACGGCCTCGTTGCACAGGGTTACCGCGTGGCATCTGGGCCTTCGAAAGATTATCCCTACGGTGCGTTGAACCGCCAGCGACCGTTCTTCAAAGCGGGCGGGCTGAACCTTGACGAATATTTCAACGGTTCGTTGAATGTGGATATCCGTCCATTCGAGTTTGCGATGGTGAAGCCTGCGTTCACGTTCCATCACGTCGAATGGACAGACCTGCATCCGCCGGAACATTTTTCGTTTTCACGCTGTAAAGTGATCTTCAAAGATATGGACTATGATGGCTGGGTGTATTATCCGCATCCAGAAACGAAGCTTCGGCATTTTCAAAATCCATCGCTGCTGGAAGTGATCGCGATGAAAATTCCAGGCATTCAATATGGGGATGAATTGGATGTGATGTTGAATTCAGATGAAATTGCTGTAACAGAAAATTCTTAGCCACGGATTTCTTTAAAAAAGCCTTGCGAAGGCTTGTCCTGAGGCGAAGCCGAAGGATCTCCTTCGCAAGGCTTTCTGGCTGTATCATGCAAAATGAAACCGGGATAAGTGTTTTTGATCCGTAGGTTCGATTGCGTAAAAAGACTTTTGTTCACAGGTACAATCCACAAATGCGAATAACAAGAAATTTCATATGGTTCCCTCTTTTATTGTTGCTGATCGCCTGTCAATCCTCCACGCCTCCATCAATGGGTAGTGCGACCACAGTTCCCACCGTTCCGCCAGAGATTGCCCCACCAGCAACATTTGCGCCGACATTTCCCGCTGTAACCGAAACAGCTGCATCGACGGCCACCACCGCGCCGACGGCATCGCCTCAGATACGCCGGGTGTTGATCCTGTCCATCGATGGACTTCGCCCCGACGCCATTTCCCTCGCGCCGATGCCGAACCTGATGAACCTGATGCAGACCGGCGCCTACACTCTGACCGCGCAGACGATTCGTCCCAGCGTCACGTTACCCTCTCATGCATCCATGTTGGGAGGTTATTGCCCTTCTGTGCATGGCGTGGATTGGAACGATTACATCCCTGAACGAGGCTACGCCATCGGCACCGATCTCTTCGACATTGCACATGCCGCCGGGCTTCAGACCGTCATGTATGTTGGCAAGGAAAAACTCCGCCAGGTGACCGAGCCGGAAAGCACAGATCAATTCGTGTTCATCAACGATCGCGAATCGGTCATCGTCGATCTACTGATCGCAAACTTTCCGCAGGACTTTGGACTTCTCTTTATCCACTTCCCCCTCGTGGATGGTATGGGGCATGTCTATGGCTGGCTTTCCCCGGAGCAATTGAGCGTGGCGTTCCGCGCCGATGAAGCACTCGGCAGACTCCTCGCCGAACTGGATGGGCGCAATCTGCGCAGCGAAACTCTTATCATCATTAGCGCAGACCATGGCGGCCACGACCACACCCACGGCTCCTCGATGCCGGAAGATATGACCATTCCCTGGATCGCATCGGGGCCGGGGATCCAGCCGAAGCAGCTGATGACGACCGTTCACACCATGGACACGGCCGCCACTGCCGCGTTCGCCTTAGGTTTGGATGCTCCGGAAGATTGGAATGGGGTTCCTGTTTATGAAGCGTTTGGATCGCCGGTGGAGAGACAATCTGTGCAGTGTGAATGAACATAAATAACAACGTAGGGTCGGGCAGCTGCCCGACCCTACGTTGTTTACCCTACATCGTTATTTGTGCTTCTTTTTCTTCTTGATCTTATACCCCAGGCGCATCATTGAATTTTCGTCGTTGCGCCAATCCTTCAAGACCTTGACGCGCAATTCCAGGAATACTTTTCGCCCGCCCATGTCTTCGATCTCTTTGCGCGCCATCGAACCGATGGTCTTCATCATTTTCCCGCCTTCGCCAATCAGGATTCCCTTTTGGGAGGTGCGCTCCACGAAGATGGTCGCGGCGATGTACAGCATCCCATTTTCGCGCTCGGCGAATTCATCCACACGCACGCCGACTCCGTGCGGAACCTCGTCGCGCAGGTTCAACAAACACGCCTCGCGGATTAGATCTGCGGCGATATCTCGCTCGTAGGAATCGGTGACCTGTTCCTCGTCGAACTCCGGGGCGCGAAAGGGACTCAGCGATACAAGCAGCTCAGTCAGTTCAGAGAGATTCTGATTCTGGGCCGCAGAGATCGAGATCACCTTCGCATCCTTCCTCACCAATGCCTGATACGCTTCGAGCCGGGCCGCTAATGCCTCAGCCGGGACCAGGTCCAGTTTGTTCGCGGCAAGCACGAGCGGAGTCCGACGCGGTGTGCTGCTTAAAAGGGACGCGATCTGCTTGTCCTCCTCGGTCGGTTTAACGGAAACGTCCACCAGCCACAGGATCACATCCACGCCTTCCAATGACTCCTGCGCTTCCTGGTTCAGGAACTGCCCGAGTTTGTGTTTGGCAGTATGGATGCCGGGTGTATCGACAAAGACGAGCTGATACGAATCGGCCGTGAGAATGCCAAGTTGACGTTTGCGCGTGGTCTGCGGCTTAGGCGAGACGGCCGCCACTTTTTGCCCCAGCAGCGCGTTGACGAGCGTCGACTTGCCGACATTGGGCCGACCGATAATGGCGATAAAACCGGAACGGAAATCGTTCATGGAATCCTCTCGAACACGCGTATGGTGGGGTTCACGTACTCGATCTCGATCTGCGGCAGGAAGGCGGGCAGTTGGTACGAAAACTCGGCGATCAACGTATAGTGATCCGATCTTCCAGTGGCGAGCTGCCGGAAGAATTCACATTCCGACGGCATGAGGGAACACGTGTACTCGTCGTCGAAGCGGCCGGCGATGAAACTGTCGATGACGAGGTAGGTGGTCTGGCGGTCATCCAACCCGGCTTCCCCGGCATTGAATTCATACCGCTTGTCTGCAGGCACTTCATCATGAATGCTGCGAATGAAGTAGATCGGATAATTATGTTCGCGCCCGAAATGATCTGCCGGGATGTCGGGGGTATAGAAAGTAGCTTCCAGAGAAGTACCCATGGGAAGAGTTTTGAGAAATTCTCCACCCGGCTTGCGCGCGTCGTTCATGAAGAGCAGGGCAACACTGACCAAACGAGCGAACGAATACAGGACGATCAACGCCACTACACCCGTGACGAAACCCGCATAGGATTTATTCCGTTGGATTGCCTGGGTATATATCGATTCCACAAGGAATGCAGAGAAGATGGCCAGAATAGGCAGAATGGTCAGAAAGTAGCGGAACTGATAATTGTAGGAAATCAGCATCGGAAGGTCGAGCGCGAACACAGCCAGCAGCATGACGGCAAAACTGCTCACCTGCGGCTCCTGCTGGATGGATTTGTTACGAGTAGATTGAAAGACCCGGTAACAGGCCCACAAAAAGCCGGCCGCGAAGAGCAGGAAGATGACCCAGCCTAAACCTGTCCATAGGGTTTGATATTGCCCGAGGAAGCCGCGCACGTTGCCGGGCTGGTTTCCATAATTGATCTGCCATTGCAGGGCCGCGAAGACGCGCTTGAAGTAATACGTCATCGCGAACAGAGCCTTGGGTGTCCCAATGGCATAACCAAGAAATGTGAGCGCCGCGCTGATAAAAACAGTCTCTGCCATCGAGAACAGATTTGTGCGCAATTCTTTACGCATTGTGAACAGATAATACAGGACCGGGGCAAGGATGAAACTTCCACCAATGTATTTACTGGAGGCGGCCATGCCGGTCGTCAGGAATGTGGCATACAGCCAGCCGCGATGTCTCCGCTTGTGATAGTGAAGCAGGAACAGCAATGAAAGCGTTGTAAAGAAAATGACAAATGTATCGTTGTGAGCAAAACGTGCATTGTGCGCGAGCTCGCTAACGCACCACAGGAATAGTCCGCTTAGGCCGGCGACATATATGTTGCCCCCGGCCAGGCGGGCGATCTTATAGGTAAGGACGATGGTGAAGCCCGCCAGTATCGCCGAGAGGACACGCGCCGGGACGAGCAGGTCATCGGCGTTGTATCCCAGCGCCATGATGGCTTTGCCCAACCAGTACATTGCGTACTGCGGCAGGTCGGGATAGTCGAAATTGATCTCGCTGAATCGCCACTCCCCTAAAAGCGCATTGATCGAACGGATGACGACCTCATCCGGGTGCCAGGCGCCCCATTGGATGCCAGGCAGGGTGACGGCCAGAAAGAGGATAAAAAGAGCCAGCGGGATCAGAAACTCATTCCTGAGCAGGAATGCAGTCAGTGTTTCACGAAGTCCTTGTTTTGAAGGGGAAAGGGTTTTCTTTTGAATTTGTTCCGACATTATATTTACATCTTCGATGAGTTTATCATCTTCAGGCCATCACCGCCCCTTCCATTTTCAGAAGCCATTCCTTGGTCTTCAAGCCTTCGCCTCAACGATAACTGTGCAATTGCCGAATCGAATCAATCCAATATTCCCAAACTTTGCCGCGCTGTGTTACGGAAGCTTTTGCAAACCTTTAGTGCGGTCTTTGCCAGTTCAAGATCGGCTGAGGCGCCCGGATAACGGAATTCCACAGCATAATCTGTAAGTAGCCGGAAATCCCGTTCATAAGATGCCCAAAGTGGTTCTACTTCTATAATCAAGCCCAACAGATACGTCAGGTCGTGGACCTTTTTGAAGTAGATGTCTTCTTCCACCAGGCGGGCCTTAATATACTTCTCAACACATTGCTGCGCGAAGAAACAGGCTGCATCATAATTTGGATTTTTACGGGCGCGAATTTCGCGATGCAATGATCCCCAGTCATTTTCAGCCTTCTCTATCCACTCACGTGCGAGAGGCTTCATACAGTGCTATACCTTTTTCTGTGATGTCGCGGAAAAAGTAATCTCCTAATTTTAGTCTTTGCTCTAATTCAGCAGGCTTGCGAACCATAATATCGATCGGAAATTTAGGTTTGGTTGCCATCCAAATTTCGGTTGCTTTCTCGGGGTTGCGTCCCTTGAAGGACATGACGACTAATATATCCACATCCGAATCTTCGGTTGGTTTACCATAGGCATACGAACCAAACAAAATGATCTTTTGCGGATTGAATTGCTTAGCAACCTGTCTCGCGAACTGGCGAATCTCCGTTTTGGCAACCGTAGACATAAGTCAATTATAGCTGATAAAGAATTCCAACAAACATCACGCCATCACCGCCCCTTCCATTTTCAGCAGCCATTCCTTGGTCTTCAAGCCTTCGCCTCCGCCATAGCCGTGCAGTTTACCGTCCCTGCCGATCACGCGGTGACACGGAATCACGATCGGCATGGGATTAGTGGCGTTGGCGCGTCCCACGGCACGCGACGCGTTCGGCCGGCCGATCTCGATGGCGATATCGTGATAGGTGCACGTTTCACCATACGGGATTCGATACACGGCTTGCAGCGCCTCTCTTTGGAACGGACGGAAAAGAGACCAGTCAATGGGAATGGTGAAAGCATTCCGTTTGCCGGCCAGATATTCGCGCAATTCCTTTGCATACGGCGCGATCTTCTTCGCATTGGGTTCGATGGGACGCTTCAACTTCTGGAGATACGAATCAAACTGAAACTGAGAGTGCGCCCATTCCACGGCCACCAGTCCAAAGTCTGAGGCAGCCAGGCGCAGGTCTCCTAATATCGTCTCGTTCAGTTCACCGATATAGATAGCGGCGGCAGGTATTGACATTTACATCCCTGTTAGTTGTAGGGTATTCGTAGGGCAGTCGTAGGTTTGACGTCAAGCAGGTTTGAGTCCATTGTGATAAATTAGAGACAGTAAGGTGATTTCTCTTCTCCTCCTTTCGCAAGAGAGCCGCGGTCGGCGTCCGCGGTTCTCGCACTTTAAAGGGCAGAACATCGAAAGACGAGAGAAACCGTTAGATCTCAAGCCACAGAGAACATAGAGCTCTTTGACCCGCACCTGCGTTCGGGGCAGGTGGAAAAAAAACTCAGAGGACTCGGCGTTCTCCCCCGGCACTCCCTGGCACCGTACGCCAGGACGGTGTGCGCCCGGGGCACGTGTGTGGCCAAATTCTACTTGGCCTGCAAACACTCCTCAGCATTATAATAATCGCGATATCTCTTCCTGTGAGGATGCCATGTCAGTACAAATCACAATTATCGGCCTGGGACAGATCGGTGCCTCGATCGGGCTGGCGTTGAAGGCCCGCAGCGTGGATGTGCGCCTCGTCGGTCATGATAAAGAGTTGCACACAGCTAAAGAAGCGCAGAAGATCGGCGCGATCGACGATGTGAAGTACAACCTGCCAGCGTCGGTGCGCGATGCGAAGGTCGTGATCCTGGCCTTGCCATTCTCCGGGATGAAAGAAACGCTGGAATTGATCGCTCCTGAATTGGCAGAAGGAACACTCGTCCTCGATACGGCTCCTTCGAAGGCGCGGGTGGCCGCGTGGGCCAAAGAGCTTTTGCCTGCCGGACGGTTTTACATCGGGCTCACCCCGGCCATTAATCCAGACTACCTGCATGGTACTGAGGTCGGTGTACGCGCCGCCCACGCAGACCTGTTCGAACGGGGGCTGATGGTGGTCGATGCTCCCCTGGGAACACCTGAAGATGTTTTTAACCTTGCCATGAATTTTGTAACATTCCTGGGCGCCGTGCCTCTACTCATGGATACGGCCGAAGCAGATGGTATTTTTGCATCGATGCATTTTCTGCCTCAACTGACCGCTGCCGCGCTGCTCGATACGACGGTGGATAAACCCGGCTGGCATGAGGCCCGTAAGCTGGGCGGGCAGGCCTATGCTTCTGTGACGGCGGGCCTGGCCTATCACGAGGATGTTGCCTCTTTGCGCGATGCAGTGCTGGAGGATCACGACAATGTGGTGCGCTTATTAAACTCCCTGATTACATCCCTGATCCATTTGCGCGATGAGATCGAAGACCAGGACCGGGATGCTCTGGCAAGCCGGCTCGAAAATGCGCTGAACGGACGCAACCGCTGGCTGAATGAGCGTTTCGCAGCAGATTGGTCGAAACGAGATTCGCAACCGATGGACGTTCCATCGTTCAGTAATCGATTGTTCGGTGACCTGCTCAGGGATCGCAGCAAACCGCGCAAATAGGTACACAGCTTGGGTTCACGTACTACATCTGCCTGTTTTTGTTATATCGTCGAATGCGCCGATGGGACGTATTACACAGGCTGGGCGATTGACCCGCAGAAGCGCATGATCGTCCACAATAAAGGACTCGGTGCAAAATATACAAAGACGCGCCTGCCTGTGAAGCTGGTGTATATCGAAGCCCAGCCAGATCGTGTGACAGCTATGAAACGAGAACGCGCCATCAAAAAGATGCCGCGTCAGAAAAAACAAAAATTATTTTCATAAAATAACAATGCAGGGTCGGGCAGCTGCCCGACCCTGCATTGTTACTCCGTAAACAACGGCAGATGTCCCAATGAAATAATATTGCTCCACTGGGCGCGGTCGCCTTCGGTGAAGATGGCCGCTTCGGCAACGACCGACGAGCCTGCCTTGCCCAGGATCATGCGCATGCCCTGCAGTGTGGACCCGGTGCTGATCACATCGTCCACGACCACCACCTTTTTGCCTCTCATCATCTCGACATCCTTTTCATCGAGGATGAGGGTTTGCGGCTGTCCGGTGGTAATGGATAACGTCTCTGCGGTGAGGGCCGCGCCCATGTAGGGCTTGTACGCTTTGCGCAGAACTACATACGGTTTTTTCGTTTCCACAGACAACGCGTGCGCCAGAGGGATAGATTTTGCCTCTGCGGTAACAAGAATATCGTATTCTACTTCTTTGAGTTTTTCAGCCAGCGCCTTTGCACTGACCTGTACCAGTTCGGTATCCCCAAGGATATTGAGGATCGCGATTTTTAATCCGGGCTTGATCTCGAACAAACGAAGATTTCGTTTCAAACCCGCGATTTCTACAGCATAATATTGATCGGACATGATTCCTCACTTGCACCAATGGCCTTTTGGAAGGGGCTTACTTATTTGTCAGCCAGGCGGCAACAGTTTCCTGCCTGAATTTTGCGTGCGTAGTTTATCACAATTCAATTTATAATGTTCCCACTGATTACTGAATACGGATCAGTGACTACTGAATCCCATCATGCTTCCCAACCTTCAATTGAACGATCATCTTCGTCTTCGAAAACAACACCCGTGCGGCTCGTATGAATGGGTCGTCACGCGCCTGGGCGCGGATATTGGGCTGGAATGTAAAGGCTGCGGACGACGCGTTATGCTGACCCGGCGCGAACTTGCAAAAAGACTCAAAACCAATCTTACCGAGCACAAAACCGATGAACAAGCAAACTCCTAAGAAGCCGCATATTGTCTTCTATTTCTCCGATACCGGCGGTGGGCATCGCTCGGCGGCGGAAGCCATTATCGAAGCGATTAAGATCAAATATAAGAAGCGTATCACCACGGAAATGGTGGATTTCTTCAAAGATTACGCGCCCATTCCGTTCAACCACGCTGCGGAGATGTACCCATACATGGTCAAAGCACCGCGCTTGTGGAGTGCGAGTTTCCATGCCACGGATGGGCGGACACAAGCCCGTTTCCTAACAACAACTATGTGGCCGTTGGCACGTCAGGCTGCGAAGACGCTTGTAAAGAGTCATCCCGCAGACCTGATCGTTACGGTTCATCCATTTGCAAATTCATTTGCATTGAAAGCCCTCGGGACGAATCGGCCGCCATTCATCAATGTGGTCACCGATATGGTGACGACCCACGCCCTGTGGTTTGACAACCGCGCCGACCTGATCCTGGTTCCGACCGAGACGGCTTGCAAACGCGCCATCAAATACGGAATGCCCGCCGAAAAACTGCGAGTGGTGGGGTTGCCCGTCGCAGACCAATACTGTCAGCCGCTGGGGCGAAAGAGTACCCAGCGCAAGAAGCTTGGCTGGCCGGTGGATAAGTCGATCGTACTGCTGGTTGGCGGCGGCGAGGGAATGGGCCCGCTGGCGAGGACTGCCATGGAGATCGACGCTTCGGGACTGGACATCTGCCTGGTCATCGTGTGTGGACGGAACCAGCGCCTGAAAGAGAATCTCGAAGCTCACAAGTGGAATAATACTGTCTGCATTTATGGCTTCACCCGTGATATGCCCAATTTTATGCGCGCTGCCGATTTTATCGTGACCAAGGCAGGGCCGGGCACGGTTGCCGAGGCGCTCAACGCGCAATTGCCCATCATCTTATACTCAAAACTTCCCGGGCAGGAAGATGGCAATGTGACGTTTGTGGAGGAAGAGGGTGCAGGAGTGTGGGCGCCCAAACCCGGGGATGTGGTGCGAGCCTTGACGCGTTGGATCTCGCGCCCCGAGGAACGCAAGCAGGTGATCGAAAACTGTCGCCGTGCCGGACGCCCTGAAGCTGCGCGGACGATCGCCGGGATCATTGGGGAGAAGCTGGGGTTGGAGGGGTGAAAATGTAGACAGGTACACACGTACACAGATATACAAGTACATAGGCGTATGTGTGTACCTGTCTACTTGTGTACTTATTACTTACCCACTGAATATAGAGCCTGTACCGGGTGGGGAATCTCGATCCCCTCTTTCTTCAGTGCTGCTTTTACCTTCATTAAAACTTCATCTTTTGCCTGGCCGGGGTCCGTCTTCTTGATGTTTACCCAAAAATTTGCATTAAGCTCCATGGCAGAATCTGTTAGATTGTTGAATACAACGGTCGGTTTCGGATCGTCCATAAAGCCTTCGACGCTTTGGATCGCGTCCAGAAAGATGCGTCGGATGGTTTCAGGCTCGGATGTGTGAGGCAGGTTGAGGCTCAGGTCGACCCGGCGATGGTCGCCGCGTGAGTAATTGATAATGGGATTCGCCAGGATCTCCGCGTTCGGCACAATGATCAAGCGTCCGTCGGTGGCGCGCATTTCAGTAGAGCGCAGGTCGATCGTCAGGACCGTGCCGTCGAATCCTTTCACGCCGATGGTATCACCCACATGGAACGGCTGCTGTAACAGCAGGATGACGCCCGAGGCGAAATTCTTCATCACATCCTGTAACGCAAAGCCGATTGTGAAGCCAAGAATCCCAAGCCCTGCCAGAAAGGCCGTTACATTAAAGAAGCGCTGCAGCGCGGTAATGGTCCCGGCGACGATGATCGACCATAAGGCCAATTGTGCCAGCAGATGTGTGACACCCGCGGGAGCCTTGTGCTGGTTGAGCACGCGGCGCAGCAGGTTGCTCACGATCCTCGCGATGTAGAGACTGACAAAAAAGATCGCCAGCGCGGTCAGCAGGTTGGGAATTCCGAGAATAAATGCGTTTATAAATCCATCGATGTATCCTTGCATAATTTGCTCTCCTCTTATTAGGTGACAATCATCTCAATGCTCTTTAAGAAATCAGAGCCGTAACTCTATTTCAAAAGTCGTGGCACCCTGAGGGAGTGTTCTTTGCGACAGAAGGGTCTCGAACTTCGGGAGTAGAGACCCTTCGCTACGCTCAGGGTGACATGCTTGCGGTATTTATTTTCTAATCTTCATTATAAGATGACTGTCACCGGTTAATCTTAATCGAAAGCAAGTACATAGTGCCGCATCATTTACTGTACTTTATTGTAATATCAACTTTCAAATCTTTTTAAAGGCAAAGTTATTTTCAGACAGGCGGTGGAATCCAAACCCTTGTGAAAGCTGGTAATAATTCTTTCTCAACGCGTCCTTCGTCTCCGCTCACACCGTCCCGAAGGCAGCATCCCTAAGGGAGGATGTTTTGCCACTCTCCGAATGGCGCGAACAGATCTTGGAAAATGAGCGTAATTCGCCTCTTCGCGCCATTTGCGTTCCAAATCTGGCAATCCTGTGAGAATTACGTGGTTGATGGAGACAGTCCACGTAGGGCAATCGCATTAGGATTTTTTTCCGCTAACACTTGCACCTGGCGCAAGTGCAGGTGTCTTCGCCAATCCTCGCTAATCTTTTCAGGACCATTCGTGAAGATTAGCGCAGAGTAGCGGATTTTTTGAGTGCATTCGCACGCCTGGTCATCCCAGAAAGCTTCAAATGCGATTGCCCTACATACAGTCCACGCTTGCCAGAAGCGTAGGCAGATTCGCCTGATATAATCTTTTGGATGCCTGTTTTGGATTCTCACACGGTGGATTTTTTCAGCCGCAGTCCCGAACAAACGCGCCACATGGGCAGGCGTGTGGGCGGAGCGTTGCAGCCAGGCGATGTGATCTGCCTGCAGGGCGATCTTGGAGCAGGAAAAACAACGTTTGTACAAGGTGTTGCCGAAGGCTGGGGTTCGGTGGACGCCGTATCCAGCCCAACATTCATTATCGTGAATCAATATCGGGACGGGAACGAACGACAGCTTTTCCACATGGACGCGTACCGTCTCGATTCTGCACACGAGGCGGAGGAGATCGACATCGACGCGATGCTGGCCCGAGGTCCGCTATTGATCGAGTGGCCGGAGCGCATGGAACGACTGATCCCGCGCGAGCGTCTGTGGGTGCAGTTGGAATATATGAACGAAGACGAACGCGAAATGAAATTCAAGGCACATGGTAAGCGTTACGATGAGCTGCTGGAAATCATCCGTCGTGCTGCCTATGGAGCCGGCTGATGCTGCTGGCTGTCGATACCTCCACGGCTCAGGTTGGGCTGGCTGTATATGATGATGGGCAGGTCGTCGCTGAATATGCCTGGCGCAGCAGCCAGCGGCATACGGTGGAGCTGGCTCCTGCTGTGGCAAGTATGCTCTCACGTTCTGCCCTGACAATGGATAACATCCGAGCGCTGGGCGTGGCGTTGGGACCCGGTTCGTTTACCAGTCTGCGCGTCGGCTTATCGTTGGTGAAGGGACTGGCGCTGGCGCGGCATCTTCCAATTGTTGGCGTCCCCACACTGGATATCCTTGCGGCGAATCAACCTGTGTCGAAGCTGCCCTTGTTGGCCGCCATTCAGGCCGGGCGCAGCAGGCTGGCTGTCGGCTGGTATAAAAGCTCGAAGCATGGCTGGCAGGCCAAGGGCCTGGCTAGAGTCGTTCCCGTCGAAGAGCTGGTCTATGAGATTCGCACTCCCTCGATTGTGTGTGGAGAGTTCACAGCGCACGACCGTCAGCGTTTGGCAAAAGATGAAGTGAACGTAAAACTCGCCTCACCGGCGCAATCGGTGCGCCGCCCGGCGGTCCTGGCTGAATTGGCCTGGGCGCGCTGGCAAAGCGGTGACGTGGATGATGAAGCTGCACTGGCGCCGATCTATCTGCACACGACCGAACCAGTGGCATCATGAACCTGTATATTCGCAGGATGACGCTGGAGGATATCCCGATTGTCGTCGAGCTCGACCAGATCTCATTCAGCCTGCCCTGGCCCGAGCGATCCTTCCGTTTTGAGCTGACCGATAACCCCTCCTCACGCTGCTGGGTTGCTGAAGCAGATGGACGCGTGGTGGGGATGATCGTCACCTGGCTGTTTGTGGATGAAGCACATATTGCCACGATCGCCACACATCCCGAGTATCGCAGACAGGGCATCGCGAGCAAGTTGTTGATTTACACATTGCAGTCTGCCGTGCGCGAGGGTGCGCAGAGCTCATTTTTAGAAGTGCGCGCAAGTAATTTGGCGGCCCAGGAGATGTATCGCAAGTTCGGCTATGTGGAAGTGGGACGCCGCAGACGATATTATCGAGATAACAATGAGGACGCGATCCTCATGAATTTGGAACGAATCAATGCAGACCGTTTGCGTGAACTCGCATGAGCGGTCAATACAATCAAGGAGAAACATGTCTACCAAAGAAACCCTCATCAAGAAACTCAGGGACAAGAAAGCCCGCATTGGAATTTTGGGACTCGGCTATGTAGGACTACCATTGGCTGTGGTCTTCGGCGAAGCAGGATTCCACGTAACGGGCATCGATCCCGACTCACGAAAAATCGATGCCCTTGACACGGGCGTCTCCTACATCCCGGACGTGAAGACGTCGTCCGTCGAAAAGCTTGTGAAGGCGGGATTACTCACCGCCACCACTGATTTTTCGGTGCTGAAAGATCTCGACGCCGTGAGTATTTGTGTGCCGACGCCATTGCGCCAGACCGGTGACCCGGATATGTCGTTCATTATTTCGGCCACCGAGGAACTGGCAAAATATATGCATAAGGGAATGGTGATCGTATTGGAGTCCACCACGTATCCCGGCACAACCCGTGAATTACTGCTTCCCAAGCTCGGAATCGAGCATGGGCTCACGGTGGGTGAAGACTGGTTCCTGGCTTTTTCGCCCGAACGCGTCGACCCCGGCCGCGAAGACTGGACAACGATCAATACGCCCAAGGTGATGGGCGGCATCACCGAGGCATGCAGTGAAGTGGCTGCTGCCTGGTATGAAGGCGCGATCGAGACCGTTCATGCGGTCAGTTCGGCAGAAGCTGCTGAAATGGCAAAACTGCTGGAGAATACCTTCCGCATGATCAACATTGGCCTGGTCAATGAGCTGGCGATCATGTGCGAACGCCTGGGCGTGGATGTATGGGAAGTCATTGACGCGGCAGCCACCAAGCCGTTCGGTTTCATGAAGTTCACGCCGGGTCCGGGTCTGGGCGGTCACTGTATCCCCATCGATCCGTTGTATCTTTCGTGGAAGATGAAATCATTCCACTACAATGCCCGCTTCATCGAGCTGGCTTCCGAGATCAATACGAATATGCCGCGTTATGTGGTCAGCCGCGTGATGGAAGGACTGAACGACCGCGGCAAAGCGTTAAAGGGATCGAAAGTCCTCGTCCTGGGGGCGGCGTATAAACCAGATATCGATGATGTGCGTGAATCTCCGGCGCTGGATGTGATTGCCTTGCTGCAGCGAAAAGGCGCCCTCGTGGAATATCATGACCCATATATTCCGCATATTCACCACGAGGCAGAAGGCTGGAAGATGGATAGCATCACTGATCTGATGAAATCTGTGAAAGAGGCGGATGCAGTGGTTATCGTTACCAACCACAAAGCTTATGATTACAAAGACATTGTGGATTGTGCGCAATTCGTGTTCGACAGCCGCAATGCCACACGCAAGGTTGGAAAGAGCTTTGAGAACGTGGTGAGGTTGTAGTTTAATCCCGTCATTGCGAGGAGTGCTGAGATGCGAGAGCATCGAAGCCGACGAAGCAATCTCATGTTACTGGAGATTGCTTCGCTCCGCTCGCAATGACGGAAGCGTAGAAAGGAAATTGGATGGCAAACTATCTGGTAGCGGGTGCGGCGGGATTCATTGGCGCGCGTACCTCTGACTTGCTCATTAAAGACGGGCATACCGTTGTGGGGATCGACAATATGAACGATGCCTATGATCGGCGCATGAAGGAGTATCGTTTAAGGCGCCTTCAGACCTCACCTGCATTTACATTTCATCAGCTCGATATTTCAGACAAATCAATGATCGACACGTTCAAGGATCAGACATTCGAAGGTGTGATCAACCTGGCGGCGCGCGCGGGTGTGCGCGCCAGTGTGGATAATCCCTGGGTCTTTGTGGAAAGCAATGTGACTGGAACCTTGAACCTGCTTGAGATCTGCCGACAGACCGGGACGAAAAAATTCGTGGTTGCTTCCACGTCCAGTATCTATGGATCGAATCCACCCTACCCGACGCCCGAATCCGCGTCTAGCAGCGAGCCGCTTCAACCCTACGCGGCCAGCAAAAAGGGAGCGGAGGCGATGTGTCATGCCTATCATCATCTATACGGGATCGATATCAGCGTGGTTCGGTATTTCACTGTCTATGGTCCCGCTGGCAGGCCCGACCTGGCCTTATTCCGTTTCGTGCAGTGGATCACTGAGGGCCGTCCGGTGCAGGTGAACGGCAATGGTGAACAATCGCGCGGCTTCACTTACATCGACGATATCGCCCGCGGCACCATTCTGGCCTTGAAACCGTTGGGCTATGAAGTCATCAACCTCGGCGGTCACGAAGTGATCACCATCAACGATTTGATCAAATTGATCGAAGACGTGATCGGTAAAGAAGCGATCGTGGAGTATGGTCCGCCGAACCCTGCCGATATGTTCACCAACTGGGCGGATGTCAGCAAGGCGGGGGAGCTGCTGGGCTGGGAGCCGCAGTTCAACATGAGAGCCGGTGTTGAGAAGCTGGTGGAGTGGTACAACGCCGAACGCGAGTGGGCCAGTGAAATTCTGACCCAATAGGAAATTGCACATGCAAAACATCGCGGCATCGGCGCGCAGAATTATCTCCATTCCCTGGCTTCCTGCATTTCTTTCGGCGGCAGGTTTTCTTGCCTATCTCCTCGCCGCACTGGAGATCGCTCGTACCAGAACATCCTTCCTCGACGAAGGGTTATATCTCTTCAAGGGATATCTGTTCGCCACCGGGCAGCAAATTCCGTTTGCAGATTACGGGGTGTGGACGAACCACGCCATCCTATCGTTTTTGATTCCCGGATACGTTCAGAAATGGTTCGGTCCGGGTCTCGAAACCGGGCGCTATTTTATGATCTTCCTCAGCCTGCTGACTCTGCTGGGGTTGTGGGTCTTTGCAAAACGCTGGGGTAACGCCTGGTGGGCAGTCGGTGTGGTCTGGGCAATGGCGCTCAACCCGGCCGAGATCAAGATCCATACACTGGTGATTTCAGAAGGGACGGTTGCCGCGCTGATGGTGTGGATCGTGCTGCTGACGGTGGGAAAGGAGCGTCCGCTTTGGCAGGTGCTGCTCGGCGCGGCGCTCACGGCTCCACTGGTCTTGACGCGTGAAAACATGGCCTTTGTGCCGCCGATCCTGTTCATCTATATTTTCTGGCAGCACGGATGGAAGACCGGGCTGCTTGCCATGGCAGCGTCGGGGCTCTGTTTCCTGGCTGGGAATTTGTTTTATTATCCCGACAATTTAAAGTTCTGGGCGATGCGTGTGCCTGATCCTGTTGCGCCTCAGTTTGTTTCAGAGGCAGCCATACCCGGCGGTGGTGGGACAACGATCCCCGAGCCGGAAGCGTCGAATCTCTACCGGATGATCCTGTATTTCCTGTTGACGTTTCGACTCCATTTCGTTTCGCTGGTCAGCGCGGTGACGGTTTGGTTGCTGCTGCCATTGCGCTTCAAACCCATGAGCGAACGGATGCGGGCCGTCATCTTTTTGACGGTCTTATTGCTGGTCCTTTACTATGCCCACCTGGACGCGTCGTTTTTCGGTGAATTCTGCATTTCCTGTATCCTCCTGTATGTGGGTTTTTTTGATTTCCTTGGGTTGATGCTGCTTGTGATTGCCGCGCCAATTCTCGTCAAAGAAGTATCGATGCTCCGCCGTATCGTGATCTTCAGCGTGATCAGCCTGCTCATTCTGGGAATTGGTTTCAGCACCCATGAAGACCTGAGTTCCGAGTTTGCCAAGCGGATGATCGAAAGGCTCGATGGGACCTACCTGTGGGGCGCGCTGATCCATTACATCGACCTGCCGCAGCTCATGCTCTTCCGTGTGACGTTCGTGCTGCTGGTCAGCGCGCTGGTCCTGGTCCTTGGCGGGATCGCGCTATGGGGAATCCATCGCCGGTTAAACGGCGGGCAGGCCGCGGGGGGAAGGATCGGGCTTGTCGCTCTGAATCTATTCCTGATCGTGGGGCTTCTGCTCTCTCCGACAAAGGTGTTGGGAGCGGGCAACGATTTCTTCAGTTGCGAAGGCAGCGATGTATTTGCGTCGTATCGCAAAGCAGGTGAAGAGTTGAGTCAGGTGATCGAGCCAGGCTCGAAGGTCTATTGGGAAGGGCGGCTCACGGCCATCTTCTTGTATATGCCTGAGGTAGAGATCTATCCGCCCCAGTTGAATCATGTCCATTCCTACCGCCTGGGCGGGGACGCCGATCAGATGCTGCGTTCCAGTTATTGGAATGATGTGTTGGCAGCACAATGGTTACAGGAAGCAGATTACATCATGGTGCAGGGCGCTGAAAAAGTGTATCTCACAGATGAAATGCTGGAGTCCGGGGAATATGTGAAGGTCATGTCGGCTCCGAAGGCGGAGAGGTGCCGCTGGCAATCTGTAATCACCGTCTACCGGCGAGCCGACGCGGCCGAATAGTTCCTTGAAACCATCCATGTCCATCCTGCAGCGAATACGTTCCGGCTTGCGCGATGATCCTACGATCCGCCGGGTGCTGCGAAACAGCGCTTATCTTTTCAGCAGCAATACGATTTCGGCTGTGCTGGGCTTCGTGCAGGGAATCCTCATTACACGCCTGCTGGGGGATGAGCTGTTTGGGGCCATGACGACCATCATCGTTTTTGTGTCGAGTGTTAATCGTCTATTGTCCTTTCGTATGAGCGAAGTGGTGGTCAAATATGTAGGGGATGCTCTGGAGAAGCGGGACGAAACACGTGCTGCCGCCCTTGTAAAAGGCATTGGGTTCACGGAAACAATTGTGTCGGTGTTGGCCTATCTTGTACTGCTTCTGTTATCGACCTGGGGGGCATGGATATTTGCCGAAGATGCGTCGCTGGCTCCTTTGTTCCGGTTCTATGGTTTATTTCTGCTTGCGAACATCGTCTATGAAACATCTGTTGGCGTGCTGCAAACCACCGATAAATTCAAGCAGGTGGCGCAGGCTAATTTTTACCAAAGCATCGCACTGACTGTGTTGATCGCGGCTGCATTCTTTTTGCAGTGGGGGTTAACCGGAGTGCTGACCGCATATCTCATCGGGAAAACGATCGCCGGGGTCTGGGTGGCGATATCTGCTGGGCATGAGCTACGAAATCGATTGGGGAATCATTGGATCACGACCCCGCTTTCGTATGTGACGAACTGGGGAGAGATCTTCCGCTTTGCATTCAGCACCAATATCAATGGGACCGTGAACCTGTTCGCTCGCGATAATCTTCCGCTGTATCTGGCGGCATTTCTACCGAACGCGCAGGTGGGGTACTTTCGGCTTGCGACGAGCCTGATCAACATGGTGATGCTGCCGATCGAGCCGTTCATCTGGCCCACGTATGCCGAGATCACGCGCACCATCGCCCAAAAGCAGTGGGGATCTACGCGTACATTGTTGAAACAAGTCAGTTCCATCGCAGGAGTATGGACGCTGCTGGCAGGCGGCGGGCTGGCTGCGTTTGGCTGGTGGTTCATCCCGTTCGCGTATGGAAGCGAATTTGCGCCAGCGTACATGGGTGTTCTCATCCTTTTGGTTGGTTACGGCATTGCCAACGTGATGAATTGGAATCGTCCCTTGCTGCTGGCGTTGGGGCAGCCCACCTATCCGCTCCTGGTGGCGGCCGTCACAGGCGCAATCGAAGTAGTACTCATGTTTATTTTGTTACCTCATGGAAATTATTTGACCGGTGCGATGATCTTCTCTGCCTACCTTACTGTATCAGTCCTGTGGAACGTTTTGCGCGGACTATCCGTCCTAAGGCGGGAAGAAGTCAAAACATGAATATTGTTGCCATCGCCGGCTCCACAATCCCCTCCGATACCGCCAATAGTATTCAGGTGATGAAAGCTTGCAATGCACTGGTACAGTTGGGGCATCATGCCACACTACTCGTTCCCGGAAAGCAACACGATAACGACCTGGATCTCAAATCACATTACGGACTGCAAACCGATTTTCCGATCGAATGGCTTTCCGCCGCCAGCCGCCGCATGTTCACGTGGACCGCGGTCCGCCGCGCTAAACGTCTCAAGGCAGATCTGATTTACACATGGTTTCCTCAATCAGCGGTCTTTGGGCTGCTTCATCGAATTCCGACAGTGTTTGAAATCCACATTCAGCCGACGGGCGCCTTCGGTCCGCTGTGGCATCGGATGTTTGCCAGATTCCCCGGACGCAAACGACTTGCCTCCATCACCCAGGCGCTGGTGCATGTTTTGGAAAATGATTTCCACATGCTGATGAATTTGGACGATGTTGTCATCGCTCCGAACGGCGTGGAGCTGGAGCGCTTCGCCTCATTACCGGACCCCGTGACTGCCCGCCGTACCCTGGGCCTGCGCGAAGCCGCAACCGTGATGTGCACGGGACATTTGTATGCCGGTCGCGGCGCGGAGCTGTTTATTGCCCTCGCAAGAGCGATACCGGATGCGCATTTCGTGTGGGTGGGCGGCCGCCGCGAAGATATCGACTTCTGGAGGCAACGCGTCGACTCGAACCATATCTATAACGTCACGTTTGTGGGCTTTATTCCCAATGGCAGCCTTCCTCTCTACCAGTCCGCGGCAGATATACTGCTGATGCCCTACAGCAGCTCAATCATGGGCTCCAGCGGAACCGCCGACTCGGCAGGTGTAGCCAGCCCGATGAAAATGTTCGAGTATATGGCCACCGGTCGCGCCATCGCTTCTGCCTACCTGCCTGTGATCCGCGAAGTGTTGAATGAAAACAACGCGGTGTTCTGCAAGCCTGACAACATCCCTTCCTGGAAATTTGCCCTCGAACGATTGCTTAAGGATGAGAAGCTGCGCGCTCAATTGGGCGGACAGGCAAGGCAGGATGCCCAGAGTTATACCTGGCTGGCCCGGGCCCAGCGTATACTGAATCGATTTCCATGAAAGTAAATAACATCACCCCCAAAGATTTCATTACCATCTTTCCCGCCTCACTGTTGTTAGGCGCGCTGCTTGCATCCATGCAAGAAGGAAACTGGATTATTGGCTTCGCAGCCTTCTCTTTCGTCTCACTTTTTTCCTTCTCACTTTTTACTCTAACTCTCCGCTGGGCAAATGCCGGAAGGATGTTGACCTATATTCTCGCTTTGACGTTCCTGCTACGCCTTGTTGTCGGAGTTACCTTGCATCTTGCCTTGCCGGTATACGGTCATGCAGATGAAGACGATCAGGCCGGCTATGTATTCACCGACGCTCACACACGCGATGACCAGGCATGGAAGCTGGCGTCCTCCGACCGTCCCATTCTGGATGCGTTCAACAAGAGATATTCCTCCGATCAATATGGCGGCTTGCTGGCGTTCAATGCCTTGATGTATCGCTATCTTTCGCCCGACGCGCAGCGTCCGTTGCTGTTGATCTTGTTCTCGGCGTTCTTTGCGGCACTTGGTGTTCCCTTCTTATGGAAGGCAGTGAGCCAGGTCTTTGGGGAAAACGTCGCCTGGGCAGCCGCCTGGATCTTTGCCCTGTATCCTGAAAGTATTTTGCTCGGCGCATACGCCATGCGCGAGCCGTATATTCTGACGTTCAGTTCATTCGCATTGTGGGGTTTTAGTAACTTTGGAGTCCAGGAGCGTCGCCGTGGCGCCGTGGCGACACTCGCTCCTGCTTCGAACGGCAAGCCGTTCGACTCCAAAAAGAGTGCATATTTTTGGTTGGGACTTGGTATCGTGGGAATGATGCTCGTTTCCACGCCGGCAGCCCTCATCACAATTGTGATCCTGGCTGGCTGGCTGTTCTTCGCAAATGAGAAACGCCAACTATCATGGACAGTCATGATCCTTATAGCGGCTGTGTTCGTCCTGGGACTTGTCTTTCTTTCACTGTCCCTTAATCGTTCCGGGCAGTTCGATGCGAGTTCGCCCTTGCGCGTGGTCAACGGCTGGCTGAAGTCCACGATCAGCCTGACGTCCTATCGAGCGGAAGGGGAGTCAGGCTGGGTGCAAAAAATTCTGGGTGACCGGTTTGGAGACGGCGGATATGAACCGTCCTGGTACCGTCTGCCGTTCATCACCGGTTATGGTGTATTCCAGCCGGTATTGCCGGCCACGCTGATCTATCCGACAAAACCGATCTGGAGGATCATCGGGATCGCGCGGGCTGCGGGTTGGTATGGGCTGCTTCCGATGCTGATCCTGTCGTTTGTCGCCGCGGCCGGATCGGCATCCCGAACGACGCATACTGAGCGTAGACGAAGTATCATCCTGTGGCTCTCGCTGGTCACGTGGCTCTGGATCCTGCTGGCCGCGCTGCGTGCCGGCGGTGACCTTTGGGATAATCCCCGCTATCGGGCCATCCTGTTCGTATGGCAGTCCATTCTAGCGGGATACGTCTGGGTGTGGTGGCGCGAGACGCGCAACGTCTGGTTTGTGCGTTTGCTGGCCTGTGAAGCCGTGTTCCTGCTGATATTCACACAATGGTATGCGAACCGTTATCTACAAGTGGGCTTCCAACTTCCGTTTGCGGTCATGGTCGCGTTGATCCTGGGGCTTTGGGGGCTGATCCTCGGGTTCGGCTGGTGGCGTGATAGATCGCGCGCTTGACACAAACCCATGTAAGTTTATAATTCAGTCGTTGAATTTTGGACCAAGGAGAATCAATGTCTACCGCTCTCATAACAGGAATCACCGGGCAGGATGGATCGTATCTGGCTGAGTTACTGCTCTCCAAAGGATATCGGGTCATTGGCGTAGCCCGCCGCTCAAGCACTGTGACGTATGAACGTATCGAACACTTGTTGGACGATATGACTGTCGTTCAGGGAGATCTTCACGACCAGGGGTCGTTGTTGTCGCTGCTCGAAGAATATAAACCGGGCGAAGTATACAATCTTGCTGCGCAATCCTTTGTGCCCACCTCGTGGAATCAGCCAGCGCTGACCGGTGATATTACGGCCCTGGGTGTCACCCGCATTCTGGAGTCCATCCGGTTCGTTGATCCGAAGATCCGTTTTTACCAGGCATCTTCAAGCGAAATGTTCGGCCGCGTGCTGGAAGTTCCTCAACGTGAAGAGACACCTTTCTATCCGCGCAGTCCGTATGGCGTGGCCAAGGTATATGGGCATTGGATCACAGTCAATTATCGAGAATCGTTTGGTCTATTTGCAGCTTCAGGTATTTTGTTCAACCATGAGAGCCCGCGCCGCGGTTTGGAGTTCGTCACCCGCAAAATATCGGACGGCGTGGCGCGCATCAAACTGGGCCGTGCCAAGGAACTGCGTCTCGGCAATCTCGAAGCACAACGCGACTGGGGTTTCGCAGGTGATTATGTGGATGCCATGTGGCGCATGTTGCAGCAGGACCAACCGGATAGTTTTGTGATCGGCATGGGGGAAACCCATTCTGTACGTGAGTTCTGTGAAGTCGCTTTTGGCCATGTGGGGCTCGATTACAACGATTACGTGGTTCAAGACGAGCGCTTTTACCGACCTGCCGAAGTGGACCTGTTGATCTCCGATCCAGCCAAGGCGCGTGTCAAGCTGGGCTGGGAACCTTCGGTCACGTTCAGGGAACTTGTCACCATGATGGTGGACGCCGATCTGGAACGGCTTAACCATAAACGATGACAGCCTCTCCATGAACCGATCGAGAGATTTACCTCGCATCTTTGCGATCGTTACGATTCTGGGTCTGCTGCTGTATGGGATGCAAGCGTGGCGTTTCGCACATTTGCAGGACACAATAGGAGATGAAGGCGCGTATTTATATAAAGGCTATATGTTTGCCCGGGGCGAGTATCAGCCCTTTCAAGAGTATGGCTTTTGGACGAATAAAGCACCCCTCGCCTTTTTGATCCCGGGCTATATTCAATACTGGTTTGGGCCCGGCCTGCGTGAAGCGCGTTATTTTGCTGTGCTGGTGTCTGTTTTGATGGTGACCGGGGTTGGGCTGGCAACCCTGCGCCTGGGAGGCCGCTGGTGGGCGGCGGCAGCCGTTTGGGCATTTGCCCTCTCAAGCCAGCAGATCATGCTCTATAGTGAAGCACTCTCCCAGGGACTGACTGCCTGCATGATCGCCTGGATGTTGGCCCTTGTGTTGGGGGAGGACACGCCGCTATGGCAGGTGGTGGCGGGGTCTGTCTTGTCCGTTCTCATTGTAATGACCCGCCAAAACCTGGTTGTGGTACCGGCCATGCTGGTATTATATGTTTTCTGGCAGCACGGAAAAAAAGCGGGTCTATGGTCGCTCAGTACCTGTGCGCTGCTGTTCATCGCATTTCATATCTATTACTGGCCCAACATCCTGCAATTGTGGGCCCCCTGGATGCCCGCTTCTCTGACACCATTTCTGAATGATTTCCGCGCCTCGATGGACTATGAGAAAACCTACCAGACATTTCAACCCAGTGGGCTGGCGATGCTGCAATCGTTTGCAACGGGCATGTACGACAATTTTCTGGTCTTCTTTGGAGGCGTCAGCGCCCTGGTTCTATTCCCAAAACGAGAGCATTGGCAGAGCGACAGCCGCTTCAAGATGGCGGTGTTTTTGGGGTTGACCTTTCTCATCCTGTTTGTGATGCATACGCTGGCATCTTTGTTCATCCCCTATTGCGTGTATTGTTTCTCCGGTTATCAAATGTTTTATATTCCCATAGGTTTCTTCTTTGTCATGATCGTATTACAAAACGGACTGGAAGACTCAAAGTCCCGCCGGATCGCGTTATTTTTAACTGTTCTACTATTTGCTGCCATACTGGGACTCTATTACTATCCGGTCTGGGGTGATTGGATTTTGGATCATATCCAGCTGCCGCGTATCAATCGAATAGTGTCTGAGGGTGAGTTTCTGACAGTTTCTCTGCGGGATGTACTTACTCACTCTTTGAATGTGCTGCCTGCGGCGCAACGAAGAATTGCCTCTGCGGCTGCGGGCGCCCTGCTTGGTGCTGTATTGTGGGTGGTTGCCTGGAGCGTGCATCGTACTTTTCTCGCGGGCACGCAAAAACCCGGCTTTGTATACTCGGTCGTATCCGGCCCATTAGCGCTCGTCCTGCTGCTCTCTTTTGTTTCCAACATCCGAGCTGGAGGAACGTGTTCTGGTGACTATTTGTCATATTACGAGCAGGCTGGCCGGTCACTGGCGCAAACAGTGCCGGCGGGCAGCCAGCTCTACTGGCGAGGCAGCGGGAAACATCTTGCTTTGATGTTATATTCGAAGGATATAAAAATATTTCCGCCTCAAATTCACGCAGGTGGCGGTTATGTGGTGGGGGATACACAACAGTTACCAAAGATGGGAATGTATAACCAGGAGCTGGACAGACAATGGCGGAACTCTGCCGACGTCCTGATCGTTTGGGAGCAGTTTATGTCGACCGAACTGCGTGAGTTTCTGCAGGCAAAAAATTATATGGAGATTCCCTACGATATGGGCAAACTCTCCAGATGTGAAGATGCGTTGTATATTTTTCGGAGAACACAATGAAAGTTTCGTTAATCATTCCAGTTTACAATGAAGAGGAGAACCTGCCGATTTTGATGGATGCCATCTGGGCGACCATGCAGCCTCTTAATCAAACCTGGGAGGTCGTTTTTGTGGATGATGGTTCACGTGATTGCAGCGTGGACGTATTAACCGAGCTTGCCAACAAATACCCTGACCATGTACGTGTGGTGGTATTCCGCCGCAATTTCGGACAGACCGCTGCCATCGCGGCAGGGATCGATCACGCCGAAGGCGATACCATCATTCTGCTGGATGCCGATCTACAGAACGACCCGGCCGATATTCCGATGCTGCTTGCCAAACTGGATGAAGGCTACGACCTCGTCAGCGGCTGGCGCAAGGATCGCAAGGATAATGCCATCACGCGCACGATCCCATCCAATATGGCAAATGGATTGATCTCGTGGGTGACCGGTGTTCATCTGCATGATTATGGATGCACACTGAAAGCGTATCGCCGCGATGCACTGGAGGGATTCCGTTTGTATGGTGAGATGCATCGCTTCATCCCGGTGTTCGCTCACTCGATTGGAGCGAAAATCACAGAGGTCCCTGTCCGCCATCACCCACGGAAATTCGGCAAGGCAAAATACGGACTCGAACGCACGTTAAAGGTCATCCTCGATCTGTTTACCGTAAAGTTCCTGCTCGATTATGCTCATAAGCCTATCCGCCTCTTTGGTGGGGCTGGCATGCTCCTGATCACAGGAAGCGGAATTCAGTTGCTCTATCTTTTCATTCGGCGCACGCTGGAAGGCGTAGCGGTGATGGGGTCACCGTTGTTCCAAATCGCTGTGATGTTCTTCATTCTTGGTTTTCAATCCATTTTAAATGGATTGATCGCAGAGCTTCTGGCCCGCACCTATCACGAGTCGCAAGGCAAAACGACCTACACCGTGCGAACCGTACTTGGAAAGAAATAAACATGCTTGCATGGTTGTCGAGCAACCGGCAGCGCATCCTGCAAATTGGCGGGACGCTGCTGGCTATCGTTTTGCTGGTCTTATTACTACGGGATGGGGGGTGGGACGAGATCCTGAACGCCATGCGCATGATCAAGGTGATCGATCTGGTCTGGGCAGCTATTTTGTTTCTGATCTCCCGTCTTGCTGTAACGTTTCGCTGGCATACCCTGCTGCGGGCGGGCGGGATCGATATCAAGCTCAAGGATAGTATGCTCCTGACCTTCACCGGATTGTTTGCCACGAATTTCCTTCCCACCACCGTGGGCGGCGATGTGCTGCGGCTGGCAGGCGCCATGCAAATGGGATACGACCGGGCCGTATGCCTGGCATCCATTGCCGCCGACCGCCTGATCGGGATGCTCGGTATGTTTATGACGGCCCCCATCGGATTGATCTATGCCTGGAACGTGATCCCGGGCGTATCTGCGAGCCTGTCTTTCGTTGGCATTCTCAGGAAACCCTGGGATTACATCAAGACCACAGCGGCACGCTTGTGGCATTTTGGCTGGCGCACACTTGGAACATTTTCGATCTGGGTGAAAAAACCGGGGTCGCTGCTGCTCTCCCTGGTCTTTACCTGGATCCACATGCTTTGCCTGTTCGGGTCGATCTACCTGTTCCTCGACGACCTGGGTACGCACGTCTCCTTTTGGATGATCGCCGGGTTGTGGAGTCTCACCTATTTCATTACCCTGATCCCCATCTCGATCAACGGATATGGTCTGCAGGAATTATCGTTCACCTACCTGTTCTCCACAGTGGCCGGGGTAACGCCTGCTCTCAGCCTGACGGTGGGCGTTCTGATCCGCGCCTATTTCGTGATCTCGAGTTTGCCGGGCGCGTTCTTCCTGCCCTCAGCGCTGGCGGCCATGTCTGAAAAACAAAAATCCTCTACGGATGCGGCTGTTTAGATTCTAGAACTTGCCTCAGGACACCCTAGCCTCGTCATTGCGAGCGAAGCGAAGCAATCTTATACAACATTTGATCTCTGCGCGCCGTAAATAGGATTGCTTCGTCGGGCAGAGCCCTCCTCGCAATGACGGAAATGTACTTTTGAGAAGATTTGTAGTCAATGCACTCCGAAACAAACGATATTCGTTCCTTCTGGCTGACCCTTTTCGTTGCCACGTTGCTTTTTAGCGTAATGGCGGCGCGCGCGTCGTTCCTGCGCGCTTCTGAACTGGGCATGGACTTGACCCGCTCCGCCTGGGGCGGGATTCTTCTTTTGTACCTTGCGACAGCGATCTTCTGCATTTGGATGTTCATCCGTCTGGCTCGCGGCGGCAGCGCACATCTGCGGGCCTTGTCGGCACTGGACACGCCAGTGTTCGACTCTGTGCTATGGCGCCTGATCGGATTCGTTGTCTTTGCTGCGCTTGTATTCCTGATCCCCTGGGCGAAATTTTCACTCAACGTTGGCAGAACCATCGAGAACCCTTCTATAGATCCGTTGCTTGTTTCCCACGCATATTTCTGGATGTGCTGGTGGGTGATCCTGCTTAGCGTGGCAGCCTTGAAGGTCACTTTCAAAACATCCTGGCCGCTCGCATTCATCAGCACGCTTGTGATCCTGGGGATCGCCTATGAAACC
The DNA here is from genome assembly GCA_964489725.1 of uncultured Anaerolinea sp. Lineage (GTDB taxonomy): Bacteria > Chloroflexota > Anaerolineae > Anaerolineales > Villigracilaceae > Defluviilinea. Next base: position 3,198 of record CAZBAX010000061.1, on the reverse strand, counting down.
TGGATCCGTTTCGGCGCGGTGACGGCATATCCGCTTTCGATGGGATGGTCGGAGGGCAGCCGCTATTTCTATGCATCCTTATATTTTTCGAAATCGATCTACGGCGAGCAGTTTCCACTTTCCACTCTCCATCCCACTCGTTACTTTCTTCAGTCGATCCCATTTCTATTCCCCAGCCTGGGATTACCTGCACACCGCTTCTGGCAGTTTTTACTCTGGATCCTTCTAACTGCCTGGGCCACGATCTCCATTGCCAGCCGGGTGACTCCTCAGAACGAGAAAGTTGTGAAGTGGCTGCTGGCAGGCGGGCTCTTTATTTTCTTTCTGCGCGTCGGAGTCTATTATCATCTTGAACCGATGGTCATCCTTCCCATGGTGTTCGTATCTGCAAAGCATCCCATGCGCACATTTCTGGCGGTGATCGCCGCGTCGCTGTGGGCCGGAGTCAGCCGGGTCAATTGGTTCCCGATGCCTGCCATGATCGCTGCGGCCATCTATTTGCTGGAAACACCATTTACAGCAAATCAATCCGGCTCGCCCTGGAAACAAATGATCGCCTATTTCTCGCCTCCCGCGTTATGGATGATCGTTGGGTTGGCATGTGCATTGCTCGCGCAGGCCGCCTACATTCCGCTTTCGGGAAACGGCGCCAATGTGGAAGCGTTTGCCTCCAGCATCAATTCTGATCTGCTGTGGTACAGGCTGTGGCCGAATGACAATCATTTTCTGGGAGTGGTGCCAGCGATGTTTCTATTCGGATTTCCATTCATGGCCATCATTGTTATGATGGCTCTACAACAATGGAAATCACTGCACGTCACGCGCTGGCTCGGGTTGTTCGCCATGCTCGTGGTCCTCTTTATTGGGAGTCTGGCCGTCAGCGTGAAGATTGGCGGCGGCGGGGACCTGCACAACATGGACACCTTCGCGGTGATGCTCGGGATTGTGTCCGCTTATTCTATCGGCGGGCAGGTCGCGGCTGAGTCCCGCAGGGCGTTGCCCGTCCGGCCGTGGGCATTCCTGTCGCTGGCTGTTTTGATCCCGATGATGTTCATCATCCCTTCGCTGGCGACTCGCGATCGCTACAATGAAGAAAAAAACGAGAAAGCTTTTCAGGCGGTCACGCAGATGGTGAATGAAGCTGGTAAAAGTGGCCCTGTACTGCTCATCAATGAACGACAACTGATCGCTTTCCGGCAGGTGGATGCGCCATTCGTGCCGGAGTATGAGGCTGTGACCCTGATGGAAATGGCCATGTCGAACAACGAGCCGTATCTCGATCGTTTCTACAGCGACCTGCGCAATCATCGTTTTTCGATGATCGTGGCCAACCCGCAAAACACTGTAATCAAGGATACCGGCGCCGTCAAGGAAGAGAACAATATTTGGAACACGCGCGTGGCGCCGTATATCATTTGTTATTATCAGCCAACCGAGCGGTTCGATACAGATTGGAATCGGATCCAGATCTACGTGCCCAACCCTGACGCACAGAATTGCCCATAAGGGACGGTTCATCATCCATGCGACTCTTACTCATCAACAGCGAATATCCGCCGATCGGCGGTGGCGCCGGGAACGCCACGGCTCACATCGCGCGCTGTTTCGCCGAGATGGGACATGAAACGATTGTAATCACATCGCGGTTCGAGGATCTCCCATACGAGGAGCGCTCTGGCAATTTGACCGTTTACCGCATTCCCTCCCTGCGACGCAAACAGGACCGTTCCGGCGCGCAGGAACAGCTCATTTTCCTTCTCACCGCTTCCTTGTGGATCTCGCGCCTGGTTGCGCGCAACCGGCCGCACGCCAGCCTCGCGTTTTTTGGCGCGCCCTCCGGTATGATCGCGTACCTGCTCAGGAAACTCTTCAAGATCCCCTACATTGTTTCGCTGCGCGGCGGTGACGTACCCGGCTTCCGCCCGTATGATTTTCGGATGTATCATAAATTATTGGCTCCGTCCCTGAGGCTGGTTTGGAGAAATTCCTCCTCCGTGGTAGCCAATAGCAACGGATTGCGCGACCTGGCACGCGCCTTTGACTCGCGCTTTGAGTTCCCCATTATCCCCAACGGCGTGGACCTGGATTTCTACACCAGCCCGGAACGAAGCTGGCAGCCGCCTCTCATTCTCTCGGTGGGGCGGCTCGTCCATCAAAAAGGATTTGATCTTGGGATCCGCGCCCTGGCCCGGCTCAAACATCTGGATTGGCAGTGGCATATCGCTGGTAATGGACCCGAGATGGAAGCCCTGAAATCATTAGCCCGGTCGCAAGGCATCGCCGATCGTGTGGTCTTCCTCGGCTGGCAATCGCGCCAGGAACTCCTCCAATGTTATAAACAGTCCAATCTATTCCTGTTTCCATCGCGGCATGAAGGTATGCCCAATGCCGTGCTCGAAGCCATGGCAAGCGGACTGCCCGTCATCGCTTCGCGCATTGCAGGTAATGAAGAGCTGGTCGTACATCAGAAGACAGGCCTGCTCGTGGAATCTGAAAATCTGGAATCATTAGTCGCTGCATTGCAGGAACTGATTCAGGATCCATCCCGTGCGCAACAGATGGGCGCCGCTTCACGTCAACGCGTGGAGCAGTCCTTTGGCTGGGAAAATACGGCTCAGCAATATGCAGCCTTGTTGGAAAAAATTTCTGGAAGAGGCTAAAGGGCATTGTGTAAAAATACCATTTGTCCGCTAACACTTGCACATGGCGCAAGTGTAGGTGTCTTCGCCAATCTGCACTAATCTTTTCCGGACATTCGCGAGGATTAGCGTGGATTAGCGGATTCGCTTTTTCTCATAGGGTTTATCCTGGTTAGGATCTCAACTTTTTGGTAAGGTAAAATAATTCTATGTGTGGCATTTGCGGTATCTCCCCTTCAGACAACCGAACACCTGAGAAACATCTCCTGAAGACAATGACGAAAGCCATCGTCCACCGCGGACCCGATAGCGACGGCTTTCACACCGAACCTGGCATTGGGCTGGGCATGAGGCGTCTTGCCATTATCGATGTGACCGGCGGCGACCAGCCCATCCCCAACGAAGACGAGTCCTTGTGGATCATCTTTAACGGTGAGTCGCATAACTTCCCCGAACTTTACGCGGACCTGGTGAAGAAGGGACACGAGTTCCGCACACGCAGCGACACCGAATGCATCCTGCATCTCTATGAAGAGTATGGGGATGATTGTGTCACACA